>CAJTYS010000107.1 GCA_910583765.1 uncultured Eubacteriales bacterium | reverse complement strand
TGGGAGCGGCCTTTGTTGGTGTCTATTCGCTGGGGCCAGTCACAGCGAATGCCCATGCGGCGTCTCTCCCTGGTACGCCACTGGACACCACCGGCAGGCCCTCGCTGTCGCTGAATGTCAGCAGCGCCGCTGTAAATGTGCTGGCGGCGGCGGACAATCAGATTTCGGCTGAATACAACAGCGATGTTTATACGGTAAACATCAGCCAGCAGAACCGCGACTGGAAGGTTTCAATCTCCTGCAAAACCAGTACGAACACAAATGATGAAACAATCAAGCTCTATCTTCCCAACGTGGATTACAGTGATGTGAAATTGAAAGCCGATAACGGGTATCTGACCTGCGGCCTGATCCGATCCGGCAATATCGTGGGCAATTTCAATATGGCTTCCGTCTTTTTAATCTTGCCGGAGGGATTTTCCGGCTCGGTAAACGCCATTGCCAACAGTGGATATTTCCAGTTGGTTTCCCAAGATGATTTCAAAAATACCACCACCACCATTACCGACAACGGCGATTGGGGCGAGATTTACAAGCCGAAGAATTTCAAGGAAAACGGGAATACTTCCACATTTACAGACGGCACAGGGGCAAATACAATTCGGGTTACGCGAAAAGGCTCTGGCGTTATGGGGATTTATACTTCACAAAGTTTTACCGCTCCTGATGAATTCCCTGATGATTGGAAGGAGCTGTGGCAGGACGAATGGCAGGGCAAGCCCTGGGAAGACGACTGGTGGCAAAATTCCTGGAGGGAAGACGATACCTCCAATGCTCCTGCTGCGACTGACGAGCGGTCTGAAAAAACGAATACAGCTTCTGCGGACATAGAGCGATACTATGAGGCTGGCAGTCTGCCTCTGTTTGAAATCACCTTCCCCCGGCTGGATGAAAAAACGCAAAAGAAATGGCTTGAAAAGCTCTATGAAGATGGGGACTTTACGTTTTTCTCTGTCGCTGCGCGCCGGCTTGACACAAATTCCGCTCTGTTTACCGGCTTCGCCGAAAAAGCGTATGTTGATAAAAAAATGGCGTTTTTCTCTATCTTGACGGACTGCATGGATGAAGAGGAACTGGAACTTTGGCTGGACAGGGCTTTGGAGGATGGAAACTGGGCATTCCAATCCATGCTTTTTGATAGGCTGGACAGGAAAGACGAATTTGACGAGTTGAAAGAGAAACAGGAAAAGGAATGGGCCGAGGCGCAGATGGCGGAATATGAGAAGGCAGGCGTCACGATGGTTGATGAAAAGACCTATTATTATCAGGGGCAACTGGTTAATATCTTTCTGGACATCCAGAAGGAAGGCTCCTTCTATACTCTGAATATGAACCCGAAGGGAACCGTTAATATCAAAGTTGTCCGTGATGCAGAAAACAAAATCATAGGCGTTTCCCATATGACCGAGGCGGAAATGACTGAACTGTTTGGGGATATGGGCGGTGACGATGATGATTGGCAGGAAACAGCAGGGGGCAGCACTTGGTATCCCCAGGTTATTCCAATCAACCTGGAAACGATGGCAGATGGAGAGATTATTTGGCTGGGG
>CAJTYS010000106.1 GCA_910583765.1 uncultured Eubacteriales bacterium | reverse complement strand
GGACCGCAAGAAAAAGGCTTAATCTAAGCCAGCAAAAATTAGCAGACAAAACTGGCTTGGCAATTAAAACCGTCCAAGAAACGGAGAAAGGTAAGAAAAATGCTACATACGATACACTTTCCAGGCTGATCGAGTGCCTGGGCATATCGGCAGACACATTGTTTCCAACAAAAACACCGATTTCAGATGAAAAATTGCAGAACCTTATCAGGAAGGTTCAATCATGCAATGCAAAAAATCAGGAAATACTGTTGAATACAATCAACTTTCTGGCGGATCAACTGTTATCTGAGCAGGAAAAAAACGATTCCGATTAAATCCAGTAAGGGTTAGCTTTTATCCCTGCTGGATTTTTAGTGAAAAAAGCGGCAGCAAGGGCAATCACTCCCTTGCTGCCAGCATGGCTCTTTCAACAGAAAGTTGATTAGTGTATTCACTTTAGCTGCCATTCAATTGTTTTGAGTAGTAGAATACGCATTGCGTAGTAGTTCAAAGGAGTTTTGACTGATACCGTGTTCCATGCGACAGGCATCCTGTTCGGCTGTTTCCGGGTCAATCCCTGCGTCTATGAGCCATTGTGTAAAGAACTGATGCCGTTCATAGATTTTTTCTGCCACCTCGTGACCTACATCTGTCAAGTGGAGAAAACCATCTTGATCTACCGTCAGGAAACCGCCGCCTCGCAGGACACCCACCGCATGGCTGATGCTGGGCTTGGAATAGCCCATGTGTCGGGCAAGATCAACGGAGCGGACCATGCCATGCCTCTGCTGGAGCATCAACACCGCTTCCAGATAATCCTCGCCGGATGCTTGCAGTTTCATCGCTGCTCCTGGGTGGCCAGTTTTGAAATGTTTCGAAATTCTCCGGCCAGCATTACGACTGCCAAGACCAAAATAATCAAGTCTGTCACAGCGGGGGCGAGGAATACGCCATGCACACCCAAACCGCCGATTTGCGGCAGAAGAATGGCCAGAGGAACGAACAAGATGATCTGGCGCATCATGACCAAAACGCTGGCTTTAGACGCTTTCCCCAGGGACTGCATCAGGGTAATGACCATCAGGACAAAGCCCAGCAGAATATATGTGCTGAACAGAATACGGAAGTCCGCCACGCCCTGACTGACGATTCCGGCGTCCTTGATAAACCAGGAGAGAATCGTTTTAGGCGCAAGCTGGATCGGGATATAGAAGATCAGACTGAGAACCGTAACGCCTACCATAAAAGCCCTGGTGACCTGCTTTACTCGGTCATACTGCTTTGCACCGTAGTTCGTTCCGGCGGCGGGCTGGAAGCCCTGACCGGCTCCCCACAAAGGAATCATCGTGAAGGACTGGATGCTCAACGCTGCTCCCAAAATGATCTGCCAAGTGTCGCCGCCGTGCCTGGCCGCAACATGATAGAGGGTCGTCTGCTGTACCATGGTCATAACCTGCATGAGCATAGCGGAGAAGCCTACCCCTAAAATTTCAGAAATCAGGGAGCTTTCCAACCGGACCCTGTGAATACGGACAACCTTGCTTTTTGTCAGGAAATACCACAGCGTAATTGCGGCGGTTACGATCTGCGAGACTACGGTGGCATAGGC
>CAJTYS010000105.1 GCA_910583765.1 uncultured Eubacteriales bacterium | reverse complement strand
CGATATCCGCTTTGGCTTCTTTCATATCCTTTTTAAGAACTGCGATGTCGGACTTGGCTTCTTCCATGTCCTTCTTGAGAACCGCTACATCTGCTTTCAGCCCTGCGATATCTGTCTTGACCTCGTTCATGTCCGCCTTAAGCTCTGCGATATCCGCTTTGATTGGCTGTGTTTCCTGTCTCACTGATCGTTGTACGACTTCAGCGATTCGCTCTAAATCTTTTGTTTCTAACATTTTTTCTTCTCCCCTTTCTCTTCATGATGCAGGACGTTAGACCCATGCTCAATCAAGTATTACCCTTTTGATATTCCACAGTATACCGCTATTTCGTATGATTGTCAATTCATTTTTGTTAATTTTATATATTTTTTACATTTATTTGCTCGTCAAATTTAAGAAAAACGGATGATTTTACGTCATTTTTGCAAATACAAAAAAAGAACGTTGAAATTTCAACGTTCCCATTGGTGCGGCTGATGGGACTTGAACCCATACGGTCGCCCACACGGCCCTCAACCGTGCGCGTCTGCCTATTCCGCCACAGCCGCATATTTCTATTTAGAGTGCATGCATTCCATTACTCCCTGCTTCCACTCACTTTATCAATTTTAAAGGAAAGGAAGTCGTTTGTCAATCAAAAATTGTCAAAAATTTTATTTTCTTTAGAAAAAAAGTGGAAATGAAATGCAACAACGCTTCATTCCCACTTTCAGGTCATTTAGTCTTGTCCAACGAATGGCTAATGCTGTTAATCGTCTAAATCAACGGTGCAGTTATGATAAACTTTCTGCACGTCATCATTATCTTCCAGCATTTCGATCATCTTTTTCAGGTTCTTGATGTCATGCTCTTCCGTAGGCGTCGATTCCATGGAAGGCAGGTATTCCACATCTGCTTCTACAAATTCATATCCCGCGGCTTTCAGGGTTTCGCTCACATCGCTGAAATCCCCTGGGTCTGTAAGTACTTCAAAACAATCGTCATAAGTAACCATGTCATCCATGCCAGCTTCCAGCGCAGCTTCCATAAGCGCGTCCTCATCAATGTCATCAGTCTTTTCGATAACGATCACGCCTTTCTGATCAAACATGTAGGACACGCATCCCGGTGCTCCCAGATTGCCGCCAAACTTGTCAAAAGCATGCTTCATGGCCGCAGTCGTCCTATTCTTATTATCTGTCAAAACATCTACGATCACTGCGACTCCTGCCGCGCCATAGCCCTCAAACCTACCAGTCTCATAAGTTTCCCCAGCCAGCTCGCCAGTTCCCTTTTTAATGGCTCGTTTGATATTATCGTTAGGCATGTTGATGCTCTTTGCTTTTTCAATGGCATGCTTCAATGCCACGTTATATTCCGGATCTCCGCCATTCTTGGCCGCCACTGTGATGGCTCTTGCGTATTTTGTGAAAACCGCTGCCCGTTTGGAGTCCTGTTTTTCTTTTCTTCCTGCGATCGTGCCGTGTCTTCCCATCAAGACACCTCCTTCATTTATCTTTTTAACCTATACATTATACATGAGACAAGCGTGTTTTTCAATAGCCATATCAGCCATTTATTCTGCCTGCTCTAGTTCCACGGTCTCCATCTTTTCACCTTTGGCCGGGAGTTTGACAGTTGAATAATTAAAAAAGCACGCGCAGGTCGCGTAAAACCT
>CAJTYS010000104.1 GCA_910583765.1 uncultured Eubacteriales bacterium | reverse complement strand
CCTGATGCCCGATCCCCACCGTTCTCGCCATGTCTCTTCCTCCTGTTCCCCCTGCAGCTCCTTTCTGGCTTTCGTTCCACTAGTGCTTGTTATCCCTTTCTTCCATCGATTAAAATCTTCAGAGCTTCGATATCCTGTTTTTTATGATACTTGAAAGTCCAATGGGAAGCAATGTTTTTCTAACTTGATTGGTTCGTTTTTAGGCGCGTCGTAAAATCACTCTTCTCCAATCACTTCTATTTCCCGCATGTTTTTTATCATATCATTTACCTGACGATAAATAAAATATTCTCCCTGTTTTGCCCCGCAATGCTCGCAAACATTCATGGGGTAGCTTCGTTTTTGCGTTTTACTATATTTCATCTTTATTTTTTCAGGAAATTTTTTCAGCAGCGCTTCATCCAAACGAGGATTTCCTCCAATGACCTTTAGGCCATAGTATTCGATGCTGGAGTCTTGAAGGTGCGCAAATATGTCCTGATTCCGCGATAGTCTCTCTTTATCCCAGGGAAAGGTGACATCTTCATCCAGATTATCTGAAAAAACGATATATGTGTGAATCGTGGCGTTCTGTCCGCATTGATAACAACGCTGTTCAAAGCGATAGATCCTGTTTGCGGCATCTACTTGTGATTCATCAATGATCTTGATGTTCTCTGGGTTATACGTGTACACTTTTCCCTTTTCAGTGAATTTCACCAAGACTTTTTCACTGTTTGCCTCGATAGAATACGCATTTTTGACTTTGTTTGACCGTTTATCTAAAAATTTCATTTTTTCCAGTACGAGCCCCTTTCGCCTTTTATAAAATTCTCCCTCATAAGGGAATGTTCTTCAACAATGCGGATCGCTGAATCAGTAGCACACATGTCACCCTCCTTGTATCAACACTTCCTTGCCCTCAAACGCAAAGGCATATTTTCGTATCTTTTCCCCCGGAACGCCTTTGGCTTCCAGCGCCGCGGCGTACCGCTTTTCTTCGATCTGATTCAAGGCCGCCCGCGCCGTGTCTTCCAGGCCCTTCTCTTTCTTGGGCTGGAACACCTTAAACTCCAAAATCATGGCATCGTCCTCCATGTTCAGCGGTTCCAGCATCACATCGTATCTGCCGAATCCGCTCTCCCGATTGGATGTCAATGTGTATCTGCCGGACAGTTCCACCATCAGGCCTAAAACGAAACCATGGTAGAATCGCTCAGGTTCGGCGTTTGATGGTTTTTTCCCCGTATCGAAGCTGCTGAAAGTGGACAAGGCGACATCGTTCATGTATTCGTTCATAGCTTCCAGGTCATCGGCAAGCAGCGCCTTTATGAAGTCATTGTAATCATCTCCTGAATCCTCGAACCAACTTCGCACCATGGACTCAAACATTTCCTTCACTTCCCTGTTGGTCAAAGCCAGAACATGGGTCTGACGGCTAGCGTCAGTTGGTTCTCTCCAACTCGTGACTTTTAAATAGCCACTGGCCAAGAGCAGGCTCCAGACCGCGTTTTTCTTTTTAGGCAGTTCGCCGTACACGATCTGCTCATCGATCTCTTTTTCCAACGTCCCGCCCCGCAGCAACGTCTCGAAGTCCTGTTTCACCGCCTTACTGCCTTCCCGGATTAGCTTTCCTGCCAAGTCATTGGAACTGGAATTGGCCCAATAGAGGCCCAACTCCCCTGTGTCCAAATAATTCACGATGGACCACGGATTGTAAATGT
>CAJTYS010000103.1 GCA_910583765.1 uncultured Eubacteriales bacterium | reverse complement strand
AGTCGGAGAGAATAATATGGTGCGTCTGGACTGTCTGAAAGCGAAAGCTTTGCTCAAATTAAAGATGCGGCAGAAGGATCAGCAGGAAGGCCGGTAGATAAACTTTGTTAAAAGGAGGTGATTTTTAGATTACCTCCTTTTTTGGTTTGCGCGCCATGGACGCCGCCGCAAGATAAACAGGGACTATGAAAAAAAGTCTGTAAAAGTTATTTAAGCAATGAACGATTAGGTCTTCTATGATAAAATCAAAATCATAGGAGGCCTAAAATTATGGCAAAAAGAGAAAAGAAACCAGTACACCATGTACAAATGACAGATGGTAAGCGCGCCATCATTCAGCAGCTCCTGCAGGAATACGATATTGAGACCGCTGAAGATATTCAGGATGCCCTCAAAGATCTGCTGGGAGGGACAATTAAAGAAATGATGGAGGCAGAAATGGATGATCATCTCGGATACGCAAAATCAGAGCGGATCGACCGTGATGACCAGTCCGATTATAGAAATGGAACAAAACGCAAACAGGTGAATACCCGCTACGGTTCCATGACAATCAATGTTCCCCAAGACCGTAACTCGACATTTGAACCTCAGGTTGTAAAAAAACGCCAGAAAGATATTTCTGATATTGACCAGAAGATCATTTCTATGTACGCAAAAGGAATGACAACCCGCCAGATTTCCGATACTCTGATGGATATTTATGGATTTGAAGTTTCCGAAGGATTTATTTCTGATGTTACAGACAAACTGCTTCCGCAGATTGAAGAATGGCAGAACCGCCCTTTGGATGAGGCCTATCCAGTTCTGTTCATTGACGCGATCCATTACTCAGTCCGGGATAACGGAGTAATCCGCAAGCTGGCTGCTTATGTGATCCTCGGCATCAGCATGGAAGGAAAAAAGGAAGTGCTGACGATCGAGGTGGGCCAGAATGAAAGCGCGAAATACTGGCTGTCCGTATTGAACAGCTTGAAAAACCGCGGCGTGAAAGATATCCTTATCATCTGTGCCGATGGCCTGACCGGAATAAAAGAGGCAATCAACACGGCCTTTCCTCAAACGGAATATCAGCGCTGCATTGTCCATCAGGTGCGTAATACAATGAAATATGTGGCAGACAAAGACCGCAAGGCGTTTGCTGCGGATCTGAAAAAAATCTACCATGCGCCGAATGCAGACCGTGCGGCTGAAATCCGTGATACGGTTGCGGAAAAGTGGTCGGAAAAGTATCCGAATGCGATGAAATCATGGACAACAAACTGGGATGCCATTACACCGATTTTCAAGTTTTCATCGGATGTCAGGACAGTGATCTATACGACCAATGCGATCGAATCGCTCAATTCCACGTACCGGAAACTGAACCGGCAGAGAAGCGTGTTTCCTAGTGACCATGCGTTATTGAAGGCGCTGTATCTGGCAACTTATGAAGCGACCAAAAAATGGACTATGCCGATCAGGAACTGGGGAAAAGTGTATGGCGAATTATCCATCATGTACGAAGGAAGGATACCTGAGTAACCCAAATCAGCTGTCATGATCAAGGTTAAAATGAACACCCGCTTTAGCGGGTGACCTTGACATGCCAACAGATTTGTGCTAATAGTTAAGCAAGGCTGGAAAGCAGAAAACTGCCTCCAGCCTCACATCATTATCATAGAAGATCTGAATTTACAGAAAAATTTTCACACATCCTACAAGTTAAAAGTGAACTTTTCTTACAACCTTCCATTTTTTATCCAGCCAATCT
>CAJTYS010000102.1 GCA_910583765.1 uncultured Eubacteriales bacterium | reverse complement strand
TAAAACAATGATTGGTTTCAGATGCGCAAGAGTCCGGGCCAGCGCCAGCCGCTGCTGCTGACCGCCGGAGAGCAGCAGTCCTCCGGTACCGATTTTAGTATGGAGACCTTCTGGCATGGCGGCCACTTCCGCGTCCAATTCCACGGCCTTCAGATATTCCCATGCATCGCCATCACTTCCTAAAAGCACGTTGTTTTCAATGGTGTCGCTCAGCAGCTCCGGATCATGACCCAAATAACCGACAGCGCCTTTAGATGGAAGCTCTTCCATACCAAGGCGCATGGTTCCAGAATGTGCCCTTTCCCGCAAAAATGCTTTGCCCAAAGTGGATTTTCCGCAGGCCACAGGACCGGTGACACCGATGATCTGCCCTGGATGAGCGGTAAGGGACAAGCCGGTGAAGATCGGCTCCACGCCTAAATGTTCGATATGCAGGTTCTGGCATGGGATATCCTTGGCAGCGTCCTCTTTCGCTGCGATCCCCATCAAGGGCTTGATCCTTGCCCATGAAACTTCTGCCTTGTGGACGGAATTGAAAAGATTCGCCGCTTTGGAGGATTTGAGGGACAGTTTTCCATAGCAGAACAGATATGCCGTGAAAATACCAATGTCCCAGATATGAGCCTGTACTTTCTGGCCGCCAAAGTAAAGGATCGTCACCACGCTGATCATAGCGATCACATGGTAAAGAGGCGGCATGGCGCTGATCCAGACCTGCGAACGCACAGCAGCGGACTGGTAATCTCGAATGGCTTTTTCGTAGACTGCGTTTCGCTCCTTTTCACAACCGTACATCCGATAAGTCATGCGATTCGCGATCTGGTCCATGGTGGCAGAGCTAAGCTGGGCGGCGCTTTTCTTATGAGCTGCGCTGGTCCGCTGGACGACAGTCTTCATTTTTTCTGCGATTCCATAAGCCATGGGCGGAAAAATCAGACACAGAGCGGCCAGTCGCCAGTCATAGTACAGAAGCAGGCCCACGTAGCTGATCATGGCGATGCCAGTGTCAAAAATCTCGGTAGTGAATTTGCGCATCCCCTCTGAGCAGGCATCCACATCGGAGATGGCCTTGGTCATCATGGATCCGATAGATTCGCTTTCCAGCTCGGATTTGGATTTGTGAACCAAGTTGCGATACAGCGCCTGCTTCATGCGGCGATTGGTGTTGTTCGCGAAGCGGCGGGTATAAAACTTTTTGATATATCGGGCGGTCTGCACGGCAGCGATGGTCAGCACATAAAACGCCGCCAGGACCGCCATGTCTCGGAAGGTCTTGCTGCCAGAGAAAATATCCAGCAGGCATTGAGCAAGCTTTCCTTCAAAGAGCGGCCCTGCCAGCAAGCCCAAATTGTACAGCAGGCCTGAAATCGTAACGATCAGGAGTGACCGCCATTCAGCCCGGAAATAAGCGGGGACCCTGCCGGGATCAAAAGGTTTTTCCATCAATTAATTCCTCCATGCGTTTATTGTACTGTTTTTAGCATCACATATCAAGTCGCTTGGGGGCAGGTGCATATGCTATGGTCTCTTGCGGGAGAATGCAAAAAACATGTTACTTTCCCATGTTTTATGGTAAAATCAATGAAAAGAGATGAAAGCAGGGAGGAACATCATGGCACGAACAGTGGGGATCGGGATTCAAGATTTTGAAAAAATCATAAAAGATGACACCTTTTATGTGGATAAGACGGAATTTATAAAAGAATGGTGGGAAAGCCGTGATGAAGTGACGCTGATCACCCGCCCTAGACGGTTTGGGAAAACCCTGAACATGAGCATGCTGGAAAAGTTCTTTTCCACGGATCATGCGGGGAAGGGCGA
>CAJTYS010000101.1 GCA_910583765.1 uncultured Eubacteriales bacterium | reverse complement strand
GACAAAATAAATAGAGTTTTTCAGGTATTAAGAAGAGCTGATTTTCAATTCCGAAAATTTTCTTCCGCTTCCTCTCTTGACACCGGGGCCCTTTTCCCCTGAACCCCTATCTTTTGCCATCGTCAAATTTCTAAGCAGTTTACCATTTGCCTCGATGGCTCCTCCAGTCTGTCAGGGGAAAACCCGCTGTAAAGAGCGCTTCAGAAATTTTTCTCTTTTCAGCTGCTTCTCTTGTTCTTCATATGCCATGCGATTTCATGATCGTTTGGCGATTCATATCCGCAGTGGCTGTGGATCCGTTTCGGATTATACCAGCCTTCGATGTACTCCCAGACCAGTCGATATGCCTGCCGATAATTTTCGATCTCGAACCGATTAAGCCATTCCCGCTTGATCAGAGAATGAAACGATTCGATACACGCGTTGTCATACGGGGTTCCTTTTTTAGAATAGCTGCGCTTCATTCCTTGGGTCATTTCCCTGTAGAGACCGCATGTATAATGGATTCCTCGATCTGTATGGATCACGATCGGATCATCCAGATTGCGTATGGATCTTGCTTTTTCCAGGCACTTCAGCACTTCTTCTACTTCAAGTGTTTTCGACAAAGTCCATGCGATGATTTTCCGGGAATACAGATCCATGATCGAGGTAAGATATACGAATCCGGATAATCTTGTCGAAATATAAGTAATATCGCTGCACCAGACTGCATTTGGTCTTTCCGGCGAAAATTCTCTCTTCAGAACGTTCCTCAGGTTTGTGTCAAAACAGCTGTCTACGGTCGTTTTTGTGCTTTTCTTGATCCATTGCGCTTTGATTCCCATCTCACGCATATATGTGCCGACCGTGCGTTCCGAGATCGGGTTTCCTTCTTTCTGGAGAACTTTGGCAATTTTTGGCGCTCCGTAATTCTGGTGGCTCTCATCATAAATGTCTTGGATTTGTTTTTTCATTTCTTCTTTATGAAGTGCCTGCCGACTTGGTTCTCGTTTTAGAAATTCATAGTAACCGGATGTGGAGAGGTTGAGGATATGCAGCACCCTGGACACACAGAAGCGGATCCCCGCATCGTGTTCCTGTGCAACAAGCTGATAGAGGGTTTGTGTTAATTTCCCAGAATGCTGATGGCTTTTTTTAAGATTTTCAATGCCTCCTGTGTATCTCTCAGTTCCTTTTGAAGACGGATATTTTCTTTTTCGATCTCGGATGAATAATTGCCCGAACCCACGAAGGGAACCGGTTGACCGGGATTTTCTTTGGCTTCGCGTTTCCAGCGCTGAAGCGTGCTTAGACCGATCTCCAAATGATTGGCGCATTGAAGGACAGTCATTTCCGGATGAGCATTGACAAAGTCGATTGCACTTTGTTTAAATTCAGGTGTAAATTGTTTTCTTTTGTTTGCCATAGAGCATTGCTTCCTTTCTAAGATAGTATAGTTCTATGACATAGGTTTGGTAAGCTGGAGCCTCTATTCGGATCCTCCGTTTTATATTCTAGCTCCAACAAGTTTCCACGAGTAAACAAATTGCGGTTCTCCAAATGAATCTATATATTTGTATAAGTATCTTCCGTCTTTTCGTTGGCTCTCTCCAGTCTTTAAGATTCGACCTTTATTGTCACGTCTTTTTTCTGACATGGCATTTGCTCCTTTCCTTTATGGAAAGAGCCTTGATACGACTTAATACTATTTTATCATATACAAGACCCTTTGGCGACGCTAGATTGCGTCCAATGTATCTATAATTTTTTCAAATTGTTTTCGTTTAATCTGAATACGATTGCCATTCATAATCAGCCAATTTGCATTTTTATTTTCCTCTGCCAAGCGTCGTACCCGTCTTTAGAAGTTGTACACTACAATTAGTGGAAAATTGCTTGAAAAGTTAA
>CAJTYS010000100.1 GCA_910583765.1 uncultured Eubacteriales bacterium | reverse complement strand
TCAAGGACAATAATAGGGTGTCATTATGAGAACAGAGACGGTTTCGCAAAGGGATCATCAGGGGCGGATTTCTTCAAAGGGTAAACTCCAGATTCCAGGTAACGTGCATATTCGTTCGGGGACAGGAGTGCCAGATTCCATTGGTAACGGTCGTTGTTGTAATAGTCTGCCCAATCGTCTATACGGGCAAGGAGGTCGTTGTAATCGCCGCAGGCGGCCAAGTCCAACTCATCCTTCATATGCCCGAAAAAGCTTTCCTGGGGTGCGTTGTCCCAGCAGTTGGCTTTTCTGGACATGGACTGGCGCAGATGATTGTCCCGGATGATTTGAATAAATTTCAAGCTGGTGTAGTGGGAACCCTGGTCGCTGTTGATCAGGGTTTCTGCCTGTAGAGAAACACCATGGATTTTGATCAGCCGATTCACTGCGTTGAGGACAAAGTCGATTTTTAGAGACTGGCTTACTTCATAGGCCAGCAGCTGCTTGGTGTAAGCATCCAGGATTGTTACCATGTAGGCGCGCTGCCCAGAGCCATACGTCAGGTAAGTAATGTCTGTCAGCAAGATCTTCCACGGGCCATGTTCCCGGAACTCTCGCTGCAGAAGATTGGGCGCCACATGGCTCGTTCTCATTGCCTTGAGCATCCGGCGGTAAGGATTTGCCTTTCGGATGGGGCACTTTAAGCCGTATTTATTCATGATTCTTCGGATTTTCTTGAGATTCATGCACACGGGAGTTTCCAAATGCAGGAGACGCATATAGATACTGCGCGCTCCTTTTGCGTATCCACGATGGTTGTACGCCTGCAAAATCAGTGCGAAATCATTCTGATCCTGGGTCTCACGTCTTGCGCGGGATTCAGCAGCAGCGGCCCAGCGGTAATATCCAGAGCGAGAAACATTGGCGATGCGGCGCAACTCAGAAACACTCAGGATGTTGTTATGGGAAGACAGTGTGTCCTGTATCATAGCAAACCTCTCGCCTGTCGGAGCTGGAACAAACACGCTATCTACTCCTCCCTGCCAGTGTCTATAATTTTTTTTACAAATTCAAGTTCCTGTCTGGCACGCTTCAGTTCATGCTCCAGTTTGCCAATTTTCACATGGGCCGCAGCAAGCTCGTAAACATTGGCCTGGGCTGGTGAAGAGGTAAATCGGGATGACATTTTGGGCTGTTCAGCCTTCCATTTCAGAATATGTGAACGGATGCTGCGGATTCGAGTCGCTATGATATCCGTGTTAAATCCAGCCTCCTGCAAAACGGCTTTTGTGTGTCTACCGCGCTGGATTTCCTGGTAAAACCATTCTTTAAATTCTGGGGTAAGGTGCAGAAAATATTCATTCACTTTCTGTACAGCGGGATGACCTTTCAATTCCTGGATTTCTTCCGGCGTAAATGGTTGAATTGCCATACTTCTGCACCATCCTCATTCTATCTGTCTGGGGTTCCATTTCGATTTAAACCTGTCCACAAAACAGGGTTTTGCTTTTCGCTTTAGCACCCGGCTGTCTACAAAACGGGGTTTCTCTTAGCGTACCAGAAGGGTGTCTTTTTTCAATAACCTGTCCACACTATTGGGTACATTATAGATTGAGCGCCGCGCCAAGCGGGCCTACGCCCTCTTCGCCTGTCTGGTGCTGTCCATGGCCGTCATGATCGTCCCCGCCTTCGCGGCGGACGATCCCCTGCAGATCGTGGAGAACCTGAGTGAGTTCATCTTTTCCCTGATCCGGGCCATCGGCCTGATCCTGCTGGGCTTCGGCATCCTCCAGCTGGGCCTGTCCCTCAAGAGCCACGACCCCTCCCAGCGGGCCAACGGTATGCTCACCATGGCCGGCGGCATTGTCATAACTTTCACGAAGGAGATCCTCACCCTCATCACTGGCGGATAAGAAATGATAGCCTTGCCCCGATCCTTGGCGCATGATATAATACCTCAAAATCAGCTTGCGGAGGTTGGGATGAGCAAAAAGTTTGAATATGATACTGCTCTCCATGAGATCCCGGATAAAGGCGGTGCATATGTGGTTTTCCCTTGGAACATCCGGGAGGAATTTGGTGTCAACGCCAATTTGAAATTGTAAGAAAACGCCGAAGAAATTTTGTAGTTT
>CAJTYS010000099.1 GCA_910583765.1 uncultured Eubacteriales bacterium | reverse complement strand
TGCTCGAAAAAGTTGATCCCCATGAATCTGCGCATGGCATAACTGTCATAAATGGTGTCCTCCACCCCTTCGTCGGACAAGTTGAACCAGCATTGCAGCAGATACATCCGCAGTGTGGTTTCGATCTCAATGGGCGGACGTCCTCGTTTCCCGCTGGGGTAGTGCGGCACAATCAGAGACACCCATTCCTCCCCTGGAATGATCTCGTCCATGATCTCCAGAAATTCTTCCCGTTTTGTTTTTTCTTCCGGCAGCTGTACTCCATGTCGCTGATACTTTCCTGTTTCATACCCCGTGCCCCCTTTTTCCTTATTTTATCACATCTTCTATCATTTTAGGGGATTAAATCAGCGCTTCCTTCGGTATCGGTGAACATAAATTCCGCGATCTCCTTGACAAAAATCCCGAAAAAACTTGTCGGTGTGGAATGGGAATCATCAGCTTATTTGCCGCAAAAGGCTGGAAGAGTACCTTGATGATTGTGATTCCATTTGATGATGTGATTCTATTACTTGAAATCCACTGAAAGACATGGTATAATACTCAAGCCTTACCATATCTTTTTCTGAAAAAGGTATCCATGTCAGAAAAGAGACGAGACAGCAAAGGCCGTCTTCTCAGAACAGGGGAGAACCAGCGTGCCGATGGAAAATATGAGTACAAGTATGTGGAAGCGAAAGGGGTGCGAAGAAGCCTATATAGCTGGAGATTAGTTTCTAGTGACAAGATGCCACCGAAGAAGCGTGCCTGTGAAGTGCTCAGGGATATGAAGGCAAAGGTGCTCCGTGATATGCAAGATGGTATTAACTCATTTGCCGCTGCCAGGATGACGCTCAATGATTTTTGAAAATGCTATATCCCAACCAAGTATGAGCTCAAGGCATCTACCCAAACAAATTATAAATATATGTACGCAAAATGCATCAAAGAAAATATTGGAATGCGGGATATTGTCAGTGTCAGGTCAGCGACATAAAGAAATTCTATGGCGAGCTTCTGAAACGCGGATTTAAGCCAAACGGCGTTGAAATCATCCAGACAGTTTTTAACGTGGTGCTCAAGGACGGTTACATTCGTATCAACCCTACCGATGGGGCAATCGCTGAAATCAAGAAGAGCCATGACTGGGAGAAGCCTAAGCGTCACGCACTGACAGCGCCTGAACAGGAGGCATTCGTTGATTTTGTGGCACGGTTTCCAACTTGCCGCCACTGGCCTAACTTGTTTGCCGTGTTGCTTGGTACTGGAATAAGGATAGGCGAGTGCCTTGGTCTTCGGTGGGAAGACTGCGATTTCAAAGGTAAAATGATTGATATAAAACACAACCTTATTTATCGAGTTGCGGAAGCTGGGAATATGGAGATCCACATCACAACCCCGAAGACGAAAGCAGGTATTCGCATTATTCCGATGTTTGATGATGTAAAGCGGGCCTTGTTAGACGAGAACCTGAAACAAATGGAGCATGGCTTCACACGATCCGAGATAGATGGCTATTTCGGTTTTATCTTCCAAAATCGTTTTCAGGAGGTCCACATTCCACATCTAGCTAATCGGGCCATCTGGCGCATCATTCGGAGTCACAACATTGAGGCAGGTGAAACTGGGGCGGTTCGGTTACCAGATTTCTCCGTTCACAACCTGCGGCACATTTTTTGCACAAGGCTTTGTAAGAACGAGCCGAATATCAAGGTTATCCAGGAAATCATGGGGCATCGGAATATTGAAACAACGATGGACGTATATAACGAGGCCACCAAAGAGAAGAAGATGGAATCGTTTGCCAACCTGGAGGGCAAAATTAAGATAAGCTGAGTTTTACGACAAATCACGGAATACACGGTGTAACGCCAAGTAATAATGTGTTGAGAAAGTCAGGAAAACTGGTATGAATTAGTGCGATTTGATAACTTATGTATCGGTGTGCGGTGTAGGAAAACAATTCCCCACGATGAAGCCGTTGGACTAAGAAACTGCCCCAAAAGCATACCGGCACAGCCGCCGGTATGCTTTTACGCATTGGGAAGAGGGGGAAAAGGCTATGGAGCGAGAGATTATCACCAGCAAGGCGAACTCCCTGCTCAGCCGGGTGCGGAAGCTGAACAGCCGCCGGGCATTCCGCAGGGCGG
>CAJTYS010000098.1 GCA_910583765.1 uncultured Eubacteriales bacterium | reverse complement strand
TTGTGGCGGTTGACACCTATTCGAAATGGTGCTATAATCATAAACGTTATAAAATCCCGTTTTCAACACTTGAAATGATTAACAAAGCCGGAATTCCTTGGAAAATAAGGAAATTCCGGCTTTTTCTATGGCTAAAATTGTTGTATATTTTTTCTAACTTAAAAATTTTTTTATCATTCGATTTAAGTCCTTTGGCCTATAGTGGCGTCTGTCCAATGGCAGCATAGTCAGCCGGGTCAGCGCATCCAGGGCTTTGCTACCTTTATATAGCGCCATATAGTCAATATCATGTATGTTTGTGACATTCATGTTCTTCAGTGTTGTCACCAGATGATCTGGCGTGACATGTGTTTTCTGGTCATCAAGCCGGGCTTCTAAAAGTCTGTATACAAGCAGTGAAGTATAACATATCAGAAAATGCGCTCTGATCCGTTCCGGCAGCCTATGGTTCACGGGGCGCCCGTCAAAGTTCGTTTTTATGATCCGAAAACATTCTTCAATCTGGTATCTTTTCTGTGATACCCCAAGGATTTCTTTTGCAGGATCCGCAAGATTCGTCGCAACAGCATAGTAACCATCATATTTTTCTTCCTCCGCAATCTTACTTTCATCAAGCATGTATTCCACAACCGCCTTTTCACCGGATTTTGTTTTCGAGACGCGTTTCATGAAACGCCTTACATCATTCGGGCCTTTTTTGATTTCCTCCGGATCCTTCAGAGCCAGCAGTTTCTTTGCCCGCTCTATCTGCCGATCCCTGACAGTCCTCTGGTATTCCATCATTTTTCTGGAAAAAGTGATGATAATGCGCTGCTTTAAGACTCCTTTTGCCTTTCTCTGTACCGTCCGTCCATTTTTCAGAACAACATCTTCGTAAAGTCCCAGATCCAGCACCTTGTCGGCCGTGATGACTTTATATGCGCAGTCTTTATAGAGCGTAAGGTTATCCGGATCATGCCGGTCAAAATTTTTCATTTCCTCAATCGTGACGGGCGAATCGTCTGAAAGGAGTTTGTAATCACAGTCATTAAAAACGGCTTTTTTCAGTGTGCTGCTCAGTTTCTTGATGGACTGGGTGACAATGAACGCCCTGCCACCCATGCTGTTGAACTTTCTGATATTGTAGGATCCAAGCCCCGCGTCGGCACAATAGATAAATTTTGAACCCGGAATCATTTTTAAGACTTCTTGTTCCAGAGGGACTGCCGTCAGCTGTTCGCTGGTGTTTCCAGGATGCAGGCACATGGTGATGGGGATTCCTCTGCTGTCCATGAACAATCCCATTTCCACTATGGGATTTGGCCGGTGCTCCTTACTGACACCGTATTGGCGCAATCCGGTCATAACCTCTCCAGTGACTTCGTCCACGATCTCGTCATCCGCCTGTTCACATTCAAAGTAGAAGTTTGTGCAGTCATAATAAAGTACGGAGGAATCCCTTTTTACAATGGTGTCGCTCTGCTTGTAGAGCCATGCCAGATAATCATCGTAATGTTCTTCCAAAAGGTCCATAAACCGCAGGATATGCTGATAGCGAAAGTCCGGCTTTTCATAATAGGAATCCAGCTTGTCCAGCATGGCGTATTTAGAAAGCGGCTCCATGATTCTGGAATAAACAAGAAAACGATGGATGGTGTGGCAGTTAAATGTCAGTTTCCTTTCGGCGGTCTTTTCCTTGAAGAAATCCTTGAGCCGGAGACCGGCCATGAAGTACTGCAGGAAAAAGTATCCAATGTTCAACTCCGTGGATGTGGAAGCCTCGTCATCCGTCTGTTCCACCCGTTCATTGTAATTAGTAGAAATGGTATATTCCACCTTGCCAACACGGTATTCCTCATTCATTTTCCGAATTTCTGCTTTCACATAGGAAAGGGGGTCGTCAGTTATTTTCAGAAGTTCGGAGTGTTTCCCGAACCGTTTGACATTTCGGGTCGTGACCTTTTTGCCGTTTCGGATTCCAACCTGAGCATAATAGATAGGATCTTTACTATTTTTGTTATAAAAGAGTTTCATTGTATCACCGCCATAGCAAAAATGAATGCCACCATAATTATACAACGTATACAACAAATAGACAAGCAAAATTTGACAAAAAAATACCGCATTTCTGCGGTTTGTAGAACTTTTATTCAATTACAAGTGTTGAAAACCCG
>CAJTYS010000097.1 GCA_910583765.1 uncultured Eubacteriales bacterium | reverse complement strand
ATGCGTAGCATTCACGGAACCCCGTGTCTAACACGGGGTTTTCCTTATACAAAAAACAGCCCAAACGCATAATGCGCACAAGCTGTTTCTCTGATCTTATGATCTATTTCTTTATCATGTCCATTCTCCTAGCGACCCTGGGAACCAGTGCCACATGCGGCCCGCCGGCATGTCGTCATTCTGTGATCACAACCACGCCTTTGTCCTGCAATTTCCGCCTCTGTTGTTCTTCCAGCCCTCCATCGCACAACACGTAATCGATTTTATCAATGTCGCACAGCTTCATGCAGGAGGCCCGATCAAACTTGCTGTTATCCGCGGCAATGACCACTTCTCCGGAGATTTCCATCATCCTTTTGAATGTCTCCAGCTGGTTCAGCCGGAAATCGCTGACCCCTTTTTCTGCCGAGATTCCATTGACAGCCAATATGCACACGTCCGCGTTATAGTTTTGGATCTCTGCTTCGCACTGCGCTCCGTACACCGCGTTTTCATCAGGATCCAGCAGCCCGCCCAGCACAATGAGGCGAATGCCTTCTTTGCTGGACATGATCTTCACAATATCCAAATCATTGGTGATGACCGTCAGTTTCTTGTAATTGGCCGCGATCTCCTGAGCCATTTGAACCGTGGTGCTGCCGCTTCCCAAGACAACAGTCGTTCCATCTTCCAAGACCCGATTCACCAGCTTGGACAATTCGCCTTTTTCCTCTTTGTGCAAAGTGGTCCGCATTTCATAAACATGCTGTTCCAGGCTTTCTTCCCGCCAGATGGCGCCGCCCCTGACTTTTTCCAGGACCCCGTATCCTTCCAGGGTTTCCAGGTCCCGTCTCACAGTGTCCACGGAAACGTGATTGAGTTTTGCCAGTTCACTGATCTTTGCTGTTTTATGAATCTTAAGATGCTCGACGATTTTCGCGAATCTTTTTTCCTGAAGCATGGTCACAACTCCTTTGTCATTCTGTCATTTCACTTGCTTTGATCACATGGATGCCCTGATTTTTGTATTTGTAAAACACGCCGTCTTCGATCCCCGAATCCGTCAGCACCTCAGAGAAAACGCCCAGCTTGCATACATTCATGCAGGCGATACGGTCGAATTTGCTATGGTCCGCCAGGCCAATGGCCCTTTGCGTATTTTGAATCATGGCATTGATGATCCCCGTTTCTTCGATCCTGAAATCAGTCACCCCTTTTTCCAGAGAAATGCTGTTGAGAGCGATCAGGGCCACATCCGTATTGTAGTTTTTAATCGCGTCTTCGCATTGCTTTCCAATCACAGTGTGCTCCCTGTCATGATAAATGCCGCCTGTCACTACGATCTGAAATGATTTTTTTTCTTTTAAAATGTCCACCACTGTCAAATTGTTGGTGATAATAGCTAGTTCACTGTAGTTTTTCACTAGAAATTTCGCGGCTTCAATGCTAGTGGTGCCGCCGTTTATGGCAATGGCCTGTCCATTTTTCACAAAGCGTCTCAGCTCCTGGACCAGCTCCTTTTTTTCCTCTCGATTGATCATGCTCCGCTTGTCCAGCTGGCTTCTGGTCAAATTGTTTTTCGCGTACGCGGCGCCGCCTCTGACCAGCTTCACTAAGCCTCGTTTGTCCAGCTCAGTCAGATCTTTTCTGACTGTTCCTTCGGAAACGCCCAGCAGCTTCGCTATGTTGGCATAATTGTCACTGCCCTCTTCTTTCAGGTGGCCTGTTATTTTTATCAAACGCTCTTCCTGCAACATTTTGGCTCCTTTACTGTGATCCTGCTCCCTGTCTTGTGCCTGCCGGAGCATGTTTCGATTCTGTTCATTTTACCACTAACGCCGCTCTTTCGCAATCATGCTTTCGATCATTTTTCATCCGCCGTCTTTACATTCTATGGAAACTATGATATCATAATTCACATTCGGGTCAAGCCGATCATGCTAAAATAGAAAGGTGGAATTGCAAGTGAAAAGAATCAAGACATTAGTGTCACGGGATCTTGTGAAATCTGCTCAGACAGGTGGATGCGGCGAATGCCAGACTTCCTGCCAGTCTGCCAGCAAAACTTCCTGCAGCGTTGCCAACCAGCAGTGCGAACAGAGCAAAAGCAGGAACGCATAAGGCCTAAAACAGCAAGCAGCGCCAGACAGCGCCGCGTTAGCTGGATCGCTGCATTCTCCTTCACCGAGGAATGCAGCTATTTTCTTGTGTACGAAAGGATAGCTTCATGATACATCAATACAAAATGAACGGTTACAACATTGTTTTAGACGCAGAAAGCGGCTGCGTCCACCTGGTGGACGATGTGGCGTATGACATTATCGGGCTTTACGAAAACACGCCTCGACAGGAGATCATCGCAGCCATCACAAAACAGCACTCTGTGACAGCGGCAGAAGTGGAAGAGGTCCTCTCTGATGTGGATACTCTGAAACAGGAAAACAGGCTTTTCACAGAAGACTTGTTTTCCGGGCAGGCGAACCTGTTCAAAGAGCGGCAATCTGTGGTAAAAGCCTTGTGTCTCCATGTTGCTCATGCCTGCAACATGACCTGCGGGTACTGTGGTACTATGTCAAGAAAAAGTACAAGTTAAAAGTGAACTTTTCTTACAACA
>CAJTYS010000096.1 GCA_910583765.1 uncultured Eubacteriales bacterium | reverse complement strand
TTGTACATTGTAGCCAACGAGAGCATATGTTAGCATAAACGAAAATTCGGGTTCATGACCCGCAGCTCATCGATGATCCAAATCAGAGTGGGCTTCCAGTAAACGCTCTGCAGCGCGCCTTTTATCGCTTCATAAGTAGGAACTTGGTAGGTGAACTTCTCGCCGCCGACCCTGGTGATGGGATCGGAAAACAGCGCATAATCGCCTGTCAGTTCAAACTCCACGGAATTTCTATGTTTCATCTATGCCTCCTTTGGTTGATAGAGTGGCGGTTATAAAATAAAATGATCTACTGGCTGTTCCTCCATAATGTCTAGCCCAAACTGGTCATCGTATGCCTGCGGGTCCAGTGCCAAAACCCGGCCGTCCAAAAGCACATGGAGCAGTCCGGCGTTGTCCAGCTGATCTTTCTGATACTTGTAAACACTGACCGTATACGCCTTGGCCTGGCCCATGATCTGAAAAATCTCATCTGCAAGGAAAGGGGAGTCAGGCATGTTTCGCAGCCGCTGGATAAAGGCCTGACCCTCCCCATAGGGAACGAGAATGTCCGTGGTGTCCTGATCAAATACCTGGAACTCTTTCCCTGCGGTTTTAAAGGGCTGATGCAAGACAGAGGCACCATCTCCAACCCTGGATAAAAGCTCTGTTAGAAAATGCGTTTCGTTCGGAGTTTTGATGGGATATTTCAGCTCATCTGCCGGTGTTTCTCGGAATAGATGCCGGTAAAAGAGATGCGCCGCCTGTTCCCCGATCAGGGATTCTTCTTCGCCCAGCTGGCCGCTGTGCAGCACGTTCAGTGTACAGTGTTGTGCGGTCCGTATTTCTTTCAGCATGTTTAGGTTTTCGTTTTTTAGGTTGATCAAATAAACCTTGCCGATTTTTCCATATTCGCCGCTTCTATTACATCGGCCCGCTGTTTGGGCCAGATTATCAATGCCTGCCAGTATGCGGACAGCGCCGGAAAAGGAGAGATCCACGCCTGCCTCGATCAATTGGGTGGAAACGCAGATCAGCTTTCTTTGCGTTCCCTGGCTTTCGCCGGCCTGCTGGAGCTGAGAGAGCCTTTCCCGCAGGACCTTGAAAACCTTCGCCCGGTGCTTTTGACACATGGAAGTGGACAGGTGGAAGATGTCCCATCCTTGTGCGTCTGCCTGCTGCCGCAGATCCTGAAAGAGACCGCGGGCTTCGGATTTGGTGTTGCACACGATCAAAAGAGAAGGGTGCTCGTCCATCAACTGGCCGCAAAACTCTGCGCACGCTTCCTGATCCATGCCGTAGGGGTCCGTGTAATCCAGGACTTGGGTCCGCTGGAAGACCCGCAGCTGTTCTTTGTCCAGATAAACCATGTCAGGCTCCGGTGCGAGGCGCAGAGGCCATTTCAATTCATCGAAGCAGGGCTGGGTTGCCGATGACAAAACAATGGTGGCGTTACAGTGCTCCTGCAGGAAATTCATGGCTCGATTGAACAATATGGTCGTCTTTTTTGGCAGAGACTGCACTTCATCAATGATGATCACGCTGTCACATAAAGCCTGCGTTCGTCTGATGGCCGAAGTCTGATGTTTAAACAAAAGATTCAGCAGCTGCACCAGCGTGGAGACGATCACCGGGGCGCTCCAGTCATCTGCCAAGCACTCGCAAAGATCCAGGTTTTCTGCTGTGTCGTGGGCACGAATCACATTGGAGTGGTGTTCTAAAATTTCCTTTTCCTCGGGAAGAAAATCTCGGATGACTTTCACATTTTGATCTAAAACACTGAGCAGCGGAATGATGAAAATGATCCGTTTTTTCTTGTATGTTTGCGCATGGGCCAGAGCGTATCGCAGCGTGCACAAGGTTTTTCCCCCGCCAGTAGGCACGTTGAGCCGATAAATCCCCGGCGGCTTTTCCGCAAAAGCAAGGCACTGCTGGGAGATGTGGCTCCGAACCTGGTTCAGCTCCGATGAAGCATCCATCTGCGTCAATTTCTTTTCAAAATAGGATCTTCGCTGACCCCAGCCCGCATCAGGTGTTTGTACAGGGCTGCGCTGGCTCATGAATTCGCTGGTGTCCCTTCGGTCCCCATAGATCACTGCGGAAAGGACCATCCTGGTCAGCAGGCCAACGTGGAACCAGCGCTCTTCATTGCGCATATTTACGGTTTTAGCAGCATCAAAAAACTGCCGTACTTCATCCACGGATCGCTGAAACAAGCTGCGCACAGTCTGCTGGTCCACAATATGCGTAAAAAAATTGCTGATCGCTTCTTCATAACAAAGGTCGGCTTTGCTTTCCTCCAGGCGATGGCTGAACCCGTTTTTCTTTTCCAGATCCTCACAGTCAAAGAGTCCGTGATGGGCTCCCATGGCATAACCGATGATTTCGCAGGTCAAACGCTCCCAGTCGGTATGCTGGTCAGCGTGGAAATGTTCAAACAGCCAGATCACACCAATAAAAGTGTGATTGATGGTGCCTCTTGCTGCTGACTCACCCTGATAGGCGGATTCCAAATACTGGACGAATTCTGTTTTCGCTTTTCCCATGTCATGCAGGAGGCCGGCCAGATAGGCTGTGTTTTGTAAATGTATGGAGCCAAGGCGTTCTGCGGCATAGGCGGCAGTATGAAAACAATGGTCTTTTAAGGTCTGCTCCTGTCTGCTGCCGTTTATAGTTGTGAGATGTGCGATCAAATTCATTTGCCTGTTCCTTTCCCTAAATATGCAGTAGGTACAGTATAGCAGAAAGCGGCAAAAAATTCCACCGTAAAATTCAGAAAATTACAACAAAATCGTTTCGTGAGAAATGATGATTTTGGGGCATGACAGGGGTGTGGCTGGCTGTTCCGACTGCGGAGTTTTTGGCGTTTGTGATG
>CAJTYS010000095.1 GCA_910583765.1 uncultured Eubacteriales bacterium | reverse complement strand
TAAATTCAATCCGGTCCGTATAAAGGCTGATGAATGTGCTGGCACGGAAAGAATATTCGCGGTGCACAAGCAGATTCAAAAGTGCCTCCCTGACAGCTGTTTCCGGATAGTCCCTTTGATCAATCCGACGTAATTTTTGAAAGGAAGAATGAGTCTGATTCCGAAAGTCAATGTAATCATATACTTCATCCATCTGCCGGAACAGGGAGCCAGAAAACTCTTTCCGGTCCTTGAATTCATTTTGGGTTGTTCCCTGAAAGACTGCTGCTTTAATCGTATGCATACACTGGTCGGACAGCAATAACCCCAAATTCGTATAAACACCGTCATGAGTCACAATGCCTAAGGTTTTCATCTGCGTCTCTCCAAACAGGATATTTCTTTCGGAAAATTCCTGTTCCGCTGCCTCAAAGGTTAAGTCCTGTTCCAGAGACCGCATTTCTTCAAAATAGTCTCCGTCTGTCTCCTTAATCATGCGCCGGATGGCTGTGTTGGTAGCAGGAACAGAGGAATACCCCTGACGGATAAACACACCTTCCGGGCGCAGCCCTTTTTTTGCGATATAATATGGGCGTTCCGTTCCTTGTCGCACGTCAATGGCAACGATTTGTTTTCCGTTCTCATTCAAAGTCTCATAATGCAGGAACATCGTCAAATCTGGCTTGATTGCGTCCCTTACCATATTACTAACCCGCAAAGCTGCTCCATCTGGGTCATCCAGGCCAACCGCAGTTCCGTCATCCTGAACGCCAATATACAATTTTCCGCCTTCGCAATTCGCAAATGCAATAATTTCTTTCTTGATGTCATCCACTACAACAGACTTCAATTCCACGGTCTCGCTTTCTTGATAAATCATCTGATCGCCTCCCAAAAAGATTCTACCCACATTCTAACCATGCTAACCACGCTTGTCAACAAGCGATTAGAAAAGTGGTTAGAATAGGCGTCCATTTGCAAAGAATCTTATTTTGCTGAAAGCTGATCTAAAACTTCTCCAATGTCTCCATTGATACAAATAGATTTCTTTTTTATTTCATCAGGCGCATATGCCTCTCCATGGTTCAAACAGACATAAACAGCATCTTTCCATTCGCGCGTCATGCGCCAAAAGCTATATTTTACGATTGTTGGCGTATTGAATCCGACTGCTGCTTCTAAAAACAGCACTTTCTCATTCTGGTGTCCGCGGAGAAATTCCGCGTACCGTTCCGAAGCCCGATGCCATCCTTCATCCTCTACAAAGGTATGGTCTGCCCGGAGGTTCATGCTCATGGGCTCCCCGCACTTCGGACAGTGTGGCACAAGGTCGGATGGAACCGTCATTTTAGGAGAGACGTTCCCCGGCAAAAGCAATGTACCATTAGCATCAATCATATAGCCCTGCGCTTCAACCATTTTCCGAATAACAACCTCATTGTCGTAAGTATTCTGGTGGCACGGCCTGCCGCACTGGAACAATCCATAATCCCCCTGTGTGTAGAAAAGCCGGTGTTTATCAAATCCAGCCTTTTGGAAACAATGGTCCACATTCGTTGTCAGCACGAAATAATCTTTGTTCTTCACCAGATTGTACAGTTTATGGTAGACTGGTTTCGGCGCATCCATGTAGCGGTTGATGTAAATGTACCGGCTCCAGTAAGCCCAATGTTCCTCTGGCGTTTCAAAGGGATAAAATCCACCGGAATACATGTCTGAAAATCCATACCGGTCTATGAAATCCTGAAAATATTCGTGGAAACGCTGGCCTGTGTAGATAAAGCCCGCGGCTGTGGAAAGCCCCGCGCCCGCGCCGATGATCACAGCGTCCGCCTGGCTGAGCACTTCTGCGATCCCTTTGCTGTTATCTCTTGATCTCCATGTCATTTTTTCCCTCCCTCCTGCTGATGCCCTTATTATGCCGGTTTCCCGCACGCTTGTAAAGACGGCACTTTCAAGTGGGATAGTTACCGGCAGGTAAGATTTGGAGAAAATAGCGGGAAGGCGGCGAAAAATTTTTTGAAGAAATTTTCCCACTAAAAAAGAGAGGTGCTCTGCTTGATGTGCCATACCTCTCTTCATTTGGCTTTGCTTTACTAAAACCATTTTATACTGCCATGATGCAAGATTCTTCATAAAATGGGATTTTAGAATCATGGGTGATGAACTTCATGCCGTCCGCTTTCGCTTGGGCAATCATGATTCGATCAAAAGGATCAAGATGTGTTTGCTGTTGATTGTGATATACTAATGTTTCCAACGCTTTCACATGCCGATCGGCAATCGGCAGCATCCGATATCCCATGCTTTTGCATAAGTCCGACAATCTCGACCCACTAATCCATATTTTATCCGGTTTTGACATATATTTTATCGCCACCTCCCAAACAGATGCCGAGCTATAATAAATATCATTTTTTTTCGTCCATAATAAAGGCCTTGGCTTGATCTAGTAATCGAGGATTATCATTCAATGCCCACAATATGATATGCGTATCCAATAGCAGCTTCATTCTCCCACTCCAAACATTTTTTCGATTTCAGCGTTCATTTCATCAAAATCATAATCATCGTCATATAGATCCTGGCCTCTGACAATACCAATTCTTGTTGAACCAGATATATCTTTTTTCGTTGCTTCCGGCTGCATGAAGCGCTCGATCATATCCAGTAAAAACCGCAAATTATCCTCCGAAAGGCCATTGATTTTTTGAACGACTTGCTCTTGTAAAGCTGACATAGAAACACCGTCCTTTCATCTAATTATCCTCAATCCCTAATTCATCTATTATTATACACAAATTCTATCAATGATACAATCCTCGGGAGTTTGACAGTTGAATAATTAAAAAAGCACGCGCAGGTCGCGTAAAACC
>CAJTYS010000094.1 GCA_910583765.1 uncultured Eubacteriales bacterium | reverse complement strand
ATGATCCATATGGATATTTTGTGCGTCATGTTGCTTCCTGCGCTGGTTGTACGAGAGCAACGGGTCTTTGTCTTAATATTTTGGGAATAAAGTATGAGCATGTGAATGAGAATAAGTGGAAGCATCAGTGGTGTCGGGTAAAAGTAGGAAAGAAGCATTGGATCTGTGACCCATATGGACTTTACTGCGGTCCGGAACCGGGTAAGAAGAAACATCCATATTTGTAGGTCGCTGATAAATCATTAAGGATAAAAGGCAATAAAGGTTTGATAGAAAGAAAAAAGCGAGGAAGCTGGAATCCAAGATAAAGTATTACGTGAAAGGCCGGGCGTACAAGAAAGTCGGCAGTACGAAAATCTATGGAGCGTATAGCTCAGTGAAAACGGTGAAAGTAAAATAAGTTTTCCATAGGCGACGCAATAGAATAAAGAGACTCCATGAAACAGTAAGCACGCCAGAAAAGGAAGCGTGCCTGCTGTTTTTCCTGTGAACAAACGAGGGGTTTTTAATACAAATAATTGTCAGTGAAAGCACTGAGGGAGGTGAAGCAAATGCTGACAAAGCCTTTACATGGCTGGAGTGATTTTCAGCTTGAGGGTACTTCTGTATACGGGTTAAGTTATCTTGACGATATTGCCTTCGAGTGGCTGGAACAGGCGATACATGGACTTGAAACAATGCGGCCCTTTTGTGTAAAAGGGTTTTTAGAACCCAGCCGCTTTTTGTGCGCTGTAAGTTACTGGAATTGTCATATCATATGTGAAGACGATGAACGCTATCCTCTGGATCAAGGAGATGTGGTAAACGAGATATCCCATACAAGCATGCTGCAATTTTGCCAGTATCTTCATGACGATATTAATCAGAATTTAAACGAATGGGTTTCATTCATGGATTACGAAGATGTGGATACCGCAAAGAGGACCGAAGCCCTTACCCAGAAACTGGCCTATCTGAAAAAACTGATTTCTGAGAGAAAGGAATGGTTTGGAAAAGATCACTGTTTTCTCTAAAGAAATATCGTCCCATAGTCCTGGACTGGATCCACGCAGGGCAGACGCCCTCCCCGCCTTTTCTAATATGTAGGAAATGCCGCCAGCGATATTTCCGGAATATCAATAAAGCCCATCTTTGAGACGGAATTGGAGGAACTGAAAAAAGGTGCGTGCTCTTCAGCTTCTTGTCATAAAGGAAGGCCGCATCTTTTACCCATCTTTTCACAGAGAGCCTGCCGCCTTATCGTCATTGCGCCATTGAAAAAATAAAGTGAAAAATTTTTACCTGGACATACGTGTGTCCAGGTCTTTTCGTATAATACAAAAACAATCAAAGACATCACGTTCCATGGGAGCCCTGGCTTCGGAAGCCGATCTTTCCAAGACTTCCTTGGCCTACCCTGCCTGTGATGGAAGGGACCCATGAACATGCTGCCGCTTTTATCACAGATTTGGAACCCAGGCCCATGACGATCCGGTCTGGAAACTGGAAAAAATCATCACGGGAGGAAAGTGGCAAAATGAAGCCGGAAGAAAGAACATCCGTAAAGGAGGAAGAGACGATGGAGAATTTACAGGAATTGATCAAAAGGCTGAACGAAATCGAAAGCAAAAATTGGATTTCAGAAATCAAGCGTTCTTTGATGGAATTGGATCAGCGCAAAAGAAAGGAGAGTGACTCGGAAGACACAAGATGGAATCTCGTTGGCATGGATTATTTGCCCGTGGAGCGACAGCCGTTGTATTTGACGGTAGAAGAAAAAGAGGGCGGCGAAAGGAAAGTGATAGAGGGCTTCCTGGAGGACGAAAAATGGTACGATGAAGGTGGGGGCAGCCTGAAATCAAAAGGATTCAAGGTCATCGCCTGGCTTCCGAAAGACGTTCCAGAGCCGTGTCGCAAGACTTCCATCCAATGAGAGCAATCGTGGAAAAGGACAATAAAAGAGAAAGCATGAAACAGGAAGATTTTTTGACGTTGCAAGAGCGTGTGGAAGAAATGGCAGAAGCGGTCAGGATTTTGTGGAGCGCGCTGGAAGCGGTTCATGACGCATTGGGAGCGGCGTTTACGAATCCGGCCGCTTATCGAGACGCCATCTATGGGATGTCGAGACGGGCGTATAGGTTGGAGGACGAGCTGGAGTCGCTGATGGATTGGTTAAAAGAGCGTAAAGGATAGGAGGATTGGCGAGAGATGGAAGGAGAACTGAGAAAAATCACATGGGAAAAGCTAGCGAAAATCAAAGAGGACGTGGCTGTTTTGGGGAGCGTTTTACTCACGATCGAGCATGCGATGAGAACGGGGTTTCACAGATGGGACGTTTATGAAGATGCCATGCGGGGGCTGGCGAATCAAGCCTGCGCCCTGCAGGAAGAAGCGGCCTCGCTTGCGTGTCTCCTTAGAGAAAGCGGAGACGAAGAGGGATGAGAAAAACGTCCAAGACCGTGACAGGATCACCCCTTTTTATAAGGCTTTAAGATGTTCGTGCGTCCAAGCAGATAGTCGGTGCTAGTGTGATAGTGATCCGCCAGCCGCATTAGACAATCAATGGGAATCGTGCGCGTGCCTTTTTCGTATCTGCGGTAGACTTCCCTGTGGAGCCCCAGCTGATCAGCGATCTCTTGCTGCGTCAAGTCATGGTCGATCCTAAGGTCTTCGATTCTTTTAAAGTACATGAAAATCACCCCTTGACCGATGCTATCATATGGTGGCATAATAGAGGTGGAAATGCTACCATTTGGTTGTATCGAAAGCGAGAACGTCCAGGACTGGACGAGCTGATTGCTTGGAAAGGCTGCGCTGGTTTGCTTGTTGGCAAAAAGCCCACCCAATAAAGAGGGGGTGATTGAAAGACACGCATGAAAGCGTCGCTACAATCAGAAGAAGTAATTGGGAATGATATTTAGAATTAGGAAAGGAATAGAAAAATGAAACAGTTGTTAGAACGAAAACACAGCACAAGAATCATCGTGCTGGCG
>CAJTYS010000093.1 GCA_910583765.1 uncultured Eubacteriales bacterium | reverse complement strand
ATACATTCTTGTCATATCAGGTTCATTATCCCCTTGAACCATACACAAAAATTCCCAACCATATCTTTCATAAAAATTTGTATGGTCTGTAATCAAATAGACGGGGGGTATTCCTCTGGACTTCATATCCTTCACAACTATATCAAGCAATTGCCCTGCAATTCCTTGACAACGATATTTCTTCTCTGTATATACTGCACATACATTGGGCATAAGGTCTTTCCTATTATGAAAATCATTTTCGATTACTCCAAGGCCGCCTACAATATGCTTGCCGTCTAAGCAAAAATACCAACCATATTCTGTCTTATTATTAAGATATGCTTCCATACATTCGAGATAAGCCTCTTGTGGCACTTTCCATTTGTCGTGAAACCATGCGGCAGCATCTTCTCTTAATTCTGGTCTTTGTCTTAAAGTAACATAGGTATATTCTTTCATATTGTCTCCTAAAATTCGTATTTTTAAGTCTAATTCACAGCTTCTGATATTTTTGCAAGTTACCCTATTGATAAATCTCGATCTGCCTACCTGCCCTTTTTCACCATTATACCATTGACCCGCCATGCTCACAATTCAAGATTTCTCCGATTCACGGAAATCAATTTTTCAAGGTTTCATATGAATTCATATGGACCGCTCCAGTGGGTAGGAAGCTGCTGCGCCAACAAATCGCTAATTTTGATATAAAAATTACGAATTTTTTGATAGAGGTGCCGCATTGAGCGATTTTTTGTTGGTCTGCCAATGTTTTGACTGATAAAATTGGGAATTTCAGTAATTTTTTCAGTTTTTCCGCAATTTTTGTCTTTGATTTCTGGATATGTTGGCATGATGGCTCCCGCAGTCTGATTAACCTTTAAAAACTGATTTCCGTGTTCCCGATTGCTCCACTATTTCTCTTCGCTCATGGAGCAGTCTCTCTAGCTATCACTTTCCCCGATGAAAACCAGGCAGCTAAAAAGGGAGGCCCAAGGCCTTGGCTTGATTCTTGATCAGCCCAAGGCTTTAAGGCACTCCCCATTTCTACTTTTTCATTATGCTGCGTATCAAATTGGGAACTGTTACTTCACTTTCGCTTTCTTCACCTTGCTGTAAGCGCCATAAACCTTAGTCTTGCCTATCTTTTTATAGGCTCGCACTTTGGCGAAATAAGTCTTCTTTCGTTTCAGCTTGGTGAAGGTCTTGGTGACGGTTTTGTTTTTAGTGATAAAAGCTGACTTTTTGTTCTTCTTGAATTTCTTGTCTGTCGCCACCACTGCCTGATAGCCTGTGGCTTTTTTGTCTCGTTTCCACGTCAGCTTTAAGGTTCCGCGCTTGGTGGATTTCACCTTGCTCAGAGTCACTTTCTTTGGCTTCGTGATTTTTGCGGTGGTCGGCTTTGATTCGCTCGTTGCCTCTGTTGATGATGTGGCCGGCTTTGATTCCGCAGTCGGTTCTGTTGATGGTTTGGATTGATTTTCCTTGTCCGTGGTTTGCTGTCCGTCTCCGGATGTTGTCGGAGGCTGAGGTGGTGCCGGAGGCGCGGATTTCTCTGTCACCGTAACTTGGCACTGTGCAGTGGAGCCGTCCACGACCCTGACCTCGATCGTGGCTTTACCCTGACCGATCGCCGTCACCTCTCCATCTGCGTCCACTGTCGCCACGGATTCATCGGAAGATGTCCAGATCACTTTCTGAATCGAAGCGTTTGTCGGGGGAATCGCCACCTTAATCTGCTTTTTCTCCTCTTCTTTCAATGACACATTCTTTTCTTCACATTGCAGGGATTGTACTGGGATGTACTCGACCTCGTTCACCTCTCCTCCACTTGAAACTGTCCCGGCGGAAGACCAGAAACTAGATTTTAGATCCAAGAACAAAGCGGGACGAATAGCGCGGTCATCAAGGTTGACACTCTCGCCGGTGTGATAGACCCACCCACTGCATCCCACGTTGGCGGCAAAATAAGAACTACGGCCAGGCGACCGCAGCCACCAATAGCCGTTGCCGTCCACAATTGCATCCGCTCCCTGGGATATTGCGTAATCCGTGTTTAACGCCCCTCTTGTCTGGGAGGATTCCGATGCAGCACTCGAGAACCCATAGGCTGAGTTCGTGACTTCCTCTATGGACAGTAAAAACACCTTGTCCCTAGTGTCGCTGCCACCTTTCGTCCCCAATTCTGAATTGTCCGGGTTCTCGATGGTCTTCTCCTGGATGGCATCCTGCTCTTCAGGCATGGTGAATGCCTTATTAATGAAATTGTCGCTGATGTAATCCTCCCCCTCTATGTTGGACTCACTTCCGTATCCGTTGAGCCAGCTCCTGACGGTGGAAGTCTCCCAGGTCACAGCAGTGCCTGTCTCGTTATACCGTTTGCAATCCAGATTCTTGTCCGCCAGAAGCAGAGCTTCGCCATCGCTGACGGAGAGCACCCGCCATTTGATCTTTTCCTTCTTGTAGCCGCCATTTCCATCAGAACCCTGTGGATAGCTTCCGAACCACACGCAGTCCCAGGTTGCGGTTCCGTCATCCGTTACCCTTGGATTTTCAGGCATAGTTGCTGCTGCCGTACCCCCCCCCCGAATGTTAGGCAGCAGGCCGCCAGCATGGCGAAGATCACCGTGAAGGCCAGGGCGCGGATGGGTGTTTTTGATAAATACGTTTTCATTATTCGTTCTCCTTTCGGTGCGGCAGGAAACGGGTTCTTAATTTCTAATTTAAGACCGTCGCTCTTGCCTATTGCTGTTTCCCTATTTTACCACGTTTTTCATTCCATGTGTTCATATTTCGGTCATTAATATTGATTACTGACGATATCAGATGCTTTGATTTAAGATAGTCAAACATTCTTTCGCTGTGATGACAAATGTTTTATCATGTTCGTGTCAATTACTGTATAGTGGCTCATCCTTTATTTCCTTCATATCTCACCTGACGGATTTCTTCATCAATTTCATCCATTGCCATGTCCTGAATTCCATTTGTTTTTGCTTCGGCATGAAGTGCCGTGAATGCTCGTCTGCCATCAGCTCTCGATAGTTCTTCCGGTACTTGTATTTCAAATGCAATTTTTTTTCGGATGACTGCCCGTGCGAACACGCTGAATGCCGTTGTCGCATTCATGCCGAAGTCTGCGCACAGTATGCCAAACGGGAATCATTCTCCTTTTAAAGATTAGTGATTGCGGCGCATGTGGGACTGGGCTATAATAAAAACAGATAGGAGTTGGGAAAAAGAGGTGACAGCGATGGGATATCGAAACACAAAACACGAAAAGCGCATGCGACAAGGCAATTATGGCTTAAATCCTCTAACTACAGAATTTGTCGAATTATCGATTGGAACAGGCGGAGCAATGCGTTCAGTCCGCGAAGCTGTTAGCAGAACATGGCGACTACAAAGGAGCGGCGAACCGCTCGTACTATGCGGTTTTTCATAGCATGAGAAGCGTCCTCGCGTTGGAACGGATCGATTTTGCCAAACATTCCGGTGTTTCTTCTTATTTTCGCAGGGAGTATATTCGAACGGGAATCTTTGACTCGGAGCTTTCGGATATCATTCGTGAAGCTTTTGAGGTTCGAGGCAGCAGCGACCATGATGATTATTACCTTATTTCAAAAGAGGAAGTACGAGAGCAAATTCGGAACGCTGAATTCTTCTGTGCGCAAATCAAAGCCTATCTGTCACAGGCACAGAAATAAGCGAACATAAAAGGATGTTCAGACACAGCCTTGGATTGGCGGTTTAACCAGTCCAGCTTTTGTATGCGCCCCCTCCCCCATGGTGTCATACGTTGTTATGATAGCTTTTGTCAAAGCGCGTCTCCAGTGACAGGCATAGTCAAAAACGATGTTCATTTATAGAGAAAGGTTGGTATGCCAAACTGGAAGTTATAGCATTTAATCCTATTTCTCAAAAATGACAAAACCACACTCATAAGGATGGTCGCAATACACCCTTTCTTGCTTATCAGTGTGGTATAACATACTTTTCAGTATAATTAGAAAATCTC
>CAJTYS010000092.1 GCA_910583765.1 uncultured Eubacteriales bacterium | reverse complement strand
TAACTCCACCGTCTTAAGACGGTATACGCTTTTAGCCTTGAAGAGAACGGTCCATACTCAAGAGAGAGGTGATGAGTATGGACGAATATCAAAGAAACGGGCATGCGGTATACGACATCAAATACCACATGATATGGATCACGAAATATCGGCATGGCGTTCTGACGGGAAAAATCGGAAGAAGGACGAGGGAGCTGATCCGCCAAGGGTGCCAGGCGAGAAACATCACGATTTGGCGAGGCAGCGTGGGGAAAGACCACGTGCACGTCCTGGTTTCATGCCCGACAAGCTTGGCACCGAGCAAAATCGTGCAGTATCTGAAAGGGAGGACATCGCGGCTTTTGCAGGAAGAATTCCCGGAACTGCAGAAAAGATACTGGGGCCAACACCTGTGGGCGAGAGGCTACTTCTGCGCGACGGTGGGGAACGTGACGGAAGAAATCATCCGGAACTACATCGCGAACCAAGGAAACGACGGAAAGGATGAGGTGTTCAAAGTGGAAGAGTGAGTTTCAGTCACGATTCCAGTAAACTTTAGCTTAAGTTCTTTCAGAGGACTTAAGTCTTACATAAGGACTTTCAGTCCTGGGCATTCATGCCCAATTCCACCTACTTTAGTAGGTGGTAGTTTAAGTTTTATTATTCTAGTAAAACTAAGACGAATGTCCCAATGATAGGAAATTAGCTAGACCATTAAGGCGCGCATGCTGCTAAAATAAAAATGTAGACGAAATATAAACAGGCTCATACTGACAGAGAACTTCGGAAGCCAATTGGAGCAAAAATGCGGAAATTTTTATCACAACTAAAGAAACTGAGGGAGGCTTGGAAGTTAAGCATTGAAACGCTTCAACGTGTACCATCACTGAAACAGCCATTTTTGGCGATGTGGTTAATCTGGATGGTGGGAGTGTTCATACTTTTTGACGGAATTTTCGCAGAAGTGTTTTGGAATATGGGAGAAAAGTTCGCGTTGTTCCTCATAGCCGGTATGTTTTCTTCCATTCGGTCCTTTCATAGCAAAAGATTCGTAAATTTGGAATTAAAACGGAAAATTAATAATCTGACGGGATATCTTTATTGTAGCAATTTGACTTGGATGGCAATCGGGATAGGCGTGGAAGTTTTTACGCTGAGTGCCCAAATGAGCATAGTGGCGTTGATTGTACGAGATAGCGCATTTTTACTGTTTTGGTTCCTTACGATTCCGTCGGCGGTGATTTACAGCCCATGGAAGTGGATACTTTATGCGGCTAACATTTTCGTGGGGACATTCGTGTACAGATGGATTTTAGACGCTTACGTTGATGTTCATGACGAAGTGTCGATTCAATTCGTATGCATGACGGTAGGGGTAGTTCTAATCACGGCGACTCTGAGCGTTGCTTTTTCACATCACAAAATACAAAAAATGTTTGGCTCTGAGGCGTAACAGAAAGCCAAGTGGACATGCGTCCCTGCCTCAAAAGTATTTGGGGTATTATGACATATATGACTATGCGGCGAACCATTTTGGCATGAACATCGCAAAATTTAAAGTTGAAACAAAGAAATGGAAAATCGAATTTTGGAAAGGTCAATATGGGGCAATGCATGGACATAGCATATCCAGCGGATGTGAAATAGGGCTATATTATAAGAAGGGGTTTCAATGGAAGTGCGCCTATCAAAAGGATCGAATGCTCAGGATGAAGATGAGTCTGTACAAGAAGGGAAGCGGCAAACCAATGTTCACACGGGATAGCAAATCCTCCACGAAAGGCGGAAAGGCTTGGTGGCTGACGGCGTTTCAACCATACAAGTACATGCCGGGACGATCAAGCGCGCCAGCTGGAAGGTTAAAGATGACAGGAAAAATTTGGTTTGGGAGCAACGCAAAGCAATATAAGAGCGGGATGAAAGAACTCTCTAAAAAATTTGGACGTGAAAAAAGCGCGACGAGCTATTCAACTTCCTGGGGACTATTTACAGTAAAGAAAGCAAGAGGCAGTTGGCAAACAAGAGAGTTTGAATGGAGTTATAAATAAGGATTGGGAAAAGTGATGAAAAAACAGTCGTTGGCAAAAGGTTTAATCGGCGGCATGATCGGAACGATGCTGTTGACCGTGGGATGTTCGCCAAAGTCACAGGAACCGCGATTGGAAAAGTTGGCATATGCGATTACCTGCAATAACCTGCAGGGAGTCAAAGAGGTCCTGGAGTCAGGAAAAGACGTGGATCTGTCCAATTCCGACACCATAGTTGGAAAAAACGAGGGATGGACTTACTTTGGCGAGGACAACCGCACGCCTTTGGCCATAGCGCTCACCAGCGATTACACGGACGGCGAAGTGACGGAAGCCCTGATCCGAGCAGGGGCTCCGTTGGATAATTGCGGGGAAGAATATACCTATTTGAACCATGCCATTCGCAATGAGCCTTATGAGGTGTGTAAAGCGCTCGTGGAACGCAGCGCGCCAGTAAATGGAGGAAAGGAAACACCTTTGGAGAGTCTCTTGTGTTTTGCCTCTCCTGACATGGCGGACTTAGAAGAACGGGCGAAACTGCTCGTGCGGGCTGGCGCGCGAATCGACAAGAGGGCGATGAAAGCATGTTTGGAAAACCGCTGGAAATACCTATACGCGGATAAGGTGCTGTCCTGGCTGGAACGGCAAGGAGAAGAAACCGGTTTGGAGCCGGGGCTGGAAGCCGCGATCAAGGGAGATGACCAGACGTTGTCGAGATTGGTGAAAGAGGACCGAATTAAAAACAAAGACAAAGTCTTGCTATTCGCCGCGGCAAACTGTGGCAGCGCGACACTGCGCCAAATGGAACGCGCCGAATACGATTTTTCCATTGTGGACGAGACTTCCGGCAGTGGGATGGATCTTCTGCAGATCGCGTCGCTACGCAATGGGGAGGAAAGCGTGCGGTTTCTATTGGAAAAGGGCTTGGACGGGAATCGGATGTCCGAGAACGAGTACCAGGCCATCACTTACGCCGCGATTGGCGGGAACGAGCCGGCCCTGCGTTTGCTGTTAGAGCAAGGATACACATATCAGAGAAACGGCGTGGAACCATATGAAGACGAACAGGATGATCAAGACTCTCTTGACGAGGATGAAGACGATGGAGGCTTAATCTCGACATGGGAAGGAGCGTGCCAGTTAGGAACGGCAGCTTCAGTGAAAATGTTGGTGAAACTGGGTTATGAACCAACGGAAGAAGAGAGGCGCTGCGGCTATTTGACATATCATGACGGCGTTTTCAATGAATTGTTGAAACAAGAGATCCCTTACGGACAGGATTACTTGAAATGGCTGGCCGATGTTGGAACCTTCGTGAATTTGGAGGATCATGTAAGAACTTTGCTGGATCGAGGAGCGGAGGTTTCCCCTGAAACGCTGCGGGCGGCAGTGGAATGCCGAGACCATGATCTGGTAAAAACCATGTTGGAAAAAGGCGCGGCGGGAACACCGGAGGAGGGAGAAACCCCTTTGGAAACCGCCGTCAGTATCGGTGATTTTGAGAGCGTGAAACTGCTGGTGGAAGCCGGGGCGGACGTGAACCAGGAAACCACGTTGGACGGCGTTTCCCGCACGATCATGCATATAGCCGCAGAGTCGCCTAGCGCAGACATACTGGAATATTTGATTGAGAACGGCGGAAAAGTGGACGGAAAAGACGGGGAAGGGAGAACGCCTTACGATTATGCGAAAGAGGTGAAACTAGAGGAAAACATGAAACTGTTGAAGGCGCATTGAAACAGAGTCATTTGACACTCTTTTCACGATTGCGTTTCAGTTTTTTTACGACAGGCAGCGCTGTGGGCGGAAGAGAGGAGCAAGAAATACAATCCACCGTGGAACAGGCGTTGCGCGTTAAATATGGTTGGAAGAAAAAAGCGGCTATTCAGGACATCGCGACACGGGAATTTCAAGAGCAAATAGCGGACAGCGATTTTTATGAAGGCCTCACGTTTTATACCATAGAGCGGGACTTTATGAAGAGCCATCGCAAAGAATCAGGAAATATTGTGGTTGTGAGCGTCACGGTATATGCGCCTGACATCATCATTCCAATTTTTACATTGGAAAAAATGAAGGATGGAAAATTCCTGATCGTGGACGTTGAATATGATATCTGATTTAGTCATGGCCGCATGACGAATGACGGCATGATATGACGTGCCTAGACAAATCGATCCTTCCGGACGCTACCATTGGGAGGATTTCCTTTGGAATGATTTGAAAAGGGAATACATGGTTAAAAATGCAAGACTCCTTGTGGCTTGGCGAGAAAACAAGTATAATCCCGAGTTTGACAGTTTCATAGGCGAAAAATCCTGATAAACGTTGAA
>CAJTYS010000091.1 GCA_910583765.1 uncultured Eubacteriales bacterium | reverse complement strand
TCAGACTTGTTCCCGAAGGTGAAACCATCGTACCAAGCTTTGACTTCTTCCTTTCTGTCCGACAGGCCCTGTTCGTCCAAAGCGGCGAAAACCTCTTCCTCCGTGAAGCTGCGGCATAGTGGTGTGCCAAAGAAAAACGCACTGTGACTTTCACGTTCTGATCGAGAAAATCAACGTTCGTACCAGAAACCTTGCTTTTTCTCCAAATGCTCCTATAATAAAATGACGAAAAAATAGGAGGAATTGGACATGATGGAAGACAAGGCAAAGACATTAGGACAAAGATGGAGCGTCCTGCTTCTGACAGCTGCCGTGCTCCTTTTTGGAGTAGGGATAGCCAATGCGGAAAATGCCTGGGCATCAGATGATGACAAGTCAGGCGGCCTGATTTTTGAATGGCTGTCCGATGTGCCGAAAACAGAAACGGTTTATACGGCAGGAGCAGGGAAAATCTCCTGGACGCCAAAGCTGCAGGATGGCCAGGTTGTCAGCGGAACGATCCTATTGAGAAACGCGGAGATTGACAACAGCGGGGGAATGGGGATTCAAATTCCTGTTCCAGTGGAGATCAAGGTGGAAGGCGAGAACCAGATCACGGCCAGCTCCATAGGAATCTGCGCGTCCAACAAGCAAAGCGGAGCGCCTGTGGATCTAAATTTCACGGGAGCGGGATCTTTAAAGCTGAATAGCCAAAAGGCTGGGATTCAGGCAAGCGGAAACGTGATAGTGGATGGTCTCCGTTTGGAAGTTTTATACGGAGCGACAGCGGAAACGGCTAACGGGATCCAATCTGTTCTTGGTGACATAACCATCAAGGATTGCCAGTTCGCCAAGATTCGCAACCATCAGGGAGTCTCCGGCGGCAGCGCCATCTGCTCCGGACAGGCTGGCGGCAAGACAGTAAGGATCGCGGATAGCCACGTGATCGCTATCAATGAAGGCGGAAAAGCGATTCATGCCAATACGGGCAAGTTGGAATTGATATCCAGTCATGTGCGGGCGATCGGAAACACCAGTACAGAAAAGGCTTCCGGCACGTTGGATTTCAACGAAAGCATGATGGCGGGCGGAACGCTGTTCGCACAAAACAAAGGCGCTGATTTGGAGATGCCGTCTGTTTCAACAAAACCTTTGAAGGCATCGAACAACGCGGTTCTATACGGTTTTCAGAGCGGGTCGATCCCGCCTCTTGAGGGTGATATTGTCTGGTATTTTGGATGCTCGTATGACGAGGCCGCAGATGAGGTGACGTTATCAAATACTGGATTCATTTTTGGGGACGTGACGTGGAACGAGCATATGAGCCTGGCGGGAAAATCTCTTACCATTGGCACATATAGCAAAAAAGCCTCCTCGCTCACCATACCCAAGGGAACCACTGTGGACATGACAGACGGAAGCACGCTGAATGTGCGTTATAAAACAAAACCGCAAAAGAGCAGCAGCCTTATTATCGATGGGACCCTCAACGTGCAGAACGGATGCCGCATCAACAATGACAACAATTTTACACTCATCAATAACGGGACGTTAAATGTGGAAGGCAAGGCAGAAGCATGGAATTATCAGAACGCTGCGTTTGTGAACAACGGCACTATGAACATTCAAGATGAAGGCGCGGTCTATAATGCCTACGATGCCACAAACAAAACCGGCGGCATCTTTCAAAACAATGGCCTTTTGAACGTGTCTTCAGCGGGAATCTTCCAAAATCAAAACCGCCTGGAAAACAGCGGGACGATTCATACAACAGGTAATTTTAGCACGATTTTGATAACAGGCTACAATGCTGCCGTGGAAAATTCAGGGACTATCAATGGCTTTGTCATAGAAATGCGAGATGACTCTTTTGTAAATGTCGCCAATGGGGAAACAGTTCTCAAGCAGGGGCAGACATTGACGCTGGGCGCAGGAGTCGCCAGCAGCGGAAAACGGAGCCGGATATTGAAAATTCCAGAGGGATCGAAACTGACAGTGGAAGAGGGGGCGGTCGTAGACGCGAAAACCTATGTGACGCTGGATACTGTGGCAGACTACATTGACCTTGGCAGCACCATGGTTGTCAACGGACAGCTTTTGCTTCCTGAAAATACTCCTGACACGATCATGGATAAAATCGCGGCGAATGTTGTTGGAACTGGACAAATCAAAGTAGGAGACACGGTGAAACACATTATTGTCGTGGATACCGGCGAGAAATCTGAAAGTCAGTTCATTGAACAGGGCGGCACGGTCAGCCTACCGGAGTCTCCCATCAGGGACGGATATTACTTTGCCGGATGGTACGCAAAAGAAGGTGACCTGCTAGAACCTTTCGAGCCAGGAACGCAAATTCAAAAGTCCATGGAGATCTTGGCAAAATGGGTCGGCATCAATCAGTGGACGACACCGATTTCCATAAAGGGGTGGAGTTACGGAGAACCAGCCAACACGCCGAGCGCAGCCTCCAAGTTTGGAACGGTTTTTTATCAATACAGTAACAGTGCGAATGGTGCGTTCACAGAAACTGTACCAGAAAAAGCAGGAACATGGTACGCAAGAGCGATTGTGAAAGCGACGGAAGAATACACAGGACTTGAAAGCACCGCTGTTCCTTTCCGAATTGAACCGAAAGCGTACCAAGAAGGCGGCAGCATTCAAATTTCTGAGATCAAGAGCGCAGAAGACGTAAAAAACATGGTGATCACAGATGGCAGCAAAACTTTGATCGAAAATGAAGATTATAGGATCACAACAAACACAAACGGAAACCATGTGACGGTGACAATCACATTCTGCGGAAACTACGCAGGGTCTGTGAATAAAAGTTATCAAACCATGGAACCAACACAATCGGCGACACGCACTGACGAACCCAAAGAGTCTGCCGCGTCCAAAGCGGATATTGCCAAAAACAACGTGTCGATCAATCGTAAAGCCAAACTGTCCATATCCGGCACAAAGCTTAAAGTGTCTTGGAGCAAAGTAAACGGCGCGGCAGGATATGACATTTATGCTGGAAGCTGCGGGGGTAAGGCAAAATTAGTGAAAAGCATCAAAGGAAACGCAAAGACAAGCTTGCTGATCAGTAAGATCAACAAGAAAAAGATCAGCACAAAGGGGACGTACAAAGCACAGATAAAAGCCTACCGCATAGTAAAGGGAAAGAAAGAAACAATCGGACGAACCATGTCCATGCATGTGGTCGGAAAGCACAAAAAGGGATACACCAACGCTAAGGCTATCAAAGTGTCAAAAGCGGGAACCACGGTGAAGAAAGGTAAAACCCAGAAAATCAAAGCAAAGACCATAAAGCAGGATAGCAGGAAAAAGCTGCTTCCGAAAAAGCATATCGCCTCGTACCGCTATTATTCAACCAACGAAGAGATCGCGTCAGTCTCCAGCGCAGGGACGATCAAAGGAAAAAACAAGGGCAAATGTACAGTTTATGTCGTGTCCGCGAACGGCGTAAAGAAAGGGATCAAAGTGACAGTGAAGTAGCGCGGGCGCACTGAGCGTTCATGAGCAGGGGGCAGACAAAAAGTTGGACCCCCGTATGTCAAGCAAAGTGTATAAATTTCTGAAAAAAATTTGGCGGGCAGATTTTGTCCGCCATTTTTCAAACCATGAGGCCAAGACTATCCGGCAAGGATCAACACTTTCTGGCCTTCAAAGGCAAAGCCATACCTGCGGATTCGCTGGGCGGGGATCCCCTTGGCTTCCAGGACAGCGGCGTATTTCTTTTCCTCGATCTGGGCCAAGGCGGCCCGCGCCGTTTCTTCCAGGTCTTTCTCCTTCTTTGGCTGAAAAACTTTGAATTCCAGGATCATCGCGTCATCCTCGGGCTTCAATGGTTCCAACATCACGTCATACCTGCCGAATCCGCTCTCCCTGTTGGAAGTGAGGTCGTACCTGCCTGAAAGCTCCACCATCAGACCCAAGACAAAGCCGTGATAAAAGCGTTCTGGCTCGGCCTTTGACGACTTCTTCCCTGTGTCGAAATAGCTGAAAGTGGACAAAGCCACATCGTTTATGTATTCGTTCATGGCTTCCAGGTCATGGGAAAGCAGGGCTTTGATGAAGTCGCTGTAATTGGCGGAACCGTTCCGGAACCATCCCCGCGCCATGGAGCGGAACATGCGCCACACTTCCCTGTTGGTCAGCGCCAGCTCGTATAAAGGCCCGTCCAAGCCGTCCTCTTGACTTACCACTTTCAAGTAGCCGCTGGCCAAGAGCAGGCTCCAGATGGCCGTTTCGTTCCCGTCCAGTTCGCCGTAGACGATCTGTTCGTCCAATTCCGTCAGAATGGTCTTTCCATCCAACAGCGCCTCAAAATCCAGCTTCACCTCCTTGCCGCCTTCTCGGATCAACTGATCCACCAGCCCGTTGGAGCTGGAATTGGCCCAATAAGCGCCCGTCTTCTTTTTGTCTAAGAAATGAATGATGGACCAGGGGTTGT
>CAJTYS010000090.1 GCA_910583765.1 uncultured Eubacteriales bacterium | reverse complement strand
ATGGTGGGCGTTATAGGGCTCGAACCTATGACCCTCTGCTTGTAAGGCAGATGCTCTCCCAGCTGAGCTAAACGCCCATATTTTTATCTTCTCGACACATTTATTTATTATACAGAAATCATTACCAGTTGTCAAGCACTTTTTTCTGTTTTTTTGTTTGATTTTTCATCTTTTTGCGATCAAGCATTAGAATCAAATCAATTGGCTCCAAGGGTGGGGCTCACGCTTGCTGCGCAAGCTGAATGCGCTCCGCTGCGCCTACACACCGCTCCACGCCGAAACCTTCACTGGAGGTTTTTACCCTCTCGGGTTCTCGCCCCTTCACAATTGAAAGTTTTCAATTGGCTCCAAGGGTGGGGCTCGAACCCACAGCCTACCGGTTAACAGCCGGTTGCTCCACCATTGAGCTACCTTGGAACGTTTGAAGCTTCTCTATCTTAGCACAGCAATTCCTACATGTCAATCAAAATTTTAGATTTTTTTCAACATATTTTTCATAGATTTCTCAAAACTGGTACAAACCGCCAAATCCCAAGGCTTCAGAAGCCTGATGGCAACCTCGGTTTTCATCAGTATGCTGCTCCCTGAGAGTCAGAGATTTCAGCCAAACCCTTTTTACAAATCCTTTTTTGCCAGTTCTGTGGTTTCCTCCACTAAAACCGCTGTCCCTGATGTCAGGTTGGCGAAAGAAGCTTTTACCTGCTCCGCATCTTCCAGCTCCGCGACAGCTTTTATGGTGACCATTTCCGCATAGGCAATGTCCTCAATGGAAAATAAACCCTCTTTGGCAAGGTTCTGAGCCTTGCTCAAGAAGGAATAGTCCAGCTTGAACCGCAGCGCGGCCATTTCTTTTACCATGCATCTGCCCGCTGCCTCCAGCCCTAAACGCGCGCTGCTGGTATAGGCTCGCACCAGTCCGCCTGTCCCTAGTTTAATGCCGCCAAAATAGCGGGTCACCACGACAGCCACATTGGTGATCCCTTCTTTCACTAGCATCTGCACCATGGGCGCGCCTGACGTCCCCTGGGGTTCACCGTCATCGCTGGCCCACTGGATCTGAAACTTGTCGCCAATGACCATGGCAGGCACATTGTGGGTCGCTGTTTTGTGCATGTCACGAACAGAGGAAATGAACGCATCCGCCTCATCCCTGCTTTCTACTGGTTTCACATATGCGATAAACCTTGATTTTTCAATGATCTGCTCTGCGTGAGCTTCTTGTCTGACCGTATTATACTGTATCATAATCTTTTAACCTGCTATAATCCGCCTGTTCTAGTTCCACGTCAAAAAAAGTCCCATCCTCCCTGTGCTCCATGGCAAAGACCGCCGCTTTTTCGTAAAGATAAGAGGAAAGGTCACCCCTGCTGTAAGGGATCAAAAGCTTGGCCCTCACCCGATTGGAAAAAATGGTCTTCCGCACCTTTTCCAGCAGCGCTTCCATGTTGTCTCCTCTTTTTGCGGAAACAAACACGCAGTCGCAGCCAGAAGCATCGATAGGAAGCTCCTCAATCTTGTCGATTTTGTTGTAAACCATGATCTTGTTCTGATTTCCAGCGCCCAGTTCATGGATGACCTTGTTTGTCACCTCGATCTGAAAATCATAATTTTCATATGCCGCGTCCACCACATGAAGGAGCAGATCCGCGTAAACCACTTCTTCCAAAGTAGCTTTAAACGCTTCTACCAGAGAATGGGGAAGCTTGCTGACGAATCCCACTGTGTCGATCAGGATGAATTCACAGTTGTTGTCCAAGCGGATGCTCCTCTGCTGCGTGTCCAAAGTCGCGAAGAGCATGTCCTGCTCTGTCACTGCTTTGTCCTCCTTTTCTGACATGGACAGCAGCCGGTTCATGATCGCTGATTTCCCTGAATTCGTGTATCCTACCAGAGCCACCACGGGGATTTCCGCCTTTTCCCGCCGAGAACGCTGGGTGCTCCTGGTATTTTTGATCTGCGCCAATTCTTTTTTGATATCATCCATCCGTTTGGCAATATGCCGCCTGTCGGTCTCCAGCTTCTTTTCTCCAGGTCCCCTGGTGCCAATGCCCCCGCCCAAACGCGACAGGGATTTTCCGAACCCAGTGAGCCGAGGCATCCTGTACTGGAGCTGCGCCAATTCTACCTGGAGCTTTCCTTCCTTGGAAGTGGCCCTGGCCGCGAAGATATCTAGGATCAGGATCGTCCGGTCTATGACCCGCACAGACAGCTGTTCCTCCAAGTTTCGCAGCTGCATGCCGGAAAGTTCTTCATTGAAAATCACCATATCCGCCTCCATGACCTCGCACATCTGTGCCAGCTCTTCCACCTTTCCCTTTCCTATGAGCGTCGCGGAATTGGGTCTTTCAAGGCGCTGGATCATTTCTCCCAGGACTTCCACCCCCGCTGCCTGTGCCAGGCCGGAGAGTTCTTCCATGGAGTAAGACACGTCTTCATCCATCTGCAGGCCTACCAGGATGGCCCGATATTCTTCTTCTTTGATAATTTCATTGTTTTCGTTAAATCTAACCATGTCTCTATCTTAACACATCTGGGCCCCTTTATGCCACAAATTACTACGTTACGTCCAGAATATCTTCTTTCGGCACCTGGACGTAGCTCTGCGGCACATTGCCTATGATGACAGCTTCTGCGATGAGGATGGTGTTGGAGGTATGAAAAGTCTTGGCGGAAAAGGGCGCCAGCATTTTCACTTCGCTCTTGAGGGTTATGTAAACTTTATATTTTGTCTGATTGATCCCTTGAGTCTCAAATTCCGTTTTGAAATCCATCCCTGACACGCTGAGCGGGATGACTTTGATCGGTATGCAGGGCCATGTTTGGGAAAGCACTTTACTGTCCAGAAAGCTTCCTATGGGAACTTGAACGGTTTCCTCTCCCATGTTCGCGTATTCTTCCTGCAGTTCTTTGGAAATTTCCGTAATCAGTAAATTGATGGCTTTTGTGTCAGCCTGGATCATCTCCAGTTCTCCCTTGTCGTTGGTTTTACGGATGATCAGCTTTTCCGCGTCTGTTTCCTGCTGAAATTGGTCATTGATGGCTTTTGTCACCATCCTCGTCACCAGCACCTTGGCGCACATCTTTCCGATGTCTTCCATGTTGGGTTCTATGGTGGTCCGCACCACCCATGTGACGCAGGACGCACAGGAAATAAGGATCAAAAACAGGGACAAAAGCACTACTTTGAATCGCTTCTGTCCCTGCCTGCGTCCTGCTCTCATAAAAACACCTCCGCCATTCATTCATTTTATGCCCAGCGCAGGTGTTTTGTTCGTGATTTTTCCTAAATGTTCAGGTTTTCTAATTCTTCATTGAATTTATCGTTGATGATTTTGATATGGGTGCCTTTCATGCCCAAGGAACGGGATTCGATGACACCAGCGCTCTCCAGCTTTCTCAGGGCATTGACAATGACCGATCTGGTGATTCCCGAACGGTCCGCGATTTTACTTGCCACCAAAAGGCCCTCATTGCCCTCCAGTTCTGAGAAAATCTGCTGTACAGCCTCGATTTCCGAATAAGACAGGGTCCCTATGGCCATCTGGACCACGGCTTTCTGCCTGGCTTCTTCTTCCTCTTCCAGCGCTTTGCGCCTTTGGATCTCCAATCCTACCACAGTGGCGCCATATTCGCCCAGCACCAAATCTTCATCGCTGAATTCCGGTGCGTACCTGGTCAGGATAAGCGTCCCCCACCTCTGTCCGCCGCCTAAGATTGGAATCACTGTGTGCAGCTTGTCAGAAGTGTCATAATCATATTTAAAGATCTTCAGTGCCTCTTCCGCAGTCAAATTTGCCTGGGTTGACGTCACCTGCAGCAAAGCCTCGTTATACTCGATCGGAAGTTTTTCCATCCCCGTTTCCGGATCCGCGATGGCTGAACTGTCTGATTTGATCTTGTAGTTCACGCTCATCACTTTTCCCTTACGGTTCACGATATATACATTGGCATCCATCAGATCGCTTAAAATCGAACACAATTCACTAAAAGAAAATGCCCCCGACGCGCTCTCCTGGAGGACCCAATTGAGTTTCCTCACTTTTGTCAAAATTTGGTTTTCCATATATTTGTCTCGCCTCCTACAATTGTCAGTTACTTAACCTTTCCAACCTTCTGATTATTAAATTTATTATATATGGTTTCTCCAAGGATGACAACTTATTTTTTGAGTTTTCTAAAAAGTTTTTTATTGCAAGACAATTGCAACTAATTTGCGGTTTCATGTTCATCTGCCGCAACCAACTTGCTAAATCGCAACTGCTTTGCCAAGTGTCGTCAAGCTTACAAAATAAACCTGTCGATATCTTCTGGATGAATCTTCTCCATAAACTTTTCTTTTACATAAGCATCATCAATTACTAGTTTGTCCTCTTCCATGTCAGGAATGTTGAAGGAAATGTCTTCCAATAGTTTTTCTAAAATCGTGTGCAGCCGCCTGGCTCCGATGTTTTCTGTCTGTTCATTCATCAGGAAAGCCATGGTAGCGATCTCTTCGATGGCGCTGTCAGTGAACGCAATTTCCACGCCTTCTGTTTCCAGCAAAGCTTTGTGCTGTTT
>CAJTYS010000089.1 GCA_910583765.1 uncultured Eubacteriales bacterium | reverse complement strand
CGTTTCATGACGCATTGGTGCCTTTCGCAGAAAGGCGGATAATAAAAATGAAAAAAATAGGCATAATCGGGGCAGGAAGCTGGGGAACCGCATTGGCACTGGTGCTCAGCGGAAAAGGCCATGAAGTGAAGATCTGGGACGTGGATCCTCAGCATCTGGAAGAGCTGGAGGCAAACAGAGAAAACGCGCGGTATTTACCGGACATCAAATTCCATGAAAAGCTGCAAGTAGGGAAGTCCTTGGAAGAAACCATGAAAGACGCGGATGTGATCCTGTTTTCCGCGCCTGCTCAGCATTTTAGGAGCGCCTTGGAAAACGCCGTGCCTTATTTGAAGCCGGAAATGCTGCTGGTGAACGTGGCAAAAGGGATTGAGCAAAAGACCCTGCTGCGCATGTCGGAAATCGCGTTTCAGCAGCTGCCGGAGGCAAGGTATGTGGTGCTGTCAGGCCCTTCCCACGCAGAAGAAGTGGGCAGGAACCTTCCTACCACAGTGGCCGTGGCTTCCAAGGATTTGAAGCTGGCAGAAGAGGCGCAGGAGATCTTCATGACAGAGCGATTCAGGGTCTACACCACAGAAGACGTGGTGGGCGTGGAGCTGGGCGGTGCGCTGAAAAATATCATTGCTCTGGGCGCGGGGATCTCCGATGGCATGGGATTTGGCGACAATGCCAAGGCAGCCTTGATGACCAGGGGGCTGGCGGAGATCAAGCGTCTAGGCATCAAGCTGGGGGCTGATCCTGCCACCTTCGCGGGGCTCACCGGCGTAGGGGATCTGATCGTCACCTGCACCAGCATGCATTCCAGGAACCGGCGATGCGGCATCATGATTGGTGAAGGCATGGCGCCTGAGGAAGCGACCCAGAAAGTAGGCATGGTAGTGGAAGGCATGTTCACTACGGAAGCGGCCTATGATCTGGCAAAGCGGGAAGGCGTGGAGATGCCGATCACGGACCAACTGTATCAGGTGATCAAGGGAAAGGCCAATGCCAAAGACGCAGTGGAGCTGCTCATGGGGAGAGACAAAAAGCATGAACAGGGATAAAACATATCATATCACCACCTTTGGCTGTCAGATGAATGAGCACGATTCAGAGACCATTGCCGGCATGCTGACAGAACGGGGGTTTTCTGAAAGCCCGCAGCGAGACGAGGCAGACGTGGCCATCATCAATACCTGCAGTGTCAGGGAAAACGCGGATAAGCGATTCTTTGGCACATTAGGGCAGCTGAAAAAGATCAAAGAAAGCAATCCAGACTTCACGGTCTGTGTCTGCGGGTGCATGATGCAGCAGCAGCATGTCATTGACAGCATCAAGAGCAAATACCCTTGGGTGGACATTATCTTCGGCACCCATAACATCCACCGATTCCCTCAGCTGCTGGAAAGCGTGATGGCGGAAAAAGAAAAGATCGTGGATGTCTGGGAAGATGGCGGTGACATCGTAGAAGGGCTGCCGGCCAAACGCCTGTACAAACATAAGGCTTTTGTGAACATCATGTATGGATGCAATAATTTCTGCACGTATTGCATTGTGCCCTACACCAGGGGACGGGAGCGGAGCAGAAAGCCGGAGGATATCCTGGAAGAAGTGAAGCGCCTGATCGCGGATGGGGTGCGGGAAGTGACGCTGCTGGGTCAAAATGTGAACTCTTACCGGGGAGACGAGGAAACGGACTTTACAGGGCTGCTGTACCAGTTGAATCAGATTTCGGATTTGAAGCGGATCCGCTTCATGACGTCCCACCCAAAGGATCTGTCAGACAAGCTGATCCAGGCTTATGTGGACTGCGAAAAGCTGTGCGGTCACATCCATCTTCCAGTGCAGTCTGGCAGCAGCAGGATATTGGAGCGGATGAACCGCAAATATACGAAAGAGGACTACTTGGGTATCATCCAAAAGCTGAAAGCCGCTGTGCCGGAGATCGCCGTCAGCACGGACATCATCGTAGGATTCCCGGGAGAAACAGAAGAGGATTTCCAGGAAACCCTGAATTTGGTGGAAACCGTGGAATACGATTCCGCGTTCACCTTCCTATATTCCATCAGGCGGGGGACGCCTGCAGAGCATTATGAAGAGCAGATCCCAGAGGCGGTCAAGCATGAACGGTTCAACCGCCTGGTGGAGACAGTGAACCGTGTTTCCGCTAAAAAAAATGCTGCCCATGTGGGGCGGGTGGAACAGGTGCTGGTGGAGGGGACCAGCAAAAACAACTGTTTGACTTACACGGGACGCACAGAGGGATTCAAGCTCATTAATTTTCAGGGGAGTCCTGATCTGGTGGGCAAGATCGTGCCAGTAAAGGTTACTGTGGGGAAGACATTCAGCCTGGAGGGTGAAGTCGTTTCAGTGTGGAAAGGTGCGTAGAGCATGGAAAAGAAGCCGGAATTTTGTGGAGGCAGAAAAAAGAACCAGATCATCAGCCTGTCTATTGTAGGAGTACTGATTTTCCTGACATTTTATACGCTGCGCAAAATCACGGGAAATTTGGAGTTTTCTTACTTGTGGAGCGTCATTCGCGGCTTAGAAGGAAAATATGTGCTGCTGGCATTGGTGTTCATGGCGCTGTTTGTGATCATCGAGGGGCAGTGCCTAGCAATTTTTGCAAAAGCCTTGGGGCATCAGGCAGGATTTCGTTCTGCCACCGTTTACGCGGCTTCGGATATTTACTTTTCAGCTATCACGCCTTCGGCCACTGGCGGCCAGCCCGCATCAGCCTATTATATGGCAAGAGATGGGATCCCAGTGTCGCAGGCCACGACTATTTTGGTAGTGAACATCCTGCTGTATACCATATCGCTGATCCTCATGGGACTATGGGCCCTGGTGATGAAATTTCGGTTTTTCCTTCATGCGGGGACGCTCTTACAGATCCTTTTCGCAGTGGGGATGGCGCTGCAGCTGCTGCTGGTCGCTTTATGCCTGTTATGCATGTTTTCCCAGGACTTGATCCGAAAAATAGGGCACTGGGTGGTCGGCGTTTTGCATCGCTTTCGCTTCATTCGCAGCAAGGAAGACAAGCTGGAGAAAATTGATTCTTCCATTGGAAATTATCAGGCGGGAATCAAATTTGTTAAGAAAAAGCCTCTGCTTATGGGGGCTGTCCTGGTGGGGAACCTTTTGCAGCGGATCGCGTTTTTTTCCATCGGCTGGTTTGTGTACAAGGCCTTTGGCCTATCCCAGATGGGCTATGGGGAGTTCGTGGCGCTCCAGTCCCTACTGGCAATGGCTGTCAATAGCCTGCCGATTCCTGGAGCCATCGGCGCTTCGGAAGGCAGTTTTCTGCTGCTCTTTCAGGGCGTGTATCCGGTTCAAATTTTAGCTCCGGCCATGCTGCTGACCAGGGGTATCAACTATTATGTATGTTTCGTGCTGTGCGGCATTTATATGTTGATTTATCATGTGTGTATGGGAAAAAGAACAGAGAGGGAAGAAAATGAATAAAACAAACAAATTTGGATTGATCGGCTACTACAATTACACTGTGATTCTAACGAACCTATCTTTGATTTCATCAGTGTTCGGCATTTACATGGCCATGCAGGGACATGTGGAAACAGCTGTGTATTGCCTGATGGTTTCAGGGTTTTGCGATATGTTCGATGGTAAGGTGGCAAGGACCAAAGAACGATGCGCGGCAGAGCAGCGATTTGGGATTCAGCTGGATTCTCTCAGCGATTTAGTCTGTTTCGGCGTGCTGCCCACTGTGATCGGCTATGCCATTGGCATGACAGAACGGCTGGCGGTCTTCGTGTTTTTCATCTATGTCATGGCGGCTCTCACTCGTCTGGCTTATTTCAATGTGATGGAAGAAGAGCGGCAGAGCAAGACTCCGGAGAAACGAAAGGCTTATACTGGACTGCCGGTGACAGCTGTGGCGCTGATCATACCGTTGATCTACATAGCAGGAAAATTTGTGGAAATCAAATTTCACCTTTTGTATGGCGCGTGCATGCTGGTCATTGCCTTGGCTTTTGTCCTTCCATTCCAGATCAAAAAGCCAGGAACTGGGGCCGCAGTGGTGCTGGTGTTGATCGGCGTCCTAGAAGTGATCTGCATGATACGAGGATTTCATTATGGCGGATGATCGGCAGAAAGCAGGACGTCCGCGGCAGACTGTGAAAGCGGAGGACGGAGCGGCTCTGCGCTTCCTTTACGATTCCTTTCTTGGGAGAGCAGTGCTCAAGCTTTTGGTGTCTCCTGGCGTTTCCCGTTTGTGCGGCCGTCTTATGGACAGCCGCTTTTCACGCAGGTTCATCTCAGGGTTCGCAGAACGCAACAAGATCGACCGCAGTCAGTACGAACAGCGGGAATATGTGAGTTTCAATGATTTTTTCTGCCGCAAGCTAGCGCGGTTTTCCTTTGATGAAAGGCCGGACAGTTTGATCGCGCCCTGCGATTCCAAATTATCGGCGTTTCCCATTAGCAAGGAGCGGGAATTCATGATCAAGGGCACGCCTTATTCTGTGGCTGAGTTGCTGCGGGACCAGGAACTGGCTAGGAGCTATGAAGAGGGGATCTGCCTGATTTTTCGCCTGGGAGTGGACGATTATCATCGCTATTGTTATATGGATGACGGGACGAAAGGCGGCAATGTGTTCCTTCCTGGGAAACTTCACACCGTACAGCCCATCGCATTAAGGCGATATGACATTTACAAAGAAAACTGCAGGGAGTACACAGTTATGGAAACTCGACATTTTGGCAGGGTGACTCAGGTGGAAGTAGGTGCGCTGTTAGTGGGAAAGATCGCCAACCATCAGCAGGCGGGCAGTTTCCGCAAAGGAGAAGAAAAGGGGATGTTTCTCTATGGAGGCTCTACTATCGTGCTGCTGCTGGAAAAAGGCAGGGCGCGGGTGGATGAAGAATTTTTCAAGAACACGGCGGATTCCCTGGAAACCGTGGTCAAAATCGGTGAACGGATCGGGACCGCAGTTTAAGGAGTTTCTGAGAAAACCATCTGCGCTGGGGGATCTTGGGGTTGCCAGCACTGGGCGGCTGGATGGTGAGCGTCAATGGGGATCCCGTTCATCCTGCTTTTTAAATTTCCTGTATAATAGAAAAAGAATCGAATAATCGAAGGACCTCCCTAATATACTATATTGATTTATAGTCAAAGGCACAGGGAGGTTTTTGTTTTGGAA
>CAJTYS010000088.1 GCA_910583765.1 uncultured Eubacteriales bacterium | reverse complement strand
TTCAATTTCAACGTTTATCAGGATTTTTCGCCTATGAAACTGTCAAACTCGGGATAGTGTACCATAGGAAGGGCGTGGCTGGCAAGACGCTGGGGAGAAAAAGTGAAAGATTTTCTAGGCGTTTTCAGGGCCTTTCAAGGCTGCGGCGTTCCTTGTTTCCATGGTCTTCGGGGTTTCGCCCTTTTGACCTTTATCAGTGCCTTGCGCCAGATGGGAGGGATTTCAGAGGCGGGTGGAAATAGGAGAGTGTTTTCAGGATGCTGAACGTGGGGAAAGCAGGGGGAGAATCGTTGAGAGGCGGTCCGGTCGTCGTGGTCGTCGTCGGAGGCCAGGAGTTACTGGAATCGTTGTTTTGGTGAGCGGGAGGGCCAGAAGGTTTTGGCGTGGCGGTTTCTCTTTTAGATGTATGTCGAAATACGGTAGAGTTTTGTTACTTTAGTTGTTGTTGGTTTTATCTGGTGTAAGATACCTTAGTAAATCATGCAGGTAATATTCCAGCACATAGCAAAGTCACTTCAAAATATCAATATCCAATCATTACAACGTATTATCACGGCAGTTCTTCAACTGGGCCCTTCACATCTCCGCACGAAAAGAGAGTCGATTGAGAGAAGCGTTTTCTTTCGGGCAAATGGATCCGGATATCGCTGTATTCGTCTACATTTATGAGAAGTTGCCACAAAGAATTATTCTTTCTTCTGATCATGTCTCATGTTTTCATCATGTTTCAATATGAACGCACTTGTAAGACGGATAAAAACATAGTATAATCCAATAAAAGGTATGGGCATATACTTATATAACAACAATATTTTTGAATAGACAAAATTCGTGCAAGTGGAGATGTCAAGAATTCGGATAATCATTGGCATGGGAAGTTTAGGCAATGCGTTAATTTAAACATTTAAAATGTGGAGGAGAAAAATGAAAAAAAAACTAACTAGCATAATTCTTTCCGTATTTATATTCACGACAGTTTTTGCTGTGCCAACAGTGGGATTTGCTACGGAACAGGAAGTAGGAACCGAACAAAGAATCGCAGTGGCCGCAGCTGCTGAGAATATTGTCCCCTACGCAGTGGAAGGTGGAAATATTTACTTTGATAAATCTACAGGGACAATAACGAAAAGTGATAAAGAAATCACATCGGCTATAATCCCGGAAAAAATAAATGGAGTAACTGTTACAAGCATAGGTGCAGAGGCTTTTGAATCAAGGGAATTCCTAACAAGTATAAAGTTACCAGAGAGTATAACCAAGATTGGAAATCATACATTTTATATGTGCACATCTTTAGCCGAAATAAATCTCCCAAATAACATAACGAAAATTGGACACTATGCCTTCTCTGCAACAGCTATAACGGAGATAACAATTCCCAACACATTAGCTTGCATAGAGGAAGGTATGTTTTCTAATACAGATTTAAGCCACATCATATTACCCGATAGTATAACAACAATAGAGGAGGCAGCGTTTTTTGGGTGTAATAAGCTAACAAGTGTAACAATTTCAAAAAATATCATCCAAATAGGTGATTACGCATTTTATTGTAAGGCGCTAACTGAATTTTTAGTAGATATTGATAATACTCAATATACATCGGTCGGAGGAGTGCTCTTTACAAAAGATAGAAAGGAACTTGTTATTTACCCAACCGGAAAAGAGGATAGTAATTACAGCGTTCCATCTGGAGTGATAAGCATAGCTAGATCTGCCTTTTATTATGAGGAATCCCTGGAGAAAATAGAAATTCCAAATAGTGTAACCAGTATTGGAGGGCATGCTTTTCAAGGATGCAAATCTTTAGTTGACCTAAATTTGCCACGAGGAATAACAAGTATAGAAGATAGTGTGTTCTCGGGATGCAGTTCACTATCTGGTGTAATAATCCCTGATAGTGTAGAAATTATAAAGGATCAGGCATTTTGGGATTGCACAAAAATAAAAAAATTAGTAGTCCCTAACAGTGTAACAACGATAGGAGGTAGAGCATTTAGCGGCTGTAGTTCGTTAGAAAAAATAGAACTCTCTAGTAAGTTGACCACTATAGAAGGAGGGATTTTTTACGGATGTACAGCCTTAAAATCCTTAGAAATTCCTAACGGTGTAACAAAAATAACCGGGGATGCGTTTTTTCAATGTAAAGCTTTAGAAACTATAATTATTCCTAAAAGTGTAATGGCCATGGATGTGGGTCTATTTAGGACAACAAGCACTGATACATTGACGATTTACGGATATGCGGGTTCTTACGCAGAATCTTATGCCAAGGAAAATAATATTCCATTTAAGGCCATTGACGGGAAAGAAGATTCGACAGCGGTATCGAAATCAAATCAGACGATTTCTGGAACATCCTCTTTCACAAAAACTTATGGAGATAAAGCGTTCCGATTAGGCGCAAAAACAAATGGGGACGGAAAGCTCACCTATAAATCTAGTGATATAAAGGTTGCGACCATAGACCGCAAAGGCAAAGTGACCATTAAAGGAACCGGCAAAGCGACCATCAGTATAACCGCTGCGGCCACAGCAGATTACAATAGCGCAACGAAGAAAGTCACCATCACCGTTAAGCCAAAAAAAGTGGCTTCCCTAAAAATCAAAAAAGGCAAGAAGCGAATGCTGGTAAGCTGGAAGAAAGACAGCAAGGCCACCGGCTACCAGGTCACTTACGCACAAAACAAGAAGTTCACCCAAAGTAAGAAAGATATAACCATCGGCAAGAACAAGACGGTGAAAAAGACTATCAAAAAGCTGAAACCTAAGAAAACGTATTACGTAAAAGTCCGGGCATACAAGAAAGTTGGCAACACGAAAATCTATGGGGCATATAGCTCGGTGAAAACAGCAAAAGTGAAATAAGGCCAAAGTAAAATAAATTTGCCATAAAAGGACATACAATATAATAAAGATATTTCATGAAGCGGCAAGCACATCAATAAAGGAATCGTGCTTGCTGTTTTTCATTGCCATCAAAAAACAAATGAGGAATTTCTATGCCTAGGGTCTGCACCCCAAAGGTGTTAGGAATTCCTTCGATTCCTATAATCGTAACGGAAACCAGAAACGTCACGTTCCACTCAAGCTTTAGGTTTCGAACATGGTACTCCCAGGATTTCCTTGGCCTTCCCCACCCGTGATGAAAGGGGTCAATAAACATATATCATAAATTTGAACCCAGGTTCTATGACAATTCGGTCCAGAACCTGGGAGAAAATCATCACGAGAGGAAGGTGACGAAATGAAACAGGAAGATTTGTTGACGTTACAAGAGCGTGTGGAAGAAATGGCGGAAGAGGTCAGGACTTTGTGGAGCACGCTGGAGGCGGTCCATGACGCAATGGGAGCGGCTTTCACGGACCCGACCACTTATCGGGACGCCATTTATGGAACGTCCAGGCGGGCTCATGGGTTGAAGGACGAGCTGGAGTCGTTGATGGATTGGTTGGAAGAACGTGAGAAAGACAGGAGGGTTTAAGCGTGTCGGAACAAGAACTGAAAAGAGACATATGGGGCAGGATGAAGGAAATCAAGGAGGACGTTTCGATTTTATGGAGCGGTCTTCTTTCGATTGATCACGCCATGAAGACGGGATTCAACGTTTGGGACGTTTACGAAAACGCCGTCCACGGATTGACCAAGCAGGCTTGCACGTTGCAAGAAGAAATGGCGTCCTTGGCGGTGCTTTTGAGGGACACGGGAATGGAAGCGTGAATGAAGTCGCCTGGGCCTATTTAGGACATGGCTTTGATTCTTTTGAAACACATGACAAATTATCCCTTGACCGATGCTATCATATGGTGGCATAATGAAAGTGAAAATGCTACCATTTAGTCGCACCACAAGTGGGAACGTCCACGAATGGACGAACTGATCGGTTGGAAAGGCCACGCTGGTTTGCTTGCTGGCAAGAAGCCCGCCCAATAAAGAAGGGGTGATTGAAAGACAAGCATGAAAGCGTCGCTAAAATCAAAAGAAGTGATTGGAAATGACATTTAAAACTAGGAAAGGAACAGAAAAATGAAACAGTTATTAGAAAAGAAACAAGGAGCGAGAATCGTGGCGTTCGCATTGCTACTGACCATGTTCGCATGGTTGGTTCCAGCCAACGTTGGAGTGGCGAAAGCGGCGGACATGACAAAAAGTTCAGCGATGAAAGTTGGGAAACCACTTTATAAACAATGCGCTGGAAGGGCTTATCTATCTAAATGCAAACCTGGGCAGAATTTCGCTGAAATAAAGTTTGGAAAAGCTTCTAAGGGAAAAATCAAGCTTTATCTTGGCTGGGGCATTTCTGAAACGGGCGATGGTTATGGCACGAAGGCCTTAAGTGGAACCGTAAAGGGAAAAACCATCAAATTCAAAGCAAAAAAATGGTACTATCAAGATTATGTGGGGCCAGTGCAGAGTTGGAATAATCCTATTTCTGGAACGATAACCATTGTAAACAAGAAAACCATTAAACTCAAAATCAAGTCAGGTAAAGAAGGACCATTACTAAAAAAAGGAAAAACTATTACTCTTCACTATGATTCTTTAAATTCGAAGCAGAAATGGTGGTATTAGGCAATATCTATTACTACACACCCCAGAACTGTGACTAAATGGATTAAGAAAATAATCATTAAGAAGCCAAAGAGCATATATGTTCAAATGAACAAATGACATCATAAAGCGGCAAAGCACACCAACAAAGGAACGTGCTTGCTGCTTTTTCATTTCCACAAAAAACAAACAAGGAATTTCTAAGCCCCGGAGGTCCAAGACCCAAAGGCCTTAGGAACCCCTTCATAACATCATTTCATTGAAACAAGCGGAGAACAAGCACGAAAGAGGCTGTCTCCGCTTTTTTCACACGTCAAAAATCATAAGGAGGAACAAAAACATGAAAACAAACACGGTCAGCGTGAAGACCGTCATCGTCTCATCGGATGACGGGACGCACACCTACGAAGTGAAGAAAACATTGCTGGACGACAAAGGCGAACCAGCGGAAGGGAAAGACGCCATATTGATCGGCCTGCACCCGACCACGAGAGCCGAAGAACCGTACAAGACCGACTTGAGCACCAACCACCTGATCTGTAAAATGCGGGAGCTGGGGCTGCGGTCCGTGCGGATATTGAACCTGTTTTCACGAGTCCACGAATCGGAAAAGTTGTCCGCCAGAGGGCTGGAAGTGGACCAAGAAAACCTGGCCTACATAGAATCCGTCTTAAAGGAAACCGACCTTCAAACGACGCTCTTCATCCTCGCCTGGGGCAATTCCATGGCCACCTGTGGAGCGGTGAACATGACGAAGGCTCGTGTTTCAAACCTGCTCGCCGCCCATCATCCGCAGGGGAAGCTCTATCAGCTGTCCGCCCCGTCCTTGGCTCTGGAAAGCGAAGAATGCGTCCACGTCCTGTACCTGGGGATACGCCATAAAAGAGAACCCTGGAGCCTGCGTGAATACCGCTTCCCAAAGAGAAAATTCACACCGGAGAAGCCAGCGAAGAAAGGCGGGAAGAAGAAATCCAGCCACGCTGAAACGAGCGAAGCGGAGCCAAGGGAAAGATCAACGGAAGAGTCCGTGGAGCCATCAAAAGCGGAGGTTTCAATGAAAGAAGGCGAAGCAAAATGAAGAAAGCCGATTATCAAGAATGGTTCGAAACGGCTTGTCAACACGGGGTGTCAGAAGAATTCCTAAGAGAGTTCCCGGAACGTGTCGATTGGGAAGAACTTTCTTGTTCTCAGGCCATTCCCGAAGACTTGATCAGAGAGCACGAGGACGAAGTGGATTGGTCCCATGTCGGCGTGAGACAAAATTTATCAGAAGGATTCATTCGGGAATTCAAGGACAGAATCAATTTCACCGTTCTCTGCGCATACCAGCCTTTATCCGAAGCGTTCATGGTGGTATTAGAATATAATTAGTACAAGTTAGACATGGAAAATTTCCAACCAAA
>CAJTYS010000087.1 GCA_910583765.1 uncultured Eubacteriales bacterium | reverse complement strand
AGCATAGGATACAAAATCCTTGAAGAAAATGTGTCAACTAATCTTGACAAAATCACCGAAGGTGAAACCATCGTACCATGATTTGACTTCTTCTTTCCGATCTGACAGCTCTTGCTCGTCTAGGGCGGCGAAGACTTCCTCTTCCGTGAAGCCGAAACAATCCTCATATTTCTTGGAAGTGGTGGTCACCACCACCAGGTTGTTCAGGTCGGAAAAGATGGATTCACTGCTGACCCTGGTGATGCCCGTCATGACGGCCCGCTCCAGATGAGGGTTGGTTTTGAAAGTGGCGTTGAACAGGCTTCTGATGAAAGCCGACATTTCGTTCCAATAGCCGCCCACGTAGGCTTCCTGCATGGGTGTGTCGTACTCGTCCAGCAAGACGATGGCTTTTTTTCCATAGTGGCGGGACAGGTAGTCCGACAAGGCCCGCAGGGAAACCGAGGCTCGGCTGTCGTTCATGACAGCGGACACGCTTTGGAATTCCGTCTTTTCTTCCTCGCTGAGGAGGCCCGATTCCAGCAAGAAATCGAACTTTTTGTATAATCGCCGAATGGTCCGGCAGATGGTTTCCCTGGCCTGGGAAAAGGAATTCTCTTTCACGTCCGCGAAGCTGAGAAAGATCACAGGGTAAGTCCCTTGCAGCTTTCGATATTCTTCCTCTTTCCAAACGGAAAGCCCCGTAAACAAGTCGCTTCTTCCTGCGTAATCCGTGGAAAAGAATTTTTCCACGGTGCTCATGAGCAGGGTTTTCCCGAAGCGTCTGGGGCGGGTGATCAGCGTCACCATGTCGCCTTGCTCCCACCATTCTTTGATGAAATGGGTCTTGTCCACGTAAAAAATGTTTTTCGTTCGAATCGTTTCAAAGTCCTGATGCCCGATGCTGATGGTCCTTGCCATGTCCGTCTCCTTTCCTTTTCACGCCCCTTTGTGTTTTACCCAAGCCGCGGGGCCTTTCGTCCGAATCCGCATGCTTTGGCCCTCACGCTCTATTGACATTGTACCACAAAAGGAGCTGGGTGGAACGATTTAATTTTCGACAGGCGGATGACGGCGGCTTCATATCCAGGGGTCGTCTTATATAGAATGTGCAGGCCTGCGGTGTCGAAAATTAAATCACCGCTTTGGGAGCCTTTTGTGGTAAAATACTATCAATACAAGCAGATGGCGAAAATCATGTGTGTTTTGCGGCATGGCAGAGTGGAGACTGATAGCGGGAGGTGTTGATCTTGGATTTGAAAACATTACAATCCATGCTTGTGATAGGCGAAACCGTGGCAGTTGAATTTAAGCGCTGCGGGAATGGGATTGAATCTGATACTTATGAAACAGTATGTTCTTTTCTAAACCGTTTTGGCGGAGATCTTTTCATGGGCGTATTGGACGATGGGACAGTATCAGGCATTTCGGAAAAGGCTGCTCCTGATATGGTAAAGAATTTTATCAGCGTAGTGAGCAATCCATCTGTTTTTTCACCGACCACCTACCTTTCACCGGAAATTATCAAGGACGAGGCCGGACATGTGATAATTCATGTGCATGTGCCGCCAAGCGCTGAAGTCCACAGCTATAGAAAAATCATTTATGATCGTATAGATGACGCAGATGTTAAGGTTACGGCTACCAGTCAGATCGCAGCCATGTATCTCAGAAAGCAGAATATTTATACGGAAAGGAAGATATATCCATATCTGACATTAGAGGATTTGAGATTGGATTTGCTGCAAAGGATTCGGGTGATGGCCACAAATAATATCCCAGGTAATCACCCATGGAAGGACATGAATGACGAACAGTTACTGAAAAGCGCAGGGTTGTATGGATTTGATCCTGCGACCGGGCAGCAGGGATACAATCTGGCATCGGTGATGCTGTTAGGGAAAGACGACGTGATTTTGAATGTGGTTCCAGCTTATGTCACAGACGCGTTGGTTCGGAAGGTAAATGTGGACCGTTACGATGATCGGGAAATCGTTACTACGAATTTGATCGAAAGCTATGAGCAGCTCATGGCGTTTGCTAGAAAGCATCTTCCAGATAAATTTTTTTTGGAAGATGATCAGAGAAAGAGTCTTAGGGATATCATAGCGCGGGAAATGTTGGTGAACACATTGATTCATCGTGAGTTGACAAGTTCCTTTCGAGCGAAATTCGTGATTGAAAAGGACAAAATGTATGTGGAAAACGCGAACAGAGCAGTGGGGGAGGGCGTGATCAGGCCAGAAAATCTAGAGCCAAATCCAAAGAATCCAATCATTGCGTCGTTTTTCAGAAATATCGGCTATTCTGACCAGCTTGGATCAGGTGTTAGAAATTTGTTTAAATATGTGAAGTTTTATTCTGGAAAAGAACCGGAATTTAAAGAAGGCGATGTGTTTCGGATCACGGTGCCGCTCAATGAAGCGTATTCATTTGATTTTGGACATGATCGTTTAAGAGAGACGGTTGAGACTAAAATAGCGACTAATGAGACTAAAATAGCGACTGATGAGACTAAAATGAATACGATTGCGATAGAGCTTCAATTGAATAAAAAAGAAGCGAGAATTTTGCAATTGATAAAAGAAAACCCCTCCATCACGCAAAAGGAGATCCAGAAAGCCACGAATATTTCTATGGCAACCATTAAGCGGATGTTGCCAAGATTACAGGAAAAAGGCATATTGCTAAGAACTGGAAGCAGACGCTCAGGGAAATGGGTCATAAAAGCGGAGATCGTAAAACAGATGGATCAAATATAAAGGTATCGCTGAGTTGGAAAAAACAGAGGGACGAAGTAATATCTGCGGTAAAGGATATTGGACGTTAGCTTGTCAGAAACCCGCAGTGCCATTTCCAGTACCTTTCACATCAGGATTTTATCCCTTGTCATTCCCCAAAATCTCCGATATAATAAAGCCATGGTGAATATAGGAAACGACTGGGACCAGATCCTAGAGGGAGAATTTGAAAAAGAATATTATCAGAACTTACGGCAGTTTCTGATAAAGGAATACAAGACCAGAGTGATTTACCCGAGCATGTACGACATTTTCAACGCATTGAAATTCACGCCCTACAAGGAGGTAAAAGCAGTGATTTTAGGGCAGGATCCGTATCATCAGCCTGGGCAGGCCCATGGTCTTTGTTTTTCTGTGCAAAAACCAGTGCCCCCGCCGCCGTCTCTGGTGAACATTTTCCAAGAGCTGAAGGATGACCTGGGTATAGAGCCGCCGTCTCACGGATGCCTGGAAAGCTGGGCAAGAAACGGCGTGCTGATGCTCAACACAGCTCTGACTGTCAGACGGGGACAAGCTAATTCCCATAGGGGAAAGGGCTGGGAAATTTTTACGGACAGAGTCATTGAAACGCTCAATGATCGGGAAGATCCCATGGTCTTCATTTTGTGGGGCGCTAATGCGAAGGCAAAAGAAAACTTGATCACAAACAACAGGCATTTGATCCTCAAAGGCGCGCATCCAAGTCCATTAGGGGCCAGCAGCGGCTTTTGGGGCGGTAAATATTTCTCTAAAACCAACGCATTTTTGAAACGCTTTGGGAAAGAACCCATTGATTGGAGCATCCCAGAATAAGGAGGGAAGAGAGCATGAACACAAGCGTAATCATCGGGGCAGTCCTTTTTGTGGCAGTTGTCCTTTTTTGGCTGATCATGTCTTATAATGGTTTTGTAAAACTGAAAAACAGCGTGGAAGAGGCTTTTGCCACCATGGACGTGTTCCTGAAAAAACGATATGATCTGATCCCCAATCTGGTGGAGACTGTAAAGGGCTACGCGGCTCATGAAAAGGACACTCTAGAAAACGTCACAGACGCGAGGAACGTGACTAGGAAAGCAGCCACAAGAGACGAGCGGATCGCTGGAGAAAACGCGTTGTCCCAGACCTTGGGGACGCTGTTCGCGGTTTCTGAGAACTACCCGGACCTTAAGGCCAACACCAATTTCCTGGACCTGCAGAGACAGCTGCAGCGGGTGGAGGAAGACATTGCTAATTCCAGGAAGTTTTACAATGCTTTAGTAAAGATGATGAACACCAGAGTGCAGATGTTTCCAAGCAATCTGATCGCCAAAATGTTTCATTTCACAAGACAGCCTCTTTTTGAAGTGGAGACAGGAGAGGAACGAGAAAATGTTAAAGTGCGGTTTTAAAACCATTGGCCTACTGGCCGTGATCCTCACCATGCTCTTGTGGCTGGGGCCTATGGGTGCTCAGGACGCACGGGCGGCAAGTTATGATTTTGACACGGAATCTTTTGACGTGGATGTAACGGTGGGAGAGGACAATTCCCTGGAGATCACAGAGACCATTGCTGTGGATTTTCACAGGGCAAAGCACGGGATCTTTCGCTACATACCCCTTGAAGGGACTGCCTATTATAACGTGGGTGGTGAAAAGGTGGAACAGAGCCGGAACATGAAGATCGACCAAGTGAAGGTCAATGGTTACGAGTACGACACTTACAAGGAAAATGGAAATCTCATTATCCGAGTGGGTGACGAGGACGTGACGGTCACAGGAAAGCAGACTTACAAGATCTCTTATCGATGCAGGCTTTATGATGATAAGATCGATGCCTACGACATGCTCTATTACAATGTGCTGCCACAGGGAAATAGTGGAGAAGGCTGGGAAACTTCCATCCAAAAGACCAGAGTGCGGATCCATATGCCAAAAGAATTTGACGCAGACAGCCTTCAAGCATATGCCGGCTATTACGGCAGTGACGCTTTTTCCGATCTGCTAAAGGTGAAGGTACGGGATCAGGACATTGAAATCAAGGCTGCCAGGACACTTCCTCAAGGCGTGGGGATCACGGTGCAGGCTGTTTTGCCGGAAGGGTATTTCAAGAATGAAATGACTACGGATTGGGCGTATTCAGCTTTGCTGCTGACCTTGATCTTTTGCGGACTGTTGGCTGCCATTTTGTGGCTGCGTTTTGGCAAGGATGCCAAGATGATCCGAACCGTGGAGTTTTATCCGCCGGATGGACTGACCTCTGCGGATATGGGATATATCGTAGACGGTTATGTGGACAAAGCGGACATGGTTTCCATGATTATTTACTTCGCGGAGCAGGGCCACATTACCATCGAGGAACAGGAGCTGGGTCAGTTCCTGCTTCACAAGGAGCGAGACTTGCCAGAGGGTGCCAATGATTTTGAGCATACGCTGATGGACGGGCTGTTCCAGTGTGGGGACGGGACCTCCGTGGCACTATCTGATCTGAGGGAATCGTTTTACGATTCCTACCAGACTGCGGCAGATCAGCTGAAAAAGAAGTACAAGAAGAAAAAGTACAGAATTTTTTACAAGAGCGGCAGCGTTGCCCGGATCATTGCCGCCATTCTCATGGTGATCCCAGTGGGAGCCGGCGTGGTGTTCAGCAGTCTCTTTGCTCAGGAAGGCGCATTTGCCATTGCTGCGGCGCCCCTTTCCGCTGTGATGCTGATCTTATATCTCATTGGCATGTATTTTTATGATAAAAAGGACAGCATGAAGCGGGGCGGATATCGGGTAGGCAACATAATCCTCTTGATCCTGGAAGCCGCTGTTTTATGCGGCGCAGCAGGACTCATCGATTATCTGGCGGGAACGGCTGCGGGCGTAATGACTGCTGTTAGCTCGGTGGTCGCCTACATTTGCGCCAGACAGATGCGCAAGCGCACGCCTTATGGAACGAGGATCACAGGGAAGATCTTAGGATTCCGCCACTTTATCGAGACCGCGGAGCTGCAGCGGCTGGAGGCTTTGGTGAACCAAGATCCGACTTATTTTTATCATATACTGCCATACGCCTATGTCTTCGGCCTGTCGGACAAATGGGCTAAGAACTTTGAATCCATTGCAGTGCAGCCGCCAAGCTGGTATGGCGGGCATTATGGACAGTCAGCTTTCAATACCTGGGTGTTCATGAACGCCTTTCATTCCTGCTCCTATGCCATGGGGCAGAGCATCAGCGTGCCGTCTGCGTCAGAAAGCGGTTCCGGAGGCATATCCAGCGGCGGTTTTTCCGGGGGAGGTTTCTCTGGAGGCGGCTTTGGCGGAGGCGGAGGCGGCTCCTGGTAAAGTCATGAAACCAGCGAAACTGGCATGTCCGGTATATGAACATAGCGGCATTTGAGACTGCCGCCATCAAGAGAGAGGAAGAAGTTTGAAACAAATAAGTAGAGGATAATCAAGAAATAAAGGGCATAACAAACAA
>CAJTYS010000086.1 GCA_910583765.1 uncultured Eubacteriales bacterium | reverse complement strand
CCATCTTCGGAGATGTTTGTCAACCCCTTTTTTTCTTTTTTTCGGAGTTTTTTTCAGCTTCGACTTTTTAGCTCGTTGCTGTGTTTCTCACCTGACAGCTTGTCTATATTACCAAATCCTAGACTGATTGTCAATGCTTTTTCAAAAACTTTTTTATCTTTTTTCGCATTTCCTCTTATTTCCCTTGAAAATCCGCTATTTTTCGCCATTTTCACCTATGAATCATGATGACCGAAGAGAAGCTTTATTTTAATTATATTATAGTAGCGTTTTTTCCCTTCTATTTTTCATAACAACATGCCGCAGCGTAGCATTTACATAAAGAACACTTTTTTATTCAGAATCAGCACATATAAAATGTTCCCCCTTCGCCCATTGGTCCGCATAAATTTTTTACACCTTTCTTTTTATACATTCAATGCATAAAAAGCGTTGCAATTCCATCATTTTACTGCTTGCAATCGGCTCTCCTCCCCCTGATTCTTCCGGTTTTTCACACTTATTACCTGTTGACAAAATTTTCTGTAATGTTTATAATTAGCATACGTACCTGACTAGTGTATACTGGTTCATGTACGTATCATTTACTTTATTTACTTATTTTTACTTAATTTAAGGAGGTCTTATTATGGGTAAAAAGATACCTATGTGGCAATGCATCCTTGTCATGATTGTTATGATCGTCCTCATTTTCTGGGGAGTCATGATTGACACGGAAGCCGGCGAAGCGCATGTGGCGCTGATCCTGGCTGGCGCTTTCGCTGCCATTATCGCAATGATCAACGGCTACAAATGGTCGTTCATGGAGCAGGGCATCCTGGCTGCCATCAACCGTACCATGCAGGCGATCCTGATCTTGGCCGTTGTTGGTTTGATGTTGGGTTCTTGGATGGTCGGCGGCGTGGTCCCTTCCATGATGTATTATGGAATCAAAGTCATCGCCCCTTCCATTTTCCTGTTCACCGCTTGTCTCCTGTGCTCCATCGTCTCCCTGGCCACCGGGTCTTCCTGGTCCACGGCGGGATCCATGGGCGTGGCGCTCATCGGCGTGGGAACCGCTCTCGGTTTTCCGGCCTACATGACGGCTGGCGCTGTCGTGTCCGGCGCGTACTTTGGCGACAAGATGTCTCCGCTTTCCGACACCACCAACTTGGCTCCAGCTGTTTCAGGGGCTAAACTCTTTGATCATATCAAGCATATGGTCTTCACAACAGGTCCATCTTTGATCATCGCTTTGATCGTGTACTTGGTGCTGGGATTCTCACATTCCAGTTCCGGCGGCGCGGACTTGTCAACAATCGATGAAATCTTAGGATTTATCACAGACAATTATAAAGTGAGCATTCTCTGCCTGATTCCGCCGGTGTTCGTCATCGTGGCTGTGGCTCTGAAACTCCCTGCGCTTCCGGCTCTGATCGGCGGCGTGGTCCTGGGTCTTCCGTTCTTCCCAATGCAGGGAAATCTCATCTTAGGTGATGGGGCGGCGGAAATCCCTGGAGCGGCAGCTATGTTGAACTACGGCACCAGCGTAGAGATCCCAGAAGGCGCGAGCGGTGTTATTGAAGAATTAGCAAGTCTGCTTTCAACAGAAGGCATGCAGGGCATGATGTGGACCATTTCCCTCATCATGTGCGCCATGGTCTTCGGCGGCATCGTGGACTGCACGGGAATCATGGGCACCATCGCGGACGCCCTGCTGAAACTGGCCAGAGGCACCAGAGGCGGTTTGGTCACCATCACCGTGTTCTCCTGCATCTTGGTCAACGCGCTCTGTTCCGACCAGTACCTGTCCATCATTCTGCCTGGCAGGATGTACAAAGAGGCTTGGGAAGACAGAAGGCTCCAGCCGAAGAACTTGTCCAGGTGCCTGGAGGACTCCGGGACCATCACGTCCAACTTCATTCCGTGGAACACTTGCGGCGCCACTATGAGCAGCTTCCTCAAGTGCCCACAGTGGGGTTCTGGCGGATATGCTCCGTTTGCCATCCTCAACTGGTGTAATCCGCTTGTCTCCATCTTCTATGGCTTCACCGGCATCACCATGAAGGAGATGACCGAGGAAGAATATCAAAAGATCTTGGAAGAACGAGAGGCGGAAAAAGAGGCGGCTCTCAAAGCCATGGAAGCTTAGAGAACAGCGCTCAAAATTCATATCAGTTGTATCGATGTGCATAAAAGTATAATAAAGTAAAATCTGCGGGAATGGCGGCGCTCCTTCAACATTTAGCCCATTCAGCCTGTATCATTTCAAATGATGTTTCCCGCATATAAAAGAGCGGCGTGAAAACATGCCGCTCTTTTCAAACTTTACGTTGGCCTGCCGCAAATTCATCTTTGCCCAGGAGCCTTTTGTGTGGTAACATAGAATTATGTCAAATGGATTTTTACATATTCAGGAGGATCATTATGTCATTTAAAAGCAATGGAACAAGAAGAAATCCTAAAAAGCTGCTGTCTGCCATCATTTGTCTGTGCATCGCGCTCTGCTTTTTTATCTCGTTGTACCGCAGCGGATTTTCTTTATGGCGGATTTTCTTTGGCGCTCTGACCGCATATTTCGCAGTTGCCTTTTATCGGATCTCCAATGAATAAGACATCGTTATGGCACGTAGATCCGTATTTCCTGCTGGGCGTTTTCCCAGCGGGCTTTTAATGTCTGAAATCGACACTGCCTGTGCTCCATGAAAATCATGCTTTTATCTTCTTCGTAATTATACACGATCTTGTAGACCTGGTTTTTGCGATCCATCAGAGTCCCCGCACTCGGCAGATGCTCTGAAATCATCAATGGGATCGTGCCATTTTCTGCCTGCCATAGCTCATGAGACAGGGCCACAGGCAAAACACCTTGTTCCGCGGCCCATTTTATGGCCCAGCTGTTATACAGATTCAATCCATAATCCGCATAAACCGGCACTTTACGCAAAAGAAACTCCTTCATCCATCCCAGGTTGCCAATGGCGATCCCGCATTCTTTCACCGCCTCTGTGATCTGCTCCAGATTTTTTTCGATATAATCATCCAGCTTCCCTTTGCTCACGTTTAGAATATAAGGTATGACTTTAATTCCAGCTTTTTTAGGAGATCGTTCCATAAAAAAGCGAAGCGGCACATATGCTCTGACTTGTTTCACATCTAATAGATCCATGATGTTCTGAAAATTCCATGTCTCAAAAGTTTTACCTTGATAAAAATAAACAGCCAGCCCCTTGTCCAGCTCAAGGCTAGGCGGCGTTAAGACATCAGGCAGTTTCACCTTTTCTCTTGTTCCCATTTTCTGCTTTTCTTCTGCCAGCTGCCGCAGCGCCTGGCGCCTGAGATGATTCAATTTGGAAATAGGCATGCTGCAGTCTTCTGCCAGTTCCAAGCTGATGCGTTCAGCTCGAAAAGGCGTGCCGCCAGTCTTCCTCATCTGCTGTTGGACTCGGTCTCTGTCTAAAGGGCGTTTTCTGGCCTGTTCCACGAAGATTTCACGATCAGTGGCAGTAACAGTCATCTGTCCTTCTGAAACCGTTAAAACTGGCGATTTCCCTACTTGCGCTTTTAGGCACATGTCCACAGGGACCTTTCGTCTATGCTTCGAGCCATAGGGTCCGCCCTCTTCATAGCTTTGCCGCAGCTCTTTCATTAAGGACCGGCTAGTGAGACGGTAAATCCTGTCACCTCTTTCCACAGGAGTTTTGATATCACCGATGCGGACAACGCCTTTGTCTTGGGGCTCCAAGTAGGTCACGACATTCCCCGCCAGCTTTTTGCTCCTGATCTCCACTCCATCGCCTAATTCCAGCTCTTTTTCCAACTGAACGTCCACCAGGTCTTTTCCTTTTGCTGAACGAATCACTTTTCCAATATAGACGCCCTGATGCTTTGGCAATTCTCCTGACAAAATGGCGCTCTCCGGATTTCCCAACAAGTATCCAGAGGTAAAATCTCCTCGGTTGAAGATCTGCGCCAGCACTTGCCTGTCCTGGTCAGTAACCTGATAGCTGCCTTGCGCATCATGCAAATCCAGATATTTTCGATAAATCCTTACTACAGCAGCCACATATTCGGGAAATTTCATGCGTCCTTCGATTTTCAGGGAAGAGACGCCCGCGTCTGCTAGCTTTCCAATGTGATCCACCGCACATAGGTCTTTGGGACTGAGCGCATAAAAAGTCCTCCCATGCTGGTCTTTGTAAGGAAGCCTGCAGGGTTGGGCGCACAGGCCTCGGTTGCCGCTCCGTTTCCCATCTCCCAGCATCCTGCTCATTTGGCATTGACCGGAATAACACATGCACAGCGCGCCATGGACAAAGACTTCGATATCGCAGACTCCTGCGCTTGTGATCCGCTGGATTTCCTCTAGAGAAAGCTCTCTGGCCAGGACGACTCTGCTGAATCCTATGCTTTCTGCCATCTTTACGCCGGATAAATTGTAGACGCTGCCTTGGGTGGACAAGTGCAGCGGAAACTCTGGCATGAACCGCCGTATCTGGCTGGCAAGCCCTAGATCCTGTAAAATCAAGGCGTCCGCACCCATTTCATGCAGCTTTGCCGCGTACCGCAGGGCTGGCAGCATCTCCTCGTCTTTTACCAAGGTATTTAAAGTCACATACACCTTTACATTTCGCAGATGGGCGTACTGGATACTGTCTCTGAGCTCTTGTTCTGTGAAATTGTCCGCATTGATCCTAGCATTGAACAGAGGCCCTCCCAGGTAGACTGCGTCCGCTCCATTTTCCACTGCGGCAGCCAGCTGGCGGATCCCTCCCGCAGGTGCCAGCAGCTCTGTTTTTTTCTTTTCCATAAAAATCTCCGTATTAAAATTGCCATTGCTTTTTGTATAGTATATAATAACCTTTATATGGGAGGGATTCAAGGATGAAAAAATATAAAGAATTCATGAAGGAACGATCATTTATCAGGGGCAGCCTTTTTGTGGTCTTTAACGCATTTTTGCTATATGTTTTGTATTTTGTGGTAAAAAATTTCCACTTGCTCGCCACATCTGTGGGACATGCCCTATCTGCGCTGGCATCTGCCTTTTCGCCGCTTCTCATTGGTCTTGTGATGGCCTATTTGCTGAATCCGCTGGTATCGATCTTGGATAAAAAACTGATGCAGAAATTGATGGTCCGCATTCCAGATGATCCAGTGAAAGCGGAAAAGAGAAAGAATTTGACGCGCTTTATCAGTGTGCTTGTGACCTTCCTCATTGTCATCGCCGCAATTGTCGCTATTATCTATGGTTTTGCCATTATGCTGCTGGGACAGCTGGTTTTCACGGATCTGACAACCATGTTCAACAGTGTGATCGACACGTTCCTCAGCTATGAGGTGGAAATGAAGCTATGGATCGCTCGGAACCTTCCAGAAGGATTTGTTTCTGACAAGCTGATGGAAGCCGCGAATATGATCATCACCTGGTTCTCAGAAAATTTCAGCGCGTCAGCGGCTATTTCAGCGGTCAGCGGCACAGTGGGCAGCGTGGTGAATGTTGTCCTGGGCGCGATTGTGAGTATCTATCTATTGAAAGATCGGGATTTCTTCCTGGGGCTTTGGAGAAAATTCCTCCACTTGGTTCTGCCTCAGCGGGCTAACGCAGCAGTGACAGAAACCCTCAGCGAGGTCAATGAAGTTTTATCTCAATTCGTTCGAGGTGCTCTCTTGGACGCAGTCATTGTAGCGATCTTGTCTTCTATCGCGCTTTCTGTCATCGGACTGGATTTCGCGGTGTTCATTGGTGTTTTTGCTGGGCTGGCTAATGTGATTCCTTACTTTGGCCCAGTCCTGGGCATGGTGCCTGCCTTTATTATTGGCTGGCTCACAGCAGACCTGACGCAGGGCGTCCTAGCTGTTATCCTGCTGGTGGTAGTGCAGCAGATCGATGCAAATTTCATATATCCAAAGATCGTAGGCTCTTCCACGGGTCTGCATCCGCTGCTGGTGCTTTTGGCGGTCAGCGTGTTCGGTTATTTTGGCGGCATCGTGGGTATGCTCCTGGCCGTGCCCGCAGCAGGGATCATTCAGAAATTCGTGGTAAAATGGGCTTACCGCAAGGAGCGGAAGCTAGAGGCTCGCATGGAAGCAGCTGGAGGAGGCGCAGAAAACGCGGCTGCGGAACATATGACAGATGAAACGGATGGATGATGTTTTGGTTTCTAAAAAACAGCTTCCTATCAAACGCAGGTTTTCCCTGACAGGAAAAAGAGGTGCATGGCTCTTGCCACGCACCTCTTTTATTAGTAAGTGATTCTGTCTTTCATTTAAAACTATAAGCATTCTTTGATGGCTGCTTCGTAGATTTCCAGGCCAGCGTCGATCTGAGCGTCTG
>CAJTYS010000085.1 GCA_910583765.1 uncultured Eubacteriales bacterium | reverse complement strand
CCTATGAAAAGAAAAGTGACAGAACTTTTACATTCTGCCACCTTGCCTGTCTATGCGAAAATAATTTCCTCGTTCACAATCTCCCTCGCACAAGCCCTTATGTTGTTGAGCCGTCCTGTCCATTCTAAGGCGTTTTCTTCCTTTAGCCGTTCCGTTATGCCCTGTGCCTGTTTCATGCCCTCTATGAGCCTTTCAAAGCGTTCCTGCGCCTGCCTGTCAATGTCGGCAAGGTAGGCGTTGAGCCTGCCGCTTGTGAGAAGATTGGTGTATGTAACCTTGCGGTACTGCTTCAGATAGTCCAGATGCCGCTGTCCCCATGTGCCTATCGGCTGTTCTTCTTCAGTGGGTAATCTTAAATCTGGAATAAGATACCCATTTTCTTCGTGATATGTGCCGCCTAACTGTTCAAATATTGACTTCATATGCAAAAACTCCTTTTCTGTATGGTTTGGTTTCTGCGGGGTATCTGCAAGCAATGTATCAGCAGACTGTATGTATATGTTATCTTTAAGTTAAGTAATCCCCACCTCTCCTTCCTCCAAACTATCCAAAAAGCCCAAGGGAAACATCATGTGGAAGGCACCTCCGCAGCGCAGCGAGGACTAGTGCCTGGAGCATGACGTTTTCCGCTCTCTATCATCCAACACCTTCGTCACCACCGCGCCCAGCGCGAACAGCCCAGTGGTCCCATAAAGCAGCGCCATGATCGCCTGATACACGCCTTCGCTCCCGTACACATCCACATAATAAGCTGGATCCTCATACCACGGAAACCACAAGCACCCGATGATCCCCAGCACAGCCATGATCCCGTATAGACGGCTGAAATGCCTGAAATCGCCATACTGCATATGCGTCTTCTTGTTTTCCGGATATTGCTTTGGATCCCGTTTGCTCAATCCGCCGTACTTGCGCCGCAACAACCAATACGCAATAGGGCCCAGAAAAACAGCAACCGCGCCGCCCACGTAATAATCCACTCCATTGATGAACAGGGCGATGAAAATGATTACTAGCCCCGCTCCTGCAATCAAGTAAGCGCCAGCTGTTCCGCCTGGCATCTTCAAAGGCCGTTCCATATTCGGGTGAGTTTTCCGCATCACCAAAGTGGTGATGAAAATCACGCCATAGACCAGCAGGCACAAGGTCACATCGATAAGCACGATAGCCACGAAGGACAGCTGACACAAGATCAGATCCATGATCCCCATGACCACCACTGGCAGCACCGGCACACCGTGCTTGTTGCACTTGGTCAAAATTTCAGGCGCCGCATGGTCCGCCGCCATGGTGAAAAACACCCGAGAACCCGTTGAAATGTACGCATTGTAAATGGACAGCGAAGCAATGATGGCCACGAACACGAATCCCACCTTCAGCGCCGGCGACACGAGAGTCAGCACATCTCCATAAGAAACGCCTTCCGTTCCCCATGCGTCCCACGGCCCCACGGCGGACAGGGAAGCGATGGTCGGCAGCATGTAAGTGATGATCACGATGGGCAGGGCGATGATGATGCCTTTTCCCATGGTCTTCGGATTTTCGATTTCGCCAGAGATAGTAGTGACGGAAGCGAAACCAGAATACATCCACATGCCGATAGCCAGTCCAGCGCCCAAACTTTCCACCAAAGATTGTCCCTCCGGCATAAAGGGCTGCACAGGATTGGTGTCTCCATAAACAAACCCAACCACCGTCACTCCTCCAAAAGCAACTACTACCAATATGGAAAAGATCGTGCTCAAAATCCCGATCTCTTTGATCCCCCGCAGGTTGAACAAAGTGAAAGCCACCACTAAAATCGCTTTCACCAGATATTGCTGGAAACCGTTCATGGGCACGACAGAAGCCAAATAGCTCACGGACAGCACCAGGGTGGAAGCGTGGCATAGATAAACGTTCAAGGTCCTCCACCAGCCTATTTGAAATCCCCAGAATTCTCCCAACCCTTTCTGTGCCCAGTAATAAAATCCGCCTTCTTCCGGCATGGCAGAAGCCAGCTCCGCGGAGCAAAAGGCCTGGGGCAAAGACCAAAACAGCGGGATCACCAGCAGCATGACAATGGCCAGCCCTGGCCCTGTGACGGGTATCATGTCTTCTATGCCGTAAGCCCCTGCCGCGCATAAACAATAAACCATGGCAATGATATAAAACACGCCTACTTTTTGGCGCTTGATCCCATGGGCCTCATAATTGTTACTCATGTTTCTCCTCCTACTTGTATTTCATCGATCACTATAATGTTTCATGGATCAGCTCTGCGAACATGATCCCAATGGGCCGCAGTTCCTCCTTGGGAACCATCTCCGGCGTGTCCATTGGATGGAACAAATACATCTGCGGACTCAGCATGCTGATCACAGGAATCCCATTGATATGGGAATAATATGCGTCTGAAATCACTTCATCTTGATGGAATTCATAGGCCTTGCCCGAATCTTCATAGGGAGACACTGGCAAAATGACGCTGCGTTTGATATGGTTGCGCCGCACTGCATCACTGACCATTTTCACCCGATCCTCCACATCAGTGGTGTAAATCAGCCTGATCTCCGGCACATCCCGCACCACAGGCGAATGATCCGCGCCAATTCCCACTTCCTTGCCAATATGCTCGATCACACAATCCAATATGATCTTATTGCCTTTCGCCAGATGAGAAGCGATAAAACTTTTGTGCCCCGCATAATCCGTGTAATGCCCGTCAAATCCCGCAAACACCAAGGTCTTCCTGCGCTGCTCAATAGGCAATCCAGCAAAATATTTGGCTAACGCGAACACCTCCGACATCCCTGACGCATCCTGCACGGCTCCCGTAAAAACCGCATCGTAATGGGAATGCACCAAAATGACCTCATCGGTGAGTCCCTGCAGTGTCCCTGACACGTTTTGGGCAAAGCCTTTCTTGTAAACAGTCCTCATTGTCATGCTGGCCGGCGCTTGCCTGTCTTTCAGCAAAGGAGCCAATTTTTGAAAAGCGTCCGTTCCGATCCACAATCCGGGGATGGAAAAGCTTTCACACCCTTGCGACAAGGCGATCTCACTGTAATCCTCGCTCCAATTGATCCCATCTCCGAAATAATTGTTCAGCACTCCCACAAATCCAACTGCGCCTTTTTTCTGGGCCATGATATAATTGTACGGCCAGGAATTAGGGCTATAAGAGTCATATTTCTTTAGTTTTTCCCGCTTTTTCCGATCTGGATCATAGAGGATGCCCTCTGTCTCACACCAGCTGATGCGATAGGTGTCTTCATCCGTTTCAAACCAAGGGCAATCGCAAAGCACGATCTTCCCCCGCACATCCACGTCCGCGAAGTCCACCTCCCTGCCTTCTCCCAAATAAATGATCTCCGTGTCCTGACAGGGCCGCCCTGCCTCAAACTCCCCAAATTCTTCTGGGTGAAGGGTCCCGTTGAGCATAAAACAAGGAATGTCCATGCCGCGAACCGTAAGGGAGCAATCTGACGCTTCAAACACAGCAGAGGGCGCGGCTTCAATGGCAACCTGCTCCAGACCAATTTCTTCAAACTGGCGTTTCACATAATCCGCCGCCATCCGCCCCTCCGCGGACCCTGTCCTTCGATGCGGGAATTGGCATAATTCCTCGATCCATTGAAAAATTTCCTTGTCTGTTGGAAACGATTCCTTTTGCAAACCCTGACTGTATGATTCCACACTCTTCCTCCTTTTTTCATGCGGAAATTCCCAGAAAACACCTTGCCAAGCGCCATATAAGCACCGAAACACCAAGTTCCCCTGTTCCGCTTTGTTTTTAAAATCGATAATTTCAGATCCCGGGTCAATCAACTATCATACGTTAATGATAATCAAAAATATGGATTTTAGGCTTGCTGATTTAATTCGTATTGTATATAATTTTAATCTGATTAGAATATAATTTTGCCCTCAAAGGAGTTTATCATGAAATTCAACGAGCTCATTGGCTTTAAAACCAGCGCTGGCATCTGCGCCTCTTTGAGCAACACCCAATACTATCCATTCCATGCTCACGAAAATTATATGGAAATCATCTGCGTGCTGTCAGGCGAAATCAGCATTTACGATTCTGCCGTGAATTACAAATTGTCCAGCGGCGAACTTCATATTTTCAACTCCACGGATCCCCACAAAATAGAGGCTTTCGCAGAAAACACCTGCGTACTGACCGTTCATATCGACAAAACAAAATACCTGAAAAGATACAAAGACCGCGGCAAAAATCTAAAACTAGCTTATTTCGTTGCCCACAGCAACCAAAAAAACAGCCTTTTCGCCTCCGAAGCCCTGCTGTTTCGATTTCTTCTAGCCAAAACCTATTTTGAATACACGAAGGAAGCTCCCTCAGACCATGTGTTGAACGATCTGGCGCATCAGATTATTGACCTCTGCTTTGACCAATTCCACGACTACGCTTATCAAATTTTAGAGTCAGGGAACTATAATATCGTAAGAAGGAAGTATGATGGCAGAAACTATGATGAGTTTTACCGCATCTATAGGATCGCTGACCATATTGAAAGCCATTTCAATGAGAAACTCACCCTGACCGATATTGCTGAAAAAGAATTTTTGAGCGCCCCATATCTCTCCAAATACATCAAAGAAAACATCGGCATCACATTTTCCCAGCTTGTTTCCATTGCCCGCTGTTCCGAGGCCGAGCGCCTCTTAGCCAACACGAACAAACCCATTGAACAGATCGCCTGCAGCGTGGGATTCGCCAACCGCGCCCACCTCTCCACCCACTTTAACCGCTGGTTTTCCAAGTCTCCATCCAAGTATCGGGCCATGGTCAACGCAGATCTGGGCGATGACATGAAAATCCAATATGGCGTGCTGGACATAGAAAAAGCGCATCAAATCCTCCATGCGTACCTGAACTCGTTCTGCGATATTTTTGGAAAAAACTAGACGTTGATTTACACCAAATTTCTTGAAGGCGCTGAAACTTTTTACTGCCAGGAAACCCTCCACTTTAACACCAGACTTTCCATTGATGATAAACTGGCTTTCACATGGAGGTAATGACCAATGAAGACCTATAGGACCGCTGAAATCGCAAGGATCATTGGGATACATCCCAATACGGTTCGCTTGTATGAAAAATGGGGGGGCTGATCTCAAAGCCAGAACGAGAGAAAAACGGATATCGTATTTTTACTGACCTGCATATCCAACAGATTCAGCTTGCCCGCACTGCGTTTCAAATCGAGATATTACAAAACGGCTTGAGAAAGAAAATGGTTGACATGGTAAAAGCATCTGCTGCCGGAAATCTCGAAAAGGCGGCCCTTCTTACCCATGAGTATTTGCAGCAGCTGGAAAGAGAGCAAAAAAACGCAGAAGAAGCCATTCAAATCGTGCGGCATATCATGTCCACGTTCCCCGAACGCAATGAACATTCCATGAAGAGAAAAGAAGTGTCCGAACACCTGGAAATTTCCATGGACACGCTGCGGAATTGGGAAATGAACGGGCTTTTGACTGTGAGGCGAAAAGAAAATGGGTATCGTGTTTACACGGATGACGACATAAGGCAGTTAAAAATCATACGTTCACTGAGATGCGCGAACTACTCCCTTGAAGCGATTTTACATCTGCTCCGCCAATTATCAAAAGATCCAGATGCTGACATACGCACAGCGCTTACTATGCGGCCTCAGGCAGACAGCATTGTTTCAGTCTGCGACAGGCTTATTCTATCACTATCCAAAGCGAAAAAGAACGCTGAAAAGATTCTGCTCGTGCTGAAAAAAATGGAAACTGAAAATTTCTAAACCCTCCACTTTACCACCAAGGTTTCGATTGGTGGTATTCTTTTTTCACAACAACAAAGGAGACAGCAATATGCAAGAAGCGATAAGAATCAAGCAATTATCAAAATCCTATGGCAATCTGCTGGCAGTGGATCATCTCGATCTAACGGTAAAACCCGGTACTGTCTATGGCCTGCTGGGGGCCAATGGCGCAGGTAAAAGCACTGTGATCAAATGTATGTTAGGCACACGTCAGCCAGACAGCGGCACAGTGTCCATACTTGGATTTGACCCGAGAAAAGACAGACGAAAACTATTTCAATCCATTGGCGTTCAATTTCAGGAAAATGGCTATCAGCCAGAAATCAAGGTGCGTGAATTATGCGAAGAAACCGCCTGTCTTTATGAATCCGCCGCTGACTGGAAAACTCTTTGCGCCCAGTTTGGCATAGATGATAAAGCAAACGCCTCGGTAAAAAATCTGTCTGGCGGGGAAAAGCAGCGGCTGTTTCTGGTTCTGGCTTTGATTCCCGACCCACAATTGGTGTTCCTTGACGAACTGACCACGGGCCTTGACGTAAAAGCCCGCCGCAGCGTGTGGAAAATCCTATGTGGCTTGAAAGGAAAAGGGCTGACCATCTTCTTGACTTCTCATTTCATGGAGCAGTCCTTTGGCGCGCTCTGCGCCATTTCCATTTGCGCCGGAGGACTGATGGGACTGCCCCTTGTCGTCTCAGAATACAGAGAGCGAAAAATCCTCAAACGATTTCAAGTCACACCAATCAGTCCAGCAAAGCTTCTGGCTGTGGAATTCACCATCTACATCCTTTACTGCGTCATATCCATGGTGACACTGATGATCGCTGGGATGTTATTGGGGAATATCAAAACACCCAGCTCATGGCCAGGCTTTCTTAGCAGCTGGCTCCTGACCATGATCTCCACATTGAGCATTGGCATGATGGTAGGCGGCATCGCAGGGAACACCAAGACCGCCAGCGTGATCGCCTGCATCTTATATTTTCCGACGCTGATTTTTTCTGGAACAACGCTGCCCTTTGAAATCATGCCAGACCCCATACAAAAAATCGTCAGCACCTTTCCCCTGACGCAAGGAATCCAGCTCATGAAAGCCACGTTTCTCGGTCTACCCATCCAAACTTTTGGCCCCATCATCACCATGGGCATCACCACGATCATATGCATGGGCATAGCGATCCGCTTCTTCAAATGGGAATAACCCAAAACTCCCACAGGAAATAGCGCCCAGCGATAGTTCCCACCACCTTCCTCTCCAAACTACCCAAAAAGCCCGTGGGAAACGTTATGTGAAAGGCACCTCCGCAGCCAAGCGAGGAACAGTGCCTGGAGCATGACGTTTCCCGCGCT
>CAJTYS010000084.1 GCA_910583765.1 uncultured Eubacteriales bacterium | reverse complement strand
CTTTGAAATTATCAAACAAGTGAGCAGCTTGGCTGGACAGGATTATAAATGAGATAATAGTCACCAATACAACCTGCGGTAAAATTACTTTTGTTTTGGGGGTGCATCGAAATATGAAAAGCAAGAAAACCGCCAAAAGCAACAGAATATCAGAAGAATTGAAACGTATTGGTTATGATCGCGGGAACCGGGAATTCCGTATCCAAAAAAATATTCCGCTAAAAGAAAACTTTAAAGACAAAACCCTAAATCATTCCATCATTTCAAAATGTAAGGTAAAATCAAAGTTTGACAACGCTTCCGCAACAGGATCAATTTTCAAAAAGTGTGAATTTGAGGATTGTTCTATCAATCAGACGGATTTTGAATTTTGCAGCTTTTATGATTCCCGATTTACCGCATCCCAAAGGGCAATCGCTTCATTTAACAATAGTAATTTTATAAACACAACATTTGAAGGTATAAATTTTGAGTTCTGCACATTTACAGGGGCGTTGTTTGAAAACTGCGTTTTCAAAGACGTGAAAATTGAAAACAGCACGTTCGAGAATGCCTTATTCAAGAACTGCAGCTTTAGCAACGTGGAATTGTTCAACGCCAATACGGATTTCATCGAATTAGACGATCCAAAAATGGAAAATGTGACGCTTTCACTTTCACAGATTCCATATATGTTTGGAGGTCTGGAGTATTTTTTTTCAACCGCCGATCATGTCATGGCCGGGTCTCAAAGCGGCGGCGTTGTTTGTACCGCGGAATATAAAGATCGTGTTATTCCGCTCTTGATTGAATTTTGGGAGATGAACAAATTCTCCGAGACGGAATATTATTTCCCTTTGTCCAATGTCTATATCGCAAATAGAGATTATAGTCAGGCTGTCACAAATTTAAGGCTTGGTCTCAAAGCTGCCGTCATCCAACATGATTTTCGAATGATTAAGTTTTATTGCAAATTAATTTCCAGAAGCCAGATGTTTAACTCGTCTGCTTTATACAACTTTTACAACCTCATTAAACGATTTGGTACAAGCAACGAAAACAGCAGTTTGCCTGATACGCAGAGCTTTATACGGAACATAGGTGAGATTGAAAGCGTCTTATTCGCCTCCTATAAGAAGGGAAAGCTCTTTTTGCGTTTAAGGACAAACTTATCAATGGCTGACGCTGACAAAATAGGAATGGTCCTTGGTAAGATCTTTTCTTTTTCCAAAATGAGACGCGCCATTTCACCCAATCAGGTTGAAATGACCTTAACAGAAAATTCCCCGTTGATGATATCACTGCACATTGATGGCGACGCGGAAAATATCGTGATCCTGCTGAATTCTTTCCTTGGTATTGTGGAGCTCCCGGAAAGTCAAGCCGCTTTATTAAACGTACGTTCCCTATGCGGCCTAGGAGAAAGTGCCCAGTTGACTGCTTCTCTTGCGGAGGAGGCGGATGAAATTCTGGCCGTTTGCTACCAGTATGATATCAAACTGTACTTGATGGAATACTGCATTGAAAATTGCAGGGAGTTGCTGCCTGAGGCCACAAAGACCTGTTATTATTTTAATAATATGGATGCGAATTCTTGGCAGGGCCGTCAAATGGTCTTAATTTGATATACGGGGTTATAATCTTGGAAAAAACATATCAACTGGAATATGGGGAGATTAAGCTGATACACTCTCCCCGCCGGTATGGATTAGAATTCAAAAACCTACTGCGAAAAATTATTTTGATTTTCTTGTACCTCGTGCTGTTCGCCGGGGTCTGCGCCGTCACATGCATTGTATACAGGGAAAGCATCGTTCAATTGAATCTGGACCATACGATCTCTTTGGGGGCGGTGTTTGCAACCTTGGGCTCTTCTTTGGTAGCGGTTTCTTCTCTGGCCTGCGGTGAGCAGTACAGCCAGTTCGCAGATAATACCCGCATTCTGGAGGAGAATCTTTTCAACAAGGAAAAATGGGAACGCTGGCCTTTTGTAAAGAGGGTCCAAAAAAACAAGATCGCGCCAGGAGAATACCTGTATTTCAAATTGTGTAATCCCCGGATTATTTTTAAGTTCGGCCACCGAGAACTTAAAATTTTATTGCCCTCCGGGAAACGTGACTTCAGGGAATTGCCTGTCTATCAAGCTGTTTTTAAGCTTACATGGTATAGAAAAAAGTATGCCGCCGTGCTGATGGGTCAGGACCGTGTAAAAGACATTCTGATATGGAATTGCCTGACGCAGATATACCGCAATATATTGCTGTACCGGTGGAATCAAATTATTATTTGGATAGGATCCTATTTCATCTTTTCAAGCATCTTCTTCTCCTTTTTTTATATTCAGATTGTCGAGTTTATCTCTTGCCGTTTTGGCGCCGCTTAAAAGTGCGCGGCGCCGTCCCAGCCGCCGCTCCTTGAGCTTTCGGGCCACATTTCAGAAGCGGCAATACAGTTCCCTTCGAGAAGCCGACGTTCGTAAAAATATATCCGCAGCCAAGGAAATCCCTTGGTTGCGGATATATCCTGTACCCACTTATCCCAGCTTCGGCTTCAGCGCAAATCCAATGCGAGGTTTTCCACGGATATTTTTAACGTGTTATCTTCACAATAGCGGCACGAGGGCCCCAATTCAACCCCATAAGTCTGACATATTTTGTTAATCCCACGGCATATTTCGGCAATTTCCTTATCAGAGGGCGGAAGCATATACTCCAAGGGAGTCCCGGGGATCGGTTTGAACAGTGACAGAATGGGAGATACGCCAAGCCGGCAGATATGTTCAATTCCCCTAAACAGGGTTTCGACAGATTCCAAGCCGATAACAAATGCGGAGCGCACGTTGCAATTACGTCCCCAAAGCGCTACGGCTTCTTTAAACGCGGCGTCGTAAACATTGAGAGGCAAACGTCCTTTCCCCGGCATAAGTGATTTCGCGAGTTCTCGGTCAAATACCTCTAAATTGAATGTCACTTCTGTAATGCCGGCATGGTGCAGCTCTTTTAGGATGGACACATCCCTGGGGGGCAGACACATCAGATATATGGGCTTGTCCGTGTACTTCCGAATATATCCCACGATTTCAAGAACAGTTTGAAAATCCGAATTCGGTGCATCAGACCCGCCCCCAATTAGATAATGCCGAACTGCGGGATGGCCAATATAGTCATCCAGCACTTTTTCCACATCAGAAACCGTAATTGGCCTCTCCTGTGGTTCTATATCGCAGAATTTGCAACCAAGACCGTGTTCCTTATAAAAGCAGCCAGTTCTATGGTAGATTCTAAGCCTGTCGACTCCCAGGTATGATATTTCGTTATATTGATGGCCATTAATATGCCTCAGGCCCAAAGGATCAACAGGTCGCAGAGTCACTCTACTGATTTTACAGTCCCAATATTTCAAGATATAATGCGCATGATTATCCGTGTCGATCAAAAAAGGACTCAGGGCAGTCAACCCCAAATTATATGGAACGTTTATATACAGACCGCACAGCATCAAATCTACAGCGTAAAATTCCTGAAAATTGACGCCTCCCTTGCTGGACATACTTTTCAGCGCGTTTGGGGTGATGCGTGTTCCGTGGTTAAGAAGCATGATCTTTAGCTCTAACAACTGCCTTTCCCAATGTTCAGAGCTTATAATCCCTGAGTTTATATCAATATTCGGATCGATCCGGCAGGAAAAATCCGGTGCTAGTGCGGTGATACTTTGTCCAAATATAAATTCATATAGATATGTATTTTCATCCTTCTCCGCACTCCAATCCAGATAATTGTCGACACATTCCACCTGTCGGCAGGATTCCTTTTGAATGTCATACAACTGCCGGACTCTGTCAATGTCCGCCTGATGATAAGAATAACAGTAAAAGCTGTAAGGGACCTCAAGTGGAGGAATTTCGCATGAACATCTGGAGTTCTCGAAGGCGTCCTTATGCAGACTCTGGACAGAATTCGGAACGCCATTGGTCTCCAGCGCCTTGTTTATTAAAAATGTCGACGCTTGGAATCGTGAATTGACCTCCATGAAATAAAGGTCGGCTCCCTGTGCTAAAAAATCTATGCCGCAGACTCCCCGATAGCCTTTATCCCGCAAGAGATTTCCCAAAGTATACGCACGCTCCGCCAGTTTGTCCCTCAAATTTTGGGGCAGCCTCTGATACGCAATAAAGTCCCCGCCTCTATAAGAAAAACAATCGTTTTCCGTTGAGATGATTTGAACGGAGGGCGGCAGCAAAACAATTTCCTCTGCATATATTACCACATGGATATTCACCGATATGCTTTTCTCAATATAAGGCGTCACAAGATAGCGCCTGTCCTCTTCGATAAATTCATGGATGGCGTCCACTGTCTGCGTTGAGAACAGCCATGTCCCAGAGCCACCGCACGAGGATGTCGATTGTATTACAAACGTTTTTGTACCCTTGAATTTCGATTGAAGCTTATGGAAACATATGTCACGGCCCATTTCTAAGCTATATGGAAGTATGGGTACATAATCGCCGAGCCAAAGCTTGGACTGGATTTTATTTTCCAGCAACGTAATCAGATCCATATCGTTCAGATATTTGACCCGTTCCCTCACCTTTTCGGTATAATAGGGATAATCCGCCGGATAATACAGCATAAATTGACAGTCAGGGTCCCATTCTATGATCCGCTCCACTTTGTCGTTGATATAGTCAATCCATTCGCTATGGTCAATGTTGCAGTCAAACCGCCAGGAAAACTCTTTGTCAAACGAAAAGTTATTTTGGATATTTGAGCCAAAGACACTAATTGACCCGACAAACAAATCTCCGGTGCACATGATTTCTGATTCTCGTACGCCGATCCAATATAAATGATTTCGCTCAGACATCCCAATCCTCCTTGTCGATAAACTCCCTTTTTAGGGTTTCGCAGTAACTGGTATACCTGGTTTCAAAAGATTTTGTGTCCGGCTGGTTCAGCAAATCGATTTGTTTTGCGGGGCATGTACATTTACAAGCGGCTTTTAGCTGTGCAATCAAATTCTTCCGCCTTTCGCAATTCGTATCGCTCAAAAAGTCCGAATAGAAACGCATCAGTTTTTCTTGACAATGAGGACAAGCGGAGGGAAACACCGTTGAGGAATCGCTGCCGTCATAGGTTTCCTCACGGTTCCCATACCATGCAATTGTAACCGCATCCAATTTCTCCACGGGGATAGAATCCAGCAAAAAAATCAGGAGCCAATGAGAAACAGGTGCGTACATTTTCTTTTTGTACATCTGCATCAAAACGGTATATGGTTTAATATTAATGGGGAATAAAACGACCTTGCACTGATGGGCAAACGACCACATAACGGCATCGAACGCCGCCCTCATCTGCTCCCCAGCGTTTAAAAAGGGGAGGCCCACCATGATATTGGTTTCGACTTCAAATCCGCATTGCTGAATCGCCCATATGGTTTTTTCGTAGGTGGGCAGGTCAATGTTTTTCATGAGCACATTTTCTTGATACAACGGATCCACCGACTCCAGGCCCATTTCTATTATAATGTGTTTCCCCGGCAGTGTTTCCTGTATCATGCTGAGCTTTTCGGAGGAAACGTCGAGATAATGCGTCTCAAACTCGATTGTTGGAATGTCGTATTGACCAGCCAGTGCAAGAATCTCCTTAAAGAGGGACGTGGGAATTTGACCCGCATCAAAAAAACTCCCATTTGTACAGAGCAGAAGACATTCTACGGGGGTGTCCGCGCTGTCCAGAATGTGTTTCATTTCCCCAAGATACTTTTCCTGCGGCTTTATGTCGGCCGCACAGCCATAATCGCACATCATGCAGGAACCGTTCAAATCGTTTTTACAGCATCTGCTGAGAAAACCGATTTCCAGTAGTCCGCTGTCCCTGAAAACCTGGCAAACCGCATCCGTCGGAAATTTAGGACGCAGGCTTCGGATCTTTCGGTTTAACTGCCTCAGTATCTCTTTACTCATGATGCGCCTCTCTTTTTCCTATCATTGGCACTGCAAAAAAGTGTCATAATGATATTGCTTTTTTATGGCCAAACCGTTTTCCTGGTCATAGACAGCCACGGCTGGCATAGGTATCCCATTGAACATGTTGTTCTTTACCATAGAATACGAAGCGGTATCCAAAAACACGATTAGCTGACCCTGACGCAAGGGTTCGGAAAAAGAATAATCCCCCCATATATCGCCGGCATAGCACGAGGGACCTGTCAGTCTGTAAGTATACGGCAATTTGCCAGGCTCTTCCGCGTCTTTAATATCGTGCCGCCAGCCCCTATAGACAGCGTCCGGGAAATGACAAATGCCGGAGGCGTCCAATATTGCAACGTCCATTTCATTGTGGACAATATCGACTACGGTCGCTGCAAGATAGCCGCACCCGGTCATAATGCCTTCGCAGGGTTCTATTATAACTTCAAAAGAATATCTCGATCTTAGCTTCAAAATCGCATTAATCGCCAGATTCAGGTCGTATTGGTCATCTGCGTACATCTGCCCTCCACCGAGGTTAAGCCACTTTATCCGCCTCAGTATCGGGTCATACCGCTCAATCAGAACATCAATCGTTCTATCCAGGACGTCAGCGTCCTGTTCACACATTGTATGCAGGTGAATACCTTCGATCTGACCTTCTGTAAACAGAGATATCTCTGGCATATCCACCCTTTTTATCCCAAGACGAGAATACTTTTGACAAGGATTCGGTCCAAAATCCGCAGGCAGTTCCACATATTCCGGATTAATGCGAATACCGCAGGAGCGGCCCGCACGGACAACCGCTGGAGAAAAGGTATTGTATTGATAAATGGAGTTGAACACGATTTTATCGCTATATTTTATAACCGTGCCCATAGTATTTTCCTGATAGGCGGGCGAAAAGGTGCAGACACATTTTCCAAAAATTGTTTTGCCGAGACGTGCTTCAAAGGATCCGCTTGCGCTAATCCCATCCAAGCCATTACACATATACGGCAGAATCACATCAGATGAAAAACCTTTAATCGCCAGGAGTACTGTACAGCCAGTTTTTTGCTTGATTTGATTGATTCGATTTTCTAGATTATATTTTAGTCGGTCTAAATCTATTATGTGGCAAGGCGTTGGTAACATCATAAACGTAGTCTTTCCCCTTTCTGTATGTTCACTATAAAGGTTGTGTTGCCACGTATACTGACCCCACAGGGCATAATTGCAAATTATCAGC
>CAJTYS010000083.1 GCA_910583765.1 uncultured Eubacteriales bacterium | reverse complement strand
AAACTGTTGTCGTTGCGCTGGAAGACTTCGTAAGACATTCCCTTTATGGAAAAGCCGTAAAGAGAACAAAGAAAGTCAAGGCTCACGATGAAAACAACGAATGCAACATCGGCGATAAAGTTAGAATCATGGAAACAAGACCTCTGTCCAAGGACAAGAGATGGAGACTTGTGAATATCGTAGAGAAGGTTAAATAAGGAGGCGCCAGAATGATTCAGACAGAAACCAGACTGAAAGTCGCTGACAACTCCGGTGCGAAAGAACTGCTGTGCATTCGTATCCTGGGCGGAACCAGCCGTCAGTATGCGAATATCGGAGATATTATCGTCTGCGCGGTCAAGGACGCGACACCGGGCGGCGTTGTAAAGAAGAGCGACGTTGTAAGAGCAGTTGTAGTAAGAACGAAAAAAGGTGCCAGAAGAGTGGATGGCAGCTATGTGAAATTCGACCAGAACGCAGCTGTGATTTTAAAAGAGGATCTGACACCGGTCGGAACTCGTATCTTTGGACCAGTGGCAAGAGAACTTAGAGATAAAGGCTTTATGAAGATAGTGTCACTGGCACCAGAAGTGTTATAGGAGGCGAGCGGATGCGAATTAAGAAAGATGATACAGTAATCGTACTTACTGGAAAAGATAAAGGTAAGACAGGCAAAGTGATCAAAGCGATGCCAAAGAAGGGCAAAGTGCTGGTAGAAGGTATCAACATGCAGACAAAGCATCAGAAGCAAACGCCAAAAGCGCCTGCCGAAATCAAGCATCAGGAAGGCCCGCTGGATGTTTCAAACGTGATGTACTACGACACGAAAGCCAAGACTGCCACTAAGATCGGATATAAATTTGAAAACGGTAAAAAAGTGAGAGTCGCAAAGAAAACTGGAACAGTAATTGACTAAGAAAGGAGGAGACGATTTTGACAGCAAGACTGAAAGAAACTTATAACAACAGCGTGTTCAAAGCGCTGATGGAGAAATTTTCATATGAAAACCCAATGGAAGTTCCAAAGCTGGAAAAGGTGACCATCAACATGGGACTTGGCGAAGCAAAAGACAACGCCAAGGTCATGGAAGGCGCGGTAGAGGAACTGGCGCTGATCACAGGCCAGAAACCCATCGTTACAAAAGCAAGAAAATCCATCGCTAACTTTAAGGTAAGACAGGGAATGCCAGTCGGCGCGAAAGTCACCTTAAGGGGAGAAAACATGTATACCTTTGTTGATAAATTCTTTAACATCGCTCTTCCAAGAGTAAGAGACTTTAAGGGCGTGAGCAAGAACTCCTTTGACGGAAGAGGAAATTATTCCATGGGTATCAAGGAACAGCTGATCTTCCCGGAAATCAACTATGACAAGGTTGACATGATCAAAGGTATGAACGTTGTATTCACGACAACGGCTAAGACAGATGAAGAAGCTGCGGCTCTGCTGGAACTTCTCGGCATGCCGTTTGAAAAATAAGTAGGAGGGAAACATGGCAAAAACATCTCTCAAAATAAAACAGCAAAGAAAACCAAAATATTCAACGCGCGCATATACAAGATGCAGAATCTGCGGAAGACCGCATTCTGTACTGAAAAAGTATGGAATATGCCGTATCTGTTTTAGAGAGCTTGCTTACAAGGGAGAAATCCCGGGCGTGAGAAAAGCAAGCTGGTAAACACGTCAGGAAAGGAGAAATACTGTAATGACAATGACAGATCCAATAGCAGATATGCTGACAAGAATCAGAAATGCCAATACTGTAGGTCATGACACAGTTGATATTCCTGCTTCAAAGATGAAGAAATCCATCGCAGGGATCTTAACGGAAGAAGGCTACATTAAAGGATTTGACGTTATAGACGACAATACGCAGGGAACCATCCGTGTTCAGATGAAATACGGCCCTGACAAAGAAAGAGTTATCACTGGAATCAAAAAGATTTCTAAGCCAGGCCTGAAAGTTTACGCGAAGGCTGATGACATTCCAAAAGTTTTAGGCGGACTGGGAGTCGCGATCATTTCCACGTCAAATGGAGTGATCAGTGATAAAGAAGCCAGAAAACTAGGCGTTGGCGGCGAAGTAGTTTGTTATGTTTGGTAGGAGGTAGACAATGTCAAGAATCGGTATCAAACCTGTGGATCTTCCTGCTGGCGTTGAGGTCAAAGTTGACGGTAACAACGCGGTTACTGTAAAAGGACCAAAAGGCGAACTAACAGAGCAGATCAGCAAGTTATTAAAAATAGAAGTAAAAGATGGAGTGGTGACTGTTTCCAGAAGTTCTGACGCAAAGGCGCACAGAGAACAGCATGGACTGGCAAGAACTCTGATCAACAACATGGTAATCGGCGTTACGGAAGGCTACGAAAAGAAGCTGGAGCTGGTAGGCGTAGGATACAAGGCTGAGAAAAAGGGCAAGAAACTGGTCCTGAGCCTGGGCTACTCCCATCCGGTAGAACTGGAAGATCCGGAAGGCATCACAACAGAAGCTCCTTCCGCCACAGAGGTTCTGGTAAAAGGCACTGACAAAGCGTTGGTGGGCAACTACGCTGCGAATATCAGGGCATGGAGAAAACCTGAGCCATACAAAGGCAAGGGGATCCGCTATGCTGGTGAGCATATCCGCAGAAAAGAAGGTAAAACCGGGGCGAAATAAGGAAAGGAGTAGAGTAAAATGGCAAGAGCCAGCAGAAACGACAAACGTCTTGCAAGACACAAAAGAGTTAGAAAAGACCTTTATGGAACTCCTGAAAAGCCTAGGCTTTGCGTTTTCAGAAGCAATAAGAACATTTCCGTTCAGGTTATTGACGATGTTAACGGAGTTACCCTTGCTGCGGCTTCCACTCTCGACAAAGAGCTGAAAGGCCAGATCGAGTACGGCGGCAATAAAGAAGCGGCTAAGAAGGTTGGAGAAGCTATTGCGAAGAGAGCACTGGAAAAGGGCATTGAAACAGTTGCCTTTGACAGAGGCGGATTCCTCTACCATGGACGCGTAAAGGAACTGGCAGATGGTGCTCGCGAAGCTGGGTTGAAATTCTAACAGGAGGTAAAGACATGCGTAATACTATTGATGCTTCCAAGCTAGACTTAAACGAAACCATCGTCAGCATCAGACGTGTAGCTAAGACAGTTAAGGGCGGAAGAAACATGAGATTCAGCGTAACTGTAGTAGTAGGCGACGGTGACGGACATGTAGGCGTTGGTCTTGGAAAAGCTCAGGAAATCCCTGAAGCAGTAAGAAAAGCGACGGAAGACGCAAAGAAAAAATTGATAAAAGTTCCAACAGTAGGAACCACCATCCCACACAGGATCCTGGGAGTGTTCGGCGCGGGCAGAGTGCAGCTGATGCCAGCAGCGGAAGGTACTGGCGTAATCGCGGGTTCCTCCGTGCGTACTGTGCTGGAAGCCGCGGGCGTGAAAGACATCCGTGCGAAATCCATTGGTTCCAACAACACTGGGAACATGGCCTATGCAACCATCGAAGGGCTGAAAAACCTGATGACTGTTGAAAAGGCTGCCCGTCTGAGAGGCAAAACAAAAGAAGAAATCTTAGGATAAGGAGGAAGAGACAATGGCTAAAATGATTAAAGTTACTTTGACAAAAAGCACGATTGGCGCTTCCCCAAGACAGAGAAAAGTTGTAGAAGCGTTAGGTCTCAGGAAGATGCACCAGTCAGTTGAACTTGTTGATTCCCCAGTGAGCTGGGGTTCCATCAACAAGGTAAAGCATCTTTTGACTGTAGAAGAACTATAGGATTGGAGGTGCGAAACAGATGAAACTGCATGAATTAAAAGCTGTTCCAGGTGCGAAAAAAACACGGAAGAGAAGAGGCCGCGGTCAGGCTTCTGGTCAGGGAAAAACTGGCGGAAGAGGCATGAACGGCCAGAAATCAAGGAGCGGCGGCGGAACAAGACCTGGATTTGAAGGCGGACAGATGCCTCTGTATAGAAGGATCCCGAAGAGAGGATTCACCAACATCTGGGCAACAGAGTACGAGATTTTAAATGTTGATGACTTGAACAGGTTTGAGGCAGGTACTGTTGTAACGCCGGAAATGCTGAAAGAACTGAAAATGGTGAAGCAGGTCAAGGATGGAATCAAGATCCTGGGCGATGGCGAACTGGAAAAGAGCCTTACGGTTCAGGCACACAAATTCAGCAAAACCGCAATCGAAAAAATAGAAGCTGCCGGAGGAAAGGCAGAGGTGATTTAAATGGAGATGTTCAAAACAATCGCCAAAGCCTGGAAGATCCTAGATATCAGGAAGAAAATCATTTATACCCTCCTGATGCTGGTGGTTTTCCGTATTGGCTCAAATATTCCGGTTCCTGGCATTGACAGAGCTTATCTGGACCAGGCCATGAACACGGATGAGGGATTGTTTGCTCTCTTCAACCTGTTTTCAGGCGGTGCTTTCAGCCAGTTCACCATATTTGCGCTGAGCATCACGCCATATATTACGGCTTCCATCATACTGCAGCTGCTGACCATTGCCATTCCAAGGCTGGAGCGTCTGGCCAAGGAAGGAACGGAAGGGCAGAAAAAAATCGCGCAGTATACCCGTTATTTGACCGTGGTTCTGGCATTTGTTCAGGCCATCGGCGTATCGCTGGGCATGTTCCGGCAGGCATTGATCAGCACTGACTTTTTCTCAGTGACAGTCATTGTCCTGGTGCTGTCCGCAGGTACTGCGTTCCTCATGTGGCTGGGTGAAAAAATCAATGACAAGGGCATTGGAAACGGGATATCCCTGATCATCTTCGGGGGGATCATAGCAAGACTTCCAAGCGCCATTCATGACATCTGGCTCAAATACACAGAGGGCACCATGGATATCGTGAAACTGGCACTGTTCATCGTATTCTCGGTAGTCGTCATCATCGGCATCATCGAGATCCAACAGGGTCAGAGAAGGATACCAGTGCAGTACGCGAAGCGGGTTGTAGGCAGGAAGATGTACGGTGGGCAATCGACCCACATTCCGCTGAAAGTGAACCAGGCAGGGGTTATCCCGGTAATCTTTGCCATGTCCTTTTTACAGTTTCCGCTGACCATCACATATTTCATGTCAGCTGACAGTTCCGCTTCCATGTGGATCACAAAGTGGCTGTCACCGCAGGGTTCACCGGGCGTATGGGTATATGCTGTGTTCAATGTGATATTGATCATTTTCTTCACATATTTTTATACAGCAGTCACCTTCAATCCAATGGACGTTGCTCAAAATATGAAGGCCAACGGCGGATTTATTCCGGGGATCAGACCGGGTAAAGCCACGGTTGAATATTTAAACAAAGTAATGACAAGAATCACCTTTGTAGGTGCGGTTTTCCTGGCCCTGGTCGCTGTGCTGCCGACAATCGTCAGCCAGTACACAGGACTGAACATCCACTTTGGAGGAACGTCGCTGCTCATTGCGGTGGGCGTTGCTCTTGACACGATGAAGCAGTTGGAAAATCAGATGGTGATGAGAAACTATCAGGGTTTCCTTAAGTAGAGAGGTGAAAACATGAATTTGATTTTATTAGGCCCTCCGGGTGCGGGAAAAGGCACTCAGGCAGTAAAGATCGTTGAAAAATACAAAGTTCCGCATATTTCCACTGGCGACATTTTCAGAGCTAACATTAAGAATGGCACGGAGCTGGGAAAGAAAGCCAAAGAATATATGGACAAAGGCGAACTGGTGCCAGACGATCTGGTATGCGAAATCGCTACATCCAGACTGCTTGAGGACGATTGTAAAGACGGATTTTTGCTTGACGGGTTCCCAAGGACCGTATATCAGGCAGAAAAACTGGATGAGTTCCTGGAAAAGCACGGCAAGAAAGTAGACAAAGTACTGGACATCGCAGTGGAAAAAGAAGAGCTCATGACCAGGCTGACTGGCAGAAGAGTCTGCAAGGCTTGCGGTGCGACGTACCATGTGACCAATATCCCTCCGAAAAAGGAAGGAATTTGTGACAAGTGCGGCGGCGAGCTGATGCAGAGAGCGGACGACACAGCAGAAACCGTAGAAAACAGAATCGAAGTATATCATTCGCAGACAATGCCGCTGGTTGAATATTATGAAAAGGCTGGAAACATCGCTCATATCGATGGCGCGATCGGCCTGGAAAACGTGTTCAATCACATTGTGAGCGTTCTGGGGTAACAGCATGATCATCATCAAGTCAGAACAGGAAATAGACATAATGCGGGAGTCCGGAAAGGTCACGGGGCAAATCCTCAGAGACCTGGAAGAACTCATAAAGCCGGGGGTTTCCACAAAGGAGATTGACCGGTTCGTAGAAAACACCATTAGACGAAACGGAATGGTTCCAACATTTAAGGGCTATGGCGGATTTCCCGCCAGCGCCTGCGTTTCGGTCAACGAAGAAGTGGTCCATGGAATCCCTTCCAAGAAACGAAAGTTAAGGGAAGGCGATATTGTCAGCGTCGATGTGGGAGCTACTTACAAGGGCTATGTCAGCGACGCGGCCAGGACTTATGGAGTGGGAACCGTGGATCCAGAAGCCCAGCGGCTGATGGACACGGCGAAAGCCAGTTTCTTTGAAGGACTGAAATTCTGTAAAGTGGGACATAGGCTATCCGATATCTCCCATGCGATCCAAGTGTGCGTTGAAAACGAAGGCTTTGGCGTGATTCAGGATTTCGTGGGTCACGGAGTGGGAAGAGCGATGCACGAAGAACCGCAAATCCCCAATTACGGCGCACCGGGCCGAGGTCCAAGGCTTGCCAAGGGCATGGTCTTTGCCATCGAGCCTATGATCACACAGGGAACTTATGAAGTGGAGACGCTTTTAGACAACTGGACAGTAGTCACTTTGGACCGGAAGATGGCTGCCCATTATGAAAATACTGTTGTTATCACTGACGGTGAGCCGGAGTTGCTTACATTGTAAAGGAGAGGTGTTATTATGGCGAAGAAGGACGTCATTGAAGCAGAAGGTACGGTCGTAGACGCGCAGCCTAACGCCATGTTCGTGGTAAGGCTGGAGACCGGACACGAAGTGCTTGCACACGTTTCAGGAAAAATAAGAATGAACTTTATCAGGATCCTGCCTGGTGACAAGGTAAAAGTGGAGCTTTCTCCATACGACCTGACTAGAGGAAGGATCACCTGGAGAGGAAAAGCGTAAATACAGGTTAGGAGGATTGCGAAATGAAAGTTAGAGCTTCCGTAAAACCGATCTGCGAAAAGTGCAAAGTGATTAAACGCAAGGGCAGAGTCATGGTAATCTGTGAGAACCCGAAGCACAAGCAGAGACAAGGATAGGAGAAAAGTTTTGTTCCGATGGCTGGTCCTCGCCCCGATGGGGCTGCGGAGGCCATCTCCACAAAACAGTTTTCTCCGAGCTGCTGGTAAGAGTGGGCTGATTGGCGGAAAGGGACATTTTTGTTCGGCTAATGGTCTCAGGCGGAGAGTAGGTGTTTGCTTTGTGACGCCCTCGACCCTGCGGGTCTTTGGGCATTGATCTGGGCGAAGATATTTTCGCTAGGCTGTTGGCAGAGGTGAATTTAACCGCGCAAAAGCTATTTTTATACAGCGGACGGAGTTGGAAATGGATGGAGATTGCTGGCCCGCGGCGGCTGCATTGGCTGGCTGGTGGTTTTCAATATATGAAAGTTATTTTAAAGTTTGCATGAGCAAAGAACATCCCGTTTATATTACGGATGCCCAGGAAGGCGGACTTTGGCCGGTTTTCGGGTGATGACGTGACGGAAGATGGGAATAGGAGGGAAATATGGCTCGTATAGCCGGTGTCGATTTACCAAGAGAAAAAAGAGTTGAAATCGGTTTGACGTACATTTACGGTATTGGCAGACCGACCGCGAACGCTATTTTGGAGAAGGCCGGTGTGAATCCTGACACAAGAGTCAAGGATTTATCCGAAGAAGAAGCTGGTAAGATCAGAAAGATCATTGACCAGGAGT
>CAJTYS010000082.1 GCA_910583765.1 uncultured Eubacteriales bacterium | reverse complement strand
CATCATGAAAGAAAAAACCACGATTATCCGCACCACGATTGTTTCCAGTGATGATAATCAGCACACTTATGAAATCCGCAAGGAATTATTGAATCAAGACAATCAACCCATTAAAGGGGATGACGCCGTGTTGATCGGAATGTATCCCACTGTGACAACAGAAAACGGATATAAATTGGACACGACCACCCTGCACATTCTGTCCAAAATGGAAGAATTGGAACTGCGCACCGTTCGTATTGTCAATCTATTTTCAAAGGTCTGCAAGGCCCGGCTGTCCGCCAAAGGGCTGGAAGTGGACAAGGCCAATTTTGAGTACATCGAAAACATCATGAAGGAGAAAAGCTTTCCTTCTTACAAGGTGATCGTGGCCTGGGGCAATTCCATGATGACCTGCAAAGCCTGCAATCACAGCAAAACGCTGTTTGCGAAGCTTTTTTCCCAGTATAACAAGGAAGGTCACCTTTATCAAATCACCGCCCCGCGCATGGACAATGAACGCCAGGAAACACCTCATGTTCTTTACATGGGAATCCGTCATAAATCAGAGCCTTGGGATTTGATCAAGTACACGTTCCCTAAAAAGCCCACCCCTCCGCTGTCCACTGGCAACAGTGAAACAAAAGAGCCTAAAAGGGCCAAAGAACCGGAGAAGCCGAAAGAGAAAAACACACCAACAGCCAAAACGAAACCAAAGTTAATTTACAAAGCATAGGACAAGAAAGAGGTGAAACATGTACAGAAAAATATGGAAAGAAGAACAGCTTCAAGACTTCTATGTTGCGTTTGAGATCAAACAACGGATTCAAGAGCTGATTGACATTCTTTGCTTTTATTATGGCGAAGAACGCAATGTCGATATGGAACTGGGAGGTTTTATCGCAGCTTTCACGGATGATTCTTCTTTAGATACGCAGCAATATCAGAAGTTGCTGCGGCAATATCATCTAAACGAAGCTCTCCCAGAATATCAGGAAACACTTTTATCTGAAAGAAGCCCTCGGCCTGAATGGACATGGACCGAAACGCTCTTTCTCTGTGGCTCCGATTTTTCTATTATCTGTACCAGACCGCAATGGAAAAAGGAGGTGAAATAAAGTGATTCAATATTATATAGCAGGTGCCTGTTTCGGCATTACCTTGATTGGATTGGAAGAATCCATCCATAAACATATAGCAAAAGAAAGGGGGTAATCATATGATCTTACCTGCGTTAGCAGTTGCCGCAAGTGAAACGCTTCTAGCTTTCACAGAAGGCGTGACTGGCACAGTAGGGCTTTATGCGATTGTCAAGGGTTCAAAATCTGTGAAGAAAAAACGTAAATAAGCTTGTTTGTCAAGTACGGAGCCATATTACCAGCAGGGGCTGTTTCAATAAAGGAAACAGCCCCTGCTCATGCTTTTCCCGAAATCCCGTCACAAAATAGCCATGTTAAAATAATGTAAAACACAACCATGTTCTTTTTTTACGGGAAAACGGGGATGGCAACTTGAACAAATCAATTAATCAAGGTAATATATAGGCATGGCTGACATGAAAGGCGGGGATCAAGACCATGCATGTTTATCAATTCCACAACTATCATCTTCGAATGACTGTTTATCACAGCTTTTTGTTTCCTAACAGCGTACGCCTCCATGCCGCTAGTGAATTCCTGATCGCCTGGAAAGACGACCATTCCCTACGGCCAAGCCAGTTCCATAAAGCATACGAGCAGGCAAAGCCGACGTCTCCAGGTCTTCGCACCTTCACCAACATGCTCAATAAAATCGAAGAATCCAAATATGCGTCTCTTCCTGACCTGTTGCTGTCATTTATCACCACTAGAGAAGCGATCTTGTCTTATCTTGCCTTGCATCCGCTACAGCAAGCAGCCAATGGGTCCAATGCTTATGTGCCATGGACTTGGCAGGAACTACACAAGGCTTTATCCAATGCTTACGGTTCTAACGACAGAGGCCTTAGCATCGAAGCGGATGAGTCCTATGTCAGAAAGACTCTTAAAGAATTCACCTCCACCTATCTAATAGATGAAAAAAAGCATCTGAATTCTCTCCTTGGCATCGTGCGAGTAAAAAAAAGAAACCTTCCATCTCTTTTCCCGCAGATGCCCACTACACACGTGCCCTTGCCTGCGATGTGAAATTCTTTGATGCGGGTCAAGACACTTCTATACGCAAAACCGAAACCATACGTCACGCCTTTTTTGCTCAGGTTTCAGCGCATTTGGAAAGCAATAAACAGATTTATCGGAAAGGTTTCAGCATCGCATCCGCATATCGTTCTTTAACTCGTGCTCTTATGGAACGATTGCCAAATGAAATCAACACCGCGATTCAAAAGCAGGCTCCAGGATTAGACGCAGTCCTAGAAAATGACTATGAAAGCATGCCCCTTGATATTTTAATTCTATTTTACCCATCTCCTTTTTCCGTGCTCTTGATTGATCACCTGCGCACCCATTTTAATACCTGTAATCATGACATTGCCATCGGCAAAGGTAAAGATCAGATGACTTATAAAGCACGTTTCTACTTTTCCCTCGTATCGAAACTAGACGATACGAGCTTTCAATTTGCGGAGAAGCGTTTCATGATAACCAAGAAACCAGTTCCTGTGTTCAATGACTTTGACATATTTATAAAATAGAAATTTCTACCAATCATTTTTTATTTCTACATTAATTTATGAAATTTTCGCCTATTGCTTATTCTTTATTTTTCAACATTTTACTTGATTTTTACTAATATTTTTTAATGAGATGCCAAAACTGACTCACCCCACCCAACTTCACCATTCAGACATTAAGGGTTTACATTATGGTAAAATGTCAACGCTTAAGCAAAGTATTCTGTTTTGTACAAAACCTTAGGCATAAAATTTATTGAAGGGAGGGCATGAACATGTCCTATCAGAAAGAATACACAGGCACTAGCCTCTCTAAAACATCACTCACAGACGTGACAAAATCCAAACCATGTTTTGTGCAGCATCCAGAGGTGGGAATCAAGGATGGTTACTTTGGCCGCCATGTTTACAATGAAGAGTTCGGCGACTATCAATTCCATCCATTGGGGGCCGCCGTGACGGTCGAATCCATCGTCATGGACATTGACGACATGAAACAGGCCTTAATATTGAACTTCACGGATGTGCACGGTCAAAAATACCGCATCCCTTTTGAGCGGGAAAAGCTCACAGAATCCGGCATACTGGAATTGCTGGCCTATGGAGTGCAAGTCAGAAAGCAAACGGCAAACGTGCTGATCAAGGTTCTCGAAAACCAGGAGCCTGACACGAAGCTGTTTTATCAGCACACGCAACTGGGATTCGGGCGGTTCATGAATTCCACGATCTTCAAAGGCTCTAAAGCCCAAGGAATTCATAGCCACTATCAGGGAACCCGAGAAATCCACCCTGTCGGAAGCTTTGATGAATGGAAGCGGCTCATTGATGAGGAAGTATTAGGCAACACCGTCTTAGAGGCGGTCTTGCTCACCGCTCTGGCGGCTCCACTCGTGGACTACCTTGCTCAAAGTCTATCTCTGGAAAATTTAGTCATGCACTTGGTTGGAGAATCCTCCTGTGGTAAAACGACCGCTGGGCAACTGGCGGTCAGCTGCGGCAGCTATCCTGACTTTGATAAACCTGGTTTCACACTGACCTTCGCTGACACGAGCAACAGTTTAATGCACAGCATTCAAAGCTCTTATCCAGTGCTGATTGACGAAGGGAGTCTTGTTCGTTTCAATCCAACCTCTCTTTTATACAGCTTGGCCACTGGAAAAGAAAAAGGGCGGCTTAACGGTTCTCTGGAAGCACAAGAGTCCATTCATTTCAAGACCAGCATTTTCATTACCTCGGAAAAAAGCTTGCTCAACATGTCTGACAGCAACTCTGGCCTATTAGTTCGTAATCTGGAGCTGATGGGCATGAAGTTCACAAGTTCCGCTGAATCCGCTGACAGAATCAAAGCCACCGTTCGGCGGAACTATGGCTGGGCCATTCCGAAGATTGCCGCCTGGCTGCTGGACAATGAAAAAACAGAGGACATGAATCTGATTGCTGAGTTTGAAAACATCGATAGATCGATCATAAAAAAAGCCGAAGCACAGCACAGCATGAATTCATTCACCAATAGGCTGTCCAAAAAAATCGCCACTATCGTTCTAGCTGGCAAAGTCGCAACCGCAGCTTTGGGGATCGCTTTTCATCTGGAAAAAGCGCAGGCCTTTTTGGAATCTCAGGTCATGATAACTGACATGGATGAAATTTCTTTAGGACTTCGGGCGTACGACCACGTCATGTCTGCCGTGGCTCTAGAAGCAGAAAAATGGGGAGAAACCCGAAACCTTAGAGACAAAATTTTACTGTCCGACAGCACGGAAATCAGAAAGGAGTTCCTGATCACCAAGGAAAAATTCATTCTGCTTCTTAGAAACGGCGGATTCTTGGAACCGCAGATCGTGCTACAAGACTTGAAAGCTCATGGGCTTCTTCACTCTGAGAAAGACCGTTATATCTCTGATGTCGAAGTCAACCATGTCAAAGTAAAGGCTTACCGGATTTACATAAAGTCAGAGATCCCTAAAAAGCCCATACCGGCTACGACAGCTATCCACTCAACGAAATTGTCAGAAATCATCGCCGATTCTAAAGAAGACTTCATCGAATTCGATGAAAACTGAAAGGAGCCTGTAATATGAAAAAAATGTATAAGCCAAGAAATAAAGATATGCTCGACTCTGTGGGCTTGCGAGATTACGAATCCATCATTAAGGAAGCCTATGCGCTCTACTGCCCTGCTGTCAAAGTGGAAGTTTTCTCAGACCACTATATCATTGATGGCGACTTCACAAACGCCCAACTCCGCAACGCAGGCAGGCATATCGCAAAAAGCGGATTGGGAAAGCATTCCAGGACATACAAATCTAAAAGCGGCACAAGCATCCAGCTTTTCTATGGAGTGGAAACACAATAAGCATGTGCTCGTTATGTTGGGGCAGCCACAACCTGCCCCAGTCTTACAAACACGACAACCAAATTTTCAAACAGAAAGGAACACAAAAATGAACAACTTCACTTTTCAAGAAAACATCCTATATCAAACTTACATTCGGCCTCGTCCAAATAAAGAGAGCCCTAAATATTATGACGCTGTCCTGGTCTTCAAGGACACTCTAGCTGGCCAGCTGCGTACCCGTTGTATCCACTGCGATACGAAACAAGACGCGGATTTAAAAATAGCCGAAGCTAAAGTTGCCGCTAGCCAAAACAAGGTGATCGCTCCATCCAAGCGGCCTTTACGGGAATACCTGGAATACTGGTTCACTCATTACAGCTCTGACATGGGACTGAGTGACGCCACATTGCGGGATTACCGCCAAACCATGAACCGGTATGTGTTTCCAACTTTAGGGAACATTCCTTTAGACAAGTTGGATGCCGGAAGGCTACAACTGGAAATCAACAAAATGGTTTCCAGCAGCCCTGCCACAGGAAAACCGCTTAGCGTCAACACAGTGAAGCACGTGAAGCGGTTGCTGAACGCCGCCCTGAATCAAGCCGTCATCTTTAAATTGATCCCAGAAAACCCCATGAAACACATCAAGCTCCCCAAGACGCCAAAAAAAGAGATGGAAATCTTCACGCTCGAAGAATGCAAGGAACTGCTGCGGCTTTCCAAACATGACACGGAAATGCACCTCATGTTCTTATTGGCTTGGGACTGCCTGCTCCGGCGTGGTGAGTTTTGCGCCTTGCGCTGGCAGGATATTGATTTTGAGGAGGGCATCGTCCATGTGCGTCATTCCATTGTGGAAGGAGTCAAAGATGAATCCATATTCAAAAATTGCAAAACGGACGCTTCTGAACGTGAAATCAAAGTGATGCCGGAAACGCTAACCGCTCTACGAAAGCAACGTGTCCATTATAACGAGCTGAAACTGGAACATTCAGGATTTTATGACGGTGGTTTCGTTTTCTTTCAGCATACGAGGAACTACGGCTTTAGCTACCCGCCCAGCACCTTCTACAACAAATACAGGCGGTTTCTGATCAAGCACGATTTCAAAAGGCTGAAAATGCATGCGCTTCGACACACCGGAATTTCTCTTCTCATGGCTATGGGGGTGAATCCTTTAGAGGTTCAGTACCGTGCGGGACACAGCAATTTGTCCGTGACTATGGATGTATACAGCCACACTAATAAAAAAGACCAATCAGCGAACCAGATTTTAAGTGAACAACTGTTCGGTGGCATTCGGGCTGTGTAAACAAAAAAAATCACAAACTTTGTTGAATTTTAGGAGCATTCGCACGTGGCGGATGCTCCTTCTATTGCTAATACTCTTCGGCCAGCAACATGGTGACATACGTTCCGTCATCAATGACGTAAATCTTCTTTCCGTTTACCTCCGGCATGTCCGATCCCACCATGGCCAGGCTGTAAGTTCTCTCATGCTTCGGTTGTTCTTGGCAATGATCAATATGAAGCGTTTTTTCTTCGTCCACTCGTAGTTTGAAGACCTGCAGGTAGTCCATTTCATGGCGTGATTTTTCCCGTTCCAAGACCACCCATAAAAACAACTGCAATTCCGTTGGCACTTCCCTCACTATCCCTCTCGTGAGATAGCGGTCTTTCGTCAATTCGAACATGATGGCTTTCCTCCTTTCTTCTCCCGTTCCGATAACTTCCTGTAAAAATCCACCGACAGTGACCGGTGGGACAAAATCCATTCCGGCTTTAGCTTGTCCAAATGTTTCAATATGAAATTCTCGCTTAGCCACTGATATCGTCCGACTTCCTCCCAGAAGATGAATCTTTCCATTTCTTCCAAAAAGCTTTCGCTTAGCCGCTGCCGCTCGCAAACCGTCCTCCAATCCACCTCGTTCTGGTGTCTGCGGATGAAATCTTCGGACAACATTTGATGGGCGCAAATTTCTCTCCAACCGTCAGAACCAATACGATGGGCGAACAGTTCCAGGAAATCCTCGGACAAATAGCCGTGAAGTTCTTCGTTCAAGAAAAGCCTGTCCCAATCCAACCTGTCTTCATGATCTCTGATGAATCGAAAGCCAAGACGCTGATGAAGGGAAATTTCTGCCCAGTTCAAAAAGTCGCTGAATTCCGCCATGAACGCTTCGGATAAAGGCTGATAAGCGCAGAGAACGGTGAAATTGATTTTGTCCTTGAAATCCCGAATGAATTTCTCTGATAAATTTTGCCTCACGCCGACATGGGACCAGTCCACTTCGTCTGCGTGCTCTCGTATCAGGTCTTCCGGTATGGATTGGACATAAGAAAGTTCTCTCCAATCGACACGCTCTGGAAACGCTCTTAGGAATTCTTCTGACGCCCCGTATTCACAAGCCGTTTCAAACCACCTTGCGCAAAGCCCAAGTTTTTCTGCCTTCATGTTCGACACCTCCTATCCATGTCAATGGCATACAGTCCTTTGCTCCAGACCGAACGCCTCCCATCTGGTTGTTCTGTTTTTGTTTTCATTATGCGATCCTCCTCTTTTTTTATATGAAAAAACAGGAGCTAAAGTAGTTCGTTCTACCTTGCTCCTGTTTTTTGATGAAATGATTCAATTGTGATGATTTTACTCTACTGCAGTTCAATCAATTCGTATTCATATATTCTCATCCGATTCTATGCCAAAATCTAGTACTGTTCCAGGTCATCTCTAGTCATTTCTAAAATTTCACTCTCTTGCTCCGATGTTTCTAAATGGCCTTGAGATGGAGGTTCATATGCTGGCACCGGCTCTGATTTTTTCATTTCACCTGTTCCACCATAGGTCGCTTCTTGTACAAGCTCTTCATATGTTTTTTCACCACATCCCGCAGATACTATCATGACTAAAACTATGATCAAGACTCCAATTACTTTTTTCTTCATTTTTATTATCCGCCTTTCTGCGAAAGGCACCAATGCGTCATGAAACGTGT
>CAJTYS010000081.1 GCA_910583765.1 uncultured Eubacteriales bacterium | reverse complement strand
CGATTTCAATGCTTTCTGCGTTTTTTCCCATCCTTCTGGTGTCAAACTCCCGAAAGTCAAGGCCACAGTCTTTGATGGAAACATCGTGTATGATGGTAATGAGAAATAATTATCGTCAGGCCGAAAATTGACGAATCGCCAAAATAAAGCTATAATAAACCGGTGTGGATGACACGTCCCTTGTCAAATGGACAAGGGCACCCATCGGTTTATTATTATGGAGAAAAGCATGACACCTGTTTTATTGATCACCACTATATTTATTATTATGGGCATGACTGCTGTCACCTTAGTCGCAATGATCCTTTCCATGAAGAATAAAAGCGATATGAAAAGCAGCCTGCGGAACCTGAGCCTTTTTTTGCTGCTGCACATGGTTTTCGCTTTTCTCTATTATTATTTCGAGTATAACTTTCGCAGCGCTTTCCTGCTGAAATGTCTCAATGTTCTTTCAGATGCTTTTTATTTTGGATTCATCGCCGCATGGCTCCATACCCTTGCGGCTTTTGCTCCATTTTCTTCCCACAAACCCATCATCAACGCGAAATGGACTACGCTTGCTATCATCTGTTACGGGATCCTTTCCGAAGGCATCATCCTGTTCGCGGGCCGTTATCGCGGCACTGACGGCAGCCTGTATTTTGATCAGGAAATCATCAAAGACTGCGTGATCGCACTGAACGCATTGTTCGCTCTGGCTGTCATATTCATTGGCGCGGCTTCCCTCTTTTTTGCCCTCCGCTCACAGGATAAAGGACCCTACCGCAATGGGAAGCTGGTGTTAAGCGGGCTGCTGATCCTTTATATGCTCTGGATCCTCCTCTTTGATTTCATTTCTGTCAATGAGATCAAAGGGACTTTTTTTGACCGCATGGTGATGGATCCCATCTTTGTCATCTGTTTTCTTTTGGATATGGCGATCCTGTTTTTCCTTTTCAAAAAATCCCCTTTTGAAATCGTCTTGAATGGCCCTGCCCCTGATCGGGAAGCGCTCATCGAAGCCTTTGCCAGTGAATTTCACCTGACCAAACGGGAAACGGAAGTCCTGGCGTGCGTCTGCCAAGGCCTGAACAATCCTGAGATCGCGGAAGCTCTGTTTATTTCCGACAATACTGTGAAGCGGCATATGAACCACATTTTCCAGAAAACAGAAGTCCGCAGCCGCTATGAATTGATGGCAAAGGTGATGGAGTGAACGGGTGCGGTCTGCTATAGCTTGCTTTCAGAAAACTCCTGGGATGTTTTTCTCTATTTCTCTTGCTATAGCGTTCTGAACCTGCCGCCTTAATAACACCGTCTCTGCATCAAACGCAAGTTTTTCATTCTACACGAAAGGGCCAATCACTGCCTCTGGCCGCCAAAGGCCCCATCATAAGGAATAAAGGCAGCTTCTCGCTTATTTCCCGCTTCCTGTTTCAGCTGATAGATACCGGCCTCTTTTAAGGTTTCCTCCCCCTTCTCATAAACATCCACATTGCCCTTTTCCACCCGCAGCTCCTGCGAAAGCTCTTCCAGCCGTTTTTCCATGGCCTTTTCTTCCTCCACTGGCATGCCCCCGGTTTCCGCGCTCATGGCTTTTCTGAGCAGCATCTCGTTTTGCAGCTGCTGCCGCTTGTTTTGCAGTTCCTGGGCTTTATCCTGTTTGCTTCCCAGCATGGACAAAGGATTGACATAGCCGGGTTTTCCCTGTATTGACATCATACGTCCTCCATTCCGAAAAATCATCCCAAAAGCTCTCACCTTTTATATCGGATGCGCTTTTTCAGAAAAAAGAGGGCTTGCGCAGCCGGTCCTTCCTGCTTCGTGAACGGCATTGGTCATCTCTGTTTCTTCTCTGCGATGTCAAGAGGGCCTCTGGTTTCTCAAATTGTCACCTGGAACAATCATCCAGAACACAGCAGTACGCTGATGCGAAACATCCCCTCACTTGTTTCCAGATCCATGGTCCCCTGGTATTTCTCGGCAATGGCCCGGACATTGTTCAAGCCAATCCCCGGCTTGATCTCCTGCCCCTTGCGCACAGCAGCGTGATTGCGCCCTTCGATCACTAAAAAGCTTCCTCTGGCCTTTGTGGAAATCCACAAAGCAGGCTCTTGGCAGCTGGCCTTTACGCAGGCATGGATGGCGTTGTCCAGGATATTAGAAAACACCACGCATAGATCCAGTGCGTCTCCCTGAAAACTCTCTGGAATCCTCACGTCCCAGGAAACTTTGATGCCGCTTCGCCGGGCATGACTGATCTTTTCTTGCAGCAGCACGTCTAAGGCTGGCGCTCCTGTGGGTATGGAAACGGACAGCGGCGCGCAGCTTTCATGGAGCTTTTCCGCGAACTTGCCCGCCTCTTCATAGCGCTGCTTTCGCAGCAGGCCGGACAGCACCAGCAGATGATTGTCCAGGTCATGCTGAAAAGACGCATAAGCTTGGTTCCGCTTTCTGGCTTCTTCCAGATAGGTCTTCTGCCCTTCCAGCTGCTCTGCCAACAAAGCCGCTTCCTGCTCATGGCCGCTCAGGGAGATCAGCTGGCAAAAGACTTTGATCATCAGGAGGCAAAGTCCCATGGCTCCAGTCATGACCAGCACCGCAGTAAGGCTGGCATTCAGACCAAAGGAGGAAAGATGCGCCGCAAAAGCCGGACTGTCCAGCCTCAGCCCATAACGGACCGCCAGCAGGAACGCCGCACATGGAAGGAGTAAAACATAGAGATACGATGACATGGGCTGGCGCAGGGCCTTCGCATAGGTTTTCCAGATCCAGGACAGCAGCAGGAAAAACAGCGCCGCGGATGCCAGTGACAGGCTCATCTGCGCAAGGCCGCCGTAAGCGCCCAATTCCACATTGGCGGAAAGGAAGGCCAGGATCACCGCCATCTCTCCTTCCAGAAACGTATGGAGCGTGAAAACAATGGCCGCTGGAGCCGACAGACGCACCCAAGGGATTTTCAAAAGCAGCCGCCCAAAGACAGCCAGGCACAAGACATAGAGAAAGAACATGCCTGGAATCTGAAAGCAAAAAGCGCACAGCGTCATGCCGCTGCAGATTCCCAGCCATAAAGGAAGGTACCGCCTGCCCTTTGCCCCTGTGACTCGCAGCAAAAAGTCGAAAGCCAGATAATACATGGCCCCATTGACCAGGAGCCACCACATCAAAAGAAACCATCGCTCTTCCGTGAAAGCCGTCATCAATCCGCTCCTTTCCTGCACGCTTGCAAGAGCCTAGCCGTGAATTCCTGCTGCTTTCGCCGTGAGATCAGCACCTTCCCGCCTCCGGTCACCACGGCCTGCCCTTCCCGCTTTTCCCTGACAGCGTCCATGTTAACAAGATAGCTCCTGTGACAGCGGAAAAACCGGCTGTCCAGCCTTTTTTCAAATGCGTCCAGGGTGCCGGAAACTTGAAAGCTCTCTGTCCTGGTGTGGATGAAGAGCTGATGGTCAAAGACTTCACAGTAACGAATATCCCGCAGCCTGACCTGGAAAGCTGCGCTGCCTTTCGTAATGATGACGTGCGTCTCGCCGCCTCCCATGCGCTTTACCGCCTTGTCCATGGCCATGTATAGTTTGTCCCTCTTCACCGGTTTCATCAGATAATGGACCGCATCCAGGTCAAAAGCGTGAAACACGTATTCCCTGTAGGAAGTGATAAAAATCACTTGACTGCTATGCCCTGTGTCTCGCAGACATTCTGTGATTTCCATACCGTTTTTTCCTGGAAGCCGGATGTCCATGAGGACTACGTCCGGCTCCGTTCCTAGATCCAATAATTCCTCGCCGCTGGAAAACACCTGAATCTCCATCTCAAGGTCTCGTTCCTGCGAATACGCCTCTACCATGGTTTTCAGTTCCTGCGCGAAATAGGGCTCGTCTTCACAAATGGCACAAAACAGCATCCCTCACCTCCTGATTTCCTGCAAATGATGTCTAGGGGCAATGTCCATTTACCCGCTTGCTTCATGACTTTATTGTAACAGACTGACGCAGGAATGACTACTGGCTCTGAAGGTTTCTTTCGCCAATGGCCTGTTTTGTTTCGTGAATGGCAAACTTTTTATCAAAGACTCCCGTCCCGCAAATACTCTTCCAGGCAAACACCTTGCCGCGCGATCTCTTTTGCTGCCTTTTTTCCTACATACCGGTAGTGCCACGGCTCGTAATTGATCCCTGTGACGTCTTTTTTCTCCTTTGGGTAACGCAGGATGAATCCGTATTCATGACAATGGGCCATCAGCCACTTTTGCTCTGGGGTCCGCGCCTGCTTTTTATCCAGAACTTGATACCCGAATGAAACGATGTCCAGCGCAAGGCCCGTCTGGTGCTCGCTGGTGCCGGGAGCCGCCACCCACTGACCGGCTTCCTGCTTTGCCTGCTTTCTAGAATATCTCCTTGCCTGATATTTATCCACCAGATTTTGATACAAGGTTCGCTGCTTTTCTTCCGTGCGATAGGATGAGCAGATGATGGGAGACAATCCTTCAGCCTGAGCCGCGTTCATCATAGCTTGAAGATCCCCATACGCCCGCCGATCAATAGCGTGTCCACCCGATAGCTTCGCCAAATCCACCGAAAAACCCTCCGGCAGTTTGTTCCACGGATTGACAAGCAGCAAATTCCAATTTGACGCTTTCGTCTGCGCTTCGGTAAATTTTTGGGAAGCGCTGGCTGACTTCTTTTTCTCTGACTGGTTGGCGTGTTCCCTTGTCTTCTCCTCCAGCTTCTCGATCTTTAACTCTTGATTTTTTACAGAGGCTTGCCTCGCCGCCCCTTTGGCATTGTCACCTGCCGCTACTTGTGCGCCGCATCCCCCTGCGATCATAGCGCAAGCCAATATGAGCACTGCCGCGTTTGTTCTTTTCCTTGATTTTTCTTTCATGGTAAACTCCTTTCATTCTTTTGTCAGGAGCATACCAAGAATATGTTTCCATCCGCACACAGAATTGTATCATTTTCGCATCATCTTGACAGTGCTTCTAATCTGCCTCCACTACCTCTATGTCTCTGTCATCTGCATCGACCGCATACTCTGTTTGTTTCTCATCATCAAAAACAAGCGCGAGATGGATCCGTTTCTTTGTGTACTGGCCTTTCACTGTGACCTTGTTTTTTGCCATAGAAGCCCCTTTGGAAAAAGCGTTCAAATACTGAAGAAATCCCTTCTCGTTTATGTCTGAGGAAAGGGTGAAATTCGCTTTCTTAGAAACATCAAACAAGATCGTCACTTCATACAGCGCCGATGTCTCCGCATCCATATGGGCATATACCCTGAAATTTGGATATTCCACGCAAAGATGCCAGGTACTGATGCCTGATTCCAATTGCGAGTCGCCTTGCCAATAAATCACCCTGCTGCTTTCCGCTCGCCGCGCAGCAGTAAAATCAAGAGAAGGCAGCGCATGGTACTTTTTTATGACAGTTAACTGCTCTTCCATGGCCTGAATCAGCTCTTCCTTCGCCTGCTTGGAGAAAAAGGCGGAATCTGTCTCTGTCTTTACCTTGACATAAGAAAACCGCTGAACGCGTCTAATTCTGTCCCACACGGACTCCTGAGAAGCACTGATCTTTCCAGCTGGCTGATCATCAGTTTCATTAAGCGAAAGCACCACCTTGTTCATCAAGCTGCTGCTCTGCGCGTCAGCCAAAATCAGAGGAGTGGCCGCGATCAAGATCAAAGCCATGAATAGCAGTAAGATCTTGATCCATTGCTTTTGTTTCCGTATATTATCCCGCTTCATGTTCTCCTCCCTTTACGGTGATCTTGGCTGTCGTTCCTGCGTTTAATCGACTGTCGAATTCGAATCCAAAGCCATGAAGCCGCAGGATTTCATCACAAATAGCCAGCCCTAGCCCCACGCTTCCCTGTTTTCCCGCTCTCGATCCATCCACCATGTAAAATGCGTCTTTGATCTTATCCAACTCTTTCTGTTCCATTCCCACCCCTGAATCCTGGATACATATTAGATAGTCACCATCCTGTTTGGTTCCCGTGACTTTGATGGTGCCTCCCTGCTCCAAAGCTTTCCTGGCATTGTCCATCAAGTTGATGAACACGGTTTTCATCAGACCCGCTTCCATCAAAAGTGTCCCGTCTTCCATCTGGCATTCCCAGGAAATCCCTGCTTCTGACAACTGAGGTTTCACAATGACCGCTACTTCTTCAAAGATCCGCTTCATGGAAACAGGCTGAAACTGAATCTTTCTCTTTTTCAACACAATCAGATCCAGAAGGCGCATTGAAATGTTTTCCAACCTTTTACCTTCTGAAAAAATATAATTCGCACAGCAAATCCTTTGATCCATGGGCAAGTCTTTTTGCCGCAGCAAATCCGCGTATCCGATGACAGATGTGAGTGGTGTCTTTAATTCATGGGAAAAAGCAGCGACAAATCGCTCCTTTCGCTGCGCCTCTTCCTCCAGCTGATCAATCTTCCCTTGTAACTGTTCTGCCATTTTATTGAAATTTTCAGAAAGAGTGTCAATTTCATCTCTGCCTTTTGATAAAGCCCGCTTCTCCAAATCTCCTCCCGCAATGGCTTTGGTCATTTTTGTCAAATCCACGATTTTACGCAATAACAGTTTTGATAGGAAAAAAGTGAAAATGCCAGTGACAACCATCATGATCATCACGCTCTTTACTAAGGTTTCATATTGTTTTTTTCTGCTGTGGAAAATCTGGGTCACGTCCCGCATGGTTTCCACATAAAACACATGATCCAAATACGACACTGGCCGTATGGCCTGGATATACACATCTTGGCCCGTGTCTTTCAGCTCCCACCCCCGCTTTCCTTCATTTAGCTGAGAGAGCATGCTCTTTTCCAGGTTTTCCGGCAGAGAGGAAAAAAGCGGTTCTCCTGTTTCATCCATGATGCCAAAAGCAATCTTCTGATTCATGTTGTGGATGCTGGTGAACTGAGCCAGTCTGGCAATAGAATCTTCTAAGGATTCGTTTCCTGTTTCCCCAAATGTCCAGCGGACCTCTTTGAGCTCTGATGCCAAGGAATAGTGAACTAAGTCGCTATAATCCTGCGCTGTTTTTACTTCGCTTTTCAGCTGAGCCCGAAAATCCGCATTGATCAAAAAGTAGCCGCTCACCGTCACACAGATGGTACTGATGAACATGGCAGAAAAAAAGATTTTCCAAAACAGCTTCAATCCTGTGCCTCCAGTCGATATCCCACTTTATAGACAGAGATCAGTTGTTTGTCTAAATCCAGCTTTCGCCTCAAACGCTGCACATGGAGATCCACTGTTCGGCTATCGCCTAAATAGTTGCTTTTCCAAACCTTTGTATAAATCTGGCTCCGATACAAGGCCTTGTTTTTGTTCTGTATGAAATAAAGAAGCAGATCAAATTCTTTTGCCGTCAAGTCCACTGGCCGATCATTTTTTGTGACAACCCTGGCCTCCACATCAAGATGTATGGAATCAAAATCCAAGGTTTTTTGTTTGTTCTGAAAGCGACGCAGAACCGTCTCCACCCTGGCCACAAGTTCTAAGATTTCAAAGGGCTTAGCAATATAATCTTCTGCCCCGGCTTTCAGCCCCTTTACTTTCTCCGTGACCTCTGATCTGGCTGTCAAAAATATTACCGGAATCCCGCAGTGCCTCATGTACTCCAGCAGCTCGTAGCCATCGATCTTAGGCAGCATGATATCCAGGATCGCCAGGTCAAAATTCTCCTGCTCTACCAAATCTGCCGCCTCCTTGCCGTCCCCAGCGCAGACGCATTGGTAGCCCTCATTCATCAAGCTCATTTTTATCAAGTCAGAAATCGGCTTTTCATCTTCAACGATCAGTATCTTTGTCATTTGTCTTCTCCTCCTATCATCATTCGCGCATGGCGGGTCCCCTTGAGGGATCATGGCCATGCCGCATGTGAAAAGTTTATAAAATCATTGTATCATAGTTGTATCCTTTGCTGGTGAAGGAACGAAAAAACGCGCCTGGGCGTGTTCCTCAATGCCGCAAGCGCGTTTTTCATTTGCTATACGTATCTCATTTTTACATTTTCATCTCTTTTTCTTTTCTGTCAAATTGATCTAATCAGCTATTTGGATGATCTAAAAAGCCACCCTGGCCTGTTCTAATGGAGCAGATCTTGATTTTCGAAAGCGCAAATGCTCAAGTCATTCATCATCAGAAACTGTTTCTGCTAATTCGATATATTCCTTTAACTTTTTCTGTAACAGTTTCTTATCAATCAGCTTCAGATTGTATTCTGAAACCATCGTCGGAGATAAACTACGGCTGAGAGCGAATTCCACAACCTCATCATCCTTGCTCGCACAGAGAACAACACCCACGCTGGGATTTTCATTTTCTTTTTTCACTTCACGGTCAAGCGCTTCAAGGTAGATATTTATCTTACCAACATACTCTGGCTTGAATTCTCCGATTTTCAGTTCAAATGCCACAAGGCATGAAAGCTCTCTATGATAGAACAGCAAATCAATATAATAGTCGTGCTTTCCAACTTGTACACGATACTCTTCTCCAATGAAAGTGAAGTCCCTACCTATTTCCAGAATAAAATCTTTAAAATTCCGTATGATAGACTTCTGTAAATCACGTTCTGAAACAGTATCTGGAACATCAAGAAAATCAAGCACATAATTATCAAGAAAAACATTCCCTGTTGCCCTTCTTGATTCTTCGATGGCAGGAGTCAACGGCTTTTGCGATAACATATATCTTTCATAATATCCGCTGTCAATCTACCTTTCCAATTCTCGTTTTGAAAGACGCTCTTTAATGCACATATTCATGTAAAATATGCGTTCTTCCATTGTCTTACACGCAGACATGATTTTGAGATGGTTTGTCCAACTCAATTGTGTCACCAGTGGTGACACTTTTTCGTTGTCCTTATAAAGCTCATAGAATTGCTTCATCCTATACAGACCACGACGATTGGATCCCTTTAAGTCTGATTTTGTCAAGATTAGTTGACACATTTTCTTCAAGGATTTTGTATCCTATGC
>CAJTYS010000080.1 GCA_910583765.1 uncultured Eubacteriales bacterium | reverse complement strand
CATACATGGGCGTGTCCTTCAAATCGCTGCTTGAGCGAAAAGCCGCTACGAAAGGCGACAAGGTGATTCTGGTGGACCGGGACAGCAGCTGGACATGGAGCCAGATAAACAAGTGCGCCCAGATCATGGCAGTAGACCTATCCTATATGGGTATAAAGAAAGGCACCCGGGTAGGGCTGTGCGGAGCCAATTCCGTGGGCTGGATAATCTGCTTCTTCGCGCTGCAGAAGCTCGGAGCTATGGCGGTGCTGCTGAATTTTGCGCACAAACCGGCTGAAATAGCAAGGGTCTCCGGCCTCGGGGATATCGAATATCTCTGCTACGGCCAGATGACAGCCATGACCGACGAGTTCGAATATATCAAAGAAGTGAGGGCCTGTGAGGATAACAGGATCATGAAATTCTTCAGCATACAGAATCCTGTGATGTACCTGCAGCGTCTGGGGGAATATGATATCGTAAAGGACTATTACCATGAGCCGGTGGACGCGGATATGCCAAGCGTGATGCTTTACACCTCAGGTTCGACAGGCACACCGAAGGGCGTGATGCTGTCCTCATACAATCTGCTGCGTTCCGCCGACGTGAGCCGCGAAGTCCAGCAGCTCACCGAGGATGACCGTCTATGCCAGGCACCGCCGCTTTTCCATATATTCGGTCTCGTGTTCGGACTGCTTTCCTTCCTGCTGGCTGACGCAAAGGTCTACCTGCCGGAAACCATCCACAGTTCCGAGCTTATCAGGACCATTGAGGAAAATAAATGCACCGTCTACCACGCAGTGCCGACCATGATGCTAATGCTGCTGGAGAGCAGTGACTTTGCGCCTGAAAAAGTAGCATCTGTCCGCTGCTCCATGCTGGCGGGCGCGCCTACCAGCCCCGCTCAGATGGAACATATGCAGGAATTGATGCCGGACAACCACTTCATGCAGGTCTACGGCCTCAGTGAGATCGCACCTGCCACCATCACAGAATACGGCGACACGCAGGATCACCTGCTCAACACTGTGGGCAAGCCTGTGATCTGCTGCGAACTTATGATAAGGGATATCAATACAGGCAGAGCGTGCGCTCCGGAAGAGATGGGCGAGATCCTGATAAAGGGATTCAATATGATGCTGGGCTACTACAAACTGCCGTACCACAGCCAGCCGATAGACAAGGATGGCTGGCTCCACTCCGGTGACCTGGGACTAATAACGGAAGACGGCTACCTGAAGATCTCAGGAAGGCTGAAAGAGCTGATCATCAGAGGCGGCGAGAACATCGTACCAAACGAGATCGCCGACGCTGTCGTCAAGCTTGATGCTGTCAAAGATGTCAAGGTGGTTGGCGTTCCAAGCGAATTCTACGGCGAAGAAGTCGCTGCGTGCATCAGGCTCCAAGAAGGCGCGGTCTTCGATGAAGACGAAGCGAGAAAGCAGCTTTCCGAAGACCTGGCAAAATACAAGATACCGGCTTACTTCTTCTGCTATGACAGCTTCCCGACACTGCCAAGCGGCAAGATGGACAGCGTCCGCCTGAAAAAAGAAGCTGCGGAGAAAGCCGCTGCGCTGGCGAAATGATCATGCAAAGGAAACGCAAAACAACGGTTTTTCCGTGTCCAGTTTTCGTTTGCCACCGCAGCAAATCGTCATCTATCTTGTTTTTAGTCAACAAAAAACCCCTGAACACCTTGATTTTTGATGGTTTCAGGGGTCTTTCCATATCTTATCTCAAATGATGTCGTAAACCGCCACGGGCTAAAGCCCTGCGGTTCTGACAGGGGACCTTCCTGCGATTCGTCCCTCATCGGGATAGGTCTCCCTACTTTTTCGCTGCCGCTGCCTGCTGATTTGCTACTTTTGGGTGACGAAGGGTTGGTAATATGCAGTTTATTGGCATTTTGCCGAGAGCGGCCTCCACTTCGTTTGTTGGCAGGATCAAGAAACATCATGTATCGCAATTACATGGCATGCCACATTACAGATGGAGAATTCTGAAAAGCAGGTTGAGGGAAATGTCTACCCCCCCAATCCCACAAGTTCCTCCAATTTCTATTCTTCGTCGTTCTCTTCCTGCTGCAAATAGAAAATTGCCTTTTGAGCCTCTATTTCTGCCCGCAGTTCTTCTTCCGTTGGCAGATATAGCTTATACTTCGTTGCAAATAACTGCTCATTTCCATGCATAACAGAATATCTCGCAATATCTTCATCAGTATCAGAACAAAGAACAATGCCAATCGTCGGATTATCATCTTCATTTCGTTTCAGCTCGTCATACATACGAATATACATATCCATCTGTCCCACATCCTGATGGGTAATCTTACTGGTTTTCAAATCGAACAGAACAAAACATTTCAAGATGTAATTGTAAAATACCAAGTCAATGTAATAATCCTGCTTCTCTGTGTGGATATGCTGTTGTCTCGCAACAAAAGCATATCCTTTCCCTAATTCCATAAGAAATTTCTGCAGGTTTGATATGATACTTGATTCCAGTTCTGTTTCTGTGAAAGAAGCTTCTTGCGACAATCCTAAAAACTCGGCAACAACCGGATTTTTTATGAATTCCAGCTTGTCATTTTGATATGCTGAGGTTAGCTCTTTCATTTCAGTCTCTACCAAATCCGGTTGCTGTGTTTGAAGCATCCGGTAGTAATACTGTGAAGAAATATTCCGTTGCAAAGTCCGCACACCCCATGTCTGCTCTGCCGCTTCTTTCGCATACCACTCTCTTGCAATCTTGTCCTTTACCTGTAATAACGTCCTATAATGTGACCATGAAAGCAACTGTTGCGATTTTCCACACAGTGTGTGGAAAATCTGTGGAAATGCTTTATAAAACGCATAAAAGTTGTATAAATTAGTCTTTGTAAAGCCTTTTCCATAAATTGTAGACAGTTCTTTTGACAACTTCTTGATCATACACGCACCATAATCAGCACGATTCTCACCGTTCATTTCTTCCTCAGCAATCCGATAGCCAATCAACCAATTTCGACGAACAAGCGCAAGATTGACAGCTTGGTGTGCCTTCTGCTGAGATGCCTCGATGATACCCTTCATATCACAAAGTATATCGTCTGTCTTTACATAGTCGAGTGTGAAGTTGGTTTCCCCTTGCTTAATTATCTCTTTTTCCATTAGCTTTTCCTTTCAGTCGTTATTTTTAGTATAAGCTCCTCGACTTTTCGTGTCTACATTTATATACTAACACCAGCCGACCTTGGGGCTGCAATCGCTAAAGGAGATTAGTATGTATCAACTATGATCCCTTCCTTTGCAAGATTCCTGTAATACGGCAGATCCATCTGATATCGTTCATATTCATCATATGGTATAACGGTTGGAGAAATAATTGTCCCGTATTTAAGCTCAAGCCCAGAAGAAATCCCCCAAATCTTTTTAAGTTCCTTCTGCAAATCCATTCTTTCTCCTTTTACAATCGCTGCAATGTCAATATCCGATTCCATATCAAAGTCCCCTCTGGCATAAGAGCCATATAGGATGATCTGAACCAGGTTATTCCCATATACCGATCGATAGGTTTCTGCAATCTTTTTTAAGATGTGATTCAATTCCTGTCTAGAACACATGGTTATACCTCCCTTAATCCTGGTATTCTTGCCCTTGCCGTATGGCAAATCTGTTTGGCACTGTTACTTTAAGTTTGCCTCGCTTCTTCTGCTATTAACCGCTCAAACTCACTCTAATGCTGTTCAAATTCACTTTCTGCAAAGCTATCTGCAGTTTGTATAAATTTTGCACAAACTGTATGTTCTTCTAATTCATTCTCTGAAAATGTATGCTTCAAATGCTTGGCCACAACACTTTTGCCTATTCCTGTCGGGCCATTCTATTGTTTCTATATTTATTTATGCATGATTTTCGTTTCTCCAATAAGCACTTGAAGTTTTGTTCTCTATGCTTAATTATAGCATAGCAGGCGGGATCCTGTATCGCTTTTTCTTTGTTTGGGTTATAAAACCTTGAGTTGCCGGTCCATCACAGGGCTTGCCTTTTAGTCAGCTGCCGAACACGCTTTATGTGCGGGCCGCGGGCATAAAAAATAAGGAGGGCATTTTTCGCCCTCACTTATCGGAAAACTTCTATGATATGCTGTTTCTTCAGCTATGGCTCATGGCCGTGATTCTCGGCACTTTTATATCCGGAAGGTCCGGCCGTTCCGTCCTGGCATATCCGAATTTGTCAATTTCTTCATTCATTTTCTGGTCCAGCACATGTGTGTAGATATTCAGTGTAACACTGATGTTGGAATGGCCCATCAGCTGCTGCACCACCTTGGGTTCCATTTTCTTTTCAAAGCAGCGGGTGGCAAAGGTGTGACGCAGAGTATGAGGACGAAAGTCCCGGATTTCCCTGGGCTTTTGGTTTCCCTGCATGGCCAGAATCGCTTCGTTTTCCCTCATGCGCTGAATGGCTTTCTTGGTTTCCTTTTCTACTATGTATCGGCTGCAGGGGCTTCCCATTCCCGTTGTAAAGACGAGTCCGTTCAGTTCTCCCTTGCTGCGCCAGCGGTCGCCCAGTTCCCTTTTCAAGGCGATCTGTTTCTTTTTCTGGGATTTGAGAATGTGCTCCATTTCTCCGATAAAGGGAATCGTCCGGGTTGAGTTGATGGTTTTCGGCGATACCAGCATTTCCCGCTTTACTCCATCGCAGTAGCTGCAGCTTAAGGAGCGCTGGATGGAAATGAGCTACTTTTCAAAGTCAATGTCTTTCCATTTTAATCCGCCCAGCTCGCCTACCCGTACTCCGGTCAGGCACATGAAATAGAACAGTTCTTTATACCAGTGGTTCTCCATTTCTGCCAGCAGCCGATCCTGCTCTTCCTGGGTCAGGGCAATTTCGTTCTTTGCCTTTTGGTAGCTCCATGGGACTTCCACAATGGTGCATGGGTTGTAGTTGATCAGCTGGTTCCCTACGGCAAATTCCATACATTCCCGCAGCCGGCCCAGGGCGTCCCGTATGGTACGGATGGACATCTTTTCCTGTTCCATGGCGTTGATTGCCTGCTGGATGTCCAATGGCCGGATTTCCTTTAATTTCATGGTGCCGATGTAAAAGCCAAAGCTCCGTTTAAAGCTGTTTTTCATGGGCGCCACGCTGGTTTCTTTAATTCGATGGGACTTTACATTGGTGAACCAGGTCTCAAACCAGTCATTCAGGGTGATTTCTCCGCTGCAGTAGTCCGTTTCCCGCCGAACCCGTTCCTTCTCCCGTTCAAATTCTTCTGCCAGCTTCTGCAGATCTTTTCCATATAGATGGATTTTTACTTTGTTGATGGTCGCTCTTGCTTCATAGCTTCCTTTGTTTCCCCGTATTCCTTTTGGCAGTCTTTTCTTTGGCATGTCGCTCTTATCCTCCTTTTTCCAAACTATTTCTGTATGCGCGTTTCTTCTGACTGACAGGGGCAAAGGCGCAGGCCGGAATGCCGCACCTTTGTCCCCAACCCATGTGGCAAGGCTCATGGCTCATAATTTTGCCTGGGCCAGCAGCCATTTGTCCAGCAGGCCTTTGTGCGCATAATTCCGATTTCCGATCCGCACGACAAAGATGTTCTGGTTCCGTTTCATGATCTCCCGTGTTTTGGTTTGTCCCAAATTGAGATAGGCGGCTGTCTCGACCACGTTTAATAAGACTTTGTTTTCTTCCGTATTCATAAGTAAGGTTCCTCCTCTCCTGTATCCGATATGGATATTCTGTTTTTTCTTATGCAGCTCCTGCATTGCCTATACGATACTACCTGCCGGCAAAACGCGCAAAGGTGCGAAAATAAAAATCGCATCCTTGACTTTGCGGCAAAAATGTGCTTGCTTACAGCATTGTCCAATTTCATTGGGTATCCGCCCCAATTACCAGGTAGCCAGTATACGAATTATTTGTTGCGCACTTCATAATCAAAGCCCTGCCGCACATTACAGTACATACAGGTGTCCTTTTCTTTCTGATCCGGATCCAGACGCCAGATCATGTAGGCCGGATTATCGTAAAACTGATTCGCACAAATAGAGCAAAGGCACAAAACCAGAGGCTGCCCTTCCTGCTTTTTCAGCCCGATACTGGCAAGCAAAGCCTGGTTGATGGTCTTCATGGTAGCCTTATCCAAGGTGGTAATGTAATGCTCCAGCCTCGCTTTATCAATGGTCCGCACCCCGTCTCTGACAAGTGCAATCATCGACTGCGGGAAGTGCGAAGGGAATCCCGTTACTTTTCGTCACTTCTAAGCACCTCCCTGGTAAACGTCCGGTATGCCTCTGCCGCCGGGCTTCCTCGGTCATAGGCGTAGAGACTGGTTCCGGCAGCGCTGACCTCCGCCGCCTTGATGGCCACCGGAATGATGGACTGATAGATGGGAATTGCGTTCCCGTAGTTATTATGGAGACTTTCTGCCGTAGCCTTTGCCAGGTTGGTCCGCATATCCACTAAGGTCAGCAGCACGCCCTCCACCTTCAGCTCCGGATTGATCTGACATTGCACTTTACCAATCGTCCGCATCAGCTGGGTCATACCCTTCAGCGGCAGATAGTGGGCCTGTACCGGAACGATGACGCTGTCCGCAGCAGCCAGAGCATTAATGGTCAGCATCCCCAGACTGGGCATACAGTCGATGAGGATATATTCGTAGTCCTTCCTTAGATTCTGCAGGCAGGACCTCATGGCAAACTCCCGGCTCATGGCATTCACCAGCAGCATTTCCATGCCCGACAGTTCGATGCTGGCCGGCAGCAGATCCACCCCTTCCCTATGGTGTAGAATACCCTCCCTTGCATCTATGGGCGCATCCCGAATCTGATGCTCCATGTGGGTTGCCAGGGTCACAGGCAGTGCGTCTGTATCCCACCAGCCGAGACAGGTGGTCAGATCCCCCTGCAGGTCTCCGTCCACTAACAGCACCTTTTTCCCTGCGCAGGCAAGTCCGGCTCCCAGATTCACGGCCGTGGTGGTTTTTCCAACGCCTCCCTTTTGATTGGCAATGGCGATTACCTTACATGGCTGCATGATCGCATTCTTCCTCCTTTCCAAAAACAGGAATAGCTGCTTCCGAAATTGGAAACAGCTATGTAAAAATTCGTTTCATTTCTTTCAATAATTTATATTTGCAGCTCACTTTAATAAATCTGCCAAATAACCTTCATCTTTATTATGTTTTCCCTTTATTCTTTTATAGGCTTTTATGGATTCCACCAGTAAGTCGATGTTATGATCAAAATAGTCGATATAGAATTGATCGCTATTGTCATATGATTTCCTTCCGCATTTTATATGTTGCTTTGCAAATAGCTTCGGTTTTACAGAAGACTTTACTTTTTCAAATTCCTGCACGAAACCCTCTGCTATAATCAGCAGCATTTCGAGTTCTGGCTTTGTACAGTACTTTTCCACCCCTATAATCTTCTCCCTGACATCTTTGGGAATTTTAAAATTTTCATTCAAAGCATCCCCCACCCGCAGAATTTTCACTTCTCCGGGATACAGATTCAGCGCTGTCTTTACGGCCGTGTTTTTTTCTATCTGTCTTGCATGATACGGTGTCAGATTCAGTAAATCATCAGCCGGATACCTGAAGCGGTTATGTTTCATAAGCAGTTTCACAACCGTCAGTTCATTGGAGCCTTCACACATAATCAAAATTTTCACTGCATCAGCCCCTTTTTCAGATTCATCAGTTCCTCATAATTCACGGCTGTCTGAAAGGCATTAGCATAGAAGCGCCTGCTCTTTAATAACTCCATCCGCACATTATATGCCAGATACATATTTTCCAGATAAACCTTGTCATCTGCTTTTGAAATCCAGACATTATCCTGTCGGTTAAACAAATCCAACAGCTCGCAGTAATGCGTTGTAAAAATCAATGAAGCGTTGTTTCGGTTGACACTTTTGTCTTTATATAAGCTGATCATATTTTCAACCAGCGTTTTATGAAAATGATTTTCGATTTCATCGATCAGCAGATCAAATCCATTCTGCAGCGATGCTGCCATTAACACATACAGCAGCATTCCTTTGGTTGTACCGCTGGATAAAACATGCAGTAGCTCATTGTCCGAAATAATCTCCTCTTTACTCCCGGAAACAAGCCTGTAATTATGTTCATCTATGCGTTCCAGCTTTTTTATCGTTTCATCGAAAATCCGCATAATGGTCAAAAAAACAGATTCTTTAACCTGATAGTTTTTCATCGCTTTAAATATCATTTGATACGTATCCGCACTAGTTCCGAAACTGTCAAAGTATAAAGCACACGTCCGTTTCTTCCCCAATATAAAGAATAATATGGATGTATCCTCCGGCAGGCTCCCCAGGCTATCTACTTCAACAAAGTCTTTCCGCTCATAGATGGAATTGACTTTTGTTTTGTAATATGCCTTTTTATATAAATGCTGATCCTCAAAGATGGCCTGGTTTCCAAGAGAGCTTGCCGATTTCAGGCTGGTCACATAGCGATAGAGTTCTCCTTCATGAAAGAAAAATAATTCCAGGCTTACTCCATCATATGGATAATGCTTTCCCTCCAGCCTGAAGCCTCCTAAAATAGAATAGCAACAATCCAGCAGTTCCATTGCGGTGGTTTTTCCGGAAGCGTTTTTTCCGACAAAGGCTATGGTATTGAACGTATATAGCCCATCTGCAATTTTTTGCAGCTCATATTCTTTATCTTCGGCGGTTTTCTTCGATTTTGCCACCAGATCGATGGTAAAGCCGTCTCTGCAATTCTTAAATCCGTTTGCCGTTACCTTCAATAATTTCATCTTGCATCACCTCGCCTCTATTATATACTAACGCTCTCTTTTAAACAATAATTATGTTTATATTTTATTCATCTTCATTATTATAGACAGCCTCCTGCATTTTATACATTCCCATGATGAGCGCATGTGCCCCCGCCTCTCCAAAAAAGAGGTAGCTGCTTCCGGGCCTGGAAACAGCTATGTAAAAATTCCTGCGTATCAGGATATATGAAGTTATGCCTCAATAACATTCTCCGCAATCTTCTCGGATATGCTGCGATAAAAAGAACCGCGCAGACTTTGCAAAAGAACGAGGCGAAGTTTGATCCCCTAGTTGGGGAATGCCCTTTCCCCAACTCTACCCCAAAAAAATCCCCCAATTTCTGCGAAAAAACCATCCCCGCGTCAAACGCGGGGTTGTTTACTTTCGGGCAAAGCCCTT
>CAJTYS010000079.1 GCA_910583765.1 uncultured Eubacteriales bacterium | reverse complement strand
ACAATATTTGAGTGAATTCTGTGATGATATCCAGGTGGAACGCCTGCAGCAGAGGGCCACCAGATACGCGAACAAAGAGATCCGCAGGGCCACGTACCAGGCCATGGAAGCTTTTGTCCACAATTTGAACACCATGCATTCTCGGGCAGGCGCTCAGATTCCGTTTTCCTCCATCAACTATGGCACGGACACTTCCCCAGAAGGACGCATGGTCACGGAAAACATTTTGCTGGCAACAGAGGCTGGACTGGGAAATGGCGAAACAGCCATTTTTCCCATCCATATTTTCAAAATAAAAGAAGGTATCAATTACAACCAGCAGGATCCTAATTACGATCTGTTCAAGCTGGCCTGCAAGGTGTCCGCGAAACGGCTGTTTCCCAACTTTTCCTTTATTGATGCGCCGTTCAATCTGCAGTTTTATAAAGAAGGGGACCACAACACGGAAGTGGCTTACATGGGATGCAGAACCAGGGTCATGGCTAACGCTTATGATTCCAGCAGGCAGGTAGTGGGCGGCAGAGGAAATCTGAGTTTCACGTCCATCAATCTGCCGAGGATCGCTATTAAATCTCATGGAGACATTGATCTGTTTTTTGAGGAATTGGACCGCAAGCTGGACCTGTGCGTGGACCAGCTGATGGAACGCTACCGCATCCAAGCTTCTAAAAAAGTAAAGAATTATCCGTTCCTCATGGGGCAGGGGGTATGGCTGGACTCGGACAAGCTTCATCCAAATGATTCTGTGGCAGAGGTGCTGAAGCACGGCACGTTGACTGTGGGCTTCATTGGCCTTGCTGAATGTTTGAAAGCCTTGATCGGAGCCCATCACGGAGAGAGCAGGGAGGCCCAGAGCCTTGGTCTGGAGATTATCGGCTTCATGCGCAAGAGAATGGATGAAACCACAAAGCGGACAGGATTCAACTATACTTTGATCGCTACTCCGGCAGAAGGATTGTCCGGCCGTTTCGTCAGGATTGACAGGGAGCGCTTTGGCAAGATCGAGGGTGTCACGGATCGGGAATACTACACGAACTCCTTCCATATCCCTGTGTATTACCCGATTTCCGCATTTGATAAGATCAGGCTGGAAGCGCCATACCATGCCCTTACCAACGCAGGGCACATCACTTACGTGGAGCTGGACGGGGATCCATGCAAAAACCTGGAAGCTTTTGAACAAGTGGTGCGGTGCATGAAGGAAAGCGGCGTGGGCTATGGTTCCATCAACCATCCTGTGGATCGGGATCCGGTCTGCGGATACACAGGGATCATTGAAAATGAATGTCCGCATTGCCATAGGAAGGAAATTGAGACGGATTCCGGAAGCGAACGGGTCCGCCGTATCATTGCTGTTCAAACAGAGGCTCAAGAGAAAGAAGGGAAACAGGCATTATGAGAGAAGAACCAAAAACCATGCGGCTAGCCGGCATTGTCAGGGAATCCATTGTAGATGGACCGGGATTTCGTTTCTGCGTCTTTTGTCAGGGGTGCCCTCACGATTGCCCGGGATGCCATAACATGGAAACTCATGATTTTCAAAGCGGCCGCGAGGTAGAGCTTTCCAGGATTTTAGAGGAAATCGATAAAAATCCCATGCTTTCCGGCGTGACCTTCACAGGCGGGGAGCCTTTCTGCCAGCCAGAAGCTTTTGCGGCCCTGGGCAGGGAGATCAAACGGCGGGGCTTGAACATCGTGACTTTTTCCGGCTACACTTATGAAGAACTGGTGAAGAAAGCCCAGGAAGATCCTGCGGCAGAAGAACTGCTGGACCAGACTAATCTGTTGGTGGACGGCCGTTTCAAAGAAGAGGAAAAGGACTTGTCCCTTCGGTTTCGAGGCAGCAGAAATCAGCGCATCATTGACATGGAGGCCACTCGGCGGGAAGGACAGATGCTGCTGTGGGATCAGGCATGAACCTGCGGCCTGCGGTTTTCAGGCTTTTTCAGGATAAAAAGCTGAAAAAAGCACTTGTGCTGGGAAATTCTATGTGGTATAATAATTTTTGTTCGAGCGTTCTCGAATGAATTTGTAATTATGCGAAAGCTTAAGATACTTAAAGGAGGTGCGGTAGATGTCAAGAAAATGCGAAATTTGCGGTAAGGGCCAGGTTTCCGGAAACAATGTTTCCCATTCCAATAGACATACGAGAAGAAAGTGGAATGCGAACATCCAGACGATTCGGATCGTCGAAGACAACGGAAGAGTCAGAAAAGCTAAAGTTTGTACCAAATGCATCCGGTCAAACAAAGTAAACCGTGCCATTTAATCGAAAAAACGGGCCTGCCATGCGCAGGTCTTTTTCTTTGTGTCAAGGAAATGGACAGCTATTTGCAATAAAGCCGCAGACCGCAAAACAGCAGGATGGCTCCCAGCAGCAAGATCCAAGCCTTGACTGGCAGGACAAAGGCGCAGATGGTCACCACGCCGAAAACCAGCATCACAAAACCCAGCTCCCGAAAATCTTCGCATTGGGAACGCGGCTTTTTTCGCTTATTTTTTTTTGGTTTGTTCCGATTCATACTATCACCTTTTTCTAAAGTATGCGTTGGAAAGATAGATTGTGCATGACTGTTAAAATGTGATAAAATGGAGAAAATATCGTTAGGAGGAGCTATGTTAGTAACAGTAGAGACTGATTTGGGAAACATCATGGTTTCCAAAGCTGCTGTGGGAAAGATCATCACAGAAGCAGTGGAGCGCTTTGACGGAAAGGTAATTATTTCCAACAACAAAGGGAAAGTCCCTGGATTCGTGTCCAAGATCGGCGGCATGGATGACAGCAACGCCATGGAACTGATCCAGACAGAGCAAGGCCTGGACGTTCGAGTGTACGTTGTGCTTCGTTTTGGCACCAGCATTGCCCAGGTGACGAATAAATTAGTAAACGAGATTCATGAAAACATAAAAAAAATGACAGGCATGGAACCCAACAGCGTGGCAGTGGTGGTGACAGGGATGATTTCCAAGAAAATCGCTCCGCGGCACATTGAGGTGACGAGAAATGGAGCTGAATGAAACAGTCAGCGTCTTAAAAGGCGTGGGACCGAAAAAACAAGCTGCTCTGGAAAAACTGGGCATCAGGACCATAGCAGATCTGGTGAATTTTTTCCCCAGGGATTATGAAGACAGAAGGCAGGCTCGATCCATTGGAGAATTGGAAGAAGAAAAGCCAGCCCTGGTCAGGGCAAAGGTGGAACTGGTGGTGAAGGATCCTTACAGAAAAGGAAGAAAGCAGATCCTGCGGGTGCTGGTCAGCGATGGAACCGGAAACCTGGAATTAATCTTTTTTCAGGCCTCCTATTTGGCCAACACCTTTCAAATAGGAAAGACTTACGATTTCTTCGGAAGACCCGCGGCTAATTTTGGAAAACTGCAGATGATCCATCCTGATTACGCTGTCAGTGAGAAGGGGCTGATCCAGGGCATCCTTCCAGTTTATCCGCTGACATCAGGCCTCAGTCAAAAAGAGATGCGCCTCTGGCAGCGAACCGCGCTGGCCGGAATTCCGGAGATGGAGGAGTATCTGCCAAAGGAAATCGTGGAGCGCAACCGCCTGTGCAGCTGCCATTACGCAGTCTCTAACGTGCATTTCCCAAAGGACAAGCAGCCTCTGTTGGCCGCGAAATACCGTCTGGTGTTCGATGAACTCATGGCCCTGCAGCTGGGGCTTTTAGCTGCCCGCCAGAAAACCACAGGCAGCAAAAAAGGTCTGGTGTTTCATAGAGGAGACGCAAAAGCCTACATTGACAGCCTGGGTTATCAGCTAACTGGCGCGCAGCAGAAAGTGGCTGCGGAGATCGCTGGCGACCTGCGATCAGGCAGGGTCATGAACCGTCTGGTGCAGGGAGACGTTGGTTCCGGAAAAACGGCCATAGCGGAAATCGCCTTGTATCAAGCAGTGAAAAGCGGTTTCCAGGGCGTGTTCATGGCTCCTACGGAATTGCTGGCAAAGCAGCATTTTGAAGGTCTCAGCAAAAGCTTTCAGCCTCACGGGGTGACAGTGGGGATTTTGACAGGAAGCATGACTGCCAAGGAAAAGCGCCAGGTGCTGGAACGCTTGGCTTTGGGAGAGATTCAGATCTTGGTGGGCACCCATGCCATCATCCAGCCAGATGTGACGTTTCAAAATTTGGGCCTAGTGATCACTGACGAGCAGCATCGGTTCGGAGTAAAGCAGCGGACGGCGCTCAGCGAAAAGGGGAGCGATCCCCATGTGCTGGTCATGACTGCCACGCCCATCCCCAGGACGTTGGCCGTGATCTTATACGGGGATCTGGATGTTTCCATCATAGACGAGCTGCCGCCAGGCAGACAGCAGATCATCACAAAAGCCATTGATGAAGGGCAGCGGCAGACCTGTTATGATTTTGTGGAAAAGGAACTTTCCAAAGGAAGACAGGCCTACGTGGTGGCGCCTTTGATCGATGAATCGGAAGTTCTGGACGTGAAATCAGCGGAAGCATTGTATCAGGAGCTTCAAGATAGGATGAAGGGATATCAGGTGGCGCTGCTTCACGGAGCCATGAAGCAAAAGGAAAAGGATGACATCATGACTCGCTTTTATGAAAACCAGATTCAAGTGCTGGTTTCCACTGTGGTCATTGAAGTAGGGATCAATGTGCCCAACGCCACGGTCATGGTCATTGAAAACGCGGAGCGTTTCGGCCTGGCACAGCTCCATCAGCTGCGGGGCAGGGTGGGAAGAGGAAAACATCAGTCCTACTGCGTGCTGGTTTCCAAGAAAAGTTTGGAGGTGGCCGTCAAGCGGGCAGAGATCATGGTTTCCTCCCAAGACGGATTTTACATCGCAGAACAAGATCTGAAGCTGCGGGGACCAGGCGAGATCTTCGGGACCCGACAGCATGGAGTGCCGGATCTAGCCATCGCTGACCTTGGCCGCCACACAAAAATTTTAAATGACGTAAAAAAAGAAGCGGATCAGATCATAAAGGAAGATCCCAGTCTAAAGCAGCCTGTCCACGCAGGCATGAAGCAGCGCGTTCTGAAGCTGTTTGGAGACGATTTTTCATTAAAGCTGTAGCTTGCCAAAAGCAGGCAGGAGATGCAATTATTACATCGCATAGTTTCTTTTCTCTCGGTTAAATTAAATAGCGTACAGGAGGTGAGAAACATGTCATTACAGGATAAGACAAACATGAGCGCGAAACCAGCGCTGAAAAACTTAAAGACCGAGGTTGCCAGCGAACTTGGCATGGCAAACTATGAACAGGCGGACAAGGGAAACCTGACTGCCAGAGAAAACGGTTATGTCGGCGGCTATATGACCAAAAAGTTGGTTGAAATGGCTGAACAGCAGCTGTCCGGAAAATAACCGCAGAGTCAATAAGTTAACACTGAGATGAGAAATATCCACTGGAGTCAATTCGGTGGATATTTTTCCATGCACGCAAGAGCCGGCAAAGCTAAAAATGGGATGGTAAAACTCCGAAATCCGTTGGAAACACTGGGAAAAGAAGAGAATAAACACAATTATTACATGACATAGTTTTGCGTCTGCGGGTTAAATTAATAGCGTACAGGAGGTGAGAAACATGTCATTACAGGATAAGATGAACGTTAGCGCGAAGCCGGCTCTCAACAATTTGAAGACCGAAGTCGCGAACGAACTGGGACTGGCTAACTATGACCAGACTGACAAGGGAAACCTGACTGCGAGACAGAACGGTTATGTCGGCGGTTATATGACAAAGAAGCTGGTCGAAATGGCTGAACAGCAGATGGCTGGAAAATAGCTAGAAAGCTGAAATCATAAGAGAAAGCCAAAATGAGAGGTGTCCACTGGATCGAAAGATTTGGTGGATATCTTTCGTTTTTGCTAAAAGGCAGGCGCAGAAGAAGCGTTTTGTGGTGAGGTGAGCGGTCACTAGCAAAGAGCGGAAGGAAAGCTTGCCTGCGGCACTTGTTAATTTGCTGGACTTCCCGTATAATAAAGCTAAGATTCACAAGAAATGGGGGGATTTCATGGGGATATATCTGAATCCAGGGAACAAGGGCTTTTGGGAATCCATACGTTCTAAAATCTATGTGGACAAAACAGGATTGATCGCCTGCGTGAACGAACTGATCAATACAGAAGAAAAGTATATCTGTGTCAGCAGGCCGCGGCGCTTCGGAAAGTCCATGGCTCTGAAAATGCTCGCTGCCTATTACAGCAGGGGCTGTGACTCAAAAGAATTGTTCGCGGGGCGAAACATAGAAGCTGACGCTGACTTTGAAAAGCACCTGAACAAGTACGATGTTATCGCTTTGAACATGCAGCAATTTTTGCTGGAATCAGAAACCCAGCAGGTGACGGATTATCTGCAGCAGGAGGTTTTGAAAGAGCTTCGGCAGGAATATGGAGCATTTATCGAGGATCAGGAAACCTTGCTTTCCGCCGCGCTGAGACGAATCTATGTGGAAACAGGCAGGGAGTTTATTTTCCTCATTGATGAATGGGATTGCGTGATGCGGGAAAGGCAGGACGCGGAAGAAGCGCAAAAGCAATATCTGGATTTCCTGCGGAATCTTCTTAAGGACCAGCCTTACGTGGCCCTCGCTTATATGACAGGGATCCTTCCAGTAAAGAAATATGGGAAACAGTCTGCGCTGAACATGTTTTTTGAATACTCCATGACCAATCAGAAAAATCTGGAGGAATACACTGGTTTCACAGAAAGGGAAGTCAAAGCATTATGCTGCCAGTTTGATATGGATTTTGTGGAAACAAGCAGTTGGTACGATGGTTACAGGCTCAAGAAGTTTCAGCACATCTACAATCCAAGATCCGTGGTGGAGGCCATGCGCTGTCAGGATTTTTCAAGCTACTGGGCTGCCACGGAAACCTATGACGCTCTAAAGCTCTATATGGACATGGATTTTGACGGGCTGCGGACAGACATCACAGTGATGCTCGGCGGCGGGAGGGTCAAGGTCAATACCCGGAGCTTCCAAAACGATATGCGCAATTTCAGGGTCAAGGATGATGTGCTGACGCTGCTCATCCATCTTGGATACCTGGCGTATGATTCGGTGACAGCGGAAGCGTTCATCCCCAACAAGGAGATCATCATGGAATTTGAAAACGTCATGAGCGTGGGCGGCTGGCCGGAAGTCATGGGGGTTTTAAAAGCTTCAGAAAAACTTTTGGAAGACACGCTTGCCGGCGATGCACGCAGCGTTGCCAGAGGGCTGGATTGGGCGCATACGGAAGTGGCATCCATATTGACCTATAATGATGAAAACTCACTGAGCTGCGCTATCGGTCTGGCTTATTACAGTGCCAGAAAAGATTATAAAATCATCAGGGAACTGCCGGCAGGCCGCGGCTTTGCGGACATTGTGTTTCTCCCGCTGCCTGGCAGCGGCAAACCTGCTCTTGTGATGGAGCTGAAATATGGGAAAAATGCCGCTGCTGCCATACAGCAGATCAAAGACCGGCGTTATGCCGAAACGTTGAGAGGATATGCCGGTGAACTTCTGATGGTGGGGATCAATTATGACAAAAATGATGAAAACAAACATCACAGCTGCGTGATTGAAAAATTGACGTACAACCCTACAGAAAAAGGAGGCACATGACTTTGAAAACCATTTTGATCATTGATGACGACCCACATATCGGAAACATGCTGGAAGAGACCCTGACAAAGGAAGGCTACGGCGTGCTGCGGGCCTATTCCGGAACAGAAGCGGTCCTGCTCCTTTCCCAGTCAAAGCCGGACCTGGTGCTTCTTGATCTGATGCTTCCCGGGCTTCGGGGCGAAGAAGTGCTGCCTCATGTCAAAGACATTCCGGTGATGGTGGTCAGCGCCAAGCTGGACATGGACAATAAGGTGAAGCTTTTGCTGGACGGCGCTGTGGATTATGTGACTAAGCCTTTTCACACAAAAGAATTGCTGGCCCGTATCGCTGCGCACCTGCGGACCTTTGAACGCGCCTGCGGCCAAGGGAAGAACACTGTTTTATCCTTCGATGACCTGCGGCTGGACATGAACACCCGCGAGGCGCGGGTCCAAGACAGGAATGCAAAATTGACCAGGACAGAATACGCCATCTTGAAACTGCTCATGGAAAACCAAAAACAGGTCATCACGAAATCCCTTCTCCTTGACCGCATCAGCGAGGACACCCCGGACTGCACAGAGACTTCCTTGAAGATTCATGTGAGCAATCTGCGGAAAAAACTGCGCTCCATTGGAGAAAAAGACTATATCGAAGCTGTCTGGGGCATTGGCTTTAAGCTAAAAGCTGAATAAAATCTTTACTGTTTCTTTACCATTTCCTTTACTCTTTTCTTTACTCTTTGCCTGTAGAATAGCGCTATCAAATAAAAGTCCGCAGTTGACCTTGAGGTCAGCTGGGGGCTGATGATAGAAGGAGGAAAAGTTTATGGAGTACGTTTTACAAACAAAAAGCCTGAAAAAGCGATATGGCAATTACAAAGCCCTGAGCGGGCTGACCATGAGCGTGCCAAAGGGCTCGATCTATGGTTTCGTGGGAAAAAACGGCGCTGGAAAGACAACGCTGATTCGTTTGATCTGCGGGCTGCAGGAGCCTACGGAAGGAGAGTTTTCCATTTACGGCATTGGAAATAAAGAAAAGGAAATCGCCAAGTCCCGCCGCAGGATGGGAGCAGTGGTGGAAACGCCTTCTATTTATCTTGGCATGACAGCAGAGGACAATCTCAAGGAACAATATAGGGTCTTGGGCATGCCTTCCTTCGAGGGTATCGCCCATGTCTTGAAGCTGGTGGGCCTGGAACACACGGGAAAGAAAAAAGCAAAGGATTTTTCTCTGGGCATGCGTCAGAGGCTGGGCATTGCCATTGCTCTGGCAGGGGATCCTGATTTCCTGATTCTGGATGAACCAGTCAATGGGTTAGATCCCCAAGGCATCGTGGAAGTGCGGGAACTGATCTTGAAACTGAATCAAGAGTATGGCATCACGGTGCTGATCTCTAGCCACATTCTGGATGAGCTGGCAAAGCTGGCTACTTATTTTGGCTTTATTGACAGCGGACACATGGTAAAAGAAATCAGTGCCCCTGAACTGGAAGCAGCCTGCCGCAAATGTATTCGCATAACCGTGTCTAGCACAAAGATCTTGAGTCAGGTGCTGGATGAAACGAGGCTGGAGTACACCATCCTCTCTGAGAAAGAAGCTCATATTTTTGGAGAGATCAGCGTCACGGAACTGACCTTAAAACTTTCGGAGCATGGCTGTGAAGTCCACTCCATGCAGGAGCGGGATGAAAGCCTGGAACATTATTACATTGATCTTGTGGGAGGTGGGAAACATGCGTAGATTGTTATCAGCGAATTTCATGCGCCTTCTGAAAAACAAAGTGTTCTGGGGCGGCCTCATGTTTATGGCAGCCGCTGGACTCTATTATCCCATCGGACGCTACATGGGCATGAAGCATGACGGATACGCGGCGAATCTAGATGATGGATTTTTTGCCTGCGCCATCTTTGCCGCAGTGATCCTTTCCGTGTTCTGCAGTTTATTTGTGGGAACAGAGTACAGCGATGGGACCATCCGCAACAAGATCATCATCGGGCACCAGCGGAGGGATC
>CAJTYS010000078.1 GCA_910583765.1 uncultured Eubacteriales bacterium | reverse complement strand
ACCATTTTTACCCTCCTATTTTTTTAAATTTTTTTATTTCAATCCACGCTCCTACAAGAGGAGCGACAGGCTCCCCAAAGATCATAAACATTTTTTCAAGAATTTCAATCCACGCTCCTACAAGAGGAGCGACACAAGGCCTCGCCGATTTATTGGACAAATCGAATATTTCAATCCACGCTCCTACAAGAGGAGCGACTGCAAGATAGTACGATAAAGTAGAGAAAACTGTGAATTTTCGCTGTAAATAGAGGCCACAATAGCATACTATCATGCACAACAAGTCACTGCTACAGCAACTTTGTTCATTTATTGGCGATTTTCAGGTGCGAAACAGCGGGGCAATTTATGTTTGCTGCGCCTTCGCACTACAAGATCAAGACCCCTTCTTGGTCAAAAGAACCCTTGGTGCCATAATGCTCGATCTTTCTCTTGTACTGATCACCTAAATAATAAAACCGCAAACTGTCTTTTTCCTGGTCGATGATGTTTAGAAGCTTTGCTTTCAGCAATTTGCATTGGCCTGGATCCAAAACACATTCAAATACGGAGTTCTGCACCCGCTGGCCGTGGTTCACACATTGCTTCGCCACTTTGCGCAAGCGGGATTTTCCCTTTGCGTCTTCTGTGCTTACATCATAAGTAATTAAAACAAGCATTTTCTCACTTCCATAAAAATGGGGGATAACCATCCAGATCTCCCCGCAGGTGCCTTGCGAGGAGCAGCGCCTGAATGGCAGGCACAAGCCCCCAACAGATTTTCTCTTGCAGATAAGGGTGGGTCAGCTGCTCTCGTTTGTGGGTTTGCCAAGCATTGATGAATTTTTTCTTTCCATCATCCGTGAAATGGACAGCGCCGCTATCAGAAGTCTGGAAATGTTCTCCTTTAATTTGCCGGTTATTGATGAGCGTGAGCACAAAGCGATCCACCAGGACGGCCCGCAATTCTTCCATAAGGTCAAGGGCTAAAGAATTTCTGCCAGGGCGGTCTCTGTGCAGAAAGCCCACATAAGAATCCAGGCCTGCGCCTTCCAAAGCACCGGCACAATCGTTTGCCAGCAGAGAATACCCAAAGGAAAGCATGGCGTTCACATTGTCCAGAGGAGGCCGTTTATTTCGGCCATTAAAATAAAAATCCTCTTTTTGATTTAAAATCAGCTCATCGAAAACGCCCCAATAGATAGATGCGCATTCGCCTTCCAGCCCTCGTAAAGAATCCAGATCCTCCTCTTTTTTGATTTGCTCCAAGGACTTTGTTAGATACTGGGTCACTTTTCGGCAACGCTGCTCATCGATCCGCAGAGCATGGTCTCTCAAGGTTCTGTCTATGGTCCAACGGCAGTTAAAGACTTTTCCCAATATGAAATTTCGCCCGATTTTACAGCTTTCAGTTTTGTTGTCAGAAATGCGATAGTGCTGTTTCCGCAGCAAAACATTCCCCTGGCTTTCGCCAATGACCCGGCACAAAAATTTCCCATAAGGCTGATAAAAGGATAGCTGAATCCCTCTCTGCGCGCATGCGCCCATGAAAGCGGGAGTCGCGCCGTTATAGGAAAAACACACGATGCTTTCCAATGTGTGCAAAGGAAATTGCCCGGCCTTTTTCCGATCAATGGTTACGCATACTGTTTCACCGTCCAGTGATAAAAAGGCGTTTTCGCTAGTGATGAACAGCGTGTTTAATAGTTTTCGCATATCAATCTCCTGACAAGCATGTTTCTATGTACGATGACACGGACCTGGATTTCCCAAGTTTAGGAACGCAAATCTCTTTGAGGGAGCAAGCACCGCAGCCTTTTTGAAATTTCACCTTTGGCGTATATCCTTTTTCCCACAAGTCGTGCATTTCTTTGGCCATAGCAAAGGCCCGATTTCGCAGTTCAGGGGTAAAGATCACTTCTTTTCTGCGGCGATTTTCACCGTAAAAAAGACTACCCTGGGGAATCTGGCACAGCAGCATCTCTTCCAGACAGATGGCTTGGCCGCATAACTGCAATTCATCTGCCTCGTGGGCTTTGGGAAGCCCTTTTTTGTATTCAATCGGGTAGGGCTCCCATAATCCTTCATAAGAAAACAGAGAGATTCCCTTTTCGGATTTGTGGAATTCCACCACATCGCAAATACCGGACATTCCCAGCTGGGAAGATTTAATGTGAAGCCCTCTGGTGATCAGCAGGCTGCCTCTTTTTTCGATTTTCTTTTCATCGTGGGCCGCCGCATGGAACAATTGGCCGTCAATGGTCCTCTCGTTTTCCGCCCATTGCTGCTCGATATGGATCAGCGCCCACTGCCTCCGGCAGTAAGCAAAGTGCTGCAGGCCGGAAAGCATGAGATAGTCTTCTTCTTGATACATGGCTACATTCCATCGATGATTTCAGGTTCCAGTTCAGCAAGCGGCTCAATGCGGATTTCGTAATCATCCACAGAAGAGGGATTCAACATGCCGTCCTTTAAGGTGATTTTTAAAGAATCGTGGACCTTTGCCGCTGAATACTGGCCGATCTTGTTATTGTGGCGCCACCAATACACGGAGACGACTTCCATGCTGCCGTCAGGTCTTGCGGATGACGCATCGTTGACAAAGAGCGTGCGAAGGGATTCTTTCAGCTTTTCCGCGTCTTCCTCGGAAAATCCTGTTTTTTCAGCAAGCTGCACATTGATGGAGCCTTTGATCCGGTACAAGCCGAATTCCACGAAATGCTTGCTGCCCATGGTATCGGAACTTTTTTTGTCAGCCGGTTCGCTGTTGACGCTCTTTGTGATCTGCATGCTGTTGATGTCCACTGGCGAACAGCTGACAGCCTGGTGGATGGACACCGGGCCTCTGACTCCCACAGAAACGCCATCTTTTTGATCCTTTGTCTTTTTAAAGGCGAAAACCTGCCCAAAGGTACGCACATCGATCCATTTTTCGCAGGCCTGGCGGGCATAATCATCGTTGGACGCATAATCTGTGATATTTTTGGCGGCTCTTTCGCTTAGTGATCCGCAGTCATCATCGCTGCGGTCATTAGATTGCACAAAGAGCGATTCACCCATGTCCTGCAGGCGGTTTCTGATTTTTCGCTTGACGCACACGTCAGAGATCTCGCCCTGCCCGGTGTAAGTGGTTCTAGGGCGGTTTCCGTTGAGCGGGTCACCATTGGGATTGGCATTGGCGACTTTCACCAGTACCGTAAAATCGATTTTGTTGTTCAAATGACTCATTTTTCTTCCTCCTGTGCTTCTTTTTTCTTGTTCAGCGCATCTCTTTGCAAATAATATCCCAAAAGATAAGTTTCTTTTAATCCTTGATTTAACATGTTCTGATCACTGTCTTGCAGGGAAACGATGATCTCACTGATCAGTTGTCTGTAATATTCTCTGGAACCGGGGTACAATTTTTGAAAATAGGGGTTCAAAAGCCCTTCTAGGGTTTTCCATGTTTGCAACGGATGGTTCACATAGGCTGACTGCAGCCGAATGGCGTTAGGTTCCCGATTTTCGCCCTGCTGATAAGTAGAGCGTTCCACCTTTTCGCATACTGCCAGCAGCCTGCCGAACAAATAACTTCTGTCATGATTGTTTAAATCCAATTTCATATCATCTGATGCTCCTTTCTGTTGGCTGTTCTTTTCAAAATAGTATTTACTGATGACTGCGCATGCCGTGGACAGCACTCTTTCCCGGTTTCCCCTGGAATAAGCCATTGGCGTGGATGCGCGGATCGTCAATGCCCGCACGAAATCAAAGGGGATCGGCTGTTTTTCCAGCATGCATTTTACCAGCCTCTGGGTTTGTTCTTTTAGAACCTTATCATCAGCCTCAATATAATTACTTCTTTCCCGCCCAAAAGCGCATTCTGCGATCCGCCGAAAAATAGGCGTTTCCACAGCATAATAAGGCTGCTTTTTGGAAGTGAATTTCACGTAATTCCACCTGCAGGTTTCTCCCCAATACCTTACCCGCTCAAGGAAGTCAGAGGCCAGCAGTTCGTGATAGTAAGTGACGGAAAGCCGGCCCGTGGTAGCCGCGTCCATTCCCATGATGACCACCGTGTCGGTTTCATCGAACTGATCTTGGTATCCCATAAGCGTCTTTCGCAATTGCCTCCGGTAGGAGACATCGGTAGTGGGAGCGTCCTCTTCCTCAGGCAGACCGAATCCATCAAGAAGGGAAGGCGTTTTCTTTCCTTCAGGGCTCCAGCAGATAAAGGTCCGCTTGTCCTGGGTGCCCACAGTTTCCCCCTGACGCTTGGTGAGCCAGGTGAGGGCGCTGTGTATTTTCTGGGAAGCTTCATAACTGAGAGCGTAGGATTGCTCGGCGTTTTGGAAACGTCCCCGGTAGGTATAGCCCTGTGCGTCGTTTGCGGAAACCAGTTTGGCCCCATAATTGGCGGCGACGATGCCCTTGGGGTGGTTTTCCGATACAGTCTGCTCCATTCCTGTAAAATAGCAGATGTCGGTCCGGCCCTGCTGCGTGGCCAAATAGTATTGGGTATACGCCTGGATCAGGGTCCTGTCCATCCATGTACGGTCTTCTGGATCCGGCCCTAACACTCGGAACCTGACCAAGGCCTTTTCGTAAGGCTGGCCGCTGATTTTATTACTGCTGAAGGACCCTGTTTCCGTAAGCTCGATGAGCTGGGATTGTTTCAAGTCCGCAATGGTGGTTTTCTTGCTTAAATATCTATGGATAGCTTCGATCCTTGGATGGGACCATGGGGATTCCATCCACTTTTGCAGGCTATCCATGTAGCTTTGGAATTTTTTCTCTGAGGTTTTCTGTTCTTTATCCGTTTCACAATAGCTGGAAAAATCGCCGGCAAGGTAAGAAAGCGTGTCACACAGGGTATGGGGGGCGATGCCGGAGCTCCTGCCCGCAGAGGCTTCTGTGACAGGAATCAAAGTGGCGGCATCCGTTTTTTCAATTGCTACCGCACCTTGAAATTCACCTGCCTGATTTAAAGTGATTTCGATCTGCGCATTGAAGTTCATATGGGCGACGGGGGTGAGCCGGATTTCGGTTTGCTCCTTGCCTATATTGTTTTCATAAGTCTTAAAAAGCTGGTTCATCCACGACATTTATTTCATCACCTCTTCTTCTGAAATCACGGAAAAGTTTTCTCCCTCCTGACCAAACTGCTTGATGTTCATTTCTCTCACAGTCCGATGAACGCACTCCCAAGGGGGCAGGAAAGTGATGATCCCATTGCGCATGGCGGCCTGCCACAGGCGCACGCTCATGCGGCCCTTTGTTTCTTCGGAGTAAGCTTCATCCGCATAAGTGATCCCATGATACATCATGCCGAAATTCAGTTCAGGAATGTCATCGTAAAAGCCTTTCCCTTCACCAAACACACAAGGCTCTACGTAACCTTGACATTCTCTGGTTCCCAGAAATATGTCCCGTCTGCCGCCCCGCTGGATCATGCGGCGGGCGATGTTGTGGTGCTTGTGTTCATTTCGATCCTCTGCCAGCTCCGGACGGTTTTCGTTCCACACAAAATGAGCCCGCACTTGATATCTGCAATCCTTCAAATACGTATAATAGGAAAGGTCATTTTTATCGTTTTGGTATTTGATGGGGCGGATGCCTTTTGTCTCCGTTTGAATGGGGTTCAAGTCCCTCCAGGCGCACCAAGAGAACGTTGAAATTTCAATGTTCTCTTTTCGGTTTTTGGCACTTGACGTAAATTTGACGTAAAAACTAGTTTCCGGCCTTCAATCTTATGATCTGCTCCGACAGATCGGACGCTGTCTTTCGCTTTGCTTCTTCTAAATCCTGGAACATGTGCATGTAGGTGTTCAGTGTCGTGGACTGCTTTGAGTGCCCCAGACTTTTGCTGATTTCAGCGATGTCTTTCTTCATCCAGCCGAGCATGGACGTGTATGTGTGCCTCAAAGCGTGGAAGCTGAAATGCCGCATGTCGTTTTGATCCAAAAATTGCGTGAGCCAATCCCATAAGTTGTTCGGGTACATGGCGTTTCCAAACGCGCCTTTGATTAAGGCACTGGATTCCTGCCACTTTGTCCCCAGGAGAAGCTTTCTTTTTTTATGGAAGGTGATCAGTGTCTGGATTTCATCGCTGACTTCTTTTGGAAAAACGATAGTTCGGTAAGCGGCTTTCGATTTAGGCGTATCCTCGTACACTCCAGCGTCGTCGATATAATGGGCTTTTCGGATTTGGGCTTGCGATTGTTCAAGGTCCACGGAATCTTCGTCTATGCCGCAAATTTCGCCTCTGCGCAGGCCGCAAAACAAGGCGAGCAAAGCGGCGACCTTGTAATCTTGCTGTGCTTCTGGAAGCCTGTCCAAATTGTTCAAAAAACACACGACTTCATCTTTCGTGAGGATGTCGATCTCTTTAGGTTCGGGCTTTGGGAGCCGAATCCTGACACAAGGGCTTTTATCCAGTTCGCCCCATTCAACCATCATTTCAAAACACATCCGAAGAAATGAATAGGTATTTTTGATCGTCTTAGGGCTTAGGCCGTTTTCCCCGTAATCACGCAATTCATTGACCCAATCCTGAACGTGGATCGGCTTTAACTTCGCCATTTTTTTATTACCGATCGTGGCGTCGATTCTCTTTTTGCAAGTCTTATAGCCACGAACCGTGTTACGTTTAAGAGTTGGAACGGCTATCTTTTCCATGACTAAATCGCACATGTCGGAGATCGTGAGGCTGGACTGCTTCGTGATTTTTCCCTCGACGCAAGCGGCGTAGAATTTTGCGAGTTCTTTTTCCGCTTTTGTGTCAGTGTTGATTTTGAGGTCGCAGGTTTTGCTAAAACGGTTCAGTTTGCCGGAATAATCCGTGATGGTTACCTCCAGATAATATTTTTTTCCTCTTTTTCTGTAACTTCCTGGCATGAATATCGCCTCCTTTTTAATTTTGGGTATAAAAATACCGCTCTTGAAAAAAGTCGGCCACAATGGTACAATTATCTTGCTTAGGGATGGATTGTACCATTGCAACCATCGGCATTGGCTCCCAGTGATGGGGGCTTTTGTTTATTTACATAATCGTTGATTTATAGGCATAATGCAAAAGCAACTCTTCTAATTTTAATTCCAGCATTCGCTGCTTTAAGGCAACACCATCAACCTCATAAATTGTATTGAGACTAGTGAACGATCTAAAAACCTTATTCCTTGAAGAATCTATATTACTAGGAGTAAGCTGAATAAATATATTGTTACATTCAGCATTAAAGCAACGAATGATTTGCTTTATATTAGCATTGATTGATTTCCTAGTGCTAGGTGTATGAATGGAAACGGCATTCCCCGATTTTAAAAGTTCTTGCTCTTCCAGCTTTAAAAGAGCTAATTTATTTTTGTACTCTGGCGAAGAAATTGATTCGATATCAGAAAAACTATAATGTGAAGAGACAATTTCGTCATTAAGAGATCGCAGTTCTACATTAGCATCAAATATCTGATTTTTAAGGTCCTTTAGCTCACTCTTTAGTGTTGCGATATTGTCAAGATACCCTTTTTCAAGATTTGATTCTTCTAAAAGTCTTTTTTCCTTAAGCCGCCTTAGCCGTAATGCCTGTTCCTTTACTGCCTGCTGATATTCATCTTCTAAAGCCTGCAGTTTTTCTTCGTGCTCGTTTTGCGCATGTGCGAAATCAGACAATTCTTCACATATGTAATTACTGGTTTCTTCGATTAGTTGTTTTTGATCAATTTCTGCTGTATCTACAGTGTCTTTTGGAACCAGATCAGGCCCTTCATCAAGGCTATTAATATAGGATTCATATTTCTTTTTGAATTTTGTTTCGGTTTTGTAATAAAAAATTAACAAAACAATCCCAATAATCGCGGGTAAGAATAGGAACCAAAGCGCAAACAATAAACAAATAATCCAGGGTTGCAAAAATAGGTTTCTTTTGAATTCTGGTGGCATTAATCGTTCCTGTTGATCCGACATAAACTTCTCCTCTAAATCTGTTCAATGTTCCAAAGCAATACACCTGTTTTGTCGGCTAGTTCTTTTGCGGATGGCGTAAAGGTTGAATTTGTTAAAACCACAGGAATGTCACATCCATAATACGCACATCCAGCATAAGCCTCTTGAACAGCTTTATTGCCCACGGGGTGTTGATAGTTTTTTACTTGGATCGCATAGGTTTCACCATGCATTTTTGCTAATATGTCGATCCCTTGATCGCCGCTACCCTGCGTAACCTTGACAGATTTGAATCCCTTTTTCCGTAATACTTTTGCGGCATATTCTTCAAATTCCAGACCTGTCATATCGCAATAGCTCTTGTGTCGTTTAAAAAGGATGCGGTAAATGCACTTAAAAACACATCCTATAAAAGTAAAGCCGAAAACCATGGCGTAGCAAATGAGCTTAAATATCATTACTATGGGCCAAATGAAAATATAATATAGGCATCCATGCGAATTAGTTTTACTCATGTTGGGCACCTCATTTCCTGAATAACCATACGATATCGCTTTGAAAAGCAATGGCTTTCAACTATGCCTTCTCTGCCTTCCCCAGGACCGCCCCAACGAGCCGGATTTCTCCATCTGGCAAAATATCTGGATAGCGCACCTTGTCCGCGTTGTGTGAAATCAAGCGATCCTTCCCCAGTTCTTTGATGAAACATTCATTCCCCTTTGTGAAGATCCCGATCTCGCCGACTGGAATTGAAGAGGCCTTTTTCACAAAGACCAGCTCCCCATCATAATAAGTCGGCTCCATGCTTTGACCATTTACGCCGATGACGAAATCGGCTTCATCGGAAACAGGCGTGTTTTCCACGGTTATGGTGTCCGTTGGAATATCATCAAACAAATATTCGCCACTTCCCGCTGATGCGATTCTTTGATAGTATTGCATGGTCCGGATATCCTGCTGGACGATGGTAAGGTCGGTGTGGTCTTCTTTTAATTCCATGCGTTTGGCCTCTCTGTTCAGAATTATACTTACTGTTTCCTGTCCATAAGCATCAAGTGCGCGGTATTTTTTGATATGCTTCATTTCGTCATATGAGATTTCAAAGCCAGATGACTTTCCGTAGTTTTCATCGGTGACTTCATCTAAGAACCAATAATCAAGTGTCGTATCAAAAAACGATGCTATTTTACGAACTGTAGCAAGTTTTAAACCTTCGTATCCTCGTTTATACCAATTATCAATAGTAGTATAGGGAATATTGCAGGCCTTCGATAAGGTATTTTTGTTTAACGAATGCTTTTTCATCATAAAATCAAGTTTTTCTAAAAAATCCATACCAGTTTCTCCTTATGTAAGAAAGTTTAGCATATTTAAAGAAAAAAGACAATAAAAAATTACCCAAAAGAGTAAAAAAGTATTGACAATAAACTCTTATGAGTGTATATTGATCTTGAAATCACTCATAAGAGTAAGAGGAGGTGATATTTTGTTAGTGAATTTAAGAAAGGCATTGGAGGATAAGCATATTACTGTTCGCGGATATGCAAGTTTTCTTGGGGTTTCTGAAAAAACAGCACGAAATAAACTGGATGGAATTACTGACTTCACATATCCAGAAGTCAGTAAAACAAAAGAAGAATTATTGCCGGAGTATGATGTAAGCTATTTGTTTAAACCTTGCCAAGCGAACGAATTACAAAGAAGGAGATCGGGATAGAGATTTACGATTCAGAATATGCAAATTTTTAAAAATGGACCTAATGGATTTTGTGGAGGATCTGGCAGGAAGGGAGGTGAGAAGATGGAAATAATGCTAGCCATGTTCGTGACGATTCTAATTAGCGCGAGCCTATCCGCGTACGTGATATGGCTCATAACGACACGGTATGTGAAAAGGATCGAAGCCTTGGAGGAAGAGTTTCTAGATAAACTGCTGAAAACGTACGCGGCCGAAATTAAAAAGCGCGCCTAAACAATAGACGGGGCGCGCGGGAAAGGAGGTGACAACGCGTGGAAGGAAACGAAACGCCGAGAGGGGCGCTTGACACGTTGCTGGACGCGTTCGCCGACCTTGTGGCGGACAAGCTGCTGGAACGCATGGAACCGCGGGAACCGGAGCCGCTCGCCGACAACGCCACCTTCACGGTGAAAGAAGCGGCCGAGTATTTAGGCGTGAGCGAAGCATCCGTCAGAAGATGGGGAAGACAGGGACAGTTCCCGACCACTCACCTCGGGGCCAGGGTGGTCATCTATAAGAAAGACCTGG
>CAJTYS010000077.1 GCA_910583765.1 uncultured Eubacteriales bacterium | reverse complement strand
TTATCAAGCGGCACTTTGCCCTCACCCTCGCCAAACTCGACTTTTACGTTGATTAGGCTGTCAGTTTTTTGTGGGAAAGCTTTACAACCGTCTCAACACTCCCAGTCCAAGGAAACATATCCACCGGCGTAGCTTCCACAAACTGATACCCCAACCCCCTCAGCATCTTCACATCCCTTGCCAGGGTAGCTGGATCACAGGAAACATAAACAATACGCTGCGGCGCCACCTGCGCCACAGCCTCCAAAAGCTCTGGCCGGCATCCTGCCCGAGGCGGATCCAGGAACACCACGTCCGCTGCCTTCACGATCTTTGCCACCTCATCCTCTTCATCTCCCTCAGCCGCCAAAAGGCGAGGCAGCTCTTCTTCTGCTTTTCCGCACACGAAACGAGCATTGACGATTCCATTGATAACCGCATTGCGATTTGCGTCCAGCACTGCGTTTTTCACAGATTCAATGCCAATGACCTGTGCCGCGTCCCCTGCGCAGTAAAGGCCAATGGCTCCCAGGCCGCAATATAGGTCCAGCACGTTCTCCCTGCCTGTCAGCCCCGCATACTCACGGGCTTTATCATAAAGCCTTTTCATCTGCACGGGATTGACCTGGAAAAAGGACATAGGTGAAATTTCAAAAGACATATTGCCCACGGTTTCCAAAATAGTCTGTTTTCCAGCCAGAGGAACGCAGACATCCCCCATGATCTGAGAGCCTTTCTTCTTATTGATATTCAGGATAATGCTTTCCAAGGAAAAACCAGCCTCATAAACGGCCTTGTCCAACATATCGATCAGCTTGGCGCTGTTAGGTATCCCTTTCCCGTTGATGACCAAAACCACCATCACTTCTCCAGTGCCAAAAGCGGTTTTTACGATCAAATGGCGCATCAGGCCCTTTTCCCAGCGTTCATCCCAAGCGCTGATATTGTCTTCCTTCATGAACCGGCGCAGCGCGTCTGCCGCTGCCATGGCCGCAGGCGACTGGATCATGCAGTCCTGGCAATCCACCACATCATGACTGCGGGGTTTGAAAAATCCTACTGCAGGCTCTCCCAGATTTTCCAGTATGCCGCCTTTACGCATCATATTGCCGCCAGTGCTCACTGGGAGCTGGGCTTTATTGCGGTAATGAAAGGGCTCTTCCATGCCAATGATCGGCTTTACATCCGGCGATTCGACGCCTCCCAGCCGACTCAGCTTTTCACGCACCATCCGCTCCTTTAGAGCCAGCTGCCCCGGATAATCCAGCCTTGCCAAAGCGCATCCGCCGCAGCCTTTGGAAAATCCCTCCTTGCACATGGGTTCAATCCGGCTTGGCGAAGGCTTGACCAGCTTTTTCAGCTTTGCGAACCCATAATGCTTTTTCACTTTTGTGAACTCGATCTCAGCCACATCTCCTACCACGGCCCCCTGCACGAAAGCAGCCATGCCATCAGCCCTGCCGATCCCCTGTCCCTGCTCGCTCATATCCATGATTTCCACTTGGTAACGCTGTCCTTTTTTTGCCATTCTATTCTCCTCTATTTTACGATGTTCTCTCATTTCTACCTGCCGCCACGCAGCCGTGACTTCCAGTGTCTGGCCATCAGCCAGTTTCCTGTCAGGGATGCTCTTTCTGTGATCGCGCGGCTATGATCGATCAATGATCAATTGGTCAGCGATCAAAAAAACCGACTATCCCGCTTGATCTATCAAATCCAAAATCTGCTCCGGCCTATCAATGATATGGTCAGCGCCCCTTTCTTTCAGCAGTTTTCGATCGCGAAAGCCCCATGTCACGCCTACGGAAACGAGCCCTGCGTTTTTCGCCGTGTCCATGTCCACCTCCGAATCGCCCACATAAATAGTCGCTTCCTTTTGAGCGCCTAACTCTTCCAAAATGGAAAAGATCCCGTCTGGCGCAGGTTTCCTGGGCACGCCCTCCCGTTCGCCTCTAGCAGCGTCAAAACATCCCGGGAAATAATCCTCGCAAAGCGCCGTGACCGCTCTATCATATTTATTAGAAATGACAGCGGCCCGAACGCCCCGCTGCTTCAAAGCCGACAGTAACGAAAGGATCCCGTCATAAGGCTTTGTTTTATCCTGCCAATGCTCCGCGTAATAGGCTTTAAACGCATCCAGACAGGCTGCCGCGTCTTCCTCCGAAGCGCTCTTTGGCACAGCTTTCCGCATTAAAACTCCCACGCCGTTTCCCACAAAAGACCGGACTTCTTCTAGGCTCCTTGCCGGATATCCTTTGGCGGCAAGGCCTGCGTTTGTCGCATCTGTCAAGTCCTCCAACGTATCCAGCAGGGTCCCGTCCATGTCAAAGATCACAGTATCGATCATATCTCTCACCTCGATTTGGCCGCGGCGTCCATTTTTTCATACAAGTCTGGGAAATTCTTTTTCAGTCGCATAGGCACCAGATCAGGGTCCGTGAACCCGTGGCTGCTGGCTCCTGTTACTTTCAGATCGCCCTTTTCCTTGCCAATCACCTCATAGCCCAGGTAAACGGACGCGCCTTTCAAACGCTCGATCCAGGAACGGATGATGACCACCTCGTCAAAGACCGCAGGTGACTTGTACTCACAGGAAACGCCAATGACCGGCATCCAGATTCCCTGCCGTTCCAGCTCTGAGTAAGGGTAGCCTATGGTCCGCAGCAGATCATTTCTGCCCATTTCAAACCAGCGGATATAGTTAGAGTGGTGGACGATAGCCATAGCATCTGTCTCCGCGTATCCCACCCGATGTTCCAATTCAAATTTTCTCATGTCAAATTTCCTCCTGTCCTTGAAGGGCTACAGCTTGCCTGCCAGCTCTTCGATTTTGCGGAACCTGTTATTGATTCCTGATTTTTTCATAGGCGGCTCCATCATATCCGCCAATTCCTGTAACGTGGCATCTGGGTGATCCAGGCGCAGCTGCGCGGTTTCCCTGAGCTTGTCAGGCAAAAATCCCAGCCCCTTTTTTTCCTGTATTTCACGGATGCAGGCCATCTGCTTTTCCGCTGCCCGAAGCGTCTTGTCGATGTTGGCATTGTCGCAATTATTGATGCGGTTGGCCTTGTTTCGTATCTCTTTTGTGATGCGCACGTCTTCAAAAGTGAAGATTCGAGAGTGGGCTCCCATAATGGCTAAAATATCGATGATCTGCTCTGCCTCTTTCACATAAACGCCATACGTCTTCTTTCGCTCCGATATTTTGGCATGCAGGTCCACAAAACTGTTGAGCAGCTTTCTCACGTCTCCAGCCAGGATCTGGCTGCCGCAGCTGAACTCGATGTGATAGCCTTTTTCCGGATCCGTGATGGTTCCTGCCCCTAAAAACAGCCCTCGCAGACAGGCCTTTCGGCAGCACTTTGTGCGGATCAGGCCATCGTAAATGCCATCGCTGATATAATTCATGCCTTCCTTTACCATCAGGATGCCTGTTTCCCGCAAAATCTGTTCACTGAGATCTTCCGGCCCAATGGTTAGTTTGTAAGCCCTGCTCTTTTTCAATGTGTTGCCCTGTCCCACTTCCAGCGCTGCGTCGATATCAAAATAATCTTTGATCAGCTTTTTATAGTGACGGGCCACCGCTGGATTTTCTGTGGTAGTGACGATGCGGAACTTCCCGCTGCCAACGAGCCGGATGCTGCCGCACATGCGGATGAACCCTGCGATTTCCGCCAGCATGCAGCACTTTTTCTCGGGTTCTATATGGGCAAGCTCATTTTTCGTATCCATGGAAAAGGACATGGGATCCTCCTTTCACGCCAAACAGCCAAACGTATGAAAGGGGCAGACCCGCAATAGGGCCGCCCCAATTCCTGCTTTTTCCTTGATCAGAAGAAACTCTCCTGCTCAGCTTTCCTGTCATTTATTTCTTTTTGATGCTTAGAATCTCTCTGGCCTCGTCTGGAGATGCCACTTTCCTGCCCAAGAGCTTGGCCAGTTTCACAGCCTTTTCCACCTGCTCCCCATTGCTCTTTGCCAAAACGCCTTTTTCAATGTAAAGGTTGTCTTCAAATCCGACTCGTACATGGCCGCCCATAATAATGGAAGCCGCGGCGATATCAAACTGAGCCTTTCCAATGCCGGCTCCAGTCCAGGTGGCCCCTGGCGGAAGGCTGTCCACGCAGAAAGCCAGATCCCTGATAGTGGCCGCCATCTGCACGCCCAGCACAAAGTCAAAGTGAAGCGGGTGCTCCAGCAGGCCTTTGCGGTCCGCTTTCAAGGCGATGTCCAGCATCCCTTTGTCAAAGCATTCCAATTCCGGCTTGATGCCCCGCTGCTTCATGATCTTCGCGAAGTTGAAGATCGTGTTGTCTGTATTGATGAAAATTTCATCGCCGCCAAAGTTGCAGGTGCCGCAGTCCAGAGTGGCGAATTCCGGTGTCGGCGTGATCTCTGTGGACTGGAGCCGTTCCAGATCCGTCATTCCCACTGCGCCGCCTGTGGAAGGCTGGATGATCACATCAGGACACGCTTTTAAAATCGCGTTCACGCATTCCTGGAAACGCTCTTTGCTCTGAGTCGGCGTGCCGTCATCTTCTCTCACATGAAGGTGGATGACCGCTGCGCCAGCGTCATAAGCGGATTTCGCCTCCCTTACGATTTCTTCCACTGTGTAAGGGACCGCGGGGTTGTGCTCCTTCGTTACTTCCGCGCCGCAAATGGCGGCTGCGATAATCAGTTTTTCCATAATCATTCTCCTTGCTTCGTATACTCTAAAACCATTAGTTTCATTATACGGTAAAACCTTCTGCCAAGCAAGGATATCTTGCAATTGCTTGCGCATGTCCGGTTTTTATCCAGAAAAGCGCCAGTGCCCTTTTTACTCGTTTATTGCGCCCTGCTCTTTACAGATCCCGATGCTCCACAGTCACTCGCTTGCCATGAGCCCTGAGACGTTCTGCCATTTCATTGGCCATGGCCACTGAACGATGGTGCCCTCCCGTGCAGCCAAAGGCCAAATTCAAGTTATACTTTCCCTCCCGCATATAGGAAGGGATCAGCTCCAAAATCAAAGGTTCCACCTGCCTGAGGAATTCCTGGGTCACCTCCTGCTTCATCACATAATCCTGTATCTTTTTATTGTTGCCTGTCAGTTCCCGCAGAGATTTCACATAATAAGGATTGGGAATGAAACGCATATCAAAGACCATGTCCGCTCCCAAAGGGATGCCTCGCTTGTATCCAAAGGAGGCTATGTTGACCACAAAGGTCTTTTCGCTTTCTCCAGAGGTGACCAGGTCCTTCACTTCCTCCCAAAGACGAGCCACCTTCATATTAGAAGTGTCGATCACATAATCTGCTCTGGCACGCAGCTCTCGGAGCATGGAAGTTTCTCGCTTCAAGCCTTCCTCCGTGCTCTCTCCCCTAGACAGAGGATGCTGCCGCCTGGTCTCGCTGAAACGGCGGATCAACACTTGCTCCGATGCCTCCAAGTACAGGATCTTGTATTCGATCCCGTCTTCCTCCAGGGATTCCAGCGCTTTTTCCATGTCCGCGAATAGCTCTCCGCCCCGCACATCCACCGCGAAAGCGGCTCGCTCGATGGGCGCTGTTCCTTCTGCTGCCAGCTGGACGAAGCTTTTGATCAATGCCGGCGGCATGTTGTCCACGCAGTAATAGCCCAATTCTTCCAAGCAGTTCATGGCCTGGCTCTTTCCCGCTCCTGACAATCCTGTTACGATTACTGTTTTCATTTTATCTCCCTCAAATTCACGATCCTGGCCAAATCGAGCCCTGCTTCCACGGCTCGTTTCAAGCCACCTTCAAAGTCCCCGATCCGCCTTGGCGTATGCGCGTCGCTGCTGATGATGAACTGCGCGTCCGTCTTGGCCGCTGTCTCCAGTTCCTCCACTGTCAAATGGGGATGCCAAGTGCTGATCTCCATCAGCGTGTCCGTGTCCGCGCAGGCTTCTGCGATGGGCAGCATCTCAAATGGCCCCTTGTCCCCTGGATGGGTCAAAATGGCGATATTGTTTTCATACAGCGCTTTGATGACCATGTCCGTATTTTTATTCCGCAGCCGCCGCTCTCCCAGCTTTAGCCCATGACCCCAGAGCCAATTGGAAACACAGTAGCCTCTAGGCAGCCCATAATGGTATCCGGCGATCACAAAATCATACTGGCCGAATTCCTCTGGCGTCACATCCAAATGATTTGGCGAATTGATGATGTTCGCTTCCACGCTGAGCTGGATCATGATCTGAGGATATTTTTTATTCAGCACTTCAATTTCCTTGCGCATTACCGGCACATGAGCGCGCTTGATGCCGTAAAACAAGTGTCCCGGTCCGTGGTCGCTAATGGCGATATGGGACAAACCGCGGTCTATGGCTGCCTGCACGTTTTCTTCAATGGTCCCCTTACCATGGGAAAAAATCGTATGGGTATGGAGATCATATCCGATCTCATAACGCTTATTCTCCAATGATCCGCACCTCCGGCTCTAATTTCACGCCAAACTGGTCAAGCACCGTGGCCTGTACCACTGCCATGAGCCGCAGGATATCCGTGGCCGTGGCTCCGCCGGTGTTGACGATGAACCCGCTGTGCAGAGGCGAAACCTGCGCCCCGCCCACGGACATGCCTTTTAGCCCTGCGTCCTGAATCAGTTTTCCCGCAAAATACCCTTCGGGGCGTTTAAAAAAGCTGCCTGCGCTTGGCAGGGACACTGGCTGCTTTTCATTCCTCTTCGCAGTCAATTCCCGCATTTTTTCCCCAATGGCCTCCTGCTTGCCCCGAGCTAGGCCCAGCGTGACGCTGATTACGATATCTCCGGTTTCATGGAGCACGCTGTGGCGGTATCCCAGATCCAGCTCCTGACAAGAAAGGACATATTCCCTGCTCCCATCCCTGGCCAGGATCCTGGCTTCCTGAATGATGTCAGCCATTTCACCGCCATAAGCCCCTGCGTTCATGAAAACAGCGCCCCCCAGACTGCCTGGTATGCCGCTGGCGAATTCAAATCCCGAAAGCCCTGCTTCCAGCGCGGATTTTGCCACAGCTGACATCAAGGTCCCGCATCCCGCAGTCAAAGTCTCTCCCTGGATCTCCATGGTGCCAAAGGCTTCTCCCAGCTTGACGATGGCCCCCTTGTAGCCTCCATCCCTCACTAAAATATTGGAGCCATTGCCCATGACCATGTGGGGCATATCTTCTTTCGTAAGCTCCTGCAGCGTGAATTTCAGCTCTCCCACGTTTCCTGGCACGATCAGAAGGTCCGCCTTTCCTCCTGCGCGAAAAGACGTGAACCTGCTCATGTCACAGTTTTCCAAGACTGCCTGTTCTCCTAATTTTTCTCTGATCCTATTTTTTAAAGATGCCATTTGCCTTCCCCTCTCTCTTTCGTTTACTGGTTTGTGTCACCCTGTATTTATCAATGGTATAATCTTTAATGTTCGTGGAAAATCCTCGTTTGTCCAGCCGCCTGTTGACCGCGCTGCTAAAATACGCATAGAATACAGCAAAGATCGGTATGCCCACTACCATGCCCACGAAACCGAACAGACCGCCGCCCACTAAAATGGCGAACATAACCCAAAAACTGGAAAGTCCCGTGCTGTCTCCCAGGATCTTCGGCCCAATGATATTGCCGTCCACTTGCTGCAGGATCAGTATGAATATCAGGAAATACACACACTGCGTGGGACTGACCATGAGAATCAACAATGCCGAAGGTATGGCCCCGATAAATGGTCCAAAAAACGGGATCACATTGGTCAGGCCAATGATGCAGCTAATGAGCAGCGGATATTCCCAATTGAGCACGGACATGACCACAAAGCAAATGATGCCAATAATGATGGAATCAATGATCTTTCCATTGATGAACCCGCCAAAGGTCTTGTTGGTGAAGATCGCGCCTTCCAGGAGCCGCTTTGCCCTTGTCTCATTGCAAGTTGCCAGGATCAGCTTTTTCGACTGAGCCGCGAACAGATCTTTGCTGTTGAGGAAATAGGCACAAATGATAATGCCGATAAAAAAGTTTTTCAGCACCGTGATCACGCTGAACACTCCTGTGGAAATGCTGGTCGCCACTTCCATGTAACCTGGGAGCATGGTTTCTTCCACATATTTGATAATATTGTTGGTAAAGCGTTCGATCCAGTTTTCCAATGTGGCCTGCATCTCCGGATAGCGCATGGTCTTTTCATCGATCCATTGAGAAAATTGCTCCATGCTGTCTGGCAGGATGCTGACAATATGCATGACGCTTTCCACCAGGCCCGGTATGATCATCCAGCAAATGCCGCTGATCACAATAGCGAACACCAGCAAAGAAACGAACGTCGCCAAACCCTTGGATAAAGTCAAAGTCCGCTTCTGGTTCCGCAGCCGCCGGCTAAACAGCCGGTACAGATTGCGGGTCACTAGATTATAAATGGGGCACAGCAGATACGCGAACACCAATCCATAAATAAAGGGAGTCAGGATCCCTGTCACAATGCTGATGATCTCCGAAAGCACATCAAAACGATAGATGGAAAAAAATACAACAATGCAGGCAGTCACTACCAGAAAAGCGGTCACTCCCCATTTTACATGTGTTTCTTCAAATCGCAGCTTCATGTCCGATACGCGCTCCTCACCTTATACTTTCTATTATATACACATTTTCCAAACAATACCACGGTTCTTCTCCGTCTTTCTTTTATTTTACACTATTCATGCATGAAAGTCTTTATGTTTTTTCGGATTCTCGAATTTTTTGTGGAATTTTTACAAAAATGGGGTTGCTTTTTTGTTCTTTTGTTGTATAATTAGCCTATGTTTTAAATTTTTATTCATAATATGAATTAAATATTCATTCCCATACAAGGGCACAAGGAGGAGAAACAATGGCAAAAGAAAAAGTAGTGCTGGCCTATTCAGGGGGCCTGGACACTTCCATCATCATGACCTGGTTAAAAGAAAATTATGATTATGACGTCATCGCAGTATGCTGCAATGCCGGACAAAAGGAAGATTTTGACGCAATTGAAAAAAAGGCTATGGACACAGGTGCCTGCAAAGCGATCACCATCGACCTGCGGGAAGAATTCATCACGGATTTCATCTGGCCGACATTGAAAGCAGGCGCGATCTATGAAAATGAATACATGCTTGGAACTTCCATGGCACGGCCGCTGATGGCAAAGAAATTAGTAGAAGTGGCGCAGCAGGAAGGCGCGTATTACATAGCCCATGGCTGCACGGGAAAGGGAAATGACCAGGTGCGTTTTGAAACCACCATCAAAGCCTTGGAACCAGCTATCAAGATCATCGCGCCTTGGAGATTTTGGGACTTTGAATCAAGAGAAGACCTGCTAGCTTACGCGGCTTCCCACAACATCCCGATCAATCAGAGTGAAGCCAAGATCTACAGCCGTGATGAAAACATCTGGCACATCAGTCACGAAGGCGGCGAGCTGGAAAACCCTTGGAACGAGCATTATGACACCATCCACGTTCTGTCCGTGCCGCCGGAAAAAGCACCGGATGAAGTCACCTATGTGGACATTGACTTTGAAGCTGGCGTACCTGTAGGCATCAATGGGCAAAAGATGGGACCCATCGAACTGCTGACAAAGCTCAATGAACTGGGAAGCGCCAATGGCGTGGGCACCGCGGACCTGATTGAAAACCGTCTGGTGGGCATGAAGTCCAGGGGCGTTTATGAAACTCCGGGAGGCACCATCCTCTTCACCGCCCATACTGCTCTGGAAAAACTGATTCTAGACAGAGACACCACCCAGTACAAATACATTGTGGCCCAGAAATTCGCCCAGCTCTGCTACGACGGGCTGTGGTACACGCCGCTGCGGGAAGCCATCTCCGCCTTTGTGGACGAGACCCAAAAGCTAGTGACCGGAACAGTGAGAATGAAGTTATATAAAGGAAGCGCCGTGGCCGCTGGACGGAAATCTCCAAACTCCCTGTACAGTGAGGAATTCGCCACCTTCAGCAAGGACGAAGTTTACAACCAGAGCGACGCGGACGGTTTCATCAACCTGTTCTCACTGCCTTTGAAGATCAGGGCGATTCAGAAACAAAACAAAGAAGGAGGTGCCAAGGCCCATGAAACTTTGGAAAGGAAGGTTCTCAAAGGCGGCGACTTCGTCCGCTGACGAGTTCAACGCTTCCATTGAATTCGACCAGAGGTTATATAAAGACGATATCAAAGGCAGCATGGCTCACGCGGCCATGCTGGGGAAACAAGGCATCATCCCCCAAGAGGAAGCGGAACTGATCATCAAGACCCTAAAAGAGATCCAAGCGGACATTGAAGCCGGAAAAGTGGAGTTCACCATTGAGTCGGAAGACATCCACATGAACATCGAATCCGCGCTTACAGAACGCATCGGTGACGCGGGAAAAAGGCTGCATACTGCCCGCAGCAGAAACGACCAAGTGGCTGTGGACATCCGCCTTTATCTGAAGGATGAAATCACTGCCATCCAGCAGCTGCTGGCCAAGCTCATGAAAACCCTGGTGGACCTGGCGGAGCAGCACCAAGACACGGTGATGCCCGGCTACACCCACCTGCAGCGGGCCCAGCCCGTGACCCTGGCTTA
>CAJTYS010000076.1 GCA_910583765.1 uncultured Eubacteriales bacterium | reverse complement strand
ACTCAAATATTGTTTTTCCGCTTCTTTATAACCATTGTCATCTGCCAGAATCGGAAAAATCCCTTGGTTTTTCTGGATCTGCCTGCCAATGTCCATGGCCCTGTCCACGCCATCTTCAAAATCATAGAGGATGTCCAGCATTTTCCCCATGTTCTTCCAGTAAAGCTTGCGGTATGTTTTTTTCACGCCGCCTGCCATGCCATAATCGAAATCCGGAATGCTCTGTCCGCCGTGCTGATCGTTCTGGTTGGACTGGATGGCAATGCAGGCCAGCGCCGCGTAGCTCTGGATATCGTTAGGCTCCCGCAGGAAGCCATGGCCTGTGGAAAATCCGTGTTTAAAAAGTTTTTCAATATCAATCTGACAGCATGTGGTCGTCAGTGTTAAAAAATCAAGGTCATGGATGTGGATGTCTCCGTTGCGATGGGCGTCTGCGTGTTCTGGTTTCAAAACAAACATCTCATAAAACTGTTTGGAACCTTCAGAACCGTACTTCAACATGGTCCCCATGGCCGTGTCTCCATCTATGTTAGCGTTTTCCCGCTTGATGTCATTGTCTGCGGCTTCTTTAAAGGTCAGATCTTCGTATATTTTCATCAGTCGGGTGTTCATGTTCCGCACCCTGGTCCGTTCTGCGCGGTACAGAATGAATTCCTTGGCTGTCCTGGCATGGCCGTTTTCAATCAAAACCTTTTCCACCGCGTCCTGAATCTGCTCTACGGTTGGCGTGTCATTGCGGCGAATCTGCGCAAGATAAAGTTCCACCTGCCCCGCCAGGTACATAGCCGTGTCTTTATCCTTGCCTCCTAATGCGGCCGCGGCTTTATAGATGGCCTCTGCTATTTTCTTCACATCGAACTTTACTGTCCTTCCATCACGCTTCACAATGGTTTTAATCGCTGTTTCCATACCCATGCTCCTTACTCAAAATAAAGTCCCTAACAAATGAGGCTAGTCAGGAACTTACATACTATATATTGTGGTTGTCTTTCGCACCCCACTAAAAATTATACATAATTTGGGGCGCAAGTCAATGACAAAAAATGGATTTTTCCATGAGAAAAACACGTCAAATTTCGACATCCTAGAGGGCAAAAAATCCTACGAATCCGATAAAAAAGCCGCTGTGTTATCTTTCAAAATGTCCTTACAGCGGCAAAAATTTTTATAAAATATTTTTTTGTTTACATAATAAGATTATTTCTCATGAACCTTTTCAAAGAACTCAGAACGCAGCATGGACAGCAGATGCAGATCGTAATATTTTCCGTTCTTTTTTGTCGCGTTCCTAGCAGTCCCTTCTCTTCGGAATCCCATCTTTTCATAAAGGGCCGCGGCAGGTTTGTTCCCTGAATAATGATCCAGAGTGACCCGTTCCATATGCAGGAACACGAAACAGTATTCCAGCAGTTCCTGAAGCAGCTCCCTTCCCAGTCCTAAGTTCCGGTTCTCCTCCCCTGCGATGTACAGCTTCGTGATATCCAGAGAATCACAGTGATCATCGATCCTGCTCAGGTATACTCTGCCAATCGGTTCTTTGATGGATTTTCTCACAATTGTGAAATGAAGCTTCGTTGGATCCGATTTGTCAACGATCCACTCTTCCACGATCTCGCTGTAAGAACGATCTTCGTCAAAACTGAGGAATTCCGTGACATTTGGATCCACTTCCCATTTCGCGAAATATTCGCAGTCTTCAAAAACAGTATCTCGGATGATCAGATTTTTCGTTTCCATAAAACTTCATCTCCTTAAAGGGAATTATTAAGATTTCGTGAAATCTCTTTGAAATCCCTACCTTTGCCATAGACTATATGCTATTATTATATAGGATTTTCAATAATAAACAAGGAGAATTTTCAAATTATGAAACGATTTTTTTCTCTTTTTTCGATTTTTATATTGCTGGCTGCCCTGCTTTCCTTCTCAGGCTGCGGTTCCCAGGCAGACGTGCCGGAGGAAGAACAAAAGCTCAGCCTGGATGACAGTCTCCAGACCAACTATGACGCACTGATGGCTGAATTTGAAAATGGCGGCGATTTTCAGCAGTTTTCAAGCTTCCTTTCCCAATGGGCCAAGGAAAACCAGATCGATGTGAAAACCAGCAACGATCGTTACATTGTCTTGTCAAAACCAGCATCAGCTGGCTATGAAGACGCGGAGACCTTTACCCTTCACACAGCGGTCAACTTTGACAATGAGACGGACCAGGAGGAAAGCCTGCAAAGCGCTTCCACTGTCATGTCCGCTCTTTACAAAGCCGAACGCCATGGTACTTTGAAAGGGATCTTCACCCTAGAGACCATGGGAGAAGCCGTGGGCGCCGATGCTTTAGGCAGCACGCATTTGAAAGCCGACAATTTCATTGACATGACCTATGCTGGCAGCACCGCGCTTTACAACAGTCTTGCCGCATCCTCCGAGTTCCTCGCCACAAAGGAATTCCAAACCGCGTCGCCTCGATACAGCAAAGCCTATCGGATCACGTTAAAGGGCACTGCTAACAAAAGCCCTTACAAGCATGGCGGCGATTACCCCAATGCCATTAAGACCATCGGTGATCTGCTGGCTTCCTGTCAGAGCTCCAGCATTCTCTTTGAACTAGCGTCCTTTTCCGGCGGCACGTCTTCCAGCCTGTATCCAGAAAAGGCCAGCGCCCTGATTGTGCTGCAGGAAAATGATGTGGAAAGTTTCACCAATCGATTTGAAAGTTCTTTTGAGCGAGTGCAAGAATATTATGAAGAGCAGGAAGAACCCTTTGAATATACCATGACAGAAGCAAAGATCCCAAAGCGCGTCCTTTCCAATATAGATTCCAATCACATTGTCAGTCTGATGTATACCATCACCAATGGCACTTATATCCGTTCTGACAAGGGAGAGATCATGGCAGCGTCCAATATTGGCCGCATTTCCACCAAGCAGGGCATGTTCCGCATGGAAATCAATGCCAAGAGCCTGGAAAACAATTTGATGGATCAAATGCGTTCTGTCTTTGAGACCACCTGTGGGCTGTGCGAGATCCAATACAAAGAGACCAGCTTCACGCCTCTGTGGTACGCCTCCACCCGCATCCCGCTCATCAGTTATTTGATGGAAAAGATCGACAGCACGCCTTCCGGCATGCTGGAAAACAAGGCTGCGGAAATCTATTTGGAAAAACAGCCCAAGCTGAATCTTGCCATCTGGACCACGGACCTGGACGGCGCGGAAGAGCCTCTCTCTGATCTGCTGGATTACATGGAAAGCTTTGGTCTGGTGGAAGATGAGGACGCGAACCAGTGATTTCAGAAAGTGAGACTAAAATTCTCTGAAACCATCCTCACATCATCTGTGCCATCAATGCCTTTGCTCCAAACCAGATCACTGGAACGAACAAGGAAGGCAGCATGTTAAGGGCCTTCAAATCCTTGATCTTCAAAATGGAAAGTCCGGAGCTGAAAATGAGGATGCCCCCGATGATAGACACTTCTGTCAAAAGATCGGTGGACAAAGAGGATGCCACGCAAGTGGCCAGCAGATAAATGCCTCCCTGCCACAAGAACAGCACTGCGGCGGAAATGGCGATGCCAATGCCATAAGTAGATGCCAGCACCATGGAAGTGACAAAATCCAAAGTTGCGTTGGTGAACAAAAAGGTATGGTTATCATGGAGCGCGCTTTCAATGGGCCCCAGGATGGACAACGTTCCAATGCAAAACAGCATGATCCCTGTAGAAAGCCCCTGAGCCAAATTGGAGCCTGATGATGAGGCAAATCGATTCGTCAAGTTTTGGAACCGCTTGTCCAGATCAACGATATATCCAAACAAGCTCCCTGCTGCCAGACTCAAAATAAACAGCACCGGAAATTTGCTTTGGGGCATGTTCTGTACTAATGTATTGATACCCAAGGCCACTGCCGCCAGTCCCATGGCATTGAGCAGCGCGTCCTGATACTGCTGCTTGATTCCTTTTTTGATCACGCTGCCAATGATGCTTCCTGCCAAGATGGTACAAGTATTCACAATGGTCCCGATCATAAATCATATCCTCCCTGTGCGAGCAGAGCCTGGATCTGCTGTTTCAGCCCTTGGATCGTACCAGAATTGTCGATGATCCAATCTGCCCGTTTCTTTTTTTCTTCTTCCCCCATTTGATTGCGGATCCTGGCAGCCACTTCCTGAGCAGTCATGCCGTCTCTGGCACAGACTCTGGCGATCCGAACATCCTGTTTGGCAGTCACCAGCCAGGTTTCCTGACATTTTTCATCCAACCCAGTCTCAAAGAGCAGGGGCGCGTCAATGATGATCCCCTGATAGCCCTTTGTGGCTTTGCAGGTTTCTATCTGCTCTTGAATTTTCTGGATGATCCTTCCGTGCGTTAGACTGTCCAGCTTTTTTCGCTTTTCCACATCCGTGAACACAATGCTGGCCAGAGCCTTGCGATCCAAAACACCGCCTTCTGTCAAAACATCTGCCCCAAATTCTCTGGCCAGCTCTGCCAGCAGAGGCGTTCCTGGCTCTGTCACTTGCCTGGCGATCTGATCCGCGTCAATGATCGCGAATCCCTGTTCCCGCAAATAAGCGGAGACCGTGGATTTTCCCGTCCCAATGCCCCCTGTCAAACCGATCACATCCATTGCTTCCTCCTATTTCAAATCATACCAGCTGTCGCCCTGGTTCAAATCTACAATCAATTTTGCTTTCAATTCAATGGCATGTTCCATGTTTTCTGTCAGCAGCCTTTGGATCGCTTCCTGCTCGTCCCTGCAAGTCTCGATGATCAGCTCATCATGGACTTGCAGAATCAATTTTGATTTCAGGCCTTGCTCTTTGATCTGCTGATACACTTTGATCATGGCGATCTTGATCACATCCGCGGCGCTTCCCTGGATGGGGCTGTTCATGGCCAGCCGCTCTCCCAGCTGCCGCACCATGTAATTAGAAGCTCCAATCTCCTGGATGTAACGCTTCCTGCCCATGATAGTGCTCACGTACCCCTGCTCCCTGCACAGCTGTACCTGTCCGTCCATGTATGCCTTGACAGCCGCGTGTTTCTCAAAGTAGGCTTTGATATATGCGTCCGCTTCTTTTCTTGTGATATGCAGTTCTGAAGAAAGACCAAAGGCGCTCATGCCGTAAATAACGCCAAAATTGACTGCCTTGGCTCTGCTCCGCTCTTCGATGGTGATGTCTTCTTGAGGCAGACCCAGCACATTGGCGGCCGTGGTTCTGTGAATGTCTTCCCCATTGTTAAACGCTTGAATCAGCGCAGGGTCTTCTGACATATGCGCCAAAATCCGCAGCTCGATCTGGGAATAGTCTGCCCCTACCAACGTATGTTCCGCGTCTTCTGAAACAAAAGCTTTTCGCAGCTGCCGTCCAAAAGTCTGCCGGATGGGAATGTTTTGCAGATTGGGATCCGTGCAGCTGAGTCTCCCTGTGGCAGTCACAGTCTGGTTAAAGTGCGCGTGAATCTTTCCCTCCTTGTCAATGAGAGGCAGCAGACCCTTGATATATGTGCTGTTCAGCTTTGTCAGGGTACGATACTCTAAGATCAGAGGAACGATTTCATGCTCCTCTAAGATCCGTTCCAAAGTCTCTGCGCTGGTAGAATAACCTCGTTTTGTCATTTTTCCCGCAGGAAGCCCCAGCTTTTCAAACAAGATGGTGCCCAGCTGCGCCGGTGAGTTGATATTGAACGTTTCCCCCGCCAGCTCATAGATCTGCTGGGTCAGCCCGTCCACTTGCTGAGTAATGATCGTTCCCAGCTGTTTCAGCTCTTCCTGATCCACAGTGACGCCTTCCTTTTCCATGGAAGCCATGACCTCGATGAGAGGCAGCTCCACTTCATATAGGACAGACTCTAGCTGCTCTTCTTTGATTTTTCTTTCTAAAATCGGTTTCAAACTGGCCACCGCAGCGCACCACTGCAGTCCATAGGTACTGTAAACTTCCGCTGTGTCTTGAAATAGATCCAGCTGGCCATTGTCTTTGAAAAATTCCTTTTCATCTTCCAGGCTTTCATGAAGGTATTCGTTGGCCAGACTTTTCAGCTCATAATTGCTGCGCCCTGGGTCTAAGACATATTGCCCCACTGCTGTGTCGAATCCAGTGTGACAGCATGTGAGGCCGTAATGCATCAGCATGTAATAATCGCTTTTCAGATCATGTCCCAAAAATGTCGTTCCCTGCTTGTTGAAACATTCCACAGCTTTTTCCAGCAACCCTTTTTCTGCTGGGATGTAGTAGTAAGGGCCAGACTCACCAGTTGACATCATGCAAATACCGTAAATTTCAGGAACTGCCACATGATTGTGGTCTCCTAATACTTTCAAAAATACGGTTTCAGAAAGCTTCATTTCCTGGAGCTGAGCAGGATCTTTAATGAGGATCTTTTCAATGCCGCTCAGGTCAGCTGGTTTTGCTTCCACTTCCTCTGCTCCTGGCTGAACATTGAGTTTTTTTAGGAAGCTATTGAATTCCAGCTTCCGGTAGATTTCGATGAGTTTGTCAAAATCCGGTTCTTCCCTGCGGAATTCTTCAAAATCCATTTCAATGGGCACATTGGTCTGGATGGTGGCAAGCCGCTTGCTCATCACTGCCAGCTGTGCATTTTCTTCGATCCTGGCTCGCATCTTGGCGCTGGAAATGGATTCTGTGGAAGCCAGCAGATTTTCTACGCTCCCATATTCCAGGATCAATTTCTGCGCTGTTTTTTCACCTACTCCTGGAAGCCCAGGGATATTATCAGATGGATCCCCCATCAGGCCTTTAAAGTCAATGAACTGGGTGGGAGTGAATCCGTATTTATCGATCATGGCCTGCTTGTCATAAAGATCGAACTGAGAAATGCCCCGCCTGGTAATCAGGACCTTAGTCACATCTGTGGCCAGCTGCAGTTCGTCCTTGTCACCTGTGATGATCAGGGGTTCCAGCCCCTGCGCTTCTGCTTCCCTGGCCACTGTGCCAATGATGTCATCTGCTTCAAATCCTTCCATCTCCAGGATCTTGATGTTCATGGCGCCCATGATGTCCTTGAGAAGCGGCAGCTGCATAGCCAGCTCCGGCGGCATCTTTTTACGCCCCGCCTTATATTCCTTGTACTCCAAGTGCCGGAAGGTGGGCGCTTTCAGATCAAAGGCCACTGTCAAATATCCTGGGTCGTGATCCTTTTGGATCTTTGTCAGCATATTGAGGAACCCGTAGATCCCGTGGGTGTAAATGCCTTCCTTTGTGATCATGGGCCGCTGCACTGCGTAATAAGCCCGATTGATGAGACTGTTTCCGTCAATGATGACAATGGTTTTTTCCATATTAAGCTCCTTTATTTTTTGATGATTACCTTTTTTATTTTGCTGTAAGCGCCAAAGAGCTTCTCTTTGCCTGTTTTCTGAAAAGCTCTTGTTTTTACGTAATAAGTTTTCCCAGGTGAAAGCTTTTTAACAGTCTTGTCCGTCACTTCAGGATCACCTACGAAACTGTCCACTCTGCCCTTTTTAAAAGCCTTGTCTCTGGCTAGCGTCAGTTGGTAGCCACTGGACTTTTCCACCTTTCTCCATGTGAGAAACGCCGTCCCTTTTTGGGCGGATTTGGCAGAAATCAGGGTGCCTGCTTTCGGTTTGACCACGAGGGATACTTTTCTCACTGCGGCTTTGTAGTCTTTGCTTGGCGCGGCCATCACAGAGAGAGTGGCTTTTCCTGGCCCCTTGAGCCGGACTTTTCCTGACGAAGAAACCACAGCCACCTTCCGGTTAGAGGATCGATAGAGCAGCGCGCCGTCTCCTTCTGTGCGTTTTGCTTGAAGCTGAAACGCTTTTTTGCTGTATGTCTTTTCCTGCTTCTTCTCCACGTCTATGGACTGTTTACCGTCTCCAGTTCCAATTGTAAACGCTTTTACCAGCGCGTTCCCCATTTTGTACTTGCTGCCGCCTCCGGCAAAAGGCTTGATGCTGGTTACATCGTTCCAGCGTTTTCCCATTTTCACATAGCTCTGTCCCTTGCCGCAGTCAATGGACACAAGGAGTTTTTTCTGGGTGCTTTGGGTCTCCACTGGCAGAAAATAGCGCTGCTTTCCTCCTGATTTGTAGGATGTTTTGATGACCACGGAAAATTCGCAGCCCTTAGGCACGCCAATGGCCTGATCCAGCTCCAAAGTGTGATATCCCGCATAAGGGATGGCAAAGGAGTGGGAATACGCTTTCCTGCCGCTGGCCGGATCTTTTGGTGAAGGATTGAGATATATGGAAACTTTCACTGTGGAATTCGCAGTCCCTGTATAAACGCCTACTGCTCGGATCAATTCATCCCTTCTGGCCTTGTAGCGGTTGGCGGCGGAAACAGGTTTTCCGCTGGAAAATTCCGCGTCTCCCGCACCTACCCCATCATACTGGTAAATACCGGAAATCTCATGGCTGGTGCCGCCCTTTTTGTATTCCTGTGCTTCTGCTTCAAAGAACGTGGGGTTGCAGAGGTTGCGGTCATAATAGGACAAGTAGAAGTACCCTTCATCTCCCCAATCCTTGCCGTAGCTGTTGCGAGCCAGCCACGCGCCATGGCCTTTCCCCGCAGACACAGTATCGTCCCAGCCCACGATGGTCACTTCATGATTCGGTGTCTTTTTCGCACCGCAGTAATAGACGGTTTTTCCGGCTTTTTTCTTTACCAGGCCGTCTCTATGATAATAGTTCATGGAGATGGCGCCCTTTGTGGTCAGATACCGCTTCATGGTGCTCCTGCCGCCCTCTGTTTTTGGATTGGGCAAAAAATCCGCGTTTTTTAGCCGGATGTCAGAAAGAGTCTGGAGCTTGGAAGAAAGAGAGGACGCTGATCTGGCCCTGCTTTGATCCACAGCCCCATACCAGCGGGCTAAGGTGGCTGTGGAAAACCAGCGGTTCCCTCCCTCTTGGTAAGGCTTTCCTGTCTGCCAGGCCAAATAAGTGTCTTTTCCCGCGTACTTGCTCTTTGCTGATTTGTTCTTTCCTTTATATGTGAACCACGCTAAATGATTTTCCGATAAATCCAGCTCTCCCTGCTGTGCTCTGCCTGTCAAAAGCAAATTGGATTCCAAAGAGGCAATGGCCCCATAAGCCCAGCAGCTATTGCTGTTTTTCTGATCCCGCACAGCAGGAACACAGCCAGCCTCCACCAGGGAAAAAGCTGGCTGTGAGGCAGAAGCCCCCTGAGACACTGACTGCGATTTCGCGGCAGCGGGCTCCACCGCTTCCAGCAGAGATTCGTCTCTCATGACAAACTGGACTCCATCCTCGGTCTTCTTCATATGCCCCAGCTCCTGCAAGCCGGAAATGGCTGCCTGCCCTTTCCTTGCCGCAGAAGTCTCCTGTGTTCCCGATGCGGCGCGGGCAGCAAACGCCGGCTCTGCCCCTAGAATTCCCGAAGCTCCAAAAGCAGATGCAAGCAGCACCATGCTCAACACAACCGATAACAATTTTCTCCTCATGCCATTCCCCGCCTTCTCCTTACGGCAACGCCGTTTCAAATCATATGCGTTCATTATACCAAAAAAGCTACTGCCATGCAGTAGCTTTTTTCAGCTTTCTTTTAGGTAAAGCCAAATTCCCTATTTTTCTGCGATCAACTTGCAGACAGCATTGGAAAACGCCACAGGATCTTCCACCGGAAGCCCTTCGATGAGCAAAGCCTGATCATACAGCAGCCCTGCGTACTCCTTGACAGCCTCTTTGTCATCTTTGTAAATCTTGTTCAAAGCTTCCAGCACAGGATGCTTGGCATTGATCTCCAAGACTCGTTCTGCTTTCACCTTTTCATCCATCGGCATGGCGTTGAGGACCTTTTCCATTTCAATGGAAAGCCCGCCTTTCGCGGTCAAGCACACAGGATGGCTCTTCAATCTCTGGGACAAGCGTACTTCCGCAACCTTTCCTTCCAAAGCTTCCTTCATGTATTCCATCAGATCTTTGCTCTCTTCCGCCTGCTTTTCCGCGGCTTCCTTTTCTTCGCTGCTTTCCTCGATCTCCAGGTCCTCCGCGGAAACGGATTTGAATTCTTTTTCCTCGAATTCCCGCAGGATCTGCAGGGCGAATTCATCCACGTCATCGGTCAGATACAAGATCTCATATCCTTTATCTTTCAGCAGTTCCGTCTGCGGCAGCTTGTCGATCTTCTCTGTGGTCTCGCCGCTGGCAAAGTAGATGTTTTTCTGATCCGGCTTCATTCTGGAAACGTATTCCGACAAAGTGACCAGCGCTTTTTCTGAGGAGGAATAGAACATCACCAAATCTTTGAGCATGTCCTTATGCATGCCAAATTGGTCGTACATGCCATATTTCAGCTGAAGGCCGAAGTGTTTGAAAAATTCCACGTACTTTTCCCGATCCGTGTTGAGCATGGCCAAAAGCTCGCTTTTGATCTTCTTTTCCAGTCTCTGGGCAATGGCCTTGAGCTGACGGTCATGCTGCAGCATTTCCCTGGAAATGTTCAAAGACAGATCCTGAGAATCCACCAGCCCTCTCACAAAGCTGAAATAATCCGGCAGCAGGTCCGCGCACTTGTCCATGATCAGCACGCCGGAGGAATAAAGCTGCAGTCCCTTTTCAAAATCCTTGGTGTAATAATTGTACGGCGCTTGCCCTGGGATGAACAGCAAAGACGTATAGCTGACCACGCCTTCTACATTCGTATGGATCACCTTGGCCGGATCCGTGTAGTCATAAAACTTTTCTTTATAGAAATTGTTATAATCTTCGTCCTTTAGCTCGCTCTTGTTCTTTTTCCAGAGAGGAACCATGCTGTTGAGAGTCTCCAGCTCAGAGTACGTTTCGTATTCATCCTCGCTGCCTTCTTTCAGCTTTTGCTTTTCCACCATCATCTGGATCGGGTAACGGATGTAGTCAGAATATTTGCTGATCAGGTTCTTGATCTTGTAATCATCTAAGTATTCCCCGTATTTCTCGTCCTCTGTGTTTTCCTTTAAAAGCAAGGTGATCTCTGTCCCGCAGCTGTCCTTTTCGCATTCCGTGATGGTATAACCGTCCGCACCCGCGGATTCCCACTGATGTGCCTGCTCTTCGCCGTAAGCCTTACTGATCACGGTCACTTTATCGCTGACCATGAAGGCAGAATAAAAACCTACGCCAAACTGTCCAATAATGTCGATTTCATCTTTTTTCTCAATCTCCGATTTGAAATCCAGAGAGCCGCTCTTGGCAATGGTGCCCAGATTTTTTTCCAGCTCGTCTTTTGTCATGCCCATGCCGTTGTCAATGATTTTCAGCGTGCGGGCATCCTTGTCCGGCTCGATTCTAATGGAAAAATCATCCCTGGAAAGCCCTGTGCTTCCTTCTGTCAGGCTGTGATAATATAATTTGTCAATGGCATCGCTGGCATTGGAAATAAGCTCTCTGAGGAAAA
>CAJTYS010000075.1 GCA_910583765.1 uncultured Eubacteriales bacterium | reverse complement strand
GCTGCCCCATGACCGACTCTAGGGATTCCGGCAGGATCCCGAATTTCTTTTGCCACAGGCCGATGACCAGCCCGCCCGTCAGACAGGCGGCAAACGCGTACCAGATGGGGTGGCCTAACTGGGCAGGGAGGATTTCCCACACCAGCCGGATCCCCAGATCCATGATCCGCAGCAAGGCCCAGACTACCGCGCCCGCGGCCGCGCCCAGGCACAAGGAAAAAACAGCGAACACAGCCAGGCTTCTTTTTTTGACTTTACCCATGATCTCTCCTTTATTTTCTACTATTTTTCCGCTAAAAAGCGCCGCACATATTCCACGTCCGATGGGGTGTCGATATACTGGGTCCCTCTCTTTTGTCTGGTTTCCCTGCCCTTTCCGGTGATCAGCACCACAGTGTTGTCATCTGCTGTTTCAATGGCCTGGCGTATGGCCTCTTCCCTGTCTATAATAATGCTGTATTCACAATCAAACTGTTTCACATGGCTGGCGATCTCTTCGGAAATCTTCTGCACTGGCTCTTCTCCTGCGTCCTCTTCTGTGATGTACACCTTGTCCGCATATTTGCCAGCAAGATCACCCAGCTCTTTCCTGCGGCCCAGAGCCTTCTTTCCAGGACAGCCGAACACAATGGTGATCTTCTTTCCAGGGTATTCTTTTTTGGTGGATGTGAACAGGGATTCAAAACTCATCTGATTGTGCGCGTAATCCACAATCACATCTAGGCCTCCGCTGCGGCTGGTGTAGATTTCCATCCTGCCGCTGACCCTGGCTTTTTTCAGGCCAGCCTTAATATAAGCCAGCGGAATGTTCAGCGCGTAACTGATGGCAATAGCGGCCAAGGCGTTGTCCACGTTGAAAAGTCCAGTCATGCCGATCTTGAAGGTCTCATCAAAGCTGTCACATTTTGCCTTGAAGGTGATCCCCTTTTTGCCTGGCTCAATCTCATAGCCGTAAATGTCCGCTTCCGGCCTTCGGCCAAAGGTGAGGATTTTTTCAGCCTTTCCCTCTGCCGCCTTCTGAGCTTGTCCCGCATAGTCGCTTTCCAGATTGACGCAGGCAGTCCTGCACTGGGTCATCAATGTCATTTTCGCCTGCAGGTAGTCTTCAAAACTGGAATGTTCCACATCGCTGATATGATCCAGCCCAATGTTGAGGAAGCAGCCAATGTCAAAAAGAATGCCTTTTGTCCTATGGTATTTCAGTGCTTGGCTGGACACTTCCATGGTAAGAAACTCGATCCCCGTCCTTACTGCGTTGGCGTAATGATGATGGAGATCCAAGGCTTCCGGCGTGGTAAGATGAGATTCTTCCTCCGTGACGCCATCGTAGTTATCAATGCCAGAGATCACTGCGCTGCGCGGCAGCTTGTGATCCTTTAGATACTCGTCCAGGATATAGCGGACAAAATAAGTGGTGGTGGATTTTCCTTTTGTCCCCGTGATCCCAGTGATGGTCAGATGCTTCCACACCTGATTGTAGAACAGGTCTGCCAAAAGAGCCATGGCCCGGTGCATATCCGTGACAATGATGTACGGGATGCCCGGGGCTTGCTCTTCATATTTCTTTTCACTCACATAGGCGAAGGCCCCTTCTTCTATGGCGCTTCGCAGATAATCCGCGGTAAAGTGCGCGCCTTTGCAAATAAAGAACGTATCATAACGGACATCCTGGGAATTGAAAGAAAGGTAGTTCACTTTCTTTTCCAGGGTCTCTTCTGGCACGTTCTGTTCTGCGATTAGGCTTTCAGCTTCCAGTACCGCGGCGTATTCCTTTAGCAAATGCAGTCTGTTTATCATGTTTTTTTCTCCTCCTGCTGTGCTTAGGCTCTCTTCCGCCCGTTTCATTTGTTTATCCTGTTTTATCCGTTTATAAAGTAGGAAACATGGTTATACGATTTTTATTATAATACGTTTTTTTCAATTTTACCAATGATTTCATCCCGCAGACCATCGATTTTTTTGAAATCCATGTTAGGGATATAATAGCTTTCCAGCCGGTCGTGTTCTTTCTTGGCGCGGACAATGCATCGGATCCCTTCCTCAATCAGTTCTCCCATCCGGTGTTCACAGTCCGCGAGCATTGGCTGTGGTTCTTCCAGCCTGCTCCAGTCCACGATGTCATTCATGTCAATGAGTTTGACTTCCTCTTCTCGGTCCCACGGTTCCAGGTCATGGTACTGGTTGAGAGAAACAAAGGCTACTCCCAGCTGCGGAATCAGCAGATGTTCGATTTTTTCGTCCGGTTTCATGGGACAGTAAAAGGCTTCCACGTCCATGCCCCGATACAAAGCGCTTTCCGCTACGATGTTCAGCAAACGGGAATTGCTCAGGCCCACTGGTCCCGTGAGCATATACAGCTTGTCATAGCCTCTAATAATGGACTCCAGCCGGTGCTGGACACCTGCCGGCGTGATGGCGCTGGCAAACTGCTTTTTTAGCTTCCCTGGCTTGAGGGCGATCTCTTTGTGCGCCATTTCATCCCCCACGATGCCTGCTGTGATCTTATAAAGTTCCCCATCTTCCACCGCGTCCTCGTATGCGTCGGAAAGCGCACCGTACAATTGTCCCGCGGCCGCAAGGTAGCGGTAAGCGTAGCTGAACCAGCTTTTAATTTTTTTGCTGCTTTCCAAGACATGATCTTTGCATTTTTTCAGCGCTTCTCCGTTCCAGAAATCGCCTAAGTGAACGATACTGTCCACTGCCCCTGGGTTGATGGGATCCACCATGTGCGGACTAGTGGCGTCAATGATAGCGATTTTTCGCTTTTTCAGCACAATGCCGTCCAAGGAGCCAGGATCCGATGAACACCAAAGAAAATCCACGTCTTCCTCTTGTTCGATGAAATGTTCACCGATTTTTTTCATGAATGTGGATTTGCCGACTCCTGGTCCGCCTTTCAAACAAATGATCCGATTGGCCTCTTCCTGGCCCAGTATGTACTGGTAATAGGAAAAAAATCCTTTAGGCGTGTTTCCTCCTGGATAGATGTGCCTGATATTGCCTCTCAATCAAAATTCCCCCTTTTTCAATTCACCTTTCCTATCTTATGCAAAAGGGGCACATCCAAGTTACAAAAAAGCCCTTGATTCTGAAAACCAAGGGCCTTGCTATCATTCCTGCTCTTCTTTTTTAATGAGATCCACGATCTTGGAAAAATTCTTTGTGATATAGTCAAATCCTCCTGGACTATGAGGAATCAGACATTTGCTGCAATCCTTCACGCCCTTGGCATAGCTGAAATTCCCGCCGCAGTCATCTCCTAAGGCATACAAAGGACAATAGCAGAACAGGCAATTGAAAGTTTCCGTGTCCTTGACTGCATGGCACGGAAAAAACTCGCATTCCTTATGGCTGAAAAAGCGAAAATGTTCTGGTTCTTTTTTGTTCGTTTGAACATCCTGTTCTTGTTTCAAGGCGTTCTCTCCTTTTCCAATGTCTAGTATTGGCCTGGCATATAAGTATTGGCCCGCAGGTTTCCTCTGAGGATCTCATAAAACGCTGCTTCCGCGGCAAAGGTATAGGCGATCACCCAGCACATTGCCAAGCCCAGTATCCATTCTAAGATCACCATGATCACACTGCCTCCGAAAATCGGGAACAGAAAACTTTGAATGATGGTGATCGCAATGGAGGTCAAAATGATCCATCCAAGAAAGGATAATTCCAAGCAAAAGAGCTTTCCTTTATTGCCTTTCATCATCCACTTGCTCTCATTGATGCATTGGAACACGCCTTTGGTTGGATCATCTGCCAGAATGAAGAAAGCCTGGCTGTAGCGCAGCGCGGCGATGATCCCTGGGATGACGAATAACAGTGTCCAGAGAAAGATGAACACGCCCATGACAAAGACAAGTCCCAAAGCCTTAAAAAACTGTTCAAATCCGGAAAAGACCTGAGCTGGATCTACTGGCTTCCGTCTGAAAAGATTCAGGAAAAACAAGGTGATCCCCAAGGTGAAGGCCCCTGTCACTAGAAACACGTACAATCCAGACATGCTGGATACTTTTTCTGCGCTGTCGCTTACGCGAGCAACAAAATCAGAACCAAAGGTGTTCGTGGTTCCCACATAAATATTGTTGTACAATTCTGCCAGCGTTTTCCCAAAGAGCTGATCTAAAATCAGCGCCGGAAGCGTCAGACAGATCTGGTAGATCAACGTGGCAATAATGGCGATCTGCCATTTGCCTGCCAGAGCCTGCCTTCCCAACATTCGCAGATTGCTGCTTGGTTCTGTTACAATAATGTTATACATAGATTACTTTCCCTCCCCGTTTTCTGCGTAAGTCTATCAGACTACTGCCTTTAAATTTATCATACAATAATATCGGTGTCAAGGTGGCCTAAAAAAGACCTGTGGGTCAAACAGCGTTTTTCGCCATGAAAAAGGCCGCCCGCAGGCAGCCTTTTTTGTGGTTTGCTTTTGTAGATTAGTACAGGTTAGCGAAGATCTCTCTGATTTCTTCGTCAGTCAGGAACACATAGTTGTTTCCAAGGAGTCTCTGCTGATTGTCAACTGTGGACTTTGTGAACTCGTCAATCTGAGCTTCTGTCATGCCGTATTCCTTCAGCGGTTTCTTGGTTAAGAATTTGCCCAGGAACTTATCCATTTCTTCGTAAACATTGTCCAGTCCGCATCCAAGAGCGTCCGCGAAGATCTGGTTTGCCTTTGTGATCTTGCCGTTTGGATCTTTTCTCATGTACATCTTGAATACTTCTGTGAAGAACTGGAAGTTCGCTTCGCCATGAGGTACGTGGAACGCTGCTCCGATGGAGTATGACAGTGCGTGTACAGCAGCGCATCCAGCGTTTCCGAACGCAATGCCCGCATAGTTGGAAGCCAGTAAGAAATCCTTTAACAGCGCTTTTCTGTTTTCAGGCGTGTTTCCGCCAGCAGCAACGATCTGCTTGTATCCTGCCATAATGGTTTCGATAGCTTTCAGTGAGTACATTTCTGTGAAAGGAGAAGCCTTTGGTGACAGATAAGACTCAACTGCGTGGATCAGAGCGTCTACGGAAGAAGTCGCGAATACGTAATCAGGCAGTCCCTGGAGGGATTCTGGAATCAGAACAGCAGTTCCAGCATAAGTTTCTTCTACTGCGATGCCCTTCTTGGTGTGCAGCGCTTTCAGTTCCGCGATAGCTACGTTCGTCACTTCGGAACCAGTTCCGCAAGTAGTTGGAACGACTACTAATTCTTTCATTCTCTTTGGAGCGACTTCGCCAGTGTAAAGGTCCAGAGCCTTTGTCGGGATGTCCAGAGCCAGGACTTTACAGATGTCAACGATAGTGCCGCCGCCGAAAGCGATGATTCTGTCGTATTCATACTGATCCATGTCTTTTTTCATAGCGTCCATCATTTCATCAGATGGTTCGCCTTTTCCGTATTTTTCCTGGAAAATTACAGGCATGTCGATTCCAAGTGGTTTTACATACGGATCATACATCCACTGGTTTGTTACCAGGATGTCGCCTTTTCCCAGTTTGAATTCTTCGTTGAATTCTTTGAACGTATCAAAATAATGGATAGCAGGAACTACTCTTAAAGCTTGCATAATTTTTTACCTCTCTTCTCTCTTCATACAATAACAAACTACAATCTCAATGCCCTTTCAGACATTAAAATTCATCGTTAAATCTTTCTTTGAACTGTACTTTCAGTTCTTCTCTGAAATCTGGGTGAGCAATGTTGATCAGCTGTCTTGCTCTGTCTTTCAAAGTTCTGCCCTTCATTCTGGCAATGCCGTATTCTGTGACAACATAGTCAGCATCGCATCTGGAAGTGGTGACTGCCGCGCCGTGGTCGATGAACGGAACGATCTTGGAAACCTTGCTTCCATCCTTCATGTTCGTAACAGATGGCATAGCGATAATAGCCTTAGCGTTTCCATCATGGGACATGGCCGCGCCTCTTACAAAGTCAACCTGTCCGCCTACGCCGGAGATCTGCTTGGTGCCGATACATTCGGAAACGATCTGACCCATGAAGTCGATCTGCACGCAAGCGTTGATGCAAACCAGATTCTTTAACTTGGCTACGACTTCTGGATGGTTTACATAGTCAACAGTCCGCATTTCCACGATCGGGTTCTTGTCAGCAAAGTCGTACAGCTTCTTAGTTCCCATGAGGAAGGTAACAACCATCTTGCCTTCGTCAATACCCTTCTGTGTACAGTCGATGGCGCCTTTTTCATACAGATCCACAACGCCGTCCGCGATCATTTCGGAATGGATGCCCAGATGTTTCTTTTCTCCCAGCTGTGACAGCACAGCATCAGGAATCGCTCCGATCCCCAGCTGCAGGGTCGCGCCATCTTCAATGAGGGAAGCGCAGTTCTTACCGATTGCTTCTTCAACCGGTCCGATCTTAGCAGGCTTGCTCTCAAACAGAGGGTGAGAATTTTCAACAAAAGCATCGATTTCGCTTACGTGTACGAATGTTTCGCCAAATACGACAGGAACCTGATCGTTCACTTCCGCCAGTACAGTCCTGCAGGATTTGATGGCCTGCATAGTGTAGTCAGAAGAAACGCCTACGCAGCAGTATCCGTGTTCATCCGGCTTGGATACGGAAACCAGCAGCACGTCCTCGTGGAAAATGTCTTGTCTGATGTATTTTGGCACTTCGTGGAAAAATACCGGAACAAATTCGCCGTGTCCCTGTGCGATGGATTTTCTTGTGCTTGGGCTAGTGAACCAGCCTTCAAATGTAAACACATCGTGGTTTTCCGGCAGGGAATATTCGCCTTTTCCCAGGGTTACCATGTGAGACACTGTGATGTCTTTGTACAGATGTTTGTTCGCTACCATCGCGTCAACCAGTACCTGTGGTTCTGCCACTGCATGGGCAAACAGAACACGGTCGCCTGACTGAATCAGTTTCATCGCCTCATCAGCAGAGCATTTTCTGCTTTCATAAATTTCTTTCCAGTCCATTGTTATGTACCCTCCATTTTTATATCTATCGGAAATATGTATTTCCTAACTCTCTTAGCTGTTTTTCTTCTTTTTTAATTCATCGCATATGCTGTCGATATGGTCTTGATCCCATATTTTCAAGACACCTTGTTTTGTGTCGAACTGTTCATAGGAAGCGCAGCAATTGGTGCAGCCTCCGATGACTAACAGCAAATCGTGCGGAACTCCTTCCACTGCGATCACAAAATCAATGTCTTCAAATCGACGTTCAATTTCTTCAAGAACCGCTCTCCTGTTAAATCTCGGATTGCAGCCTCCGCAAAACCTCACTCCGCACTTCACGCTCTTTACTCCTTAGTTCAAACTGAAAAAACAGGCCGCTACGGTATGCCCACAGCGGCCTATATGATTTTTGTTACTTACCGTAAACTATTTGATGCCAACGATGGCTTTTGCCAGTTCTTTCTTTCCAGCGATGTTGCCCTGACGAGCGATCATGATTCTCTGAGCCTGCGGAGAACCAGCACCGTGCAGGGATTCTGTTCTGTATCCAACTGCGGAAGATCCCAGACAGATGTTTTCGATGAATCTTAAGATTCTCATTCTTTCTTCTGTCGTGCAAGTTGGAGCAGCAGCAAAGTACTTGTTGCAGATTTCGCCGATAGTTTCGCCATTCTTTCCAACCTTCAGGTCAGATTTGAAATCGGATTCAGCCGGCATCGTTACCATCAATCCACCTGCGATGTCTTCTGCCAGTCTTACGATTTCATAAGGGAATCTTGTAACGTTCTGCTTACATACGTTAGCCAGCAGCAGGTCGATCTGATAGTTTCCAGCCTGAGTTGCCTGACCTTCTGCGGAGCAAGCGATACCGCAGCAGTACAGAGTTTCGTTCAGGTGAGTCATTTCGATGAGCTTATCCTTAATGTGGGAAGCTTTCTGCGCGCCATTGTAGTCAGCAGCCAGAGCAGCAGCACCGATCAGAACGTCGCCTACGCCTACTTTGCATCCGCCATAGGACTGTCTGTGGTATCCAGCGAATCTTTCTACCATCATGCCAGCGAAATCATATTCTCCAGCCTGGAAGATGTATTCGTTTGGAATGAATACGTTATCGAACACAACTAACGCTTCCTGTCCACCGAATTTCGGATTACCAAGGTCAACGTCAGCGCCTTCTTCTAATTTTCTGGTGTCGCAGGACTGTCTTCCGTAGATCATGTACATGCCTTCTGCGTCAGTTGGGCACGCGAAGGATACAGCGTAATCCTTGTCCTCTTCTTTCATCGCCTGAGTCGGCATGATGATGTGCCAGTGAGAGTTGATTGTACCAGTCTGGTGAGCTTTCGCGCCGCTTACTACGATACCATCGTCTCTTCTTTCAACGATATGTACAAAGAGGTCTGGGTCTTTCTGCTGATGAGGAGCAACGCCTCTGTCACCCTTAGGGTCAGTCATAGCGCCGTCTACGACATAGTCTTTTTCCTGAACCATCTTCAAGAAGTTTTTGAAGTTTTCATGGTAGTTTGTACCATATTTTTTATCTGTTTCATATGTTGTGGAGAACACAGCGTTGAACGCGTCCATACCTACGCATCTCTGGAAGCAGGAAGCTGTCTTCTGTCCGAGAAGTCTCAGCATCTTGACTTTCTTTCTCAGATCGTCTGTGCTCTGGTGCAGATGTGTGAATCTGTTTACAGTTTCACCTGTCAGGTTTGATTTTGCTGTCATCAGGTCAGCGTATTCCGGATCCTGGGCCAGTTCATATGTCATTGCCACGCAATTGATGGAAGGTCTGATGATCGGATGGTCAACCCAATTTTCAACCTCTTCGCCGAACATATAAACTCTTGTCTTCATCTTTCTTAAGCTCTCGATGTACTGAGCTCCTGTCATTAACATAATAAAATCACTCCTTTTTTGTTTTCGGGTTTGGGAATCGATTTGAGCCGAATCCCGCTCCCAGCATTAACTGCTTATAACCTATGCAATTTATATACCAACAAATCGCATTTGTTAACAAACCAATTATTTCCGCAAAATTTTCTTTGCCATATCGATCAGGTCATCGCTCACGGACGTGTCCAAAATCACATCTTCAACGCCTTCACAATTTTCCAGCACAATACTTTTTACCACATCTTCAATGGTATATTGCGCAGATGGACAGGACGCGCAGGCCCCAGTCAATCTCACTTTTGCGACATTATTCTCAAATCCGGTAAGAGTCGCCCCTCCATAATGGGCCCCCAACACAGGATCGACTTTTTCTTTTAGAACTGTTTTAATTTGTTCTTCCAATTTTACATTCACCTCAAATTATCAATTTGTTTTGCGCCTTATGTTTTTGATTATATCTCTATCGTACCTTTTTTTCAAGTGGATAATCTCTAAAAGTTTGTCTTATTTTAGCTTTTTTCTCATGGATCTTTTTAAATTTTCTCATTATAATGGATCGCTTGTGTTATAATGATTTTGATCGTTACTGTGAAATCGTTTGCAGGAAGGCACTAGGTATTATTCATGAAAAAATGCGTTATCATCACTTCATATATAGAAGGAAATCTTTCGCGCCTGATGGAAGGCGAACATCCGGATCTGATTTTGTGCGCGGACGGCGGCTATGACCATGCCCAGCGCGCAGGGATCGTCCCTGATTTTCTCATGGGTGATTTTGATTCTCTTTCCGGAAGCGTTCAGCCTGGCATTGAAACCATCACCTTCCCCGCGGAAAAGGATGACACGGACACGGGCCTCTGCCTCCGCGCTGCCATGGAACGCGGCTGCGATGACATTCTTATTATCGGGGGGCTTGGAGGCAGGTTCGACCACGCGCTCGCCAATATCCAGCTCATGGCGGCCGCAGTGGATCAAGTGACGCGGATCGCTATGAAGGATCGCAAAAACTATATCACGATCTTAAAGGACGGCCAGCTGCGGCTCCCCAGAAAAAACAACGCGCATCTTTCCGTGTTGTCTCTGTCTGACACTAGCCTGGGGGTCTGCCTGGAGGGGGTGAAATATCCCTTGTCCGATTATACCATGACTCGGACGTTTCCTCTGGGAGTGAGCAATGAATTCGCAGAAGATCAGGCAAAAATTTCTGTGAAAAAGGGCACGCTTTTTGTCGCTCTTTGTGAAGACTGATCTTGTTTTTCGCCTGATCCGGAAACATTTTTCTTCCTGGTTCGGAAATTAATTTCCTGTTTTCACGGTTTTGATTGCTCTCATATTTGAAAAACAATAAGGTCAAACATACGAATTTTTGACGAAAATTTTTAGGAGGTTCTTATGCGCACAGTCTGTCTTGGCGATAGCTTTACGCAAGGTTATGGAGTGAAGCGAGATGAAAATTGGGTGCATCTTCTCAATGCCCCTTGCAGCACGTTTATCAATAAAGGAATCAGCGGTGACACCACTGGCGGGATGCTGGCTCGTTTTTGCCCTGACGCAGTGAAGGAAAATCCCAACTATTTGTTTTTAGCTGGCGGGATCAACGACTTGATCGCAGGAGTCCCAGAAACCGTGCCCCAGGCCAATTATTTTGCCATGGTCCATCAGGCATACCACCACGGCCTGATCCCAGTGGTATGCACCACACCGCCTTTTGATCCCGCAGCGGCCAGGGCCGGCTGGTCCGAGTTCACGGATTTCGATCTGGTGAAAAGCCGTTATGAAAAGCTTCGGGACTGGCTGCTGAAGCTGGCGGCCGCTTATGGCCTGTTTTACGTAGACTTTTACGGGGAATTTCAAAAGGTCCTGGCTCAAAACTCGGGCAAGGATTTTTACATTGACGGCATCCACCTTACGCCGGAAGGCCATGAATGGATCGCAGAAATCGCGCTGGAGGCGCTGCGGGGATTTTAAACGCAGTGTGTACAAATCGCATATTTTTTTCAATTTGTACACACTACGGACAGCCAGAAAAACATCAAGTGCGCATAATTCAACAAAATAGCACATTTATACCCATTTTTTGCCTTGGCTTAAAGAGAAGCTCGACTGCGTTGGACTTTTTTCGATATTTTTCGACAGAAAATTTTTTCTCATTCAAGCAACGTCCAAAAGTTTTTCATTGAAAGCGGGAAAATCGTGTGTACAAATCTGCGATTTTTACTGATTTGTACACACTTTCACAGTTTGGACATCACAATTTGCCAATACGATGATAGCTGCTCCACGGCAGGATGCGCTTTGCGGACAAAGCCTATTGTGGTGCTGATTAGGCGAAAGAGCTAAAACCCCAACGCCAGATGGACATCATGACACTTTGTGCTCTGCGGCCTCCCGCTAGTTTTCCAGTTCTTCGCCTGCTTTCTCTTCATCCGCTTTCTCTTCGCCTGCCTCCTCTTTGTCAGAGACTTGGGGCGTTTCAGTCGTTTCGATTTCCCTGGCCTCGGATTTGGGTGCGAGGAGATCCAGCTTGTTCAGCAAAACGCCGCAAGCCATAAACAAAACGGCGAACCCAAAGTAGATTCCCGAGCTGGTGACCACGTACTGGATCACATCCAATATGCCATCACTCATGGACATGCCATAGCTGCCGTAATAATCCCGCAGATAGATGATGGAATAATAGATCATGAACATGCCTACGACCAGAGAAAATCCTCCGCAGACATATAATGTGATCCTTCCCATTTTACTGGCAGAAATTTTTCCTGCGCATTTGCTTTTTTCTTTCATTTTTATTATCCGCCTTTCTGCGAAAGGCACCAATGCGTCATGAAACGT
>CAJTYS010000074.1 GCA_910583765.1 uncultured Eubacteriales bacterium | reverse complement strand
GCGCCGATGATACTTGGCGGGCGACCGCCTGGGAAAGCAGGACGCCGCCGGTTTTTTTTAGGCCCTATGGTCAAGCGGTCAAGACACCGCCCTTTCACGGCGGTAACCCGGGTTCGATTCCCGGTAGGGTCACCAAAGGAAACATCAGATTTTCAATAGGAATCTGGTGTTTTTATTTGTTTTTGGAGAAGGCGGGGATCGTTGAAATTTCAAGGAGATAAAAATGAATAAAAGAACAGAACTAAAGGCCAAGAACATCTTATTTTTTAGGGTAAAAACACAGTGGAATAGAATGGAGAAACAGGCTCCAAATGGCTCTGACCGGTTCGGAAAATCGGAAAAGTGGAACCTTAGGTGGAAACTTTTTGAGATAGGAGATTCTCTCATATTGACAAATCCCATCTTGGGAAATAAAATGTAATACGTGAGAATGTGAAAGCCGAAAAAGGGTTACTACACAAAAGATATGTAATGCAGCAAAATCAAAGATTGGTAGGAGTTAACAGTGAGTAAAGGACACGGAACGGACAATAAAGCAGGGACATTAAAGGGATTGCGGATTCGGACGCTCAGCCTTTGGATCGTTGTGGGTACGATCCTGATTTCCATATTAATTGGAGATGGCATTGTCAACGTAATGGACCGATATCAAGAGCTGGCCAAAATGACGAAAAAATATATTATGGCAGAGGAAGCTGTGATGGACATGGCAGTTGGTTCCAATTACTTGACTGAGCAGGCTAGGTTGTATGCGATGACAAACGAAAGCAGTCATGCGGATGCATATTTCACAGAAGTGGATGTGACGCAGAGGAGGGAAAAGTCTTTGGAAAAGATCGAGGAGCATTTGCCAACTGATGATACAAAGGCTCTGCAGATGTCAAAAGACGCATTGCAGTTATCCAATGAACTGATGGAGCTGGAGATTCACTCCATGAAGCTGGCGGCGCAGTCTGCTGGCGCAGATTTGAATAAGCTTTCTCCAAAAATTCAGGAATATCCACTGCCAAAGAAAGAAGAAAGCTATACAGATAAAGAAAAATCAGACTTAGCGCGACAATTGGTATTTGGTCGTGAATATCAGGATATGAAGCAGCAGATTGAAAAGAAATTATCGGGTGTCACGGAACATGTGATTTCGATCTGTGATACGGAGCAGGAAAAAAGTGAAAAAGCCATGAAAAACGCGCTGATGCGGCAAATCCTTTATACGATTTTAGTTGTGGCGCTGGTGATGCTTTCTTATGCCATGATCGCGGCCCTTATTTTAAGGCCGATTCGGATTTATGTCAACTGTATCAAGAACAACAATTTCCTGGAAATCACAGGCGCATATGAATTCAAATATCTTGCGGCCACATATAATAATGTATATGAGATGTCCCTGGCACAACAGAACATGCTGCGTCAGAAGGCTGAACGAGACGCGTTGACAGGTCTTTTGAACAGGCAGGCCTTCGAGCAGTTGAAAGAGCAGCTCCATAATGTACCAAAGCCGATTGCCTTGCTGTTGATCGATGTGGATGTGTTCAAGTCCATTAACGATACTTATGGGCATGATATGGGAGATCAGGCACTGATCAAAGTGGCGAATCTGTTAGCCAGCAATTTTAGACGAGCTGACTATGTGATTCGGATTGGCGGAGATGAATTCGCAGTGATCATGGAAAAGATACGGGCAGACAAAGAACAGATCGTCAGCTACAAACTAGATGAAATCAATTGGGCGCTGCAGCATCCGCAGGAAAAAGACTTCCCGAAATTTTCCATCAGTGTGGGAGTGGCTTTTTCAGAAAAAGGTTATCATGATGATTTGTTCCATCAGGCTGATCAGGCATTGTACAAAGCAAAAGAGAACGGAAGATGTGGGCATACTTTCTACAGGCCTGAGAAATCGTGATCCGCTCTGTTAGATCAATGGCCTATGCTATAAATGTGAAAAACAAGAGGAGCCGCAGGGGTGCCAGGTGCCATCCAGAAATCAGGGATGACCTGGGCAGTCAGCGGCTCCTTTTTGTTGTCAAACAGCTGGTAGAAGCATGCCGGAAAGCAGAAACTGCGCTTATATCTGGCAGCGTCTTGGCAGCTGTGGGTGTCTTTTCTTTGTACGCTTATTCTTCATAGAGCATATCCATGATATAATCTGGGAAGAATTTCCGCAATGTTTCCTCAGAAGCAGGTTTTGTCAATAGACTGACAATGATAAACACAGGGAAGTTTACCAGCAGTCCCCAAATCCCAGCATGGACATACAGCGGATTGGCCCATACGAAATTGAACAGGGCCACAACGATGACGCCAGCCGTAAGTCCTGCGATGGCGCCTGCTTTCGTGGCTCTCGGCCAGCAGAACACGCCCAGCATGCAAGGAAAGAGCTGCCCGATGAATCCATAGCAAACCAGCAGAATGTATACTAGCTCAGCAGGATTTGTGAGAGCAAGAGGGTAGGCCACTAGAAAGACAACAACAAGAAATACCTTTCTTTGTATCTTTCCTTCCTTTTCAGGCGGGATATTTTTTGCTGGCGCAATGACATCGTGCGTAAATGTGAAAGCTGGCGTGTGGAGCTGAGGCTCCGCGGAGCTTTGTGCTGCTGCCAGGATTCCTGCGCCCAGCAGTCCGACCATCCACCATGGCAGTTTTTCCAGACAGAAGGTCAGGGCCACTTTATCCACTTCTCCATCATAGTTTCCAAAGGCGAACACACATATGAAGCCCACGATCAGCATAGGCACCATCACAAGATAAAACAGGGACACATAGGTATACTGCTTCCTGACAGTGTCCTCGTCCTTCGCGCCTGCTGCGAAGACCCAAAATTGAGGCCAGAAGGAAACCACAGAAATCAAAATCGATGTGGTCCAGAAGATTGGCGGGAAATCGCCTGCAGCCCCTGGAAGGGTCAAATGCTGCGGGCTTTCTGCCATGAGTCTTGAAAACGCTTCGCCCACGCTGAAAGATCCTAATACCGTGTACATGATGAACAATGCGACTGTCAGAGAAAGGATCAACATCATGATCCCCTGCATGACATTAGTCCATCCAATGGCCCGCAGGCCGCTGTTGTACACGTAAAACGCCACAGCGCAGAGAATGAGCAGCTCTCCCAGCCACATAGGAATCACGCCATGGCTCATAACGTTTAAAATGTGGCCGCAGCCGATGATCTGCACCAGAGAATTCCCCAGGACCGCCACAGCGCCTACTATGCCGCAGAGCATACGAAGACCCTTGGATTCAAATCTGGCGCCAATGCCTTCCGCTTGGGTTCGATAGCCGTTTTTCAGGGCGAGCCTGGTGACACGGGGCGAGATCAAATAAGAAGTATAGCAGATGAATCCCAAATAAACCACCACATACAGGGATGCCACGCCTTTTGAAAATGCCCATCCCGGCGCGCCCAGGAACGTATAGGCACTGACGTTTCCCGCGCCTGTGAGAAAAATCATGACGATCAATCCCATTGTGTTTCCAGAGGAAGACCAGTTTTCCACCCGATTCATGTCCAGCCGGCCCTTTGCGGAGAACCCCAGCACGCAGGCCACCACTGTATAACAAAGGGTGATTACGAGAGGTCCCCAAGTTGTTAAGATTTCCATTTAACGCACCTTCCATCTATATGCTACATTGATTACAATAACGGTCACGATCAGGCTGATGATCGATACAGTGAACAGCACCGGCATGCCAAAGAGCATGCGGGGCACATTGAATAAGTTCACGATTGGTGAGATCATTCCCAGGAGTGATAACAGCATGGCTGCGAAAATCACCCATTCTTTGGCCTTCCTGGGCCGCACTATGACCCATGGTTTCATTTTCTTTTCTTTTTTACTCTCCATGATTATCGGTCCTTTCAAATTTGATTTTTCCGTCTATGATCGTCATATCTGCCTTGATGTCCAAAATATGTTCCGGTTCAGCATCCAGGATATTTTCCGAGAGCACCACCAGGTCCGCCAGTTTGCCTGGCTCAATGCTGCCCTTGATCGTTTCTTCCAAAGACGCGTATGCACCGTTGTAGGTGTACATCCTAATGGCGTCCATGAGGCCGATCTGCTGACATTCTCCGGCAATAGTGCCTGTTTTGCGGTCCGCACGCTTCATAGCTGTATAAATGCCGATCATCGGGTCCGCTTCGATCACAGGAGAATCGGAGCCAATGGCAGTTATGATGCCTTTATCCAGATAAGACTTTAGTGGAAACATGCGATCTACCCGCTGGCCATAGTACTTGATGTACATGGCGGCGTTATCTATGAAGAATCCAGGGTTGGACACAACTGTCACCTGGGCTGTTTTCAGCCTGTCGATGATGGTGTCATCAATGAGCGCGCAGTGTTCAATCCGGTGTCTGCATGGCCTCGGGGCCTGTGCCTGGGCTTTCTCAATGGAAGATAAGATCACATCCACTGCCTGATCACCCACAGCATGAGCAGTCACATTGAAACCAGACTCATGGGCTGGGATTAAAACCGCGTCCGCCTCTTCTTGGGTGTAAAGCTGGATGCCCTTCAGATCCGGATCATGCTCGTAAGGCTTGGAAACCGCGCAGGATGGTCCGCTGGTGCTGCCATCGATCAGTATTTTCACATGCCCGAGCCGGAAATGCTCATCTCCAAGGCCGCCTCGGATGCCTGTTTTGATGAAGTCATTCACCCACTCTATGGTCTTTTCCTTGCCACAGGCGTGATACAGCAGGATGTACATGCGCAGATCGATGATGCCTGTTTCCACCGCTTCCTGGAAAAGGCCTAATGTGTCGGGCCCGTAGAAGCTCGCGTCGTGGACGCTGGTGATGCCAAAGCTTAAAAAAAGATCATTGGCGGTTTTGAAGGCTTTCATGTATTCTTCCTTTGTGTACATGACCTTGTCCCACATGTAGGTGCAGGCCCGCTCCTTTAAAAGCCCAGTCATATTGCCGTCTTCATCTACCACCACTTCGCCTGGTGCAAAATGTTCTGGGTGGATGTCCGCTTCCTCAAGGGCACGGCTGTTGTAAACGCCCATGTGCAGGCATGTTCTGGTCAGCTGTACCGGATTGTCTGGCGCGGCTTCATCAAGTTCTCGTCTGGTGGGGTGCCGGCCTTCTTTCAGCTTTCCCTGATCATATCCAGTGGCTTTGATCCATGCGCCTTTTGGCGCTTTTTCCGCCGCTTTTTTGATGATCTGCTGAATGGAAGGGATGTCCGGGGCCCTTTCTGCGCTGCAATCTAAAATAACCGCGGCATTTTGTCCTCGCATCCCCAGGTGGCAGTGGGCGTCTATGAATCCTGGAAGCAGCGCCCGCCCTTTTAGATCTATGATTTTCGTATGGCTTCCGATCCAGGGCCGGATGCCCTCATTGTCTCCCACATACGCAATCTGGCTGCCCTTGACCGCCACTGCCTGGCATACTTCATTTTCTGCGTTCACAGTGATCACAGCGCCATTTTGCAGAACCAGATCAGCGTGCATGGATAAGCTTTTGTTCATGATACCTCCTTTGCGCTTTCAGCGCCTTCTATTCATAATAGCATAGATTGGGAGAGATTGCCAGGGAATCAGAGTAAAATCGAGAAATGATTTTTTGATTTTCACCTATTGTTTAGGAAGGCATGGTAAAATAAACGCAGGGGTCATTGCAGGGGATAAAGGAGAGGGTTGTGATGAATTTAGAGAAAATAAAGAAGAACCGGCAGCAAATCGTCAGGTCTTTGGCAGAGCTGCTGGTCGTGAGCGTCATTGCGCTGGTTTTTATTATCGTGGGAAACAAGCTGTGCGATTATACGCCAGGCGGCGTTGGTGAGGCTGGCGTGGAGTCCGCGAAAATCGTGGAAATGCTAGACGAGAAGAAAGAGGATATCGATGGCCTGGAGACTACGGTCATTGTTTTTAAAGCAGAGCTGCTTTCCGGTGAGCAAAAGGGCCAGATCGTGGAGATGGAGCAGATGATCACGGATGTGACCATTGACAAGCCCAACCCGGTGGAGAAAGGTGATCGGATACTAGTTTCCAACACAGATCTCATGGGAAATGGCGGGACAAGCTCTCAATGGTATTACTTGCAGCAAAACCGGATCCCGGGCATGCTGTGGCTGGGTGGCGTGTTCCTGGTGCTGGTGCTGATCATTGGAAAGCTGAAAGGATTGACTACAATCATTTCCCTGGCATTTACAGGCGCGGCAGTGTTCGGCGTGTATATTCCGGCTATTTTGTCAGGCAAAAATGTCTATCTGACCACGATCATTATCACGGTGTTCATTATTTTCGCCAGCTTGATCATTTTGAACGGCTGCAACAAAAAGACCTGGTGCGCGATTGTGGGGAATTTAGGCGGCATCCTTGTGACTGGGGCTTTGGCCCTAGTGGTGAACAAGGCCTTGAAGATCACTGGAATGGTGGATGAGGATTATGTCTTTTTGGCGGCACTGGGCGATGGCGCTTCTGTAGATCTGCGGGCCATTGTGTGGAGCAGCATTATCATCGGCTCTCTAGGCGCGATCATGGACGTGTCCATGTCCATTGCTTCGGCCATGCGGGAATTGGCGCTGGAAATGAAGGACCGCAGCGTCAAGCGCATGATCGCCTCAGGCATGAATATCGGCAGGGACGCGATTGGCACCATGACAACTACCTTGGTGCTGGCCTATGCGGGCGGCTCCATTGCCTCGATTTTGCTGTTTACGCTGAACAATCGGAATCTATTAGTTTTGATGAATTTTGAAATGGTGGTGGTAGAAGTGATCCAGGCCATCGTAGGGAGTCTGGGGATCCTTTTGGCTGTGCCGATCACGGTCTTTGTGGCCGCGGGGCTGTTTAATCCGAAAAAACAATGATTTAATTAGGATAGGAAGACAGAACCGTAAGATCAATTCCTGCTTCTCTATATTATGTGGTGGAAGCTAATTCTTCATTTGAGGGAAATGACCACAAGATTAGCTTCTACTTTGCTCTTTTCCTTGTAGAATTTAACTTTTGCTTTAGGGGAGGAAGGTGGATTTCCGCATGAGCAAAAAGAAAACTCTTGAAATCAGCAGGCAGCTATAGTATAATAAATTTTGTTGGCACATAAAGCTTAGACATCAAAGGCTGCGGGCCAAATCAATAATATGCGCCTGTGGTGGAATTGGCAGACACGCTAGATTTAGGATCTAGTGGGCGACCGTGGGGGTTCAAGTCCCTCCAGGCGCACCATAAGAACGTTGAAATTTCAACGTTCTTTTTTAATATTTTTGCCTTTGACGTAAATTTGACGTAAAAACTAATTTTCGGCCTTCAGTTTTATGATCTGCTCTGACAAGTCAGCGGCGGTTTTCCGCTTCGCTTCCTCTAAATCCTGGAACATGTGCATATATGTATTTAAAGTCGTGGATTGTTTGGAATGGCCCAAGCTTTTGCTGATTTCGGAAATGTCCTTTCTCATCCATCCCAGCATCGAGGTGTAAGTATGTCTTAGGGCGTGAAAGCTAAAGTGCCTCATGTTGTTTTCGCTTAGAAATCGTGTGAGCCAGTCCCATAGATTGTTCGGGTACATGGCGTTTCCAAAGGCACCTTTGATCAGAGCGCTGGAATCCTGCCATTTGGTACCCAGGAGAAGTTTTTCCTTCTTATGGTACGTGATAAGTCTTTGGATTTCATCTGCGACTTCCCGAGGAAATACGATCGTGCGGTAACCGGCTTTTGATTTAGGCGTGTCTTCATAGACGCCAGCGGAGTCGACGTAGTGCGTTTTGCAGATTTGGGTCTGTAATTGCTTGAGGTCCACCGCTTCTTCGTCTATGCCGCAAATTTCGCCCCTGCGAAGCCCGCAAAATAGAGCAAGCAGTGCGGCCACTTTATAATCCTGTTGTTCCTCCGGCAGAGCGTCCAAACAGTTCATGAACTGTACGACTTCATCCTTTGTGAGCGTATCGACTTCCTTAGGCTCTAATTTGGGAAGCCGGATTCTGACGCAAGGGCTTTTATCCAGCTCTCCCCACTCCACCATCATTTCAAAGCACATACGCAGAAAGGAGTAAGTGTTTTTGATAGTCTTGGGACTTAGTCCATTTTTGCCGTAATCACGCAATTCATTGACCCAGTCCTGAACGTGGATCGGCTTCACCTTCGCCATTTTTTTGCTTCCGATCGTATCATCGATTCTCTTTTGGCATGTCCGGTAACCTCGAACCGTGTTTCTTTTCAGCGTTGGACCTGCGATTTTGTCCATCACTAAATTACACATGTCAGAAACCGTAAGGCTAGACTGTCTGCTGATCTTCCCTTCAGCACAGGCAGCGTAGAATTTCGCCAGTTCTTTTTCCGCCTTTCTGTCGGTATCGATCTTAATGTCGCACGTTTTACTGAAACGATTGGCTTTGCCGGAATAATCCGTGATGGTTACTTCCAGATAATATTTCTTTCCTCTTTTTCTGTAACTTCCTGGCATAATATCGCCTCCTTCTTAATTTTGGGTATAAAAAATACCGGTCTTGTAAAAAGTCGGCTACAATGGTACAATAATCTTGCGAAGGATGGATTGTATCATTGCAGCCATCAACATCGGCTCCCAGAGATGGGGGCTTTTGTTTTTATTGTTTAGAATGTGTATTTAACCCAATATTGATTATAATCTTTCGTATAAATGTAATTGCTGAAAGCGGTAATGTCGTTAGGTATATACAGAGCCATGTACATTTCGCTGCTTGCGCCGTTATATAGACTAAGGTTGACTCGATCTTTAGCTTCATAGTCGTTATTCATGTATTTCGCCTCGATTTCATTTATGCTGGCATTACAGGCACCATTGTAGAGACTCATGGGGTGAATAATGTCAGATCCATCTAATGGATAAGCATCATATCCATTAACAGCCTTTACGTCAAAAATAAAAAGAGTCAGAGTTGTTCCGGGATGTTCATCGTAGTCCTCCTGGGAATAGTCGTCCCATTCACCCATGGCTGTCAATCGGGCTATTGCGTTTTCTCCACGGAATGTGGATGCCAACTTGAAATACATTGTCCCAAAAGTTGTTTGAACCGTAACTCCGCTTCGTGGATTAGCGGGATTCGTTCTACTCCCTACAGGATCAGTAGGTGCGGTGACTGTCACTTTGCAGTGGGCCGAAACGCCGTTTGAGGTGGCTGTAATTGCGGCGGTTCCCGCCTTTTTAGCAGAGACAATGCCAGCGGTCGTAACGGATGCGACTGACGGATTAGAGGATTTCCATGCTATGCGTTTGCTTTTTCCATTTGTGGTGGCCTTCAATGCCATGGTTGTTCCAGTCTTTAGGTTCGCTGAAGATTTGTCAAGTTTAACAGTGGGATTTTTAACAGTCACGACGCATTTGTATTTTTTCTTATCGATTTTTGCTACGATCGTAGCTTTTCCTGCTTTTTTCGCAGTGACCTTGCCTTTTTGGTTTACCGTGGCCACGCTCTTTTTGTTACTGGACCATTTTGCTTTCTTTTTCGTTCCCTTGACTTTCAACTGCAAAGTTTTCCCCTTAATAATAGTCGCTTTTTTCTTGCTGATTTTCACCTTTGCGGCGGCATGGGATTCCAGCGTTCCTGTAGCAGCAGGGAGCGTGAATGCGCAGCCTACGAAAAGCACTGTGCATAGGGCGATGATCTTACTGATTTGTTTCATGATGAAACCTCCTTAAAATAAATTTTATAATGAATTACTTGTCGCTTTGTTTTTTGCGAATTAGTTTTGTTTTGACAGCACAGAATACGAATACAATGCCAAATACAGCTGAAAGACCGCCCCATATTGGCAAATCTCCGTAAGTGTCGCCTGTTCCGATTGTAAGAAGCGCGCCAATAAAATACAGGACTGCAGTAACGATTGCGCCGGCTATGCCTTTAGCGTTCCTTGTGCAAACGCCGACAATGCCGGCAATCAAAAACATGACAGCGGTAAAGAATCCAGCACTTCCGCTCAATTCGCCGTTCTCTTCTAAAGTGTTGCTAAGACCGGCGGCGCAAGACTGGAACGCAATAAGAATAAACAATACCATCGATATGATTCCAATAACCAATCTTCCCACAGACCAGAAACCTTTGTCTTTTTTCTTCTCCACGTATATAACCTGAGGTTCAGATGCGGATTGAGGTTCAATCTTGGAAGGCTCAGGGCTAGGTGCGGCAGGATTTGGATTAGGAACAGGCGCCTCTTCCTCAGCAAAAGCCAAAAGACTATCTAGAGATTCAGGTTCTCTTGCGGCTTCTTCTTCACGCTTTTTGTTCATAGCGATAACTTGTTGAAAAATTTTCATGATAACTTCTTTGTCCTGCGGTTCATAAGGCAGTGCGAGTCTTTTTCCATCGTAGTCAAATAAGAACGCAGGCTTTTCACCGCCACGATGGGCGATGTTGGACATTTTGCTGTAAAGCAGCTCGTGTCCTCCGTAAGAAACGGCTTGGCCAGTGAATGTAAGGGTTCTGCCGTTCACTTGAAGATTAATTGTCTGCATGTTTTTTCCTTTCTACAAATTGGTAAAATGTGAATGATAACGGCAATCCCTAATTCCTTCAATCCCTTTTGATAATCTATTTCCATTCAGCGCATACTACCTGAGACAGGAGGTACACGCATGAAAATCTTAACCTATGAAGCGAGACGAGCCAAAGGTCTGACCCTGGTACAGCTGTCTGAAAAAACGAAAATCAGCAAATCTACGCTGCAGTGCATCGAAACAGGGCAGGTGTCTCCCACCTTGAAACAATTGGAAGCTATCGCATTGGCTCTTGACACAAAAATCACAGCGTTATTTATGTCCCCAAACAAATAATCGCTATTTACAAATCCATCCAATTTTGAAAAGGTTGCATTTTCGGCTCATATTTCCATAATTACGGAAATCGTTCTAAACACTGGATTTGCGAGTTTTTTTGTGCTATAATGCAGTCAATTCAAACGTGTGCGCACACCTTCAATTTTATACAAGGCAGGAAGATGTCACATTCTAAGAACGTGTAGTTTGCAATGCGGCCATCTTCGGTAAGCGTATTCAGGAGGTGTACATAATGTATGAGCAAAAAACAATGAACGAATTGCAGGTCTTGATTTCAAAACTGAATGAAAGCGATGCCATCATTATCAGACAGCTTTGCGCAATTATTTATAGGTACCTGGAGAAAAGAGGGAGGATTTAATCTTCCTTCTTTTTATTTCCAATTGATTCCATGACTTTTCCCATATATTCTCTGATCACTATCTGAGACTTTTCGTCCAGCTCCTGATAGTTTTTCATCATTTCAATTATAAGATCGTAGAGAGGATTCCCTTCCCCCTCATAATCCAACAAGTCTGCGACATAATAACCAACCTCATCAGAAGGCTTTTTAAATATGCTGCCGTGCTCGTTACGAAGCCATTCTTCATTTACATTGAACTCTCGGCATATCGAAATAATCATCTGATCAGTCACGTTCCGGTTGCCATTTTCGATATTGGAAATAGCAGCTCTTGTCACTCCGAGTTTTTTTCCAAATTCCTCAAGTGTAAGCCCAAGTTGTTTTCGTACCTCTCTTATACGTGTATTCATCTTCGCCCCCCTTAAGTAGATAGTAACAAACAGATACATAAAAGTCAATAAAAAAGTTTTCATAGAATACAAATAAGCGTTGACATGGTATTCTTAGTGTAGTAATATGTATTCAATGAAACAAGAAAGGAGATGAAAACATGAGCGAGAAGGAAAAGAGCGACATTAAAGAAATGGTCGAGACTGCAAAGTATCTAGCTGATAATGATCCACAGGGACTATTCCTCGCAAAAAGCAACATGGACATTTTAAAGGCCAGATGCGACT
>CAJTYS010000073.1 GCA_910583765.1 uncultured Eubacteriales bacterium | reverse complement strand
AGGTTTTACGCGACCTGCGCGTGCTTTTTTAATTATTCAACTGTCAAACTCCCGGGTCTATTATATACGATTTTTTCGCTCGGGTGTAGATTGGGAAATAAAAAGTTTTGGGAATTTGAAAATTTATGGTATAATAGACGCAGTTAATTGAAAACGGCGTTGCCGTAAGGAAGCGTCTATTGAATCATGGCCATGGATTGTGTTTTCAAAGGAAGGCCGTGGTATAATGAACGCATAGGATGGATACAGCGTTGCTGTAGGGATGCGTTCATTGAATCACGAACAAGATTCTATGTTTCAAAGGTAGTTCGTGGTATAATAGACGCATACAAGTTTTATTGGATGAAGAAAGGGTAGAAGAGATGATAAACGCAATAAAAAAAATCAATAAGGCTCTGAGAATCGTGTTTGCTGGAGTGATTGTGATCTATGGGATCGTGAAGATATTTGACGTGGTGCCAAAGGAAAGAACGGAACGGACTGGAAGCAGCGAGGAACGCAAGACTAGTGAATTTGACGAATTGTGGTAAGCTGGCGGCAGGGAGATTGTTATGAAACATGTAATGGTTTGCGTGACACAGCAAAAGACATGTGACCGGTTGATTCGTTACGGCCATGGGCTGTTGGACGGACAGGAGGATGAGCTGTTCATTATTCATGTCGCGCCAAAGGATTTTAAGATTCTGGGAAGCTCTGAAGAAGGAGAGGCCTTGGATTATTTGTATGGAAAAGCCATTGATTACGGCGCGAATCTGACAGTGCTTCGTTCCAATAATATTTTGGACACGCTGGTGGACCTTGTGGGCAAGAATCAAATCACGCATGTGGTTCTGGGACAAGCAGGACAAGTGAAGAACGAGAAGGGTCTCATAACGAAGTTCGAGGAAAAAATCAGCGGACAAGCGGAACTGATCATCGTTCCATGAGATAGGAGGACAATAATTTGAGGATATTAACGATCATCAGCGGTATACTGCTTGTGTTGACCGGTGTTTTTTGTTTTGCCAATCCGGGAGAAACTTTTTTATCGCTGGCTTTTATTTTGGGATTGATGATGGTTATCAATAGTATCATCCAGGGCATCGCGTATTGGTGGGGAAGAGCTGGAAATCAGCAGGACAATAATGGCTGGATTTTGACAGAGGCGATCATTACCTTTATTCTGGGCGTATTGGTGCTCAGCAATCAAATCGCCGCGGATGTTGCCATACCTATGGTGTTTGGGATGTGGGCCATGTTTTCCGGTATCCTGCGGGTGGTCACGGCCACTATGATCAACAGGCAGAACAAAAAAGCGAATTTTATATGGACATTGATCACAGGGCTGCTCTGCGCATTAGGAGGACTCTACGCATTTTTGAATCCAATCATAGCTGGACTTGCTATCGCCGTGCTGCTGGGTATCATGTTCGTGGTGCAGGGGATCAGCACCTTGGAGTTGGGGATCCATATGCCCCATGAAAAGAAGGTGAAGCAGACGACTGGCAAAGAGAGCCGTACAAGTCAAAGCCAGAACCAGAGAAAGCCGAAAAGCAATTCCTTGAAGCAAAGCATAGAAACCATAAAATGGAAACGGCGCTGGAACAAGTTTTTGAATGAAGATGGAACTGGAGACAAAAAAGAAAAGCCAAAAAAGAAAAAAAACACAAAAACAAAGACAGAAGGATGATAAAAACTCCTGCAACTTGGACATGCGCGTTGCAGGAGTTCTTTTTTGCTGAGAAAGGCATAGATTGTGAGGAGAACCAAGTAAAAGCGCACGGATCCTCGCAAAGAGACCTATCTAAGTTTCATGGTCTGTTACTGTCAGTGCGCCCTTAGGCTTTAGGACTATGTCTGATTTGGCTGTATGGTGATATAAGTCAGTTCAGGGACAGCTCCCAGCCTAGCAGGGATTTTCGTGGTTCCCAGGCCGGAATTCACATAAATGATAGTCTGATTTCCATTGTCCAGCTCGTATTCTCCCTTCACGTATTTTTCCCCATAGGAAGGGAGGAATTTCTGCGTGTAAAAAGGAACTCGGATCTGCCCACCGTGGGTATGGCCGGCAACCATATAATCCGTGTTGGAATCCAGGATTTTGTCCACAATGTCAGGCTCGTGGCAAAAAACAAGATTATACATATCAGCATCTGCGTGATTGACCACAGAAGGATCGCCGTACCCGATGAGCAGGTCATCGATCCCAATGAGCCGCAGATTGCTGCTTTCAAAGGTGATGATCTCATTGACCAGAACCTGGAAGCCTCCGGCGTTCATGATGTCCTCATATTTGTACTGTGCGCCGCCGCCATAATCGTGATTGCCAAACACGGCGTATTTCCCCATGTTCGCCTTCATTTGCGCCAGTTTCTTAGAGATTTCCACAGTATTGCCTCGGTATTCATTGAGATTGTCGATCAAGTCTCCGGCAAAAAGCAGCAGGTCAGGCGGATTTTCATTGACTGCGTCAACCACTTTCTGAAAATCTTTCGTATCATATTCAAATCCAAAATGCGTATCCGCGAACACGGCCACAGTAATGGGCTCCTTCATGGAATAGCTGATGTCACCGATTTCTTTCACAGTCAGGCGGTGCGGTTCTATGAAGCGGGCATAGCAGGCGGCCAAGCCAGCTAAAAGGACTCCGGCTAGAATGAATAGTAATATGGTTTTAAAAAGTTTTCCGATTGTTTTGAACATGTAAAACCTCTTTCCTGCACTTAATATACAATAATACCATTTGTTGTGTGTTGTTTCAATGAAAGTTTGAAGAAGAAATCTTAATTTATGGGGAAAGAATCTTAAGAAAGAGGAAAAGCAGGGGAGCGGGCAGCCTCAAAGACGCGGGTCTTGCCGCAGGGACAGGCGCTGCTGTATGAAAAAAACTGACAGAGCCAGCGAAGCCCTGCCAGTGAAAGTCATAAGCAGCATCAATAAATGTTTTTTAGGGTGATGACTTTGCGCCGCGTCATTTCATCGAAGGTCACCATCACGCCTTCTGTGCCCACGCCGCTCTGTTTCCAGCCGCCAAAAGGCATTTCAAAGGAGCGCAGGAAGGTGGAGCCGTTAATGATGACGCTGCCGGCTTCCAGTTGGCCCGCCATGCGGTAGGTCCGCTTTTGGTCAGCTGTGAAAACGCAGCTGGAAAGGCCGTAAATAGAGTTGTTGGCGATTTGAATGGCCTCTTCTTCGGAGCGGAAGGAAATGATGGGCACCACTGGGCCGAAAACTTCCATATCTCTTGCAATGTCACAGGAAGGTGACACGTTTGTGAGGACCGTAGGTTCGTAAAACGCGCCGTTCCGCCTGCCGCCTGTGGCAATGCTGGCGCCTTGTTTGACCGTGAGATTCACCTGTTCCTCGACTTTTTTGGCAGCAGCCTCGTTGATCAAACATGTGACTTGCGTGTCTTCCAGGGAAGGATCACCGAATTTCAAGCCAGATACAAGGGTAACCGCCTTTTCCGTGAATTCCTCCAGGACCGCCTGGTGGACGAGAAAACGTTTGCTGGCAGAGCAGACCTGGCCGGAATTGATCATCCTGCCGGGAACGATCTCACTGACCGCAAGATCAATGTCCGCGTCATCCATAACGATGTAAGGATCGTTTCCGCCTAGTTCCAGGGCATAAGGTGTCAGGTTTTTCGCTGCGGTCTGGGCGATGGCAATGCCTGTTTCCGTGCTTCCAGTGATGGTGACAAAAGCCGTGCGGGGATCTGCCACAGCCGCCTGTTTCACAGGGCCTGGAGCAGTGACGCACTGGATGGCTCCCGGCGTCACGCCAGCTTCCACCAAAAGACTTGTCACCTTCAAGTTGGTCAGAGGATTCCCCGATGGCGGCAGGACCAGAGCCGCGTTGCCCATGAGCAGGGCAGGCGCTACTTTTTGGCAGAACAAATTGGAAGGGAAGTTGAAAGGGATGATGCACACCACGATCCCCACAGGTTCCCGAGTCACCATCTGCAGGTTCCTTTCGTGTCCTGGTTCCGTGCCAGCGGGAATGAACTGCCCGTAATCGTGTTTCGCCCGTTCTATGAAAGCGCGGAAAGCCGTGGCGATATTGGAGATTTCCACTCTTGCCTGTGAAATCGGCTTTCCATTGTCTGCGCACAAAGTTTGGATCAATGTTTCTTTGTCACGCTCCACTAGATCGATAAAACGCATGAGGATGGAAGCCCGCTGGTGGAGCGGCACTTTTGTCCATTCTTTTTGCCCGGCTTCTGCGGCCTGGAGCGCCAAGTCGATATCCTGCTTTGTGGCTTTTGGCACCGTGTCCAGCAATTTACCGGAAGCTGGAGAAAACACATCCATGGTTTGGCCGCTGACACTGTCAACATGATTGCCGTTTATAATCATCTTCATAAATGACTGCCTCCTGTCTATGGTTCGGAAATTTTTTAAGCGTTATTGAAAACTTCATATCGAGCACATCTGGACCTGTTTGGTGTCAAATGTCCAGATATGCCTTAGTCTAACGGCAGAAAAAGAAATTGTCAATTGATTTTTCTCCCTGGTAAATTGTGAAATTTTTTTCACTTGACAATGCGGGGCAGTTCGTGTATCATACTAAACCATAGAACATTAGTAAAAAATTATGCATACATAAGGAGACGGTTATAATGCAAGGAAAATTGATAAGCAACACATTATCTTTTAGCGGAATGGGCAGATCAGAAAAACGAACCCAAGCAAAAAAAATAGGGATGGGCACGCCAAGGATGATTTCCATTGGAGTGGGGCTCCTGATCTTTGCGGTTTGGATTTACATTTCTGTCACTGGCGCGGTGGATCCCAAATTCATTCCCACCATTCAATCTGTTTGGGACGCGCTTGTGAACATCAGCATCGAAGGCTATAAAGGAAGCACGCTGCTCCAGCATTTGGGCGCTAGTTTCTTCCGTCTCTTTGTGGCATTTGGGCTGGCCATTCTCGCGGCAGTGCCTCTGGGCCTTGCCAGCGGTCAGAGCGAAAAGATACGGGCAGCGTTAGAACCCATCGTAGAGTTCATCCGGCCTCTGCCGCCCCTTGCTTATTACACGCTGCTGGTCCTTTGGATGGGGATCGAAAATGAATCAAAGATTGCCCTTCTGTTCCTGGCATGTTTCGCGCCTATCTATGTTGCCTGCGTAGCTGCTGTAAAGAAGATTCCGGCAGCCTATGTGAACGCGGCCACTACCTTAGGCGCCAGCGACAGGCAAGTGTTCTGGAGAGTCATACTCCCTTATACGGCACCGGACATTTTTACTGGGATTCGTACTGCCATGGGACATGGATACAGCACTTTAGTGGCAGCGGAAATGGTAGCCGCGGCTTCTGGGATCGGCTGGATGGTGCTGGACGCCAGTAACTGGCTGCGGAGCGATGTGATTTTCGCGGGTATCATCGTCATGGGAGTCACTGGCATTTTGATCGACAAGATCCTGCGTTTTGCCGAGAAAAAGCTGGTACCTTGGAAAGGCAAACTATAACGCACAATTTCGTTAATCATCATTTACAAATCGATCATAATAGACAGATATGGAGGTAAAAACATGAAATTAAAGAAAATCGCGGCAACATTAGCCATGCTGACAGTCGTGGCCTTGGTAGGAGCGGGATGCGGCGGCTCTGGTTCTGATGAGGCGGCATCCAGTGGAGAAAAAGGCGGAGATAAAGTGGTCATCGGCACTCAGGATTTGCTGGACACCTCTGTGATCGCCAAGAGTGAAGGTTATTTCCAGGAAACCATGGGAGATAATGTGGAAATCGAGAGATTGAGCGCGGGAAGGGACATCAACAACGCGCTTATGTCAGACAGCGTGGAATTTGGGATGATGGGGATCTGCCCTACGACTGTCGGACTGTCCTCTGAAGCTGGTTATAAAGTGATCTGGATTGAAGATTTGATTCGGGGGACAGAAGGCCTGGTGGCAAAGACTGACAGCGGCATCAACAGCGTAAAAGACATGAAAGGAAAGAAAGTCGGCGTCACTCTTGCTTCCAGCGGCCACTATGGACTGCTGTGCGCTCTGCAGGATGAAGGCATGACCAGTGAAGACATTGAAATGGTGGATCTGGCGCCAGACGCCATTAATTCCGCTTGGGCAAGAGGCGACATTGATGTGGCTTACACCTGGAACCCAACATTGATCAATTTGAAAAACAGCGGCGGGAAAGTACTGCTCACAGGTGCTGACCTGGCCAAGAAGGGCCATCAGACTATCAATTTCCATGTGGTCCGCACAGATTTCGCGGAAGAAAACCCGGAAATGGTGAAGCAGTATTGCGCTGCGTTGGCAAAAGGCGTGAAACTTTATTACGATGATAAAGACGCGGCTTATGACATTGTGAGCAAGTATCTGGAAATGACCGTGGAAAACGCGAAAGAGCAAATGTCCGATGAGTATATCAAGCTGGAAAACCAGTTGGATGACAATGCCCTGGGAGCTGACAACGCTGCCAAATCCATTTATGAAGTAGCCAAGTTCCTGGAAAAGGAAGGGCAGATTGAAGACGCGAGGGACCTGGATTATTACAAATCTTTGATCGACACCAGTTATATCGAAGCGCTGCAGGCAGAGCAGAAATAACGAGGATTTCGCAGTGAAAGACAAGAAAGTTTTGATGACAATCGAAGATCTGTCGCTCCAATATGAAGGAGCGGACAGTTCCATGGACACTCTGGCCCTAAGCCATGTGGATCTTACGGTATATGAAGGGGATTTTATCTGTGTGCTTGGACCTTCAGGCTGCGGAAAAAGCACGCTTCTGAACATTATGGCTGGACTTTTGAGCTCCACGGAAGGCACGGTGAAAATGCTGGGAGAACCTGTGACAGGCGTAGATTGGAAGCGGGCCGTAGTGTTTCAGACACCGACCTTGTATCCATGGCTGGATGTTTACAAAAACATTGCCTTTGGCCCAAACGTCAGGGGCGTGGACCCAAAAGAGGCGGAACAGCGGGCAAAGGATTATTTGGAACTAGTAGGCCTCCAGGAATTCGCCCACGCCAAGCCTTACGAACTTTCAGGCGGCATGCGGCAGAGAGTGGCTCTGGCAAGAGCCTTGGTCAATGATCCGAAGATGATGCTCATGGACGAACCCTTTGGCGCGTTAGACGCTTTTACCAGAAACACCATGCAGGATTTGATCCGAAAAATTTGGAAGGAAACAAAGAAGACTGTGTTCCTCATCACCCATGATGTGGATGAGGCTCTCACCTTAGGCACCAGGGTCATCGCCATGTCTCCTCGCCCAGGACGCATTGTCAGAGAAGTGGAGATTGATTTCACCCTGCAGATGGAGGATAGTCAGGAAGATGCGCGTTATACGCCAGAATATATCAGTTTGAGAAAAGAGATCCTCCAGCTCATGGGGGAAGGCAGGGGAGGCGCAAAATGAGGGAAATCCTATTAAAGCCAGAGCTGTATAAATTTCATACCTTTCGTGAATTCACAGAGACGTTCCCCTTGTGTGAACGAGATCTGCTTTTGACCACCAGCTATTTGTATGACACCTTTGTAAAGCCTTATGGAAAGGGAATCCCCGTTCTGCGGCAGGATGACTTTGGAGATGGGGAACCTACGGAAGAAATGCTGGAAGGCATCTTTTCCAGCCTGGACTATGATTCCTATGACAGAGTGATCGCCATTGGCGGCGGGACGGTCATGGATATTGGAAAGATGCTGACCGTCAGACGGACGGGGACAGTCAATGATCTGTTTTTTAAACGCGCGGAACTGATCAGGGAAAAAAAGCTGATTGCGATTCCTACCACCAGCGGGACTGGCTCGGAAGTCACCAGCACTTCTGTTGCCATTGTAAAGGACGAGAGCGGGGCGACCACAAAGCTGGGGCTGCTGTCAGAAAACTTGATCGCGGACGCGGCATGTCTCATACCAGAGTTTCTCACCAGTCTGCCTCATCAGGCATTCTCAGAAGCATTGATCGACGCATTGATCCATGCGGTGGAAGCGTTTCTGTCGCCAAATAGGGCGACTATGACCACGGATCTCTTTGCCAAAGGCGCGATTGAGTTGATCTTAAAGGGGTTTCGCATGGCGCAGGAAGGTCATGATCTGCAAAAGGAGTATGGCGAGGAATTGCTGACAGCGTCTTGCTATGCGGGAATCGCATTTTTGCAGGCAGGCTGCGGGACGGTCCACGGATTGTCCTATCCATTGAGCGGCGCTTATTTCGTAACCCATGGAGCATCCAACTACGCGTTCTTTGAGAAAGTGCTGGAAACTTATGAAAAGCACAGGCCTGATGGCAAGCTTCGAGAATTGCGGAGTATGATCTGCCAGGCCTTTGGATGTGAAGACAGTCAGGCTCTGAAAGTCCTGGCGCGGGCCGAGGCCAATTTGATCCCAGTGAAAAGGCTGCGGGAATACGGAGTCCAAGAAGGGGATCTGCCGGTTTTCACAAAATCTGTGTTTGCCAATCAAAAACGGCTGGTGGACAATTCCTATGTGCCATTGACAGAAGAGATGGTAGAAGACATTTACCGGCAGGTTTATTGAGTCATAAAACATCATAACATTAGCCAAAATATCGGCTGCCGCAGGAGCGTATCTAATCTCATTCATGCGGCGGCCTATTTTGTTTGCCTGCTTGACAAGCGTCCCAGCTACTTTATAATAGAACAAGGAATCAGTCGTGTTTACATTCATATAGGAAATCATTGAGGTGAAGCTGTGCTGGATATTTGTATCATCGGAGGAGGCGCTTCTGGTCTCGCGGCAGCCGTGGCAGCGGCAAAGGAAGGCAGCGGCAGGCGCATCTGTGTTTTGGAAAAGAAACCATTGCCAGGGAAAAAGCTGGCAGCCACGGGAAACGGAAAGTGCAATCTGACAAACAGAGCCTGTGTGGGAGCAGCGGAGACATTAGCTTTTTTCGCATCCATAGGAATCTTTACTCGGACAGAAGAGCAGGGAAGGGTCTATCCCTATGCCATGCAGGCCAAGGATGTGGTGCGGGCGCTGGTGGAGCGGGCCAAAGACCTGGGCGTGGAAATCAGGACAGACTGTTCCGCGCAGCAGATACGACCGTTGGAACAAGGTTTTTGCGTGGACTATGAAGGCGGAAGCCTGAAGGCCTATAGCGTTCTCATTGCGGCAGGTGGAAAGGCGGGGCCGCAGTTTGGCTCCGCGGGAGACGGCTATGCCATGGCAAAAGCTTTGGGGCATTCTGTGACCAGGCTGGCTCCAGTGCTCACGGGCTTGGAAACAGCAGTGGATATCAGTGCCTTGAAGGGGATCAGGGTCAAGGCCAGAGTGTTTCTGAAAAAGGACGGCAGACAGATCGCGCAGGAGCAGGGGGAGGTCCAGTTCAATCAGGATGGGCTTTCTGGCATCTGTGTCATGGATTTGAGCCGGTCCGTGAAGCTGAAGCCAGGAGAATCCTTTGCTCAAGGCATGGCAAGGTACAGGGTTTGCGTGGATTTTCTGCCAGAACTGGATTTGTTCCAGACAAAAAAATTATTGATGGAGCGCAGTGACATATCAGGGTTAAAGGGAGAAGACCTGCTCTTATCCGTGGTGCCGGACAAATTGCGGCAGGAATTGGTTTCCTTGGCAGCGATCCCTTTGCAGCAGACAGCAAAAGAGCTTTCTTCATCACAATGTGAGACACTCGCGCATTTACTGAAATCCTGGGAATTGCCCCTGAAAGGCACTGGCGGCTGGAAAAAGGCCCAATGCACGGCAGGCGGCGTGGCGCTGGAGGAGATCCATATGGAGACCATGGAATCGAAATTAGTGCAGGGCCTCTATTTTTCCGGAGAAATCATTGATTATGACGGCCCCTGCGGGGGGTTCAATTTACAGAACGCATGGGAAACAGGCATTAAGGCGGGAAAGGCGGCGGCGCGTGCATTATAGAATTCATCAGATCAAATTAAAGCCAGGAGAGGACAAAGGGGCCATCCCTGGGAAAATCAGAAAAAAGACAGGGGCAAAAGTAAAGGATTGGGTCATACGGCGGGAATCCATTGACGCCAGAGACAAAGCGGATATTCGTCTGGTATACACAGTGGATTTTTCCTGTGATAAAAAATTGAAACTGGACAAGGCGCCTGATTTGAATTACCGGTATCCAGAGTCAGGAAGCGCAGGTTTGGCCCACAGGCCGGTGATCGCGGGCTTTGGTCCCTGCGGCATGTTTGCTGCTTTGATTTTGGCGGAAATGGGATACCGGCCTCTGGTGGTGGAGCGGGGAAAAGCCATGGAGGAGCGGGTGCTGGACGTGGAGCGGTTTTGGAAGGGCGGCCCGTTGGACGAGGAGTCTAACGTCCAGTTTGGAGAGGGCGGCGCGGGGACCTTTTCTGATGGGAAGCTGACCACTGGCATCAAGGATCCGCGGATTTTTAAAGTCCTGGAAACCTTTGTGGCCGCAGGCGCGGATTCGCGGATTCTTTACAAGCAAAAACCGCATATTGGCACGGACGTGCTGCGCCGGATCGTGGTGAATCTTCGAGAGCAGATCAGAGAAAAGGGCGGCGAGATCCGGTTTTCCAGCAAAATGACGGATTTGTCCATGGAAGAGGGCAGATTGACAGGCATAGAGGTGAATGGAGAAGAGCGGATTAAGACGGAAAATTTGATCCTTGCCTTGGGACATAGTTCCAGGGACACCCTTCGCATGCTGCAGGGCAGAGGACTGGTCATGGAGCCGAAGCCTTTTTCCATTGGCGTGCGGATTCAGCATCCTCAGGAATGGATTGATCAGGCGCAGTATGGGGATCCGGCCTTGGCGCAGGTTTTAGGGCCAGCGGATTACAAGCTGAATTATCACTGCAAAAACGGCAGGGGCGTTTATACGTTTTGCATGTGTCCGGGAGGCCAGGTGATCATGGCGGCTTCACAGCAGGGGATGACCGTGACCAATGGCATGAGTTACAGTCAGAGAGATGGGAAGTTCGCTAACAGCGGTCTTTTGGTGGATGTCAGGGTTTCCGATTTCCCGTCAGAGGACATGCTGGCAGGAGTCGCGTTTCAGGAGCAGTATGAACGGCTGGCTTTTGAAAAGGGAAACCCGCCTCAGGTGCGGCTAAAAGGATTCGGAGCTCCAGAAGATCCAGTAGCGGGTTCTCTGCCCTTGTTCGCAGTGGAAGCCATAAAAGAAGCCATGCCGGTTCTTGGAAAAAAGCTAAAGGGGTTCGATGACCCGGAGGCGCTTTTGATCGGCGTGGAGAGCCGCAGTTCTTCGCCAGTGCGCATCTTGCGGGGATCACACATGGAGGCCAATATTCAGGGCATCTATCCGGCTGGAGAAGGCGCGGGATACGCAGGTGGGATCATGTCAGCCGCAGTGGATGGGATCAAAACAGCAGAAGAGGTGGCAGGAAGGTTTGGGCCCATGAAAGAGTGAGAAGGTAAGAGGATCCGGTCGTATGAGATCAGGATCCCGCCTTAGGGATGAAATAGAGGCGCTTTTGCTACATAAAAAAACCTCAAACGCTTAGTTTGAGGTTTTTTGGAGGCGACACCCAGATTTGAACTGGGGAATAAAGGTTTTGCAGACCTCTGCCTTACCACTTGGCTATGTCGCCATAGGGGTGAGCAAAACATTACGTTTTGCTCAATTATCATTGGCTAGGGTAGCAGGATTCGAACCTGCGCATGATGGAATCAGAATCCATTGCCTTACCGCTTGGCGATACCCCATCGTAAAAATAATATTGGGGTGGATAGTGGGATTCGAACCCACGCATAATGGAGCCACAACCCATTGTCTTAACCACTTGACGATACCCACCATATGCCGCGTATCTATTATACACATTCAGTCACACAATTGCAAGAACTTTTTTAAAAAATTGGCGATCCGGAACGGGCTCGAACCGTCGACCTCCAGCGTGACAGGCTGGCATTCTAACCAACTGAACTACCGGACCGCAATT
>CAJTYS010000072.1 GCA_910583765.1 uncultured Eubacteriales bacterium | reverse complement strand
CCACAGCAGAGCTATATATCAGCAATATGCGGAAAATTTTCATGGAACCTTTGCGGGAGTCCAATCTGATCATTTTTAACCGCTGCGGTGATGATCTGGACCGGATGAAATTCAGAAGGAGCCTGAAAGCCCTGAACCCTCAGGTGCAGGTGGCCTTTGAGCGGGAAAACGGGACCATGTATTCCAATGAGATTGAAGAAATGCCTTTTGATTACAGCGGTAAAACCGTGGAATTAGAAGACATGGACTATGGCCTCTGGTATCTGGACGCCATGGATCACCCAAAGCGGTACATGGGAAAAGAGATCACCTTCACAGCCAGATACTGCGCCAGCAAGCGGAAAACCCAGAAATACTTTGTGCCGGGAAGACATGTGATGACCTGCTGTGAAGATGACATCCAGTTTCTGGGCTTTGTCTGCTTTTTTGAAGAGGACGTGCCTTTTGAACATGGAGACTGGGTGAAAGTCACGGCAGGGTTCGATTACGGAGAGTGCCGGATCTACGGGCAGGATGAGGGTCCAATCCTGCATTTGGTTCATATTGAGGAAGGCAAACGGCCTCAGCAGGAGTTGGTTACGTTTACATGATAAGAAAATTTAGCCTGAGTTTAGCTGCTCAGGCGTTTTTTTGTCCCAAAATCCGGTCTTTCTAAAAGGAAGCGCATCATCTGGCAGAGCGTGTCAGATATTGTCGTAAAATAAAGTCCCATTAGCAGGGCGATTAAAGCTATAATGAAATATATGGAAGAGTGCACGAGAAAAGAAAGAAGGCACTTCAATGTTGATTAGAAAAAACGAAAAGCAAACAGATTATTGGAAAAAATTTTTCCAGACTGTATTTGCCAACTTGGAAGAAGTTTTAATCGCTGCGGATGTGGATTCGGACAGACTGGAATATGTCAGCCCAAATGCGGAGCGGCTCCTTGGCGTTCGTCAGGAAGAGCATGCCTCTGCAGGATATTTGCTGCAACAGATCGGTCTGGCGGAAAGCTGCGACTTGACGATGTTTCGGCGCAGGGATTCGGGGGAGGAAGAGCGATACCTGATCAACATCCAGACAGGAGGTGAGTTGTGGTGCAGATGTTGCTGGAGTTTTCTGCGTGCGTTTCCAAATGAAGAAGAGAAGATCATCATCAATGTTTCTGACCGTTCCAAAGAGCGGGCCAGCATGGATCGGATCCGTCAGGATCTGCAGGAAGCGGAACGCTCCAACGCAGCGAAAAGCCGGTTCCTGACAACCATTTCTCATGACATGCGCACGCCCATGAACGCAATCATGGGGCTGACGGATCTGGCTATGGAGCATATGGAGGAACAGGAAAAAGTACAAGAATACCTTTATAAAATCGCTAGATCTTCCACTCATCTTTTGGAGCTGATCAATGATGTGCTGGACATGTCACGGATTGAAAGCGGCAGGATGGCCTTGGAACAACGCCCCTTTGATCTGGACGAATTGCTGGATGACGTGATGGATATCATCCGGCCACAGGCTGAGGCCAAAATGCAGGTTGTAGAAACAAATTGGAACATCTTCTGTCCGAAAGTCACAGGTGATCCTGTGCGAATCAGGCAGGTTTTGATCAATCTTTTGTCTAATGGAGTTAAATATACACAAAGAGGCGGTCGCATTGTATTTCAGCTGGCCCAGAATTGCCAGGAAGATTTACAGGAAAAGGCCGCGCAGGGAGAGGTGCGAATCCGGATCTACGATAACGGCTACGGGATGTCAGAGACGTTCCAGCAAATCATTTTTGAGCCCTTTGCCAAAGAAAACACCGAGCGCTCTCAGGAAATTGAAGGCACAGGACTGGGCATGTCCATCACAAAGAGTTTGGTGGATCTGATGGGCGGGAAATTATCAGTGGAGAGCAGATTGGGCGAGGGCAGCACCTTTACCGTAGACATACCCCTGGAACTTCGATATGATGATAAAGCGCAAGAGGGAGAAAAGAGCGGAGAAGAAGTTCAAGGGTTTGATTGCAGCGGATACCGGATCCTGCTGGTAGAGGATAATGAGATGACAGCGGATGTGTTGACGGATATCCTGGAACTCATGGGCGCGGAGGTGGATCAGGCAGGGAACGGAGAGCAGGCGCTGGAGGTGTTCGGCAGGCGGCCCGCACATACATTTGACGTGATTTTGATGGATGTGCAGATGCCGGTGATGGATGGTTATGAAGCTACCCGAAAGCTTCGGAGCATGTCAGAGGAAGGCAGGGACGTCCCGATCGTGGCCTTGACAGGCAATGCGTTCACAGAGGATATCCAAGCGTCCCAGGCAGCGGGCATGGATCATCACCTGACAAAGCCAGTGAAGAAAAAAGATCTAGAAGCCGTTCTGCGGCAAGTGCTGGGCGCAAGGGAGCACAGGTGATTGACAGGCCGCGGGATTTCATGCTAAAATATGCCATCTGAAAACACAGGAGGAAAAGGAACATGTTGGAAGCAGGGATCAAAGGAAGGCAGCAGGTCAAGGTTCGCGAGGAAAACAGTGCGGCAGCTATGGGCAGCGGCACATTAAAGGTGTTCGCCACACCAGCCATGGTCGCACTGATGGAAGAGACCGCATGGAAAAGCGTGGCAGAGCATTTGGCACAGGGAGAAGGCACAGTGGGCACGGCCTTGGATATCCGGCACACAGCGGCCACGCCTTTGGGTATGACTGTCACCTGCGAAAGCGAATTGACTGCGGTAGATGGAAGAAAACTGACCTTTCATGTGGTCGCCAGGGACGAAGCTGGCGTGATCGGAGAAGGAGATCACCAGCGTTTTGTGGTAAATGATGAAAAATTTCAGGCAAAAGCAGATAGTAAGGGCGACAAAGTAAAAGATTGAGGTTTAAAGAACATGCGATAAAGCCATGAGAAGAGAAAAGGCTTTTGCCAAGAAACTTACCTAAAAGCATGTTTGTCCATACTCTGAATCTTTCCACCTGGAAAGGTTCAGAGTTGTACAGCGTTACCCGTAAAAGGGTGAAGCGCTTCAAAACTAGATGCTTCATCGCTGATTTCTTGCGGCGTTTTTGCGTCAAAATATTCTCGTTGCCATTTTGTGTAATCAAACTTTTCCCGAATAATAACGGAAATGAATTGTTCCGCTTCAACGATGCCCAATTGTTCAATCAGGCATTTCATACCTTTATTCATGATTTCGACAGTACTTGCGATCATTTTATTCACTCTCCAGTCCTGTGATAAATTCAATAGGGGTAACCATTTTTATCTTTTGCGTTTTATACTTCAATAAGCGAGTATCCGTGGATATGAAATATTCACATCCTGCGTATATAGCCGAGGCCACGTGACAAGCATCTTTGAATTTGATTCCGGTTTTCATGATTTCAGCGGCATTTGTTTCGATTTCTGTTTTACGTCCAATACCTACGTATCCATAGGCATTTTCATTGATGAAAGCAAGAATCGTATTGCGGCGCATTTCAAACGGATTATTGCCACATTCATATCTGAGCATGTAGGATGCGATCAGTTTCAATTGTTTCTTTTTGATTAAATCTTGGATATGTAGTTTAGATTGCGTTTCCATAGCCACCTTCAATTGCGACTGGTCATCATAGGGTCTATTATAACAACACATGTCAAGATAGATTTTCAATGTCATCCCTCCTTGCTGCAGGCTTGCGGTTCTTGCTAAAAGGATAACATAAATCAGAACGATTTACTATTTGTTTTTAGTGTTGCCGGAAAATTTTATATCAAGCGCTGGCAAGGTGGTTTCCCTTTGTGGTAAATGATGAAAAATTTCAGGCAAAAGCAGACCGCAAGGGCGACAAATGATATTCAAATCGTATTGATGTGGACCGAGGATGAGCAGTCGCTGATTCTTCGGTCTATTTTTTCTCTCATCCTAATATACTTTATCAAATCTGAGAGAAAGAGAACATGGTATGAAAATGGAAAAGGGGATTTTTAGAAAGCTGCCTATTTCTCAAGTGCGAGGGGGAAGCAGGACAGGAAAACTGCGTCGAACGCTGGGTGCGTTTGAACTGACCATGATGGGAGTGGGCGTGATCCTTGGTTCTGGTCTGTTCGTGATCACAGGCGTGGCCGCGGCGGAACACGCTGGGCCGGGACTGGTGCTGTCCTTTGTCATCGCTGGGATCGCCTGTGGATGCGCGGCTCTGTGTTATGCGGAGCTGGCTTCTTTCCTGCCAGCCTCTGGCGGAGCGTACACCTTCGTGTACGCGGGGATGGGAGAAATTTTCGCCTGGTTCATCGGCTGGTGCCTGACCTTGGAATACATTGTTGGCATGTCAGCCATTGCGGTAGGCTGGTCCGCCTATGTTTCCAACATCCTGCCGCTGCTGGGGATCCAGCTTCCCCAGGAATTTCTTATGGATGCGTCCAGCGGCGGCCTGGTCAATCTGCCGGCCATAGCCATCATTTCCATCATGGCTTTGATCCAGATGAAGGGCACCAAAGAAAGCGCCAGACTGAACAACATCCTAGTGACCATTAAATTGACCGTGATTCTTATTTTTATCGTGCTGGTGGCAGGCCGTATTGATCCTGGCAATTACGATCCGTTTTTGCCTTTTGGCTGGTCCGGCGTATTTTCAGGAGCCGCAGTGGTGTTCTTTGCCTATCTGGGTTTTGACGCGATCGCCAATTCAGCGGAGGAGGTCAAAGACCCCCAGCGCGACATGCCCAGGGGGATCCTGGGTTCCCTTGCCATTGCTACGATTTTGTACATCACAGTGACCTTGATGCTCACAGGAGTGAGCAAGTATTACTCTTATGCAGGGGTGGCCGCGCCTGTGGCCTTTGCGCTCAACGAAGCGGGCATCCGCTGGGGCTCGGCCCTGGTGTCCGCTGGCGCTGTCGCCGGATTGATGACCGGGGTGCTGATCTTTATTGGCAGCGAGTCTCGGCTGATTTATTCTATGGCAAGGGACGGGCTGCTGCCAAAAACTTTCGCCAAGGTGAGCAGGAGCGGTGTCCCAGGAAAGGCCGTGGCCTGTGTCTGGCTTTTGGGAAGTCTTCTAGCTGGGACGCTTCCCATCAGCACTATCGCGGAACTGTGCAACATGGGGACTTTATGGGCGTTTTTCTTAGTGGCCCTGACCTTGCTGCTGCTGCGCCAGCGATATCCTAACATGGACAGAGGGTTTTCCGCGCCCCTGGTGCCTCTGGTGCCTTTGACAGCCATGGGCATGTGCGCGCTTTTGGCAGCGCAATTGAGCAGCGTCACCTGGACGGTTTTTGGCGGCTGGACGCTGATAGGCATATGCGTCTATGGGATGTACGGAGCCAAACACAGCTCTTTGCCATGATCCGTTGTCTTGAAGAAATTTTACGGCAACGAAAGGATCAGGCAGGCGCGTCCTTTTTGATTCCAGATAATTTCATCTGCAATTCCGATTGGTGATACAGGATCCACTCCATGAGTTCCTGCTGGATCTGGTCCAAGTCATATACCTGGTTGGGAACGGCATGTTTCATGTAGAGCCGGTATATTTTGCGGTGCTCCATGGGCGTGTGCTTGTACCATTGCTTGAAGGCCTTGTAAAAATATTTAGGATCGGAAAAGCCACATTGATAGGAAATTTCCGAAGCGTTCAAGTTAGTGGTCAGCAGCATGAGTTCCGCTTTGTACACTCGGATGTAAGTTCGCAGGCCCCGCAGCCCAAGAAAGGAAGTTTTCTTTAAAAACTGGGACAGATAGTTGGGATTGATATGCTCCAGCCTGCCCAGTTCCTTTATGGTGATGGGATTGGTCACATTGTTGTAAATATGAGTAAAGATGTGCTCGAACCGTTCTTTGGCGTCATTAGGAAACTGATTGGGGTCATTCATCCAGTAAAAAATGGAAAAATCCCGCTCAATGATTTCCATGGCCAATTTCGCGGTGTCATTGATGATGCGTTTTTTTTCCGCGGCTGAATACTTGGGGGAAATATAGGAATACAGCATGGTCAGCAGGAGCATGTGAATGTAATCGATTTTCAGTTCCATGGAGGGGTGGACTTCACCCTTATGGCACACAAAAGACATGTTCACCAGGTTATCGTTGTTGAACATGGCCGCGGTCTGGTTGATGTAAAAGGATATGAGCAGGTTTTCTGTTTCCGAAGAAATACAATGCACGTCCTCTGCGTCAATGAGAATGATTTCTCCGGTTTTCATCTGAAATTCCTCATAAGCGATCCGAATATGGGCTTCGCCTTTTACGCAGAACAAAATTTCAATGCAGTCGCCATGAAAATGCGCTTGTTCGTGAAAGGCTTCATAGACCTTGATACTGATGGGCGTGTCCTGAATCAGAGAAATACTTTCTTGCTCAATTATCATAACTATCTCCGTTTTATAGTCGTTTTTTTATATCATTATACTAAATCTTCGATAAAATGTCCATGGATTTCATTTTGAACCAGGCGATATAATAATACCAGAAAGACAAATTGAAAATCAGAAACCATTTTTCCAAGAGAGGTGAATCAAAAATGGGTAAGAAAATTTTAGTTTTAGGAACAGGCGCACAAGGATCAACAGTGGCGCAGAGAATGGATGAAGAAGCAAATGTCAGTGAAATCATTTGCGCGGACTTTGACCACAAAGCAGTGGATGAACTGGTAAAAATGCTGAAAAAAGCAAAGGGCGCTTATGTGGACGCGAGCGACACCAACAGCATCATTGAAGTGGCTCAGGGCGTGGATCTCATTGTCAACGCGCTTCCGATCCGCTTTGCTCCAAATGTGCTGGACGCGGCTTTGGCAGTCAAGGCCAATTATCAGGATTTCGCTGCCACAGACGTGCTGGACGAGTGGTGGCCAACCTGCGTAGAAATCATGTATCGTGATTATGGCAAAAAATTCGCTGAAATTGGCAAAATGGCAATCATCGGAACTGGTTCCGCGCCAGGCATGATGTGCGTGGCCACAAAGAGCAGCATGCGTTATTTGGATACTTGCGACGATATCCTGATGATGGTGTATGAAGGCGTGGAAGCCAAGAGATTCCTGCCGTTCTGGTGGTCTCCGTTCACGGCCTTGTCCGATATGACAGACCCAACCTTTGCCTTGAAAGATGGCGTTTTAGTGGAAACGGAACCTCATTCCCTGCCAGTGACCAGACATTTCAAAGGCTGCGCCAAGGAGGTCACTTTGGTAGAGCACGCGCACGATGAAACGGTTTACATGGGACTTAACAAAGACACCCACTTCAAAGGGGCCAAGAACATTAACTTCAAATATGGCGGCGTTGGCATCGAATTTTCCACACCGCTATACAGAGCGGGCCTGCTGTCCAGGAAAGAAGAAACTTACAAGGATCATACGTTCATCCCGTTTGACGTGATCGTTTCCCATCTGCCGCCGGCCCCAAAATACCACGATGAAATCGCGGAGATTCTGGAAGAAGGACTGGTGAAAGATGAAGGCGCGTTCGTTGTGGAAGCCACAGGAACAAAGGACGGCAAAAAAGTGCTGGTGGAAACTTATCTCTATGCGCCGGGCTGCGAAGAATCCTTTAAAAGAGCTGGGATCACTGGCGAACAGTATTTGACAGGTCAGTGCGGTTCTCTGTTCACAAAGATGTTCGTGAACGATGATTACACCCAGACTGGGCTGATTTCCTCCGACATGCTGACTTATGAAGAGTGCGACAAGTACCTGGATTATGCGGCAAAACTGGACATTGTCCTGGAAACAGAAGTAAAACCGCTGTAAGCTGACAAGGGGAACTATTTTTCCTTGGATTACAATAGGCTACTAAGAATTTTGGTTCAATACAATAAAAAGTTCATATGAAATGCAAAAAACAAGCTGGGGATTCCGATTGATCTCTGGCTTGTGTTTTTTGACGCGGCGGTGTGGGCGACATGGCGCTGCGCCGCTAAAGTAAAAGTAGACATGAACAGGTAGAAAAGTGCGTATGATCGGAAAAACATGGAAAGCGAAAAGCGCGTGTTATCGGAAAATAATACGAGATAAAAGGCGCAATAAAGGTGATTGACAAATAATTACTTAATAATTATCAGAGGGGATGAGAAACATGGGGGAAGAATATGATTTCAGTAATTCTAGAAAAAATCCATATGCTAAAAGAGCGAAAAGACAGATCACCATCAACATTGACGAGATCACCATTGAATATTTTAAATCAAAGGCAGATGTGATGGGGATCCCTTATCAAACCCTGATCAATCTGTATCTTGCGGATTGCGTGCAAAAGAAGAGAGAGCCTCAGTTCATTTGGAAGTGAAAAAGAAAAAACATTGACACATCGTCAAGCGCACTTGTATAATGAAAAGCGGATGTAGAACTATGAGAATCTCGCGAATCCAATGAACGGATTTTCACAAAGATATTTGTTTCGCATATACCAATGAAAGGGGAGAATGGATCATGAAAAAAATCATCACAAAATCAGTCACAGTGATCACCGTGTTGGCGATCATGTTCACATTAGCAATGCCTGCGGCAGCACAGGCAAAATCAGCGCCAAAGCTAAACAAGACGAAAATTTCTCTGAACGTGAACAAGTCTTATCAATTAAAGGTGACAGGCACGTCCAAGAAAGCCACATGGAAAAGCAGCAGCAAGAAAGTCGCTGCCGTGTCTAAGAACGGTAAAGTGACTGCCAAGAAAAAGGGCACGGCTGTCATTACTGCCAAAGCAGGCAAAAAGACTTTGAAATGCAAGGTGATAGTGCGGGGGGCAAAGGTAGCCGCGAAAGTAAAGCTGAACAAGACGAAAGTTTCTCTGGACATGGCCAAGACGAAAAAATGTCAGTTAAAAGTAACAGGCACGTCCAAGAAAGCCACATGGAAAACCAGCAACAAGAAAGTTGCCGCAGTGTCTAAGACTGGCATGGTAACCGCTAAGAAAAAGGGCACGGCTATTATTACCGCTAAAGTAAGTAAAAAGATTTATAAATGTAAAGTGACGGTGAAAGATACTCGTAAAAAGAACCCGGAGAAGGATGAGGCTACGGAAGAAGAAACCGAAGAACCTAAAAACACAGCCATACATCCCATTAAAAAAGACAAAGACGGATACTTTGAAGGCCCTAGATGGCAGTGTACATGCGGGGTGCCGATCCATGCTGACATTGATGGAGAGTGGGAACGGCACGTCTGGTTCTTCTGTGAAGCAGGCACAGATTCACCGCAAGATCATCAGAAGATACCAATCAAAAAATATGAATATCCCACCATATGCTGTTCCTGTGGATTATGTTTCCGTACCGATTTTGAGTCTGGCAAGGATGGCCAAACCATGCATGACGCAGCATGGTCATTCTATGAATACGCCACCCATGGGCAGCCTGGTCACATTCATGAAGATCCTCCTAGCAACGGGGGCCACAGCACCGGGCCGATATGCCCAGAGTATGAAAAGCATGATAACTGCCCATATCACTAAAATACCACTAAACCTGCGGAACCTGCCGCATACTACGAGCCAAGCCTGGAGCATAGCCAAGCTTGGCTCGTGTTTTATTTCAAAATTATCCTTTGGTAGGGTTGCCTTTTTACTGAAAAGAGAGTATCGTAGGGGATACGGCTTTGTGCTCATTTTGTTTAATCATAGTCTAATGGGGCACAAAAATTTCAGGTGGAAAGGGCAGGGTTATGAGCAAAGACATGGAAAAAACGGATCAGCGCGTTCGTGACATGACAGCAGGCGATCCCAAAAAGTTGATATTGACATTCATGCTGCCTCTGATGGCAGGAAATTTCCTGCAGCAGTTATATACGGTCACAGACGCGGCGATCGTGGGAAAAGGCGTTGGCGTGGACGCTCTGGCAGCCATCGGTTCCACAGACTGGATCTACTGGTTCATGCTCTGGGCCGCGGTGGGATTTGGACAGGGATTTTCCATCTTGACTGCCAATTATTTTGGGGAGAAAAATCATTCCATGCTGCGAAAGAGCGTCAATGCGTCCCTTTGGCTCAGCCTTGCCGCCGGGACGGGACTGGCGGCAGCAGGCGTGGTTTTCGCGGGGCCCATGCTGCGGCTTTTGCATACGCCGGAAAATATCTATCACTATGCCCATGTTTACATCATCATTATGTACATCGGCATTTTCGTGGTGCAGCAGTACAACACGATTTCCTGTATCCTGCGTGCGCTGGGTGACAGCAAAACGCCCTTCATCGCTTTGCTGATTTCCACGATGCTGAACATCAGTCTTGACCTGCTCTTTGTATTGGTGTTCCAGTGGGGCGTGGCTGGAGCAGCGGCAGCCAGCGGCATTGCCCAGCTGATTGCTTGTGCCTATTGTTTTGTGGTGCTGCGAAGGATGACGCTGCTGAAATCCAGAGAAGAAGAGAAGCGGCCAGATCGAAATCTGCTGAAGAAAGTATGGGCCAGAGGCGTAGCCACGGCGTTTCAGTATGCGATCATCGCTGTAGGCGGCATTGTGGTCCAATATGCGCTGAATTCTTTAGGTATGATCTATGTGGCCGGCTTCACGGCGACTAACAAGCTGTATGGCGTGCTGGAGACCATTTCTCTGGCCATGGGCAGCGCTATGATGGTGTACACCAGTCAGAATTACGGGGCGAAAAATCTGGAGCGGATCCGAAAGGGAACTAGGATCAGTCTGCTCTTTGGCATCATCACATCCCTGATCATGGGCAGCGTCATAATCATATTTGGCAGGCATATCCTGATGTTGTTCATTTCAGCGAATGCGGTTATCGCAGGCGATGTGCTGGCGGTGGCTTATCGATATCTCTTTATCATGGGTGTTCTGTTACTGGCTCTTTACGCTGTCAATACCTATCGTTCCACTGTCATGGGGATGAACCGGATGATCCTTGTGGTGGTGGGCAGCGCTACTGAGCTGGTTTGCCGAGTGGTGATGGCATTCTTGGTCATCAGGGTGATCGGTGAGCAAGGGATTTATTTTGTGGAAGTGACGGCCTGGCTGGGAGCTGATCTGATTTTAGTCACAGGGTACTACGTGATCATGCATGGGATGAAAAAAAGAGAGGCTGCGGCAGAATGCAGTGAGACGGAGACTGGAGATGCTTAGACTTTCTTATGCGTGGTGGATCAGCGCTTTCACAGCCTTTTAGACAGCCTGAACCAGAGACGGATGGTTCAGGCCTTGTCTTTTCCCAGCCCTTTCACGCAGCGGTGAAACAGCAGGACCGCTGCTCCTGCGCTGATCAGTTCTGTCACCCAGAACCCGTGCCATACGCCAGCGGCCTCCAGAAAGCGGCTCAGAACAAAGGCGATGGGAATAATGGCAATGTAGCGGATAATGGAAATCACTAGAGACGGCAGGCCCTTCCCCAGCCCTTCCAGGGTGCCGCAGGTGATAACGGAAATGGCTGACACGAGAAAGCCACAGCTGATGAACCGCAAGGCCTCCGCACCAGCGCTGATGGTCTGGGGGTTAGCGGAAAACATGGCGATCAGCTGTTTGGGGATCAGAAGGCACAGACCAGTCCCCAGAGCCATGATCAGCGCACTGAGCATCAGCGCTGTCCGGTGGACGCACTTTACTCGGTCAAGTTCTCCTGCGCCGTAATTATAGCCTACCAGAGGACGGATGCCCTGGACAATGCCGTTTGTTGTCAGATAAATGAAGGTCTGCAGCTTGTAGTAGATCCCCAGGATCAGCACGTACATCTGCGAAAACTCCGCCAAGATCCCGTTGAGCGCTGTGATCAAAAGAGAGGGGAGCGCCATGTTCAAGGTGGCGGGGATTCCCACTGCGTATAGGCGCTTGCAGACTTTTGTGTCTATCATGGATCGCTTTAGCTTGATACGCACAGGCATAGGCGTTTTGAGGAACACGATGATATAAAAGACAAGGGTGATCCCCTGGCCGATGCCAGTGGCCAGAGCTGCTCCCTTGATTCCCAATTCAGGGAAAAAGCCGATGCCAAAGATGAGAACGGGATCCAAAATGATGTTAGCCAAACACCCGATCATCATGCCAGCCATGGAGACTTTCATCCTGCCCACGGCTTGAAAGATTTTTTCAAAACATACGCCCACTGTGATCACCATGGAAAAGAGGAACACGATCATGGAATATTGCGTCCCATAGGAAATGGTTTCCGCATCTGATGTGAACAGCCCTAAAAACAGTTGCGCGCTGGCAAGGCATCCCGCTGTCAGCAGGATCCCGTGGAGTCCGTTTAGGACCAGTCCTTGAGAAACGGAGCTGTCAGCGGCCTTGGGATTTTCCGCTCCCAAGAAATAGGCGGCCGCGGCGTTGATGCCCACGCCAAAACCCACGGCCACGGCCATGACTAGATTTTGCAGGGGAAACACCAGGGATAGGGCGGTCATGGCGCTTTCGCTGATTTTCGCCACAAAGTAGCTGTCCACAATATTGTAGAGGGCGTTTACCAGCATGGAAATGGCCATGGGAAAGGACATGGATAATACCAAAGGCAGCACGGATTTTTCTTTCATATAAAGTTGGCTCATGATCAGAAACTCCTTTCTTTTCCTTTGCGCTTTGCTCAATGAAAAAGGCCATAGATTCTATTGTTTAAGATCAGAAACAATAAAATCTATAGCCTCTTTTTTGTCTGGCGGACGTATACGACTTTTTACATCCTACTATTTTTTTCGCTGGTTGTCAATGGATTTTTTTGCTGGACGCGATAAACCGGATTTGCGGGCGAGGGTAGAAATGAGAAGAAGAGAGGTTTCGTAAAACAATCAGAGGATTGTATCATTGATAGAATTTGTGTATAATAATCCTGTCTTTGACAGTTAGAAGATTAAAAAATCGCTGTATCCCTTGTGCTT
>CAJTYS010000071.1 GCA_910583765.1 uncultured Eubacteriales bacterium | reverse complement strand
AGATATCGCAGGGCTGAAAGCAGATGTAGCGGTTCTCAAGAAGGACATGGAAGGGGCCAAGTCTGACATCGTAGTTCTCAAAAAAGACATGGAAGAAACCAAGGCAGATATCGCAGGGCTGAAAGCAGATGTAGCGGTTCTCAAGAAGGACATGGAAGGGACCAAAGCTGATGTCAAGGGGCTTAAGAATGATATGAGAATTGCCCAGAGTGATATCAAGACGATACAAATCACGTTAGAAAATGAAACGAACAAAGGCATTCAGATCGTTGCGGAAGGACATAGGGATTTGAACCGAAAGCTTGAAGCAGCCTTAAAAAGTGAAAAAGAAAAGGAAATGATGCTGCTTCGGACGATGCACTTGGAAAACGAGGTTGAAAAAATCAAAACAAAGTTGGAGGCAACTGCGTAAATATGAAACAGAGCCAGGATTTAAGCAGACAAATCAGAGCCATGGATGGTAAGAGCTATTCTTTATACAAAGAGCTGAGAGGCGTGTACCAATTTGACGGATATCAGCTGGGGTTGGATCGAATTCAGAGTGACCCCTTTGCGCCGCCTTCAGCCCTCAGTGTGAGGATCCCATGGAAAGACACGGGTATCCCACAAAGTTATGTCCGAAAAAAGCATACCAGGATTGCTTTGCAGGATCTTCTTACCCGCAGGCTGGCCGCAGAATTCACATCAGTCACCTTTAAAGCCAGAGGGTCAGGAAAAAGTGGGCTTTTGACCATTTCTAGGTGCGGGCAGACTGTACTGGAGCGGACGGCTTGCCAGATCACGGAACAAGAGTTAATTGTCCGTTTTCACGCTGGTTTTCCAGCGAATGGCAGGCGGATCAACGGCAGAGAATTAGAAAAAATGCTGTTTCACTTTCTCCCTGAATGTCTGCGGCAGGCGTTATTTTATAAAAACATGGATGCTAAGCGGGTAGAACAGACAGTATGCTTAGCAGACGATCAGCATGCGATTCGTCAGGAACTGAAAAATCGCCATTTAACTGCCTTTGTAGCAGATGGAGCCGTGCTGCCGAGAGAAAGCGGTGTATCGGATCGCCCCATGAAGCAAGCGATTGCCTTCCAGTCTCCGGAAAGTCTGCGGATCACTTTAGAATTGCCGCATAAAGGAACATTAACAGGCATGGGCGTCCCGCAAGGCATCACCTTGATCGCAGGAGGTGGATATCATGGCAAGTCCACTCTTTTGGCTACTTTACAACAGGGTATCTATGATCATATCCAGGGAGATGGTAGGGAGTATGTGATCACAGATGGCACAGCGGTCAAGCTGCGGGCTGAAGACGGGCGATTCATCAAAGACGTGGATATTTCCATGTTTATCAATGATCTGCCAAACGGAAAAGACACTACTTGCTTTTCTACTTTAGATGCCAGCGGCAGCACTTCCCAGGCAGCGGGCATCGCAGAAAGCATAGAAGCGGGGAGCAAACTGTTTCTCATAGACGAAGACACGTCGGCCACGAATTTCATGGTGCGAGATGTTTTCATGCAGGAAGTCATTGGGCATGGTAAGGAACCCATCACCCCGTTCATCCAGCGGGCGCGGCAGCTCTATGAGCAGGCAGGGATCTCCACGATCCTAGTGGCGGGAAGCTCAGGCGCTTTTTTTCATATCGCGGACACTGTGATTCAGATGGATCGCTATGAGCCAGAAGATATTACAAAAAAAGCCAAGGCGCTGTGTGAAAAATACCAAGATGCGGCTCCTGGAGACAGGCCAGCCTTTGCTATGCCAAAAAGCCGTAGGATCATGACTTGGCCGCGGAAACTCTTGGAAGAAAAAAAGAAACACAAGCCACTGAAAATAAAGGTTCAGAGCAAGGATGCGTTTTCTATAGGAAAGGAAACGGTGGATCTGCGTTATGTGGAACAGCTGGAAGACAGCGAGCAGACAGCGTCCCTTGGAAAAATTTTGCTCTCTTGTTTAGAAGAATGGACAGATGGTCAAAGTACGGTTTCTGAAATCGTGGATCGAGTGGACAAGATCATACAGGAAAAGGGTATGGAGGGATTATGTTCAGGAAGCCCTGTCTGTGGATACAGCATGGTCCGCAGGCAAGAAATCTTTGCGTGTCTCAATCGATTTCGCCGTTCCTGAATCCAAAATCACATGAAACCATATACGGTTTTAGGAAAAACAAAATAGAAAAGAATTGACAGTTGACACTGTGTCAAGTATAATGAACCTGCTATACTGATACAGTGTTAATTTTGTATTGGTGAAAACGGAAAGGAGGAATTATGCCCACAGAAGCTTTTTTCAAATTAGAAGAAGATAAAAAACGCGTGCTGCTTCAATCTGCGATTTGTGAGTTTTCGCAGCTGCCTTATGACAAGGTCTCTGTTTTTAAGATCGCAAAGAACGCGGAAATCTCTCGCAGTGCTTTTTATTATTATTTTAAAGATAAAGAGGATATTTATCAGCATATCACAGGACTTGTATTTGAAAAAATGGCAGGTCAACTGAAAGAAGCGAAAGAAAATCACGATCTTTTCACTTTGAGCCTGGAGGTTTTTACGCAGGCAGCCAAGCTGAAAGGGACAGAATGGGAAGCTTTGGGTCAGCAATTGATTGCTAATATGAAGCCCGCTGATGCTGCGAAGCTACTTCGCCAGGTCGAGGAATGCGCGGCGCAAAGTTATGTTTCCTATCTTAAGGGGGGGTTAGAAAACTTAAAAATTTCTTCGGAAACGGATTTTCTGGAGTTGAGCTTTCTCTTGATCAGCAGCGTGCTGTACGCGCTGCGGTTGTATTTGATGGAAGGTGAAAGCTTTTCTTCCGCAAAAGACAAATTAGAGAGCATGTTTGAAATGATCAAACATGGCGTTGTCAAGTAAGATCATCAATCAAAGGGGTTCAAACAAGGAGGAAAGATGTTAGCAAAATTCAGTGTAAAAAAACCATTTACCGTACTAGTTGTCATGATTTTGATCATTGTGTTCGGCGTGGTGTCCTTTTCTAAATTGACGCCGGATCTATTTCCGAGCATCAACATGCCATATGCCATTGTCATGACTACATATCCAGGAGCCAGCCCAGAGGAAATCGAAAACAATATCACAGAACCGCTGGAGCGACAGCTGGCCACATTAGATCATATCAAGAACATTACTTCCCAGTCCAACGATAGCTATTCCATGGTGGCCTTGGAGTTTTCCGATGATGTGAACATGGATGCGGTTTCCGTGGACATACGTGAAAAGATCGAGCTGATTTCAGGGGAGTGGGATGAAACAGTAGGCACCCCTATTGTAATGAAAATCAATCCGGACATGATGCCAGTCACAGTGGCCGCAGTCAATTTGACAGGAAAAACCACGGTGGAAACTTCTTCTTTTGTGGAGGAAAATCTGCTGGCGCCGCTGGAAGGAATCGAAGGGGTCGCTAGTGTCAATGCCACCGGACTGGTGAGCGAAGACATCCAGGTGATCCTTTCTCAAGAAAAGATCGATGAGGTCAATAGAAAAACCAGCAACGCTATTTTAGCGCAGTTCTCTGATGCAAAAGGAAAATTAAAAGACGGCATCAGAAAAGCAGAAAACGGGAAAAAGCAGATCACAGCAGGCAAGGATAAAATAGAAGATGCGCAAAGTCAATCAGCCGAGAAAATAGAGGCGGCCAGATCCCAAATGAAAGAAGGACGGGAGCAGCTGGTCCAGGCTAGGGATTTGGTCATGCAGCTGGAAGCCCTCAACATGGTCATGGATGAAATCGAAAAGGCCATGAAAAAACAGAATCCAAATATGACAAATGAGGATTTGCAGAAATTGTACATGGCAAACCCAACCTATGCGGAAGCTGTTTCCACCATGCAGGAACTGCAAAAAGCATTAAAAAAAATAGGCATGAGCGCCAAAGACATGCCGTCTTCTAAAGAACTGAGCGCTCAAATCAAAGCCCTGGATGAAGGAATCGCTAAGCTAAACGTACAGCAGGCAAAGACCGCAGCGACGTTAGGAAACAGCCGAGCGGATCTAGCGGCAGGTGAGGGCACGCTCCAAGCCACGGTTGCCCAGCTTCAGGCATCCTTGGAGCAGGTACAGTCCTCAGAAGAAGCGGCGCTCAACAGCGCGAACCTGACAGGTGTGCTGACTATGGGCAACGTGTCAGCGATTTTGAACGCCCAGAACTTTTCCATGCCCGCAGGCTACGTGAGCGATGGCAAAAGCGAGGTCCTTGTCAGCGTAGGAGACAAGATCAAAACCATGACCGAACTGCAGAACCTGGTTCTGCTGGATATGGACATGGACAACGTGGAGCCTGTGAAACTTTCGGATATCGCGGATGTGACAAACGCGGATAACTCTGCGGAAACCTATGCGAAGATCAACAATGAAAACGGAGTCCTGCTGACTTTCACAAAGCAGTCCAGTTACGCCACAGCTGATGTGGCCGACAGCATCACATCGGAATTCGAGCGGCTCTCGAAGCGCCATGCGGGACTTACCTTCACGACCTTGTCAGACCAGGGAGAATACATCCACATGGTAGTGAACTCTGTACTGCAGAATTTGTTGTTGGGAGCGATCCTGGCGATTCTAATTCTCTTGTTCTTCCTGCGGGACATCCGGCCGACATTGATCACTGCCATCAGCATCCCGATCAGTGTGACATTTGCCATTGTGCTCATGTATTTCTCCGGCGTGACTTTGAACATGATCTCCCTGGCAGGCCTGGCCATTGGGGTGGGGATGCTGGTGGACAATTCCATTGTGGTCATTGAAAATATCTATAGGCTGCGCTCCATGGGCTACAGCCACACAAGAGCAGCGATTTCCGGAGCAGCGCAAGTGACTGGGGCCATTACAGCCTCCACACTGACCACGATTTGCGTTTTCGTTCCTATCGTGTTCGTGGAAGGCATGACTCGCCAGATTTTCACAGACATGGCACTGACTATCGCTTATGCGCTGCTGGCTAGTCTATTCATTGCGCTCACATTGGTTCCTGCCATGGCAAGAGGACTGTTGAAACGGAAGACGAAGAAAACAGCTCTCAGTCATGAAAGTCCGGTGATCATCAAGTACAAAAAAGCCGTGAAATTCGCTTTGAGCCACAGAATGATGGTACTGGCAGCAGCGGTGGTCCTGCTGGTGGCTTCCACAGGTCTTGCGCTGCTGAGAGGCTTTTCTTACATGCCTGCCATGGCAAGCCAGCAAATCTCCGTGACCGTTCAAATGCCAGAAGACAGTGAGCTGAAGGATACGGCAGAAGCCACTGATGCCATTGCCGGGAAGATCCAAAGCATGGATTATGTAGAAACCGTGGGTGCCATGCTGTCCAGTGACGCAGGAAACGCCATGGGCATGTCCGCGGGCGGTGAAAAAGACGTGACACAAGCCATGATGTACGTGATTTTGGATGAGGATAAACTAGAGCAAGGAAAGAATCTTTCAAAAGAAATCGAAGCCATGGGGGACAAATATGGCTGTGAAGTCACGGCTCAAGGTGACACGGACATGATGAGCATGATGGGCAACGCAGGTGTTCAGATCAACGTGTACTCCGATGATTTAGATGATTTGCGTACTTCTGCCATAGCTATCGAAGCCAAGCTGAACCAAATCAAAGGGTTAGAAGAAGTGACAGACACAAAAGAGGACAGCGCACCGAAGCTGCAGATCAGCATTTATAAAAACAAAGCCATGTCCTATGGCCTAACCGTGGCTCAGGTGTTCGCTGATGTTTCTGCCCAGCTTTCTAAAGATGAAACAGCCACCACCCTGGTACGGAGCGGAGAGGGAACCGATGTGGTGGTTTCCAGCACAGATAGTGAGTCCATGACAAAAAAAGATTTGGAAAAGTTGAAGGTCACTGGCAAGAAAGCGGACGGCACGGAAGAAAAAGTCAGCTTGGCAGCTATCGCGGACATCACCCAGACACAGACCTTGAGCATGATCAACCGCGAGGCACAGAAACGAGTGCTGGCAGTGACCGCAGCAGTGAAGGACGGCTATAATATTACGCATATGACCAGTGAGGCGAAGGAAGCTGTGGAAGCTATGGATCTGCCAGATAGTGTAAAGGTAGAGTTTGAAGGTGAAAATGAAGCGATCATGGAAGCCATGGGGCAGATGCTGCTCATGCTGGGACTGGGAATATTGATGGTATATCTGGTGATGGTCGCGCAGTTCCAGTCTCTGCGTTCGCCGCTCATCGTCATGTTCACGGTGCCCCTGGCGTTCACAGGCGGCATGCTGGCTCTGCTGGTGACAGGACAGGAAGTGAGCGTCGTGGCTCTGCTGGGATTCGTCATGCTGGTAGGTGTCATTGTCAATAATGCCATCGTACTGGTTGACTGCATCAATCGTTTTCGACTGGAAGATGGCATGGAGCGCCATGAAGCCATTGTGGAAGCAGGAGCTGTCAGGATGCGGCCTGTGCTCATGACTGCCATCACTACGATTTTAGGGCTGCTGCCTATGGCTATTGGTCTGGGAAGCGGCGCGGAAATGATACAACCAGTGGCCATCGTATGTATCGGCGGTCTGATCTATGCCACCATGATGACCTTGATCGTGATTCCTATTATGTACAGTCTGCTGAGCAAAAAATACATGACTGATATTCAGCAAGCGGACTTGGAGATTTTGGATGTTTAAACAATCCATGAGATGAATGGGGATCGTTCAGGGGCATGCTTTGTTCCTATGCGGGAAATGCACGAAAAGTATTTCCCGCAATCATAAAAAATGGAACAAAGCCGGCTTCGCTGATTCTTGTCTAGAAGCTGGTCTTGTCGGTATTCTAGAAGCGCCGCAAGGGATATTTTCCACCAGGCGCAAAAATAAAGGTGAAAAATCGCCAGAAAATTACTAATAAATCTTGTCTAATTCCTGAAGATGTGCTATAATGACTTCATTGCGCCGGCGTGATGGAATTGGCAGACGTGCGGGACTCAAAATCCCGTGGTGGCAACACCGTATGGGTTCGACCCCCATCGCCGGCACCATTTATATTTGGATAACGTAAGAGAGTGAGATTTTAAGGAGGCTTTAGTTTAATGAATGGTAACATGTGGGCTACACTATTGCCCTTAGTGCTGCTGTTGTTGGTGATGTATTTTCTGCTCATCAGACCGCAGAAGAAAAGAGAGAAACAAGTCAATGAAATGAGAAGCAACGTCCGTGTGGGCGATGAAATCATAACCATCGGAGGCATCTGTGGGAAAGTCGTGAAGACCAAGGAAGAGTCTTTGGTCATTCAAGTTGGCGCTGACAAAGTGAAATTTGAAGTCATGAGATGGTCTGTTTCCAAAGTCGTAGAAAGCGCGAAGCAGACAAAGAAGGTCAGCGTTCCTGCTCCTTCTGAAGATGAAGAAGACGCACCGAAGAAAGCGATGCCAAAGAGATTGAAGAAAAAAACTGACGCGGATTCAGAAGCGGCACAGGAAGAACCTGAGAAGGCAGAGCCAGCAGAAGAACCAGTTTCAGAATCAACGGAAGCTTCCAATGAAGAAGCACCCGCTGAAGAAGAAAAATAAGCCGACTATATCTTAATCGCAGCATAGAGAGCACACTGTAAAAGCAATTTTACAGTGTGCTTTTTAGCATACAAAGAAAGATCCGCATGCGATTCATGGGATTTTCATTGATTTCTTTCAAGCCTCTTGGCCTTGCTTGTTCTGATTCCATATGTCAGGCAATATATTGGTTACAAGGTGAAAGGGAGGTATTGGATCTATGGAAAAAATCATGAGGATATGTAAAGGCTATATCATTGGCCTAATAGGATTTGGCATTTTGACACTGGCAGGAGCGCTGCTGATGAAAGTCACCCCATTCCCAGAAGAGTGGGGATTTCCGTTTATTGTGGCGGCCATGACGCTTTGTTCTTTGTTTGTCAGCATGTATCTGTCTAGTTATTTTCAAAAGGCAGGCCTGCTCATTGGCTTAGCATCGTCAGCCTTGCTGTTGGTCTTGATCTTGCTCATTGTCAGCGCCTGTTTTGTTTCCTTTCTCAACTTGTCCATGCTCAGGCTGTCCTACCTGGTGCCTGTTGGCGGCGGACTGATTGGCGGCATTTGGGGCGCGAATATGAAAAAGTAGCGGAAAACCAGAAAAAGCAGGCGGTTTGCCCTTGTAGAAACCCCAGAAAAGTAGTAAAATGTTATGAATATAGTTTAAATTGGCAAGTTTATTGTCAACTTTAAAAATATACATAAGAAAAAGTGGAGGACAAAATGAATTACAGGCTTAAACGAGTTTTAGCAGTTTTGGTCATACTATTGATCGCATTTGGATGGTATGTGACGATTTTCGGTTTAGGCTCCGCCGTGGAACCTACCAAGGACAAAATCAAGCTGGGGCTTGATATCAAGGGCGGCGTCTACGTTGTCATGGAAGCCCAGACCGACCTGGAAGGAGAAGAACTGGCGGAACTGATGAACCAGACCCAGGCGGTTATCGAAGAACGTGTCAACCAAATGGGACTGGCCGAGCCAGTTGTAACAGTAGAAGGTCAAAAACGGATTCGTGTGGAACTGCCAGGCGCGGAAGACGCGGAGGCGGCCATCGAGCAGATTGGGCAGACGGCCCAGCTTCAATTCGCGCTGGCTGACGGCACGCCGGTTCTGGATGGAAGCAACGTGAAAGACGCGACCACTGGCATGGCAGAAAAAGGCGGTTATGCGGTTATTTTGCAATTTGACAGCGATGGAGCGGATAAATTCACAAACGCTACCCAACAGGCTTATAGCGGCGCCATCACTTCCGCCTATACGGATCAGAACGTGGCGAACAACGCGATCATGATTATGCTTGATAATCAGATCATTTCCGCGCCAGTCGTGGATAATGGTCCGATTTCCGGAGGCAGCTGTGAAATATCAGGAAATTTCTCTCAGGAAGACGCAAAGAACTTAGCGGCCCTCATCCGAGGCGGCGCGCTTCCAGTTGATTTGGTAGAAGTGACCTCTTCTGTGCAGACTGCGAAGATCGGTTATAACGCCCTGGAGCAGAGCATCATCGCTGGATTCATTGGCCTGGCGCTGATCTTTGTCATTATGCTGGTAGGCTATCGGCTCATGGGTCTCACAGCGAATATTGGACTTTTGCTGTACGTGGTGATCATTTTGAACGTCATGGCTCTTATGGGCAGTGTCCTGACACTTCCAGGAATCGCAGGCATCATCTTGTCCATTGGTATGGCGGTGGATGCCAATGTGGTCATTTTCTCCCGCATACGGGAAGAGATCATCGGAGGAAAGAGCATACGGGTAGCGGTGCAGACTGGCTTCAAACGCGCCATGAGCACGGTTATCGACTCTCAGGTGACCACCTTCATCGCGGCTATCATCCTGTATCAGGTGGGCACCAGCACGGTCAAAGGCTTCGCGTGGACACTGATGATCGGTATCCTGGCCAGCTTATTGACAGCAGTATTGATCACAAGACTTTACATGAGCATTCTTTCCGAAAGCAAAGCATTCGCGAAAAAAGGCTTTTATGGAATTAAAAAAGACAATACTGCCACGTTCCAGATCAACAAGGAACTCCATTTTATCAAACATAGAAAGATCTTTTACAGCATCAGCATCTTGATCTTGGTGATCGGTCTCATCTTTGGGCTTGTGCGAGGGCTCAATTACGGGATCGACTTCACAGGCGGCACCATGCTTCAGGTGAACATGGGCAAACAGGTGGCAGTGGCTGATGTGCAAAAATCCATCAAAGAGTACAAACTGCAGCCAGAGATCATTTATTCAGGCGCTGGAAACGAAGAAGTGGTGATCCGTACCATGAAGGCCCTGGATTCCGATCAGCGGGCAGAAGTGTTGGATAAGCTGCAGGCGGACTTTGGCTTCGCGGATGAAGACATCGTGGCCCAGGAACTCTTTGGTCCGTCCGTGGGAAAAGAGTTGAGAAACAACGCCATCAAAGCCGTATTGCTGTCAGCCTTGTTCATGCTGATCTATATCCGGCTCCGGTTCTCAGAATGGAAATTCGGCGGAGCAGCGCTTTTGGGTGTGCTCAATGACGTATTGATGGTCATTGCTTTTTATGCGATATTCAACGTACAGGTCAATAACCCGTTCATTGCCGGTATCCTGACGGTCGTGGGGTATTCCATCAACGATACCATCGTTGTGTTTGACAGGGTTCGGGAAAATTTGAAATACATGAAAAAAGGCAGCACCGAAGAGCTGCTGGACAAGAGCATCACCCAAACATTAGGAAGGTCTTTGATGACATCCTTCACCACTTTGATCGTCATGGTGCCGATGCTGGTGATGACTGGAGAAGCCATCAGGGTGTTCGTACTGCCGCTGATGATCGGTGTATTGGTGGGAGCAGCATCTTCCATCACCATTTGCAGCCCGCTTTATTATGAGTTTTCACGCAGAAAAAATCAGAGCAAATATTTGAGAGACACAAAAAAGAAGAAAAAGAAAAAGCCGGAAAGACGGGACCCGAACCACGGCGCACAAGTGTAAAGCGAGGAAAAGGACAGTAAATGAAGAGCAGAGAAGAATTTTTACAAACCATTTCCGGCTACAACCCCAACTACGATATGGAGCTGATCGGCCGGGCTTACGACAAGGCCAGTGAAATGCATGAAGGACAGCTGCGAAAGTCCGGCGAGCCCTATTTAATCCATCCCTTGGCAGTCGCGGAAATACTGGCTGACCTGGGGATGGACGAAGATACTATCGTGGCAGGGCTGCTTCATGATGTAGTGGAGGACACGCCCTATACAGCTGAGCAGTTGAAAGAAGAATTTGGGGAAGAAGTAGAAGTATTAGTAGACGGAGTCACAAAACTGGGATTGATCAAATTCGAGAGCAAAGAGGAACGACAGGCGGAAAACCTGAGAAAAATGTTCCTTGCCATGTCAAAAGACATTCGAGTGCTCATTGTAAAGCTGTCTGACCGGCTTCATAATATGCGAACCATCAATTATATGACGGAACGCAAGATCATTGACAAATGCAAGGAAACCTTGGAAATATACGCGCCTCTGGCCAGCAGGCTAGGGATTTACGCCATGAAATTCGAGATGGAGGACATTGCGCTGAAATGTCTGGATCCAGAGGCTTATTATTACCTGGTGGAAAAAGTCAGTGAAAAGAAAGAGCAGCGGGACGAAGCTATCCGCCAAGTGATTGATGAGATCAAAGAGGCTTTGGAGGATCTGCATATCCATTATGATATCATGGGGCGTTCCAAACATTTTTACAGCATTTATAAAAAAATGAAATACCAGCACAAACAGCTGGATGAAATTTTCGACCTTACCGCGGTCCGCATCATTGTGGAAAACGTAAGGGACTGTTATGCGGTGCTGGGGATCGTCCACACTTTGTGGACGCCTATTCCAGGCAGGTTCAAAGACTATATCGCCATGCCAAAGCCCAACATGTACCAGTCCCTTCACACCACGGTCATCGGTGACACGGGGAATCCGTTCGAGATCCAGATCCGAACTTACGAGATGCACAAGATCGCGGAATATGGCATCGCGGCTCACTGGAAATACAAAGAAGGGATCGCCCATGACAAGGAAGAGGTCAAGCTGGCCTGGCTGCGGCAGACTCTGGAATGGCAAAAGGACATGCACGACCCTAAGGAGTTCATGGAAACTCTGAAGGTGGACCTCTTTGCCAGCCAAGTCTTCGTCTTTACGCCCCAGGGCGATGTGATTGAACTTCCGGCTGGCTCCACGCCGCTGGATTTCGCGTTCAAGATCCATTCAGCCATTGGCTGCAAATGCGTGGGTGCCAAGGTCAACGGCAAGATGGTAACCATCGACCATACTTTGGAAAACGGGAACATCATTGAAATCGTCACTTCGCCTAACGCGGCGGGACCTAGCATCGATTGGCTGAAAATTGTCAAGAGCAACACGGCTAGGAACAAGATTCGTCAGTGGCTGAAAAAAGAAAATAAATCAGACGCAGTGGACAAGGGCAAAGACACCATTGACAAATACGTCCGTAAAAAGGGCTATGATCCAAAAGACGTGCTGAAAAACGCCTTTGTCAATCGAGCGGTCAAGGAATTGAACCTGCACAACCAAGAAGAACTTTACAACCAGCTGAGCCACGGCGGGTCCTTTCAAAGCAAAGTGGCCTCGCTGTTGTTCAAATATTTCCACGATGAGACGCAGGCTCAGCTGGAAAAAGAAGAAAAAGAACTGGAAAATAAAGTACCGAGTGAACGCAAGCAAAAAGAAGCGCAGCGGCGGCGGGAAAACGCGGGCATCACAGTAGAGGGAGTGGACAACCTGATGATCCGCATTGCCAGATGCTGTAACCCAGTGCCTGGTGATGACATCATTGGTTTCATCACCAAGGGAAGAGGAATCTCCGTCCACAGAACCGACTGTCCCAATATCACCTCTCTCCCAGAAGCGGAAAAAGCCAGGTACATTCAGGTCCACTGGGATCAAGACAAACTGGAGCAGGCTTACACCGCGGACGTGAGCATTATCGCACAAGACAGAAAAGGTCTGTTTTCAGCGCTTTCCAGAGTTTGTGAGGACATGGACGTGCATATTGATGGAGTAAACGCCAAGAGCAGCAAGGATGAGACGGTCAACGTGACTCTGACCTTGTCCATTTCCAATAAAGCGCAAGTGGAAAAAGTGCTGCGTTCCCTGAAAAACGTTCCCGGGGTTTCAGATGTGTTCCGGGCAAAACCATAGGAGGAGACAATGCGGGCAGTTGTACAGAGAGTAACCCAAAGCAGCGTGTCAGTGGATGGCGCGGTGACTGGAGCCATAAAGCAGGGACTAATGGTTTTATTAGGCGTGGAGCAGGGCGACACGGAAAAGGACGCGGAATACATCGCAGGAAAAGTGACTGGACTTCGGGTGTTTGAAGATGAGCAGGAAAAAATGAACTTATCCTTGATGGACGTGGGCGGTCAGCTCTTGGCTGTTTCTCAATTCACTTTATTAGGCGACGCGAGAAAGGGCAAACGGCCCAGCTTCACAAAAGCCGCGGGACCAGAGGAAGCAAACAGGCTGTACCAGCATTTCATCGGCTTGGTTCGGCAGGAGGGGCTCCATGTGGAAGAAGGCGTTTTCCAGGCCCATATGATGGTGAACATCCAAAATGACGGTCCAGTGACAATCTTATTGGACAGCAAAAAAACATTCTAAGGAGAAAAGACGATATG
>CAJTYS010000070.1 GCA_910583765.1 uncultured Eubacteriales bacterium | reverse complement strand
TCATCTTTGGACAGATCGAACCAAGACTCAGAAGAGGCGAAAGACCGGGACAGGGTCTCATCGAGACAATTTAAGGCAAGCATATTAGAAGGCACCCCTGCACTCCAGTCGCACAAGGGGGTGCCTTGTTTTCGCAATCATTCTCAAAGAAAGATTATTGATAGCTAATTTTCAAAGAAAAAGTTAGGAGAGACATAATGAGTGACAAAAAGAAAAACACGGATATGCTTGGCTATACTCCTGAACAATTTAAATTATTCAACAAAAACGCATGGATCGTGCTCTTGGCCTTTTCCGTGCTGTACTGCATGCTATATTGCGGACGGCAGAACATCAACTATGCCATGCCGACCATGATGGCAGAAGAAGGCTGGACCGAACTGGATCTGGGGATCTTATCCTCTGTTCTGTTTTGGACTTATGGCATCGGCCACTTGTTCAACGGCAGGCTGGGAGAGATCTTCGGAGTCAACAGATTCATCATTGCCGGTATGTTCTTATCTGCGGCAGCCAATGTGCTCATCGGCTTCCAATCCAGCATTGTGATCATCGCCATCCTGTGGGGATTCAACGGCTACTTCCAGTCCATGCTCTGGTCCCCTGGCATCGCGCTTTTGGCAAACTGGTGGCCTGGAAACAGGAGAGGATTCGCTACTGGATTCGCCAATGCCTTCTCTGGATTCGGCCAAGTCTGCGCGGCTCTGGCAGTTTCCCTGTCCTTTGTGATTTTACCGGGCAGCGGCTGGAAGGCGGGTTTCATCATCCCTGCCATTATCATGGTGATCGCTGGCATTCTCTACATATTCTTTGCCAAAGATAGTCCAAAGAAAATCGGCCTGAAAGAATTCGTTGACGCGGACGCGCAAAAAAACGAAAAAGACGAAGAACTGAAAAAGCTCATTGCTGAAAACGGAAAGCTGTTCCCATATTTGTATCTGCTGAAACAATGGAGATTCGACATGTGGCTGCTGATCATCGCTGGTTCCAGCATTGCCAGGTACGGACTCCTCACATGGGTACCGACCTATTATGTGCAGGAATTTGGCGTGGATATCAAAGATGGTATCTTAGGAACTGTGCTGCTGCCACTGGGCATGGCCATCGGCACACTGGTGATCCCATGGATTTCTGATAAATTCTTCGCAGACAACAGGCTGCCTATGGTAATCATGTGCGCGGGCATTTCAGGGGTTACTGTATTCTTCTTCATGGGCGTGAGCCCAGGGCCTCTTGCCGGAGCGCTGCTCTTTATCGCTGGTTTCTTCATCTACGCCATCAACGGCCTTGTTTGGGCATATGCCACTGACGTTGGCGGCAGAGCCTTTGCGGGAACCGCAGCTGGAGTGCTGGACTGCTTCGCTTACCTTGGTGCGTCTGTGCAGGCCATCTTCTTTGGCAGTGTCCTCACAAACAGCGGCAACTGGAAGCTGGTATTCACCTGCGTGGCTGGCGTGTGCATCGTTATGATCATCATTTCCATCATCGCGGGATGGGGACTCAACAAAAAGAATAAAGACAATGAAACTGCTGCATGATTCATGCAAATGAATGAACTATAAATGAGTTATCACTGATATAATAAGGAGGAACAAAATGGAATATCCAAAAGTAAAAAGAAACGTACTGCTGAACCCTGGTCCAGCCACCACAACCGATACTGTCAAATACGCACAGGTAGTTCCTGATATCTGCCCAAGGGAAAAAGAATTCGGACAGATCATGAAGGAAATGGGCGAAGATCTGGTTAAAATCGTTCATGGCGATCTGAACAAGTACACTGCTGTGTTGTTCACTGGTTCCGGCACCATCAATATCGATGCTTGCGTGAACTCCTTAGTTCCAGAAGGCAAAAAGATTCTGGTTCTCAACAATGGTGCGTACTCCGGACGCGCGACAGAAGTCGCTCAGTATTATCACATGGACTATGTGGATCTGAAGCTGCCGATCACAGAACCGATCGACGTAGCAAAAGCAGAAGAAGCTATCAAAGCTGATCCTGACATCGCAGTCGTATACTGCTGCCACCATGAAACAGGCACAGGCATCCTGAACCCAATCAGAGAAATCGGCGCAGTTGCTCACAAATACGGAAAAACTATGGTAGTTGACACCACTTCCACTTATGCTATGATCCCAATTGACATGGATAAAGACAATCTGGACTTTGTAATGGCTTCCGCTCAGAAAGGACTCATGTCCATGACAGGCCTGTCCTATGTCATCGGTAACACAAAGATGATCGAAGCATCCAAGGATTATCCGACTAGATCCTACTACACCAACCTGTTCATGCAGTATGACTTTATCAAGAACAAGGGCGAAATGCACTTCACGCCTCCAGTACAGACGATCTATGCGACTCGTCAGGCTATCAAGGAATACTGGGAAGTTGGCGAACAGGCGAAATGGGAACGTCATCAGTCTCTGTGGGAAGCGATTTACAAAGGTCTTGACAGATTGGGCTTCCAGACCATCATTCCAAGAGAACTGCAGTCCAAGCTGGTTGTTTCCGTACTGTATCCAAACGATGAGAAATTCAGCTTTGAAGCGATTCATGACTATGTATATGAGAGAGGCTTCACCATTTATCCAGGAAAGGTTTCCGACCTTCCAACATTCAGACTGTGCGCATTAGGCACGATTGTACCAAAAGACGTGGATGACTTCTTCGTTTGCTTGGAAGAAGGACTCAAATCAATGGGCGTACAGGTTCCTGTAAAATACTAAGATTTGCTCCAAAGGAGATTTTGACGCAGAAATCCAGGGCCCATATGCGGGTTTCCGAGAAGCTTGCGCTGATCTCCGAAAAATCGACAGTTGACATTTTTTAAAAAATTACCGCCAAATGAGAGAATTCCTTTTGTTTGGCGGTAAACATTTTATTTATGCAGGAAATATGGTTCCCGATATTTCCAGAGTATCAACAAAGTCCACTGCTGCAAAAGAATCAGCGAAGCAGGCTTTGTTCCAAAAGACGCGAAATACGGCGGATCAATGGGCCACTAGTTTGTATCCCACGCCTCGGACCGTGCGTATGTACTGGGGTTTTTCCGGGTGAGGTTCGATTTTCTTTCGCAGATTGCTGATATGCACCATGACAGTGCGGATATCCTCCTCAATGCCATAAGTATCCCAGAGATTATCGAAAATCTGCCGGCCTGTAAAGACCCGATTGGGATATTTGGCGAGCAGGACCAAAAGCTCGAATTCCTTTGCGGTCAGGTGGACTGGGCTACCCTCTGAGACCACCGTATGAGCGGACAAATCGATTTCCAAGCCGCCCACTGACAGGACGTTTCGTTCTGCGCCTGTCATTTCCCGATCAGAAGAACTGCGAAGGTTCCTCCTGCGCAGGTGAGCTTTGACCCGAGCCACCAGCTCCGCGGGGCTGAACGGTTTTGTGATGTAATCATCGCCGCCAATGGAAAGTCCTAAAACTTTGTCCATATCCTGCCCTTTACAGCTGACAAAAAGGATCGGAACATCGCTCTGTTCCCGAATCTTTCCACAAAGTTCGATGCCTGACATCCCTGGCATCACCACATCCAAAAGGATAAGATCCGGATTTTCCCCTTGAGCCAGCGCAGCGGCCTCTGTGCTGTCCGTGGTCCAAACAACATCGTAGCCCTCCCTGGAAAGATAAAGTTTCATAAGCTGGATGATTTCCATTTCATTGTCAACGATCATGATTTTGTCTTGTGCCATGTTGAACCTCCTGTCTACCCTTTCTATTTTACTCGAAACCAAACAGGGATACAAGAAAATATTCATCAGAACGCTGCTGGAGAGGCGACAAATTTTACATAAATTTTACTAGGGAACAAAGGAATAAGTGGGCGTGAAACAAAAACGCAAAATGGCGTGAAATCATTGACAATTCAAGCCATGCGGATTATAATGTAACGATATGACATGGGTCGAAAGGAGATTAAGCAAATGGCAGAGGAAATACTGTTAACCAAAGAAGGGTATGATAAAATCGTGGCAGAGCACGAAGAACTGGTGGCTGTCAGGAGAGCGGAAGTGGCTGAAAAATTAAAAGAGGCCATTGCCCAGGGCGACATATCGGAAAACGCTGATTACGATGCCGCGAAAAACGAACAGGCTGAGCTGGAAGAGCGGATCCACAAGCTGGAGAACATGATCCGAAAGGCAAAGATCATTGATGAAGAGGAGCTTGCGGGAGATCAGGTGACTGTGGGACTGACTGTAAAGGTTCAGGACATGGGCACCAAAGAGGAAGAGGAATTTACCATCGTAGGTTCTACGGAGGCAGATCCATTTGAGGGGAAAATTTCCAACGAATCCTTAGTCGGCAAGGCGCTTTTAGGCAACAAAGCAGGGGATGAAGTCATGGTAGAAGTGCCGGATGGAAACATCACTTATAAAATATTGGAAATCATGAAAAAATAAATCAACGGCAATTGAAGGAGGAACATCATGCATTGGTCAGATGAGATCGCAGAAAGGATCATCAAAAAAAAGCCGGATAAAGAGGAATATGTCTGCGCCGCGGGCATCAGTCCATCCGGTTCGATTCATATTGGAAACTTTAGGGACATTGCCACAGCCTACTTTGTGTGCAAGGCCATTGAGCGGAAAGGGAAAAAGGCCAGATTGCTGTTTTCCTGGGACGAGCTTGACAGGCTGCGGAAGATCCCTGTCAATGTTTCCAAAGTGAACAGCGACATGGAAAAATACATTGGCTTTCCTTATGTGGACGTGCCTAACCCGTTTAACGAGGGCGAAGGAACATACGCGTCCTATTTTGAAGAGGAATTCCTGGAATCCATCAAGGATTTTCATATTGAGATGGATTTCAAATATCAGGCTGAAATGTACCGTTCCGGCAAATATACGAAGCATATTCTGACTGCCATGGAAAAGAGAAAGGAAATTTTCGATATCCTGGACAGCTTTAGAACCCAGGACGCTGAGGAAGGCGAGCGGGAAGCTTATTATCCTGCCAGCATCTACTGCCCTGAGTGCGGCAAAGACACTACGAAGATCCTTTCCTATGACGATGAGACGAAGATCGCTGAATACCAGTGCGAATGCGGACACACGGGAACCTTTGATTTTGCCAATAATTATAACTGCAAGCTGGCCTGGAAGATCGACTGGGCCATGAGATGGATGTATGAAGGCGTTGACTTTGAACCAGGCGGCAAAGACCACGCTAGTCCCGGAGGCAGCTATGACACCAGCAAAGTCATTTGCAAAAAAATCTATGATTGGGACGCACCAGAGTTCCAGGGCTACGAATTCATTGGCATCAAGGGCTCCACAGGGAAGATGTCAGGTTCATCCGGCCTGAACATGACACCGTCCACGCTGCTGCAGTTCTACCAGCCGGAAGTCATTTTGTGGCTGTATTCCAAGTGCGAGCCTACAAAAGCCTTTGATTTCTGTTTTGACGACGGCATCCTGCGCCAGTACTTTGAATTCGACAAGCAGTACAACGCTTACAAGGATGGAACGGCCAATGATTTTGTCAAGGTGATCATGGAAAACTGTCTCCACGAAGGCAGCGACATCAAAACCGTGCCAATGTCATTGCTGGTGCAGCTGGGATCCATTGTGGACTTTAACGTGCCAATGATGGAAACCGTGTTTGAAAAGATCAACCAGCCGTACAAATATGAGGAATTCAAAGAACGTCTGGGTCTGGCCAAAGCGTGGCTGGAGATCTGTGCGCCTGAAAACGCCAACAAGCTGCGGACCACCAGGGATTGGGACTTGTACGAGAGCATGGATGACCAGCAGAAAAAGGAAATCCAGCTGCTGCACAAGTATTTGTCTGAGGAAACTTACGATCTGGACACCCTTAATTCAGAATTGTACGCGATTCCGAAGAAGATCTATGGTGAAGACGCAGATGGCTTGAAAAAGCTGCAGGGCGCGTTTTTCAAGAACGTGTACAAGTTGCTGATCGCCAAGGAAAAAGGGCCAAGGCTCTATCTGTTCCTTTATGCCATTGACAAGGAGCGTTATCTGAATTTATTGGATTTCTCCACGCCAAAGACAGAGGAAGAACTGAATCCAGTGGTGGAGGAAGAAGTCACGGAAGAGAAAAAGCCAAAGGTGGAATACGGGGAGCCAGACGAGGTGCAGCCAGTTCGTGACCAAATTAACATCGATCAGTTCGAGACCATGGATCTGCGGGTCTGCAAAGTGCTGAAATGTCAGGAGATCCGCAAGTCTCACAGCTGCTACAAGATCACGGTCTTTGACGGTCTCAAAGAGCGGGTCATTGTTTCCAGTCTCAAACAGTACTATGAGCCGGAAGATCTGATCGGCAAGAAGATCATCGTCATCGCTAATCTGGAACCTGTGAGAATCACCGGCGTGCAGAGCAACGGCATGTTGCTGGCCGCTACCAACAACGCCTGCGGCTGTCAGGTTGTGTTCGTGGATGACATTGTGCCGGAAGGAACCAGGATCTGCTAAGAAAACGAAATATCCAATGCCGGACGCAGGAACGCCGCGTCCGGTGTTTTGAATATCTAGGAAAAGTGAGGGAAATGCTATGAAAGACATACAGATTAGATCATTATTTCGGGAAACCGAGCAATATGCGGGAAAGGAAGTCACGGTCCACGGCTGGATCAGAACCAACAGGGGCTCCAACAAATTCGGCTTTATTGAACTAAACGACGGGACCTTTTTCAAGTCCGTGCAGGTGGTTTATGAGGCGGAATTCCTAGAAAATTTTGAGGAAATCTCCAAAGCGCCGATCTCTGCGGCCCTGATGGTACGGGGCCAGTTTGTTCTCACGCCGGATGCCAAGCAGCCCTTTGAGATCAAGGCCAAGGAAATCAGCGTTGAAGCAAGTTCAGAAGCGGATTACCCTTTGCAGAAAAAACGTCACAGCATGGAATTCCTGCGGGAGATCGCACATCTGCGTCCCAGGAGCAACACTTTTTCCGCGGTTTTCCGTGTAAGATCTCTGGTGGCTTATGCCCTGCACAAATTTTTCCAGGAAAACGATTTCGTGTACGTGCATACGCCAATCGTCACAGGCAGTGACTGCGAAGGCGCGGGAGAAATGTTCCGCATCACGACATTAGACATGAAGGATCTGCCAAAGGCGGAAGATGGAAGCATTGACTACAGCCAGGATTTTTTCGGCAAAGAGACTAGCCTTACTGTAAGCGGCCAGCTGGAAGCAGAGACCTTTGCCCTGGCTTTCCGAAACGTTTATACCTTTGGACCGACCTTCCGTGCGGAAAATTCCAACACAGCCAGACATGCTTCTGAATTTTGGATGATCGAGCCGGAAGTGGCCTTTGCGGATCTTTCCAACAACATGGATCTGGCAGAAGCCATGATCAAGTATGTGATCCGCTATGTCCTGGAGCAGGCGCCAGAGGAAATGGAATTTTTCAACAAATTCGTGGACAAAGGACTGCTGGACAGGCTGACAGCTCTGGTGAACGCGGAGTTTGGAAGAGTCACCTATACGGAGGCTGTGGAGCTTTTGAAAAAATCAGGAAAGAAATTCGAGTATCCGGTGGAATGGGGCATTGACCTTCAGACCGAGCACGAGCGGTATCTCACAGAGGAGATCTATAAAAAGCCAGTGTTTGTGACAGATTACCCAAAGGATATCAAGGCCTTTTACATGAGGCTCAATGATGATGGAAAGACTGTGGCTGCCTGCGACCTGTTGGTGCCAGGCGTGGGCGAGATCATCGGCGGCAGTCAGAGGGAAGAACGCTACGATGTGCTGAAATCCCGTATGGCAGAGCTGAATCTGGATGAAAAGGATTACTGGTGGTACATGGATCTCCGTAAATACGGCGGCGTGAAACATGCAGGTTATGGTTTGGGATTTGAACGGATCATCATGTACCTAACTGGCATGAGCAACATCCGCGACGTGCTGCCGTTCCCGAGAACGCCGAAGACAGCGGAATTTTAGAAAATATTTTGCTTTTGCTTATCCCTAGCAATAGACTGTGCGCATAGATCAGATGTCTGTGCGGCGCACTAGCTGGGATCAGGCAGCAGTAACAACAATGCCCCTTGCGGCGACAGATTCATCACTGTCTGCCGCAAGGGGCATAGCCATGGGAGCAGCGCGTTCACGCTGGTTTGATTCGCCACCGCTAATGAAACAATTAAACGGTCAATTCCTGGTACTTGCTGAAATCAGGAAAATCGATTGTTAAGTCAGTATTGATGCTGACAAAGTCCACGGAAAGTTTATAAGAGACATTCATGTCTTGATCGCCCGCGACTTTCGCAATCATGACGCAGTCCATGTCCATGGATTTTACCATCTGCTTGTCATCTGCGGTAACCGCTACATTCATGCGATCAAAGGTCACATCATCCAAAACCGTGAGATCTTCATAAGCATTTGCGTTGCTCTTAAAATAATCAATGGCTTTTGTTGGATCCATTTTAAAGGAGTAAACCGTGTCACTGCCTTCTGTCTTTACCTGCAGGTCAGAAATCATTTCCTTAGAGATGTCAAGCATCGCATTTGTGTCCACTGCTTTTGCCATGGATGCCATCTCACTGGAACTGTCCACCTTTAACTTTTGTCCGTCCATATCGATATAAACGACACCATCCTTGAGGTAAAGCTTTTCGTCCATCTTTTCATCCATGCCAGGAATGCTCATATTATAATCCATTTCCATCTGCACATCATCTTTGCTTTTAATGATTTCTTTGCAGGTTCCTGTCATGGTGGTGGACATTTTTTCTGTTTCAGAAAGATTGATGTCCAAATCCAGGTTCATTTTAAATTCCATGTCTTTGATGTCCTGCATCTTTTCTTGGACTTCCATAAAAGCGTCAAAATCGCTTTTTCCACTGTCACCAGAACTGCCATCTTTGTCGCCGCCACAAGCCGCCAAGCCAAAGACCATCATCATGGCAGCCAGCAGGCAAAATAACTTTTTCTTCATAATTAGAACTCCTTTCTTTCAAAACGCATAAATCCATATTCACGGCAACGCCGTTTTCAATATTATATCACGCCTCGCTTATAGAAAACAACAAAAACGACAAACTCCCTGAATGAATGCTGATGCAAAATGAAGGCATTTACTTAATTAGAAAATAAAAACAGTAAAAATATTACAAACCTATTGCGCTTTTCTACTTTTGGTGGTATAATGAGTATCAAATTTTAACAGAAAGGGGTAAAAACAATGAAACAAGAAGAATTATTGGAATTACTGTACGAAGAAGTCAAAGGGATTCGTGAGGACATCGGGGAAATCAATAAGAGGCTGGACAGACATGAAGCGTGTCTGGAACGCATCGAGAGCAAATTGGACGACCACGAGGTGCGACTGGAACGCATTGAGCACAAATTGGACGATCATGAAGCGTGTCTGGAACGCATCGAGAGCAAATTGGACGACCATGAGGTGCGACTGGAACGCATCGAGAGCAAATTGGATGACCATGAAGCGTGTCTGGAACGCATCGAGCACAAATTGGATGACCATGAGGCGCGTCTGGAACGCATCGAGAGCCAATTGAAAAGCCATGAGGTGCGGCTGGAACACATCGAGAGCCAATTGAAAAGCCATGAGGTGCGGCTGGAGCGCATCGAGAGCCAATTAAAAAGTCACGAGGCACAATTAGATGGGCTGTGGATCCAGGCTGCTAAAAACTTTGAAATGCTGGAAAGGGATTTGGGAGGGGCCCTGGATGGCATGATGTGGCTAAAGAATAATAAGGTTGACAAACAGGCCTTGCGCCAAGCTGCGGTTTAAACTGAAACAAAGAACATATATGACTTGTTTAGAGAGCGTGCGCTGATTTTAGCGCACGTTTTCGCTTCAGTAACACAATGCCTTTGCTGTACAGTCTCGCTTCCCGTGAAGATCAATTCATAGGTGCGTGCCCCCCCTGAATACTTTAAAAAATCGAAATCAAAATTCATATAGAATTAACACAAATCTTTGGCTTTCTTAAAATAGGTTTAACAAAATCCGGTTAAACTAACCATGTGAAGACAACGATTAAAATCGAGAGAGCAGAAAGTAGGGTAAAGATGATAAGGAAAATTTTGATTGGATTGATGGCAATCAGTGCATTGGCGCTTTGCCTGGGCATGGCAGGCTGTGACACAGGTAGTAAAGATGATGGAAAAGAGGAAAGAGGCAGCATCATCATTGCGGGTTCCACTTCTGTGCAGCCTCTTTCAGAAGCAATTGCGGAAGTTTATATGGAGCGTAACCCAGATGTGGCCATTGAAGTACAGGGGGGCGGTTCTGGACAAGGCATCAAATCCATCAAAGAAAACATTGCGGATATCGGCGCCCTCTCCAGAGAAGTGAAGGGTGACGAGGAGGGCGCGGTGGCCGAGGAATATATGATCGCAAAGGATGGAATCGCAGTAGTCGTCAACAAGGATGTGAAGGTGAAAGAGCTGACTCTGGAGCAAATCAAGAAAATCTATACGGGAAAAATCAAAAATTGGCGGGACGTTGGAGGAGATAACAGGCCGATCACGGTAGTTTCCAGAGAGGAAGGCGCAGGAACCCGAAGTTCTTTCACAGAAATCACAGGCATTGCGGAGGACGGGGTGGATCACACGACAAAAGCCGCGCTGGTGCAGCCTTCCACAGGTGCGATCAAAAAAACAGTGGCAAAAACGCCGGATGCTATCGGATATATTTCTCTGAACATCTTGGATAATACGGTAAAAAGCGTGAACGTCGAGGGCACGGAACCTACGGTGGAGCATGTGCTATCCGGCACTTACAAGATTCAGCGTCCCTTTCTATATGTGGTCAATGGACAGCTGTCTGAAACAGCAAAAGACTTCATTGCCTTCATTCTGAGCGGGGAAGGGCAGAAAATCGTTGAAGAAACTGGGTTTATTCCAGTCAATGAAAAGGCTGAAAGGTAACGAATCATGAACATGAGAGAAAAAGCAACCGAAAAACTGATCTTCTTGTGCGCTGTGTTTTCTGTGGCAGCCGTGGCCCTGATCACTATATTTATTTTCAGTTCCGGCGGTCCGGTTCTGGCTGAGTACGGTGTGTTTCACTTTATTTTTGGAAACGATTGGAGCCCCACCAGCGGTTCCTATGGGATATTACCGCTGATCGTAGGAACTCTGGGCGTCACATTAGGTGCGCTGCTCATCGGAATTCCCACAGGGTTGGGATGCGCGGTCTTTCTGGCAGAAATGGTGAAGCCCCGCTTTGCCAGGTTCTTTCGGGCAGCCATTGAACTACTGGCTGGCATCCCTTCTGTGGTATATGGCTTTTTTGGTTTGGAAATCATTGTTCCGGCCATTCGCAATTACCTGCTGCCCATTGTGCGGAAGGTGGATCCAGATGTGCCAGGAAGCGGATTCAGCATCTTAGCTGGCGCCATGGTTTTAGCGGTCATGATCCTTCCTACCATTGTCAGCATTTCAGAAAACGCCATCAGAGCGGTTCCAGGAGAGCTGGATGAAGCTTCCTTGGCCCTTGGAGCGGACAAACGGGAAACCATTACCAAGGTCATTTTGCCAGCCGCGAAGTCAGGGATCCTTTCCTCCATCATCTTGGCAATGGGGCGGGCGATTGGAGAAACCATGGCAGTGCTGATGATTACAGGCAACATGGCGCGAGTGCCGGTCAGCCCCCTGGATCCCGCAGCGACTTTAACCGGTACTATCGCCATGGAAATGTCTTATGCTGGTCCAGAGCATCAAAACGCGCTCTTTGCTATTGGTATCGTACTGTTTCTCATGATTATCGCCCTTAATGGCATCGCACAGGCGGTAGCTAAACGATTCGGAGGTGAAGAAGCATGAGAAAGACTTGGAAGAATAAAGGCTACTATGGTGTGGTGGGGCTAGTGGCTGCCATGACCTTGGGAACGCTGATCTTGATCATCGGTTTCATCCTGGTACGGGGGATCCCAGGTATTTCAGTGAGTTTCCTTACGGAAAAGCCGCAGATGATGGGGAAAGAGGGTGGAATCTTTCCAGTGATCATAGGGACTATTTATGTGACCATGATTTCGGTCATCATCGCTACGCCCATTGGCTTGGCAGCGGCCATTTATTTCTCGGAATATGCAAAAAAGGGAATGGTCATGCATGTGATCCGCTTTTTTACGGAAGTCCTAGCAGGGATCCCTTCCATTATTTTCGGCTTGTTTGGATTCGCTTTTTTCGTGGTGTTTCTGGGAATGGGCTGGTCGGTCCTCTCCGGCGGTCTGACCCTTTCCATGATGATCCTGCCCACATTGGTCCGTTCCACGGAAGAATCCCTGAAAACCGTTCCTGTGGCTTATCGGGAAGGGAGTCTTTCATTGGGCGCCACAAAATGGGAAACTGTAGTGAAAGTGGTGCTTCCCTGCTGCCGGTCCGGTGTGCTGACAGGGTTGATCTTGGGCATCGGAAGAGCAGTAGGCGAAACAGCGGCAGTCATGCTGACCGTGGGCGGTTCTTTGGTGCTGCCAGTTTCGCCATTGGACTCCACAAGGACCATGGCTGTGCATCTTTATACACTGGCTTCCGAAGGGCTTTCTGATGAAAAGACATACGCTACGGCAGCGCTGCTGATCATCATTGTGCTGGTGATCAATGCGCTGGCAAATTATATCAGTGGCAGATTGGCAAAGGAGTAGAAAATGGCGAAAAAAGAAAAGGCATTTGAAATCAAAGGCATGAGTTTGTATTATGATGCTTTTCAGGCGCTGAAAAGCATTGATATCGATTTGTACAAGAATGACATCACAGCGCTGATCGGACCTTCGGGCTGTGGAAAATCCACATTTCTCAGGTCCCTGAATCGAATGAACGATCTGGTGGAAGGGTGCAGGATCGAAGGAGAAATTTTATTTGATGGCAGGGATATTTACAGCAAAGAATATGATGTCATCGCTTTGCGCAAAAAGGTGGGCATGGTGTTTCAAAAGCCTAATCCTTTTCCAAAGAGCATTTATGAAAACATTGTGTACGGACCAAAGCTCCATGGGCAGAAAAAGAAGGAGGTTCTGGATGAGATCGTGGAACGGACTCTGACTGAAGTGGGACTTTGGGAGGAGATCAAAGACCGGTTGAACAAGTCAGCCCTAGGGCTTTCCGGCGGTCAGCAGCAGAGGCTTTGCATTGCCAGATGCCTTGCTGTGGAGCCAGAGGTGATTTTAATGGACGAGCCTACGTCCGCATTGGATCCGGTAGCCACTACGAAGATTGAAAACTTGGTGCAAGAGCTGGCGGCGAAATATACCATCGTCACGGTGACGCACAACATGCAGCAGGCAGGCAGGATCTCCAATCGGACAGCGTTCTTTTTATCTGGAGAAATTTTGGAAGTGGATGATACGCGCAAGCTATTCACAAACCCATCGAATCCAAAGACAGAGGAATATATCACGGGTAGATTTGGCTGACAAGAGAGTCTATAAACACCACTACTTTATAATACGGGAGGGATAACATGGCAGCAAGACCAAAGATGGAGCGAGAGTTGGTAAAAATCAACGATAGAGTGACAGAAATGACAAAACGAGTGGAGGAGGCAATCGTCAATTCCATCAAAGCCATCAAAGATCAGGATACGGACCTGGCAAGGACCATTATTGACGGGGACGAGACCATTGATGATATGGAAGATGAAATCAATGAAATGTGTTATTTATTTTTGGCAACGCAGCAGCCGTTGGCAAGGGATCTGCGCTACTCCATCTCCATTATGAAAATGGTGACGGATCTGGAGCGAATTGGGGATCATTGCGAAGATTTGGCCAAGTACGCCATTCGCATGGAGCATGAGGAATACACCCAAGAGCTCATTGATTTGCCTCGCATGGCGGACATGGCAGCAGGCATGGTAAAAAACGCGATCCAGGCATTTTTGAAGCAGGATCTGAAGCTGGCCCGCAAGGTTTGGAAGATGGATGAAGAGGTAGATGAGCTGTTTCGGAATATTTATGATGAACAGCTGGATATCGCGGTGTCGGATTCAGTGAACACTCGGCTTTCTATTATGTTTGCTTTTGTGGCCGCGCATTTGGAGCGGATCGCGGATTATGCCACGAATATTTGTGAGGAGACGGTGTTTTCGTTGGAAGGGAGGTGGGAAATATTATGTTCTGGGCACTAGAGCGGGAAACGTCATGCTCCAGGCACTGATCCTCGCTACGCTGCGGAGGTGCCTTCCACATGACGTTTCCCTTGGGCTTTTTGGGTAGTTTGGAGGGGGAAGAGGGGCGTTCT
>CAJTYS010000069.1 GCA_910583765.1 uncultured Eubacteriales bacterium | reverse complement strand
TGGAGGGAAGCGAGATCTATTTGGAACTGTCGATTCCAAACACCGAGATCCAGTCGGTTTACCAGCGTTCCATCGTGACCTGGTTTGACCAGAGAATGAAGACGATTGATCGAAGCGCGTTGATCCAGGCTTTGGAGGAAGGTGACTGCGAGACGGCGGAAACCTTTCTCTCCCAGCAGCTCATGGACAGCATCAGTTATTTTGACTACGCTGAGCAATATTATCATGGGTTCATGACGGGACTGCTTTCCAATTCGGGAACCTACACGGTGGTTTCCAATCGGGAAAGCGGCGCAGGCAGGCCGGACCTTTTGATGAAAACAAAACACATCCGGGGTGGGAAAGCGATGGTTCTTGAATTGAAAATCGCGGATCGGTTTCAAAACATGGAACGGTGCTGCGAGCAGGCCCTGGAACAGATCGAAGAACGGAACTACGAAGCCGCGGTGCGGGAAGAAGGATATGAAGAAATCCACAAATACGGGATTTGTTTCTTCCAGAAAGAGTGTATCGTGCTGGAAGGATAAACAGCTTTCAAAGATAGAAAATATCATGGCGCGTCATAGCAATCGGCGTAAAATGATGGAAAGGCCCTTATCGCAGGAGCATGTGTCCCTGATGTCAAAATCAAAAAAATGATTGTAAAAAACGGATGCATGTATCATCATATTGGCGAAAATCCAGTGGAAATGCGGTGGAACCGCAAATCACAGATCCAAAAAGTTGCCCCGTGTTAGCGCAAAAAGACAGTAAAATAAACAACAGAATAAGAAATTTATCTTAATTGCAGATTGGAAACATTGTTTCCGATCTGCAATTTTTTTCTTCCAAATGAAGGACAAAGCAAAGAATCCTTCCAAAATGGAAGAGACCAAAGGCCCTATGAGGCCATGAAATATAGAATATATTTTATAAAATTCAAAAATATAGAAAATAACGGCCTGGGATGTGATAGACAGAAAAATAGGGGTGGCATGAAAATTGCGTTATATAAAAGTGTCAGTTACATTACTTAATGGTTCACAGCGATTTGATTGGAGGGACAAGACGATGTCAACAGAAAAGATTGTTAAAACACAAAATGTAAAGGAGGATAGCGTTGCCCTTGCTGTAAAAATGAAACAGATTCACCCCAAATTATTTGGGCTTTTTTGTCCTTTTAAATACCAGTTGCTGAAAACCGAAAACGTACTCGTTCCATATTTGTTCATGATTCTTGATTACGAAACTGGCAGAACAGACAAATTAGGCACAAAACCCAGACGATTAGGGAAAACAGGTCAGATCGGCGTTGTTTATGACATGAATGAAAAACACGCTTTTCACTTTGACCTGTACGAGGATTTGGCTTTGCAGGAATCAAGAATCGCGAGTGTCAAAAGCAAATTACTTGAACCTAAGTGCTCAGAACATGAGGCGGTGAATGAGAGCATTGAATGTGCCAAATGGCAATACCTGAGGCGAAGTTTGTACTCGATTCCCGATGTGACGCTGTCATCTAAGCGATTGTTCTATAGGGAGGCAATTGAGCTGACCCTGGAATGCCGTGGGCAGACATATACAAAATATGCCTATAAAGATCATTTTGCTGCTGAAAATGAACATATCAGTGGATTGAAAGTACGGCTCAATATATGAAGAGAAGGAGGTAAGTATGGACTTCAAAGAATTATGGGGCATTGCTGATTGGGCAGTGCTAGTGCTCTATTTTATCGGCGTAATGAGCGTGGGATTCGTGATGCATCGCAGAGCAAGCAAGAACTTTAAGAGTTTTTTTGTTGCTGGCAGAAGATTGACCGTTCCCGTGCTGATCGGCGTGGCGGCCGCGGGGTGGTACGACTCCTGGACGATCGTTGGATTAGGAGAACTTGGTGGAACCATTGGATTGTCCATTGTGACATTTTATATCATACCATCATCTCTGCTGCGTTTGCCTTTGGCCATCTGGATCGGACCGCTGACGAGAAACAAACTCCCTGATTATGTGATGACATTACCGGACATGATTCGATATTTTTACAACAAATCATCAGGAGTATTGGCGGCCATTGGTCCGGTTGCTTCGCAATTATATTGCTGCGCTTTGCTTTTTGCGGTTGGAGAAGTGCTGCATATGGTTTCAGGCGCGCCTATCTGGATCACTATGATTATCGCAGGTGCGGCCATTGTGGTATATACGGCCCTTGCGGGCATGTGGGCATTGGCTGTCACGGACTTGATTCAGTTTGCGGTCATGACAGTGTCGGCAGGCGTTGTGATCTGGGGCATTTTCTCCCATTTTGGAGGCGGCGGGGAATTTTATGACGCTGTTGCGGCTAGTGATCCGGAAAAACTGAATTTGTTTGGACACCAGACCGTGGGAACAGCATTTGGATACATTATTTCAGCCGCATCCATGTACGTGAACGCCCAGTCCTATCAAAGGTTTGGCGCGGCAAAAGGCGAAAGCGAGATCAGAACGGCTTATTCCCTGGTATTGATGATCGGCGGGATCTTCAGCGCTGCCATGGTCATTGTAGGTATGGCGGCTTCTATCATGCATCCTGACGCGGCGACTCCATCTGAAGGTTTCTGGGCAACTGTGTTCAGTGTGCTGCCGACAGGAGCAAGAGGCTTATTCGTTGCGTCCCTCATCGCTGCGGTCATGTCAACGGTCAGCGCGGAATTCCTCATTACTGGCGGAATCTTAGTGAAAAACATATTTAAAGATTTGTTTAAGCCTGATTTGAGTGATCAAAATGTCCTCAAAGGCAGCAGAATCATGATTGTGGCTCTGGGAATCTTTGTCATATGCGGTTCTTGGTTCTGGCGAAACGGCATTGGAAACGCCTGGACGATTATCGGCGGTTTTCAGGTCGCAGTGTTCTTCGTTCCAATCCTTGGGGGATTTTTCTACAAGAAGAAGACGCCGATGGGCGGCCTCATAACCATTATCCTGTCAGTGATTTTCTATGCCATATGGCAATTTGCCCTGAATTCGCCGATGGGCGTTCCATCCAGCGCGGCTACATGGGTATTCAGCTTAATCGTATATTTTATCGTTTGCAATGCGACGCAGAATTCCGTGAAAGACCGCATGACGGAAGGAGGAACAGAAGATGTCAAATAAAAAAAGAGATTGGGGAAACATATGCGCGGTGCTTGTTCTTATCTCGGTAGCATTGATGATCATATGCATGTTATGGGCACCAGGAGTCTTACTGATCGGCACTGTTATCATCATGGTGCTTTCAGGGCCAATCTGTTTGATCGCGTATTTGCTGGAATTGAGAAAGGGCGTATTTGTAAACGACGAGGAATAGATGAAGAAATAGCCTGGCAAGGCGCAATGGCGGCGTGAGCCAAATGCGGAATTTGCGAGAGAAGGCACAAAAAAGGTCAACCTATAGTTTTTCATAAATTTATATTTACAGGAGGTAATGAAATGGCAAAAGTAGAAGGCGAAATGAGACAACATCTGGACAAGGTAGGGCATGGTGATGAAGTGACTATGTACAAGTTTAAGACTTCCATTCACGGTGAAGACTGCCACTATCCGGGAGAATTGATTTCAGGCGCGAAAATGTTGGAAAAGTGCATTGACTGCTGTACAGAACTAAGCAGCATCAGAGACGAAGATCCGGGACTGTGGATCAATGAAACAGCCACTTGTCTGAGCATGGCGCACATGCTCGACACCTTTGAGATCATAGTATGGATCAAAAACAAAGGAAACAGCTCCAGATTATATGGCTTTGAGATGTACAAGACCTCAGAATTTGATCTTCCGAGCAACCATTCTGAAATTTTTGATGAACCAGTTCTGACTATGAAGGGCGAAGTCACATTTGTGATCGGCAGACATTAACGGGATCTAAGGATACCCCTGATGAAGAACCTCGTGCTTTTGATTCAGGGGTATTTCATTGATCATGAACGGGAGGATTATTTATGGGAAAAATATTGGAAGGGGTCAAAGTCATTGACTTTACAACTGGACACTTTGGCAGTTACGCGACCATGATTCTTTCAGACTTTGGCGCGGATGTCATGAAAATAGAAAACGCGGCTACTGGTGGGGATACCATTAGAACCCTGGCCCCTAAGACGGAAAAGGGAAGCGCCTACCATGCGTATCTGAACCGAGGGAAAAAAAGCATGTGCCTGGATTTCACGTCAGAGCAGGGGAGGCGTATCATCTTAAAATTAGCAGCTGACGCAGACGTGGTGTGTGAGTCTTGTCCGGCAGGCGTGATGGAGCGATACGGGCTGGGATATGAAGATCTCTGTAAAGTGAATCCGAAAATCATATATGCTTCCAACACAGGGTTTGGCAAAACCGGACCAATGAGCAATACAGCTGGAAGCGATTTGACCGCGCAGGCTGTTTCTGGCCTAATGGATATTACCGGGCATGAAGAAACGGTTCCCACAGCCCATGGCTCAAGAATGGCAGGGCAGTTTGGCAACCTGTATTTTGCCATTGCCATCATCGCGGCGCTTTTGGCAAGAGACGAAACAGGAGAAGGGCAGCAAATTGACGTGGCGGCAAACGATTGCATGATCACCGCATTGGAAGTCGCGTTTTTCTCAGAAAAAATGAATGGGATCCCCTATGTGAAAGAAGGGAACGCGTCTAGAGCCATTGCGCCCTATGATACTTTTCGCGTAAAAGACGGCTATTTATCCACAGCTGTTTCAACCAACGCTCAGTGGGAAAAGTTTTGCAACGCAATGGGATTCCCTGAATATATCGATGATGAAAGACTGAACACCAATGAAGTCAGAGGTGAAAATTATAAGACCCTGCTTGTGAAAATCATCGATGAAAAATTCAGAGATATGACTAGAAGCGAAATCGAGAAAACCCTTAGGCCGCTGAACATTCCAAGCGGTTCAGTCCTGACAGTGGAGGAAGCCTTTGATAGCGAACAAATCAGGCATAGAAACATGGTGATCGAATTGGAGGATCAAGCATTGGGAAAATTGTTGATGCCAGGCATGCCCATCAAATTGTCCGCATTTGATGATGAACCAAAGAACTCCGCGCCGCTGCTGGGGGAACACACCAGAGCCATATTGACGGATTTGGGATATGGCCGTGAGGAAATAGAGGATCTTGCCCACCAGGGGATCATTTCAGAAGGGAGTGAGTTGTAATGTTGCCATTGGAGGGGATGACAGTACTGGATTTTTCGCAGGCATATAATGGACCTTATGGAACGATGATTCTCGCGGACATGGGCGCGCGGGTCATAAAGGTGGAAAGACCAGGCGGGGAGCAATCTAGATATTGGTTTCCTTATGCGCGAAATGGAGAAAGCGCCTATTATGCCGTTTATAACAGGAATAAAGAAGGCATCGCGGTTGATCTGCGGTCAGAGGCTGGAAAAGAAATCATAAAAAAACTATTCGCCAAGGTTGATGTGGTTGTTGAGAATTTTAAAGTCGGCACAATGGACAAGCTGGGTCTTGGTTATGAAACAGCCAAGGCAATCAATCCTGAAATTATCTTTGCGTCAAGTTCCGGATATGGACAGGATGGACCGCTGGCAAAAAATACGGCATATGACAATGTGATCGAAAGCATGTGCGGCTATATGGACATGTCAGGATTCTCGTATTTACCGCCTCTTCGCTCAGGCGCGTCAGTCGGTGATAGTTATACTGGCATCACCATGGCCCTGGGAGTGGTTTTGTCTTACTATCACAAAAAGAAAACAGGAAAAGGAACGCGAGTTGACGTTTCCATGCTGGATACCATGTTCGCCTCATTGGAAGACTCCATTCTTACCTATGGCCTCACTGGAAAACCGCTGCGTCGCTCGGGCAACGCGAAGCCGCAGGAAATCGTGCCATATGATACTTATCGCTGTAAGGATGGCCTGATCGCAGTAACGATTCTGGACGAATCCATGTGGCCTGATTTTTGCCATGCCATTGAAATGCCGGAGTTGATTGAGGACCCGCTTTATGCGACAAATGATCTTCGCTGTGAAAACTATCATCAATTTACGGTGATGATCAACGAACTCTTTGCCATGAAAAAAATGTCATGGCTATTGCAGAAATTCCATGAATATCAGATACCGGCGGCGCAAGTGGAATCACCTGCGCAGGCACATGACAACGAGCAGATCAAAGCAAGAGCCATGGCCATTGAATATGAAGACCCGAACGTAGGAAAATTAACGACTTTCGGAATGCCGGTGAAATTCAGCAAGACACCGGAACGAATCAGAAAACCATCGCCGTTACTAGGCGAAGACACAGCGGAGATCATGAAAGCTGTTGGATACACGCAAAAGGAAGTGGCTCAATACCAAGAGGAAGGGATCATCGAGATTCATCGAAAAGGCGAATGACAGATGAAGCCTGCAGATAAAAATCCAAGGAGGATGTAAAAACATGAGCAAAGTAAACAATTTTGAATTTGTTCTCCCTACAAAAATTATATATGGGGAAGGCGCGATTAACCGGCTGCCCGATGAAATCAGGAAAATGAATCATAAAAAACCCCTGATCATTACTGACAAGGGATTGATCGCAGCGGGCCTTGTGGCCAAAATAACCGACATTCTTGATGAAGCAGGCATGCCATATTCCATATTTGATGGCATACAGCCAAACCCAAGAGATACCACTGTGACAGAAGCGGCAGAGTGGGCTAGAAAAGAAGACTCGGATATGCTGATCGCCATTGGTGGGGGCAGTTCCATGGATACGGCCAAGGCAGTGGGCGTGATTCTCACAGAAGGCGGACGCATCAATGATTACGAAGGCCTGGACGTGGTGTCAAAGCCAATCACTGATTTGATCGCCATTCCAACCACTGTGGGAACTGGAAGCGAAGTCACATTCTGGTCAGTGATCACAGATACAAAAAGGCACTTTAAAATGAGTATCGGAAGCCCGTTGATCGCGGCCAAACTTGCCATCGTGGATCCAGAGCTTGTTGAAACATTGCCGCCTTCCATTATCGCGGCTACGGGAATGGACGCATTGACCCATGCCATCGAAGGTTACACGGGAAAGCTTGCGGAGCCCATCACAGACGCGTGCGGACTATATGCCATTCAAATGATCGGCGAAAACATAAGGGACGCTGTTTATGATAATTCCGCAGATGCTCGTGGGAAGATGCTGCTGGGCAGTTTGATCGCGGGAATTTGTTTTGGAAATTCCGATATAGCAGGCGTGCATTGCATGGGAGAGGCAATGGGCGGCTTGTATGACATGCCCCATGGCGTTTCTATGGCAATCATGCTGCCACATGTCATGGAATATAATTACGTTGCTTGTCTTGACAAATTTGTAAATATCGCCAGAGTTCTTGGTGAAAACATCACCGGACTATCAAAGCGTGAAGCCGCGCATAAAGCAATTGAAGCAGTGCGGCAGTTAAACATGGATTTAGGGATTCCTACGTTAAAAGCAGCAGGCGCGAAGGAGAGTGACATCGATGAGCTGGCCGAAAGATCCGCAGCCAATGTTTCGGTGGACAGTAATCCCCGCAGGGCTGATCAGGCGGCATTTAAGTCGATTTTCCAAAAGGCGTTTTCTATGTAGGTCACCATGGCCTAAGTGTATTAAAGTTTGAGAAAATATTCTAAAAAAATGAAATTCAATGAGCAAGAAAGCCTTCTGTGGTAGAATATAACTACCACAGAAGGCACTGTTATATCACCATAAATGAATCATTGAAAAATAGGAATCTCTGGGGTTCAGTCAATTTAGATTGTCGGTTAATGAGGGGGCTTTGCTTATGAGTTATGTCAAATTTATGAAAGAGAACGCTGACATGTTTACCAAAATCATAGATTGCATGGATGCTGGCGTATGGATCACCGATGAAAAAGGCGTTGTTGTGATGATCAATAATGTATGCATTTTGACTGGGGGCATGCCTAGGGAAACAGTGATTGGAAAAAATATGGAGGAGCTAATTGAAGAGGGATACATTATCCAAGAATCCTCCGTTTTAAAGGCGCTGAGCAGTGGGAAGAAAGAAAGCATCATTCAGGAGGTTGGCGCGGGTGGTTACATATTGGCCACCAGTATACCGCTTTACAATGATGAAGGCAGCATAGAACTTGTTATTTGTATTGAAAAAAACATATCAGATGTGATTAATTTAGAAAATTTATTGGAGCAGCAAAAACAATACCAGGAAACTTTAAAAAATGAGCTTACCACAATGCGGAAAATAAAAAAAGTGGAAAAACATTTTGATGAAATGATCGCGGAAAGTCCAGGAATGATCAAAGTCAGAAGACAAATTTCCAATATCAGCGTACTGGATTCAACGGTATTGATCACAGGTGAATCTGGAACAGGAAAAGAAGTGGTAGCAAGCATGATTCAAAAACACAGCAAGCGGGCAGAAAAAACATTTGTGAAAATCAACTGTTCTGCAATTCCTGAGTCACTGATCGAAAGTGAGCTGTTTGGATACGAAAAAGGGGCGTTCACAGGAGCTGACAAAAGCGGAAAGGCGGGACTTTTTGAACTGGCTGACAAAGGGACGCTTTTTCTTGATGAGATCGGGGAACTGCCATTGCCTATGCAAAGCAAGCTTTTACGGGTCATTCAAGAGCAGAGCATTAGAAGAATTGGCGGCAATCAAGAAATAAAAATCGATGTGCGCATCATAGCGGCCACCAATCGGGATCTAAGAAAGGAAGTGCAAAAGGGAAACTTTAGAAGCGATTTGTACTATCGGCTTTACGTGATTCCCATCAACATATTGCCTTTAAGACATAGAATCGAAGACATTAAACCCTTGGCAGAATTCTTTCTGAACGGGATCAATGAACAGTATGGGTTAAATAAGAAATTCACAAAAAGCGCGGTTGATGAATTAAAAAAACACAGATGGCCAGGGAATGTGCGGGAATTAAAAAACTTGATCGAAAGGACAGCCCTGCTGGGCGGCGGAGAATCCATTTCTTCTTTTCAGATCAAAATGGCAATTGACGAAGAAAGCAGGGACTTAACATTGCTGCAATCCAGCGACCCTCAGAGACTATCATTAGCTGAGATGATGCGCGATTATGAAAAACAGCTGATTTTGATGGCGCTAAATGAATGTGATACGTGTTCAGAAGCTGCTGATCTCCTTAAAATTGACAGATCGACCATATCTCGAAAATTAAGAAAGTATCATATCGAGAGGAATGCTACTGAATGAAAAATTGGACGGGGTGCCGGCAGGATTGGCGCCACAGCCTCACATGGAAAGGCGTGGTGAAGAAGATGGCCATCCCTGACAATGAAACTGTCAAGGCAGGAAAGGGCAGGAAAGTGAAAATTACCTGCAGAAGCTTGGACGGAAGCAACAAGAAAAAGGCCGCCACAATTACAATCAAATAGAGCAAAGAGATGGCTTTCTTGTTTTAAAGGAACGCAAAGATAATGGAGCGCATTGGATAAAATCTAAAGCGCTCCTTATTTTTATAATCATATGCGAAGCTGATTTAATGGAAAATTATGTAAAATAAATAAACCAAAACGCACGGTGTTTCAGAGTGATTTCCCGTAAGCTGGGATTTATCGCATACAGGCATTGACAAATTTCATAGGTGCGTCCATGCGTTCTGCTACTTGTTCTGGTGTCATTCCGCTATTTATGAAACGCTTGCATACTACTTTCATGTTCTCGCCAACTTCAATAATATGTTTATCTGGGTCATAGAAACGAACAACACGCTGTCCCCATGAATGTTCTACAATAGGGTGAACATATTCAACATCACATTCTTTCAATTTATCCGCAAATTCATCAAAATTATCTTCTTCAAAGTAAATTTCAAAGTTATTGCCACCAAAAGAAATATCGCTTTTCCCGATAAAGTCTATATATGTTTCAACTGTCTGCAAAGCCAAACCACCTGTTAAAGTTTTATTTGCTCCAAAATCCATAATCACATGAAGCCCAAAAACCTTTTTATAAAACTCAAATGATTTGTCTATATCTGTTACCACCAGCATAGGATTTTTCAATTTCATTTCCATTACCTCCACAAGTTTCCGGTTTTATGCTCTGTAGCGTCATGCTGCTGTTTGTCGTCATCCACATGAGCGGCATGTCACTCCAACCATTTCCGCTATTTCGTCATTGCTTTCACCCGTGTTGTCTGGAATCGTGTGTGTTCCGCTTGTGCGGTCCAATGTTCTTTTTGAGGCAGATGTGGATAAACGCATGGTGAAAGGTATCGCTTGATCTTCAACGCTTTGGCGTGCGAACATTCTAATCGCTTCTGCGAAAGAAATTCCCAATTGTTGATACGATGATTCCGCCTGCTCTTTTAATTTTGAATCCATCCCCGCTTATTGTAAAGTCGTTTCTTTACCCATAGTAAGCACTGCCTCTTGTGGCACGATTATACTATAAACGGATTCTTTCTTCAATTGCCTCATTATCTTGCTTGGCAGAAAAAATAGACAAAGGTTTTGCTCAAAAAATCTCACCCTGCCCCAAAAATTCTGCGAAACGTTAATTTTCTCTATTTGTCCCGTGCGATTAGTGAGGGTCAATGAGCCGGCCATTTTTCGCTTTCCACGGATCCTTTCATGGAACCTTGACAATTTCGTAGCCTGCCTGGATGGATACTCGGCATTGAGCGCGCATCCTGTGCGTCTTGCTGGAAAAACATTTTATATAACGATAAAAGCGTAAAAGAAAAGATACCACCTTCAATCCAGCGTTTGTAAACAAAGAGGAAGGCAAAGATGGAGACAAGAAATGCACAAAAATTCTCCATGACAGCCATTTCACTGCTGGCTGCGTTTCTGATCGAAACCGCCATGCTGCTGCCAGCTGAAGTCAATGCGGCCAGTAAGCCGAAAAAACCAGCGCAGCGGAGAAATATTGAATTGTGAGCATGGTGGGTCAGTGGTATAATGATAGCACAGGACAAGTGAGTAAATTTGAAGTTATGAGGGGGTGTGCGTATGACATTTGAAACAGAAAGGCTTATCCTGCGTCCGTGGGAAGAAAGCGATGCGGAGGACTTGTACAAATATGCAAGCGATCCCGATGTAGGACCGATTGCAGGGTGGGCTGTTCATACGAGTGTAGAAAATAGCAGAGAGATTATCAAAGGGATTCTGTCTGCACCAGAGACATATGCGGTAGTTCTGCGGGAAACAGGACATCCAGTTGGCAGTATAGGGTTAATGCTTGGCAAGGCAAGTAATATCGACATTCCTGATACGGAGGGTGAAGTTGGATATTGGATCGGCGTTCCATATTGGGGACAAGGGCTTATCCCAGAAGCAGTTCGTGAGATAATGCGATATGGCTTTGAAAAACTGAATCTCGAAAAAATATGGTGCGGTTACTTTGATGGAAATGAAAAGTCAAAGCGTGTGCAAGAAAAATGCGGATTTCACTACCATCACACTTCAGAGAATGTTCCTTGTGCGTTGGAGGGCGTTCTACGAACAGAGCATTTAACTTGTTTGACGAAAGAAGAATGGTTGGAGAAAAGATAAATAATTCCAGTTTAAAGGGCGAAAAATCACATCATAATTATCAATTCAAATCATGAGCGATAGGACCGATTGACATGGTTTTATCGCTTTTCTAATATTCAAAAGAGAGAGGGGTGAAGTTAATGGGCGAAACAAGGAGAATAGGTAATGAAGAAACTCAGAAACAAAAAATCAAACCCGAGGGCGTGACAAAAGAAGACGTGGTGGAAAAAACACGGACACGACCACGTATGATTTAGGAAAAGGTGAGAAGTGGGAAGCGAGACGATGCCCACTACGTATGAAAGCGAGGAAGAAAGGCCAGCGAGCAACGCGTTCCAATACCGGCTGAAGCTGAAAGGAATGATGGCCCGCAAAAACGTGATGGACGGCGGAATCACCTATTATGACAAAGAAACCGGCGAGATCACTGGACACATAGACGCGCCGTGGATGAACGATGCCAGCCAAAAGGCGTACAGCGAAGACATCGTTTACGATCTGAAAGAGGAGGCCGGACAAGAGGGACAATATGTCCTGACCATGACGGTGGACGAGGCGTATCTGGACTAATGAACAGCGTCAATATCCGATCACCATCGATCCGACCAGCACTTGGCAGGGAGCCACGAAAGTGAAAGACGCAGTCACGGCGACCACGGATTATTACTACCAGGGCGGCGCGGTGCTGCAGACCACCGATGGGAATGGGAAACAGACCAGCCTGAACCTGATCGGGGTGGAAAACAACGTGATCGCCACGGCCAGGGGAACGGGTGACTCCGCTGACTGGTACCTGTACAACAAAGACGTGCGAGAAGGCGCTTCCAGCCTTGTTGACGGTGACGGGAAGCTGGCGGCGGCTTATCTGTATGATCCGTTCGGGAACACGGAAACCTTGGCCAACGAAAACTTTGAGAATGAAATTCGCTACACTGGGCAAATCTATGACAAGAGCACGGGGCTGTATTACTACAACGCCAGGTACTATGACCCGGAAGACGGGCGGTTCCTGAGTCAGGACACGTACCGCGGGGAGAACATGGAGCCGGAAACCTTGCATTTGTACGGGTATTGCGCCAATAACCCGTTGAATTACGTGGATCCGAGTGGGCATTGGGTACAAAAAATGTATAAAGTAATAAATGAGAAGCAGACTTTTAAAAGTAAAGCATATAAAGGAGCCTCTATAAAAATAACTGCTGAATGGTGGAGAAGCACAAGACTGGGTAAAGTGCTTATGTATAAAAATCCAAGCATAAAGAGTTACAAACGGAAAGCCGATAATGCGGGGCTTATCAAGAATGTGTTGATTCCCAAGAAAAACGCATATCATGAGGTTATACAAATAAGAACCGCATTAGCGGTATCTCGATATTCGTTTACACCAGTGGACTTTGTAGGCGCATTGAGTAATGAACTGACACGAAAGATTGACTTTATACTAGTTTTCGAAGTAAAACTATGGGGCGGCGCACAACATAAAAAATCAGTCGCAAAAACAAAATCTTATTTGTATAAAGTAAATGTGAAACGGTTTAAACGCTACAAATGGGGCAACTTTTAAATCCAGAATTTATAAAGGAGAAATGAATGCATAAACGATCAACCCAAAACTTTTTACTACGAATCACAAACATTTTGACGATCATCATCCTGGTCAAAGCGATTTTTCTGGTACTAAGTGAATCTATCGCCTATATGGAAACAGATTGGGGCGGATTTGAGGGAGACAATGGGAATGAATTTTTCATTCCCATTGATTTAATAGCGCACACGCTTCTGATAGGAGCGGTGTTAATTCTGATAAGAAAAGTTCGTGGCACCGAACATGTGATTCACATGAAATTGACAATGCTGGCGTATTTTATGGACATATTTTTGATTTTTCCTTATGGCTATGCAGACGCATGGTTGGCGGTATCAATGGTTGTTTTATGTTTTTTTGTGGTCAAAGACATGGATTTGACACAAACGGACGATTCGGCGGTGAACGCGAGGCTAACATCAAATTTAATGGTGGTCCTTAGCCTGGTGACGCTTTTTCAGCATCTCTTTTTGTTAGCGGACGTTATGTTAAACGGGTATCGTTCCGATCACAGCCTGTGGTCGGCAATGAGCGTCTTCCTGTTTTTGGGCATGTGCGTATGCTACGCATGTTTTCGACACACTGAGAAAACTAAGTACGCCGGGATGGCGTTTTGCGCATATTTGGCAGGCGCGGTATGCTTTTTCCTTTTTATGAAAATGGAGGTTCTGATAAGCGTTGCTTTATACGATTTGATTGTCGATCCACAGTTTATATTAGGCGGAGCGATCCTAGCGGGTAAAAAACGCTGTACGATTTGAATCACAAAATCGTGAAGTCCACTTATGCGATGAGTAAGGAATTACGAAAAGCGTATTTTAGTGAAGAGAAAGGAATCAAGAAATTGAATGCGACGGAGCGTCTCAATTAACGATCGACAATTTGAAAGCGAACAGCCATCAGATGGCGATACTTGCGTTGGAAGACTGTGTGATCCACGTGATCGGATATAACGAGTTGGATTGGGTGTCTGGCTGGGGAACCATGGAAATTCAAAGAGAATCCAAAAATGTAGCGCTCTTTCTGAAAGAAAAAAAGGAGAGCATAAGATGCGATACGAAAAAATAACACGGACAAAATTTGTTTTTTATAACATATTTAACTTTAAGCTCCACAGGCGGGGTTTAACTCCACCGTCTTAAGACGGTATACGCTTTTAGCCTTGAAGAGAACGGTCCAT
>CAJTYS010000068.1 GCA_910583765.1 uncultured Eubacteriales bacterium | reverse complement strand
CTTTATTTTTCATCTTTATTGATGATCATGTGTCTCATTACATTATCTGAGATCTTGAGTCTTCTGTCTAATTCCTTAGGCAGCTCAGGGCTTGCTTTGAATTCAACCACAACATAGTAACCATCGTTCTTTTTCTGAATCGGATACGCAAGCTTTCTCATTCCCCATACATCGACTTTGGAAACTTCGCCGTTACCGTTGATGATTTCCTGAACCGTCTCAACAGTAGCGTCTTTTTTCTCGTCTTCCAGCATTGGGTCGATAATGAACATAACCTCATAATTTGTCATTCGTTTCACCTCCCTATGGACTAAATGGCACCTGCTGCCCGCAGGCGCAGAGAGCACTGAAAAAATTCAATGCTTTTTCATTATACACTAGTTTGGAGGAAATGCAAGGAAAAAATGAAAAGACTGCCCTTTTTGAGAGCAGCCTTTGATGTAAAAAGTTTGCTTTATTTGCTGTAGTCGTAGAAGCCGATTCCGGTCTTTCTTCCCAGCTTGTTGGCGCGAACCATTTTTCTCAGCAGTGGATGCGGTCTGTACTTGGTGTCACCAAATTCATTGTACAGCGTTTCCATGATCGCCAGGCATACGTCCAGTCCGATCAGGTCGCCCAGAGCGAGAGGTCCCATTGGGTGGTTGGCTCCCAGCTGCATAGCTGTGTCAATGCCTTCCGCGTCAGCGACTCCGTCAGCCAGGATGCCGATTCCTTCGTTCACCATTGGGATCAAGATTCTGTTAACAACGAATCCAGGCGCTTCCGCTACATCTACAGGAGTCTTTTTCAGAGCCTTTGTCAGCTCGATGATGGTGCTTCTTGTTTCTTCGGAAGTGGTCAGTCCTTTTACGATTTCAACCAGTTTCATAGCTGGAACCGGATTGAAGAAATGCATGCCGATGATTTTGTCAGGTCTCTTTGTGGCTGCCGCGATTTCTGTGATGGAAAGAGCGGAAGTGTTTGTGGCGATGATGGTGTCAGGCTTGCACAGTTCGTCTAATTCCTGGAACAGCGCTTTCTTTGCTTCCATGTTTTCTGTCGCCGCTTCGATGATCAGGTCCGCGTCTTTCACAATGCTGATGTCCGTGGATCCCTTTACTCTGCTGAGGATCTCGTCTTTGTCAGCAGCTGTGATCTTTTCTTTTTTTACTAATTTGTCCAGATTCTTTGTGACTGTGGCGATGCCGTTGTCAACGGAAGTCTGTCTTCTAGCTCTCAGAACCACTTCGTAGCCGTTCTGCGCGAGAACCTGGATGATTCCAGCACCCATTGTGCCTGTACCTAATACTCCTACCTTTTTCATATGCAATGTCCTCCTTGTAATGTGCCAATCCCAAAGGATTGTAAAATTGACTTTATCAATATGGTCTTTTATGGCCTATAGGCAGATCACCGCCTGCGCCACTATACATTGTAACCTATTTTTGCCTTCTTTGCATTAGAAAATTTCTTTTTTCATTTCTTTTTTGTATGCTTCCACGCCAGGTTGGTCAAACGGATTGACTCCCATCATCATTGCCGTGATCGCGCAGGAGGTTTCAAAGAAGTAGATCAGCTGCCCATAATAGAAAGCGTTCAGTTCTGGAATGTCAATGCGAATGATCGGGACTCCTGCGTTGCTGTGGGCTTCGATCACGCCCCGCACCGCGGCTCTATTGAGCTGGTTCAGGGTTTTCCCTTCCAGAGGTCCGGCTGGGATGGTCATGTCCACAGGCGAATTTTTCACATTGAGCACGGTTTCAAAGAAAATCTGGCTCCCCTGCTGCAGAAATTGTCCCATGGAGTGAAGATCCGCCGTCAGTTCTAAGCCAGCTGGAAAGAGGCCCGTTCCGTCCTTGCCTTCACTTTCTCCAAACAGCTGCTTGATCCATTCCACAAAATATTTGAGACTCGGTTCGTAGTGCTGGATGGCTTCCACTGCCTTGCCCTTTTCTAAAAGCAGAAATCTTGCCACAGCATACGAGGAAGCGTCAAAATCCCACTCCGGCGAACTTGCCATTGCCTCCGCGCCTTGCAGCAGCCCTCTGATATCGATTCCCGCCACTGCGATAGGCAGCAATCCCACTGGCGTCAACACAGAATAGCGGCCGCCAATGTCAGCGGGAATCACGAAGCTGGTGTAGCCTTCTGCTTCTGTTTCTTCCCGCAGGGCTCCGTTCTTTTCGTCCGTGATGGCGTAGATCCTTTTGACAGCCTCTTCTTTTCCATACTTTTCGATGAGCGCTTTCTTGAAGATATTGAAAGTCGCCGTGGTTTCCACAGTGGTCCCTGATTTGGAAATCACGCACAGGCAAACATCCTGCAGTTCCATTTCTCGCAGCAGCTGCGCATGATAAACCGCGCTCAAGTTGATGCCCGCGAATTTCACCTGTGGCGCGTCCGGCTCTTTCTCCAGCGCATCGATGGCCGCCTTCGCGCCTAGATAGGAGCCCCCGATCCCAATGACGATCAGCAAACTGCACTGCTGCCGGATGATGTCGGATACGTTTAAGATCCGCTCCACTTCATTTTTGTCGTATTCCAGGGGCAGCTTTACCCATCCGGTAAAATCCTCTTTTCCTGACCACAGCCGTTCCAGCGCCGCGTCCACCGCATCTTTTTTGGCGTTGATTTCCTCGCCAGTCAAGCCACTCCTGGAAATATCCACTCTCAGATCCATAATGCCCTCCTTATTTCTCTTTCGTTCCGTTTTCGTTTGTTATTTATATATTTTAATCTTACCTGGCATTTTATTCAAGGTGTTTTGTGCCTCTGCGTTCTACTTTATGCTTGTAAATTTTCGACAAAGCGACAAGGACGGCGGGGATGTGAAAGCCATGCATGAGCCTTTCACAGGCGGAAAATTCGGAGTGTAAATTCTTAGAAACCGCATAAAGGCCTCTGCGTTTTCCAGCATATCAGTATCAATTTCAAGCACATCTTTTTACTGAAAAGATTCCCCGTTTTCACCTCGAAAGAAAGCATTTTTCAGAAACCTTCAACCTTTCATATCTTAACAAAAACAAGGGGTTTCGGCTTTTTTGCTAATTATTGCCTCCCGCATTTTTTTGTTCTAAATTATGCCCAATCACATAAATTTTTTATTATGAAAGGTGGGAATTAAAATGAAAAAAAGAAGATGTCTCCTTGCTGTTCTTGCTCTGGTGATCGTGTTTGGGTCGGTCAGTGTGGCTAGTGCGTATACGACAGTAGCAGAGGTCCGTACTAGCCGAACAAGCAATACTTCTGGGCGAATTATTAGCGATGTTACTTATTCAACTATTGTCACCACAGCTACGATAAAGATGACTTTACAAGAAAAATATAATGGCGCCTGGCGGACCGCTACTGGTGTCCCTGTGAAAACAGTTTCACAAACCAAGACAAATACCCGCGGTTTTAGGCTTCCTTATACTCTAAGTTTAAAAAAGGGTAAAATTTATCGTATAAAATCGGCCTTTACAAGTAAAAAGGGAACCTCAACCAAAACATTTACATTATATTCCGGTGCTTTTTAATTGCATTCAAATGCCTTAAACGAAATTTTTAAGGCATTTGAATGTTGTTAACAATATTAAGTACCTCTTTCGACTTAATTCTTCCATTCATATAAAACACTCCACTTTCCAAATATAGCGTTGCTACTAAATTTTCATTTTGCTCTGTAACTATGTACACTTCTCCAAGGTCTGTGCGCTTTATATCTACAGCCTTGTTGTCTATAGCTCTTAATCGGTTATCATTTGTACCGAAATATTCATATTTCATATAAAGTTCGTGCTGGCCACATTCATAAACATATGATATATCATAATCTGATCCAGAATACTCATTCAGCTCACTATAGCTAAATTCATACCCTTCTGGAACGTAGCCTGGAATATATAGTTCAGGCAGATTGTCTTTATATTTCAGAACCTCATCCCAACTTTCTTCTCTTAAGCTCGTTTCACCGCTGCCTTCCGCATCACCTTCATTGATCACAACAACGCCATTGCCTTCTTCCACCCGTTGCTCCGTGTTCTTGTCAGCACTGACCGGGACTGCTGTCTCCGGCCAAAGTGCGTACAAGGCTACCACGCATACGAAAACCGCGGCGGCGGCCATGCCAAAATAGCGGAGCCTCCGCTTTCTGCGCTGCTGACGATCTGCTCGTTCCAGCGCTTCCAGCTCCTCTACTGTAATCGAAACTTTTGGAATATCCCCCAATTCCTCTGCAAGCGCCTTGGATAATATTTCTGCCACCCTAGCTTCGGCTGCTTGTTCTTCCCTGTTTTTTTCATTCATGGTTTACATCCTTTCTTTTACGCCATGCCCCTTTTAAGGTATCGTGCCCGTATGCTGCTTCATCGGTTTGCAGCTAAATATACAGCATACCAGTATTATAATCGAATCTTTATTTCTGCGCAAACCTTTCTGGGCTCCTGGCTCCTATGTCCTCTGATCCCATAGAAGCGGCGGCCAAAGGACCGCCATTTCTATTTTCCCCCTTTTGGGGCCGATATGATTCCTAATTTCAGAAATCAAAAATTTCCAGCCTACTCTTCATCGCCTCCCACGATGCCTTCCACATAGTACCTGGCGATTTGCTCCATGCATTTCAGCTGAACGGCGGAGCATGCGGAAAGCGGGCCCATGATGTTTTCTTTCAGCCTTTCGATTTCCGGATCCGCCGCGTCGCTGATCGCTTGATCACCGGCCAAGATGTAATCCGCGCTCAGGTTCAAAATCTGTGTCAGCTTGTACAAGGTCTGTATGGAGACGCCTTTGTCACCATATTCAATGTCTGCCACGAATTTACCAGATACGCCGAGTCTTGCCGCGAGCTGCGCCCTTGTCATGTGGATGGCTTCTCGCTGGGTCCGGATCCTGCGCCCCATTTTCTTCATGTCGATTTGCTTTAACTCTGTGTTCTTTTCCATAATTATTTGCCTCCTAATATTGCTGTGCTGCTAGTCGCAGCATGTCCTACTTATAGTGTATTATTCTCAGCGAACATGAAAATAAACTTTCGGAAGATTTTTTATAACTTTTAAGGGGCATCTGCATAATTCCTATTCTTTTTGCCCTGATTTGCAACTTTTTGTCGAAATTTGTCATCTATAGTATTGCCCTACTTATTTTTTGCCTTTTGCGGCAGGTCGAATTTAAGGCAGGGGTCCACCATATTGAAAGGAGGGAAGGTCATGACAATCGACGATCATTTAAGGCTGCACCGCAATCTGAAGATTCTGAGAAGAGTCGCAAATTATACACAATCCGAGTTATCGGAAATCCTCGGAATTTGCCGGACTGCTTACAGCCAGATCGAGCGTGGGCTTCGTCTGCCGGATATCAATACGATCCAGCAGCTCTCCCAAATCTATGATGTTCCAATCGATATGCTGCTCAACTGCGATGTTTCAGATATCTTGGCGCATCACTTCCTGCGCAGAGACAAAGAGCAGGAAGAAGCGCTTCTTGAGCTTTATGGGCATATGTCCACAGACGCTCAGGAGCAGTTGCTGCGGAGAGCCGAGGAGTTATGCCATTTGGACATGCTAAAAAGGATCCGAGAAAACACCTAGCATGATCTTCTGGACCTGCGCGATGAAGATTGTTTGCCACAATGAAAAGGGACAGGAACTTTGCGTTCTGCCCCTTTGTGGCGTACGGTTTTATCAGGATATTGGCCCCCCTTTAAGGCCTAAGCTCATGTTCAGTATCGCGCTAAATACGCTTCTGCCTGAGAGTCTTGTAAATTGTATTCCTTCATGAGTTTAGTCTTTATAGTGTCCTTTGGAACATCTAATTCTTTGCAGGTCTTGATCAGGATCCGAATGCCCTGTTCAATGCCCTCTTGCCGCCCTTCTTCTTTGTTTGCTCGCTGCTCCACTCTTTGATCCATTTCCCACCATTTCCTGGCGATCTCTTGCTCCCTCAGGATCTCCTCCTGACTGGCTTTCCTCAATATTTCGTCTGTCAAAACGATTGCCTCCTCTCCCATTTTCACCAGGGCCTCGATCTCTTCCTGCCGATCTGTCCGGCCTGCGTTGGCTATGTAATAACCCAATTGTTCCAGCGGCGACATTTCCTCCAGCGGCAGGTCCGGCAGCTTGTCCAGTTTTAGATAATGGAGCTCGATCAAGTCAGATAGTTCCGTTTTGTCCCCTAGTTCCAAGTAACGGTACACCCCATGGTACTTGCTGCTCCCCGCTTCCATGTTGCCGCTGACGATGCTGATGTGCGCCACTCTTTTGATTTTACCATAGTCCTTTCCCGATTCCAAGCTTTCCACTGAAATTTGCCCTGTGTAGAGAATGCTCCGGCCAGCGTGGTCTTTGGTTTTTCCAACCTGCATTTCCACATCAATGATCTCGCCATGGGAAGTGGCAACTTTGATGTCCATGACAGTCTGTTTTCCTACCATGTATTGGTTTAAATGAAATGGATTCTTGTATTCCAAATCCACAATTGGATCTTCCTTTCGATTTAGGATCAGGTTCAGTACAGCTGCCAAAGCTTTTTTACATTCTGGCGTATCCCTGCCCAACACGGTTCGGAACACCAAGTCACTAGTCATGGGCAGCCGCGGCGCAGGCTGTATTTCTTGCGATTCAAAGGGTCCAGTGTTTTGTGGCTTCATGGTTTGCGGCGTTTGCCTCTTCAAATTTTTTAAGCTGTGCGTCTCCAACTCACGTGATTTCTTCATATTCTGTTTTTTCATGTTGACATCCCCCTTTGTGATAAACGTAATGATTAATCTCTTAAGATTTCAGCGACCTTCTCATGCAATGCTCCTCCCTTTTCTCTCATGCAGGATCACTGATTCTTATTTGTATTTCCATTTTATTACACAAGCGGTTCCATGTCAATATGTTCCATGTATTTTTTTCTATTTTTATTATATTTTAACACTTGTCGTCTCAACTGCTCCAGTCCATACTTGCATAGCAGCCCCCTTCACAAAATCAGGGCTTAATCTTTCGACGCTCACAAAGATGATCCCAAAACAGAATATTCTCTGCTTGTTGCTGCAGTTCACCAGAAATAGCCGTGTAAAGCATGCTTTAAAAGAACACCGCGCCGCCACTCGGACTCACGAATTGCCCGCAGAAATTGGTGATTTTCTCTACTGACACAAAGTCGCCTCTTTCAAACATTTGGACATGCTAAAAAGGATCCCAGAAAACACACAACATCGTCTCTTGGCCCTGTGCGATGGGGATTGTTTCCCATAATGAAAAGAGACAGAAACTTTGCGTTCTGCCCCTTTGTGGCGCATGGGTTCATCAGGATATTGAATCCCCTTTGAAGCCTAAGCCCATATTCAATATTGCGCTAAGTATGCCTCTGCCTAAGAGTCTTGTAACTCGCTCCTGGTACAGGCGTTATTGATGTATAGAGTGTTTCCTTGGCAGTCTAAAATATGAAGCCCATCGTAAGATGCTTCAAAGGCTGTCATGATCGCTTCGATGGGAAGGTTCTTTTCCAAGGTCATGGGCAGCTCCTCCTTGCGCTTGTTTCTCCCGCATGCCTACAATTCTAAAATAATGGCGAAAATCGGGATGGTGATGATGGAAAACACCGTGGAAAGCAGCACGGTCTTGGTGGCAAAGGCAGCTTCCCCTTTATATTGCTGGCTGAAAATAGCGGAAACAGAAGCCACTGGCATGGCAAAGCTGACCACCAGGACCTTTTCCAGCAAAGTCAAGTCCCCTGCCCATAGTTTTGCCACAATTAGAGCCGCAACCGGCACGATGAGCAGTTTCATAAAGCAGACCGCATAAACTTTCCAGTCTCCGGCGATTTCTTTGAGCTTGAGGCCTCCCAGCTGAAACCCGATGACGAACATGGTCAGAGGCGTGGTTGCGTTTCCGATCATTTCAATGCAGCCGCTGAAAAGCTCCGGCAGCTGGATATTCAGGAGGAACAAGGCCAGCCCAATGATCACGCCGATCAGTCCCGGGTTCAGGAACTGGCGCGGATTGATTTTTAGCTGCGCTCCCGCGGAAAGCTGGATCAGCACGATCCCCAAGGTAAACAGGAACACGTCATTCATCAGTTCCACAATGGCAGCGAAAAAAATGGCATTGGTCCCGTACAGCGCTTTGATGACTGGGATCCCGATGAAGCCTGTGTTTCCAAACAGCATCATGAAAATGGTCACATATTGTTTTGTTTTAGACATCCGCAGCAGCTTTGCCAGGGGAATGCTGATCAAAATCAGGACCGCGAAGATGACAGCTGCCATGGCCGATATGTATCCAGTGTCTTTTAGGGTCTGGAGACTGTATTCGATCTGCATGGCGTCAATGACCAGGCAGGGCCAGGTGAGGTTGACCACAATGCTGGAAACGGCATCGTTCTGGTTTTCTGTCAACAGGTTTCTTTTGCGAAAGAACAGTCCTGGAACGATCAAAATGAAAATCATGATCAGGGAATTGAGTATCGGCCAGATAAGCGTCATCTTGTTGTTACCTCCTAATATCTGAGTGTCGTATCGGTCACTTGCCGGTCTTTGCAGGGTTTTTTGTGAAGCTTTACTGGGATATGCCAGCAATAGGGCCATTGTTTTCTGGCCCAGCCCTGTATTGAACAAAAAAAGCTATAAATTCTTGTTTATGATTCAAAAACAAGGAAATTTATAGCACTTTTGCGAGCTTGATAGTGTCAATTATACTCGCAGTCTTCCTTTTTTGCAACCCATAATTTTGGCTTTTCAATTGAAATGAAACAAAATCATAGCCTCAGAAAAACCATTGACATCTACAGAAAAGCCATATATAATTCGGTTAACCTTCAAAAACGAAATAATTACGAAAAGAAGGTTAACAACCAACGAGGTATCCAATGAGTATCATACAGATTGTCATGCAAGAAGAAAAAGAGCGAATCGACAAAATCATCCACCATCTAGAAGCCGAATTAGACACCTTACCAAAAGGATATATTTCAGAAAAAAGAATAAAAGGTACTATATATTATTATTTACAGCATAGAGAAAATCATAAAATGAAATCCGTATACTTAAAAAAAGCTGAGGTCTCGACATATCGTTCTTTGATCGCTCATAGAAAAGATCTGGAAAAAGAGCTAAAACTGATGAAAAGCGAAAAGGCGAAACTGGAAAAAGCCTTGCGGTAAGGAGCAAATCATGGACGCGCAGAAAAGAGAGCTATTCAAACTGCTAAAACTATTAGATGATAATGGCTATTCAAAACATTTGATCCTTATAGGCTCTTGGGCAGAATACATGTATATGGCAACGGGTATATTACCTGATTATGAGGCTCAAATTAGAACTTTGGATATAGATTTCCTGATCAAGAATTTAAAGCGGCCTATCCCTCCTGTCAATATCACAACACTAGCAAAGGAAGAAGGGTTTTATGTAGAAGAAGACCGATTATCTGGTGTAACGAAACTCTTGAGCCGAAAAGGTATTGAAGTTGAATTCCTGATTGCGCAAAAAGGTAAAGGAGAAGTCACATCATTCAAAACAAATCTTGGAGTAACAGCTCAGGCTTTAAGACATTTGGACTTACTCAAAAATCATACAACAGCGACACATTATTTAGGAATAAGCGTTACGATACCTTTACCAGAAGCTTTTGTATTGCACAAAATTATTATCAATGGGCAGAGAAAAGAAAAAATCGAGAAAGATCAAAGCGTAATCAATCGGATGTACAAGCATTTGAACCTCCAAACATTTCATGATCTCCATGACTCATTAACTAAAAAAGAAGCTAAAATCGTAGACCAATATCTTACAGACGTCATCTTCCCTATGCTCAAAAATGAAGAAACTGTAGCAGAAGCAAGGCAAAGGTTAAAATAACCCATCCAGAAGACGCAAACCATGATTGCGCTAAATAACAGCCAAGCCAATTACGAGAATAGTTTGTCAACGTGTTTTTTCTTAGCCGCAGCCACGTTTAAAAGGCCCTGAATATCCCAAGGGCCTTTTACTCATTCATTCTTTTGCTCTTTACGCTCCAAACAGCGGAGTCGTATAATACCGGTCGCCGCTGTCCGGCAGGACGGCCACCGGCTTCAGGCGCACATTACCGCGCATTTCCTGATCTGCTTTACCGACTGCTGGAAGCCTACTGCAAAGATTATGACCGCCGCTGCGGCATTGATCATACCGATGTGAAACAGCCTGTTTGAGCTTGGATTGGACAAGAAATACTATTTACCAAAAGAATTGAATAAAAAAATTTTGAAGTAACAATTCCATACAACATTTTTTCTGAGATAGAAAAGAGCATAACCCTTGCAATTGCCTGACAATTTTGAAAGCAGCAGGCTTACGGTTTTGCCTGTTTTTCATGATACCAGTTTAAAAATTCTTCCTTCCTGCCATTCATACGCTCAGCCGCTTGCTCTAAAGAAAGGACTCCGTCCCGCACTAATGAGCCTAACGCCTCGAAAGCGCATTCCAATCCCTCCTCGAATCCTTCCTGCCGTTCAAAGGCCTTTTCTTCCCAAGCCCGCATATATTTCACCCCCATTTCTTCACTGGATTTGATGGCTTCCACCTTTTCCTGCAGCTTCTGAATGCGCAGACTACCAGAACGCTCTGCCGTTTCTGCCGTGGTATGCTCAAAATAATGGAGCAACTCCACCAATTCAGGAGACACGCCCTGCGGTTCAGTGCCCTTAGTGTTAAAAAAGATCCTTGTCGCTCCATCTTCCAGCACCAGGCCAGGCACTTGTTCGCAAGTCATGCGAAACGTATATTGATATAGACCTTTCCCAAAAAGGTCAAAAGACGCAATAACCAGCATATACACGTCATTCAGCTGGTTATACTGCGTTTCCCCTGGCCGCAGCAGTCTGCTGTCCACCAGACCCTGATAATAACGGCTGCGTTTCGGTAAATTGTGGGTGTCTTGACGCTGAGGTTCAGTGTCATAGATGACTTGCTCCTCGTCCATCGCCCATACATCCAGCCGGATCTGCTTTTGAGAAAAAGTGTCCCGTTCTTCCTTCTCCGTTTGCGGCGGATGAAGCAAATGGATCTCTGTGTCAAAGATGATCCCCAGCAAAATCTCCATGAACTCTGTATCATCCGCTGCTTCGGCAAACAGAAACCGATCCATCAAATTCAAATCTTTTAATTCTTTTTTTGGTTTCATGCTTTTCTTCCCCCTTATTATATCTGTTTCCCACTCCCGATACAATGAACTTTTTTGTTCAATATTAAGGAATATATGTATTTTTATCAAAAACATACCATATTTTGTTTTGTAAGTCAATGTAAATTCAAAAATATATTTACAATTTTTTCGTTACTTATATAATAACAGATCCTTTAAAAAACAGGAGGACGCAGCGGAACGCCTGTGGACAGCAATCCGTTCAGCCGCCTTGTGAGATGGGCCGTAGAATGGGCACAAGGTTGTAGCCATTGAGGGCTATGGCTGGATTTTAAAGTATGTCCAGGATAAAGTGAACTCAATGTCAGCAAATATGATCTGTCTCATTTCATAAAAAGAGGCATGGAGTTTTCCTTCAAAGAAATGGAGAATCTACTCCGCATTGACCGTGCGGAACCATTGGTTTTGAATCGACCGCTGCCGATCAGCGAAATTCTCTACAAGATCGTTTTTTCCTCCATTTAGAGCAAGAAATCAATGGAAAAATTTATAGCAACGGCAAATTTTACGAAGCAATGGCCCTGGACGGGAAAATCATCGCCTATCAGGAAGCCATGCAGCCACGTTTAAAAGGCCCTGGATATCCCAAGGGCCTTTTACTCATTTATTCTTTTGCTCTTTACGCTCCAAACAGCGGAGTCGTATAATACCGGTCGCCGCTGTCCGGCAGGACGGCCACGATGGTCTTGCCTTTGTTCTCTGGCCGCTGCGCCAGCTGAATGGCGGCGTTCAGCGCCGCACCAGCTGAAATGCCCACTAAAATGCCCTCTGTCTTTGCCAGCTCTTTTGCTGTTTCAAAGCAGGCTTCATTGTTGATCTTGATGATTTCATCGTAAATCTCCGTGTTCAGCACCTCTGGCACAAAACCGGCTCCAATCCCTTGGATCTTATGAGTTCCGGCCTTTCCACCTGACAGCACAGGCGATGTTTCCGGCTCCACTGCCACCACTTTGATCTCTGGATTTTGGGATTTCAGATATTCTCCTGCCCCTGTCAGCGTGCCGCCAGTGCCAACGCCTGCAACCAAGATGTCCACTATCCCATCCGTGTCTTTCCAGATTTCGGGACCAGTGGTCTCCCGATGAATCTTAGGGTTTGATGGATTCACGAACTGTCCTGGAATGAACGCGCCTTCCGTTTCCTTCGCCAGTTCCTCCGCTTTGGCAATGGCGCCTGCCATTCCTTTCGCTCCCTCTGTGAGCACGATTTCCGCGCCATAAGCTTTTAAAATATTCCGCCGTTCCACGCTCATGGTTTCCGGCATGGTCAGAATCACTCTATAACCCTTGGACGCAGCGATGGCCGCCAGCCCGATACCTGTGTTTCCAGATGTGGGTTCGATGATCACCGAACCTTCTTTCAGCGTTCCCGCAGCTTCTGCGTCTTCGATCATTGCCTTTGCGATCCTGTCCTTGCTGCTGCCTGCTGGGTTGAAATATTCCACCTTTACCAACAGCCTTGCCTCAAGCTCATGCTTTTTCTCTAAATTCGTCACCTGGACCAGCGGCGTATTGCCGATCAATCCTAAAATGCCCTGATAAATATTCGCCATTCCTTTTTCCTCCTCCATATCGCTTGCGCATCATGCGCGTTTTTATTTATATAGGAAATATCGCTAATGATATTTCCAGAATATCAACAAAGCCCTATCATAAAACAGCTCCATCGCCTATTTGCTGTTTACTGAACTGCCGCGAACGCATCCTCAAGCGCCGCGATCAAATCGTCAACATGCTCTGTCCCAATGGATAACCGGATCGTGTTAGGCTTGATCCCCTGCTCCAGCAGTTCTGCTTCTGTCAGCTGAGAATGGGTGGTGCTTGCCGGATGGATAGCCAATGATTTCACATCTGCCACATTCGCAAGGAGTGAAAAGATCTCCAGGTTATCAATGAATTTTTTTGCGGTTTCCCCATTGCCCTTTATTTCAAATGTAAAGATGGAGCCTCCTCCATTAGGAAAATATTTTTCATACAGCTCATGGCTCGGATCGTTTTTTAACGATGGATGATGCACAGCTTCCACCTGAGGATTCTGATCTAAGAATTCCACGATCTTCAGTGCGTTTTCCACATGCCTTTCCACCCTAAGAGACAGCGTTTCCAATCCTTGCAGGAAAATAAACGCATGGAAAGGCGAGAGCGTCGCACCTGTGTCCCGCAGCAGAATCGCACGAATATATGTAGCAAATGCTGCCGGGCCCACCGCATCCGCGAAGGAAATGCCATGATAACTCGGATTCGGCTCACTGATCCATGGATATTTTCCGGATGCCTTCCAGTCGAACTTCCCGCCGTCTATGATCACGCCGCCAATGGCCGTGCCATGGCCGCCAATGAACTTTGTCGCCGAATGGACCACGATATCCGCGCCATGCTCCAATGGCCGCAGCAAATACGGCGTGGCAAAGGTGGAATCCACCACTAATGGGATACCATGCTTGTGCGCTGTTTCAGCCAAAGCTTCGATGTCGATGATATTGGAGTGTGGATTCCCTAAGCTCTCGATGAAAATGGCCTTTGTGTTTTCCTGGATCGCCGCTTCAAACCCACCGTTTATTTCCGGATCCACGAAAGTCGTAGTGATGCCTTGTAGTTCCAGAGTATGTGCCAGCAAGTTGTAGGTTCCGCCGTAAATGGTCTTCGCTGCCACAATATGCTCACCCTGTCTTGCCAATGCCTGAAACACATAGGTGATGGCCGCCGCACCGGAAGCCGTGGCCAATGCCGCCGCGCCTCCTTCTAATGAAGCGATCCTCTGCTCAAAAATGTCCTGGGTCGGATTTGTCAATCTCCCATAAATGTTTCCTGGATCCCGCAAGCCAAATCGATCCGCCGCGTGCTCTGAATCGTGGAACACATAAGATGTGGTCGCATAGATCGGAACGGCTCTCGCGTCTGTAACAGGATCAGCCTGCTCCTGCCCAACGTGTAACTGCCTTGTTTCAAATCTCAATTCTCTATTTGCCATTTCAAACCCCTCCTTATTTATATTTTCCTATAGGTTTAGTATGAATTAAATATAACACCCCTATCCTGAACTGTCAAGTGATGTTTGCAATCTTTTATCAAGACTTTCCTCTTTCTGGTTTCAGGACGGCACATTCCTATGCCCACGCCAGATTTGTGTATCAATGTATCAAATGGAATAATCATTGCCCGCCAAATTATGGCGCTGGTTCAACAGATCCTGCAGTGTCACACCATCCACATAATCAGAGATCGCTCTCTCCAAGCCCTTCCAGAATTCCAAAGTCGGGCAGGTGTCGCTCATTTCACATAGATTTCTTTCATCTTCAAGGCAGGAAACCGGCGCCAAGTTTCCCTCCACAGCTCGCAAAATATCCCCGATCACATACCCCTCTGGTTCCCTCGCCAGCCGATAGCCACCGCTGTTGCCCCGCGTGCTTTTTAAATAACCTGCTTTTTTCAAATGGGGGATGATCTGTTCCAAATATTTTACCGTAATGTTCTGCCTCTGGGAAATCTCTTTCAAAGGGATATACTCGCCCGTGTTATGAATCGCCAAATCCAACATGACTCGCAAGGCATATCTGCCTTTTGTTGAAATCTTCATAAAAACACCTCCTGATTTGTTCTATTTTACTATATGTTAAGTAGGAATACAAGAAATCAATGTCCTTGGATCATCCATTATATTTTTAAAATTTTTTATCATGCTCTATGCCAGTAAAATAGCCTGTCCCGCCGTTTTTTACCGCTGCCTTCTCAGGTACAACATCTATATTTTTTCACAAAAGACTATACAAAATATAGTGCTTTGGTGTATAATCCCGAGTTTGACAGTTTCATAGGCGAAAAATCCTGATAAACGTTGAAA
>CAJTYS010000067.1 GCA_910583765.1 uncultured Eubacteriales bacterium | reverse complement strand
GATTATATCTCAAATCCTTGAGAATGGGCTGTCAACTTTTTTTATACCACATCATCCTTCCAAAGCCGTTCCAAAGCCTTGGCCGTGTACGCTTCACCTGTCAGCTCGTGGGCCTCGTCCACGTACACCCAGGTGACTTTCCCCATCTTCTGATTATACGCGATCCGGCTGCGAATGGCTTCGATCATGACTAGCATGGCCAGGGGCCTAAGTTCGCTGCCCAAATCCCGCAAGCCGTACACTAAAAAGCGATTCTCGGTCTTCACGTTCATCTGATGGGCGAAAAGGTTCAGGGAGCCTTCCGTGAACATGTCCAAAGACAGCGCCAAATCGTCTGGCTCCCGCTCCCCAAAGGAAAGCAGCGTCCTCTTTAGATCGTGCATGGTGGGGGAAACTTTGTCCGCGCCTTCTGCTAAAAAGTGCTCTTGGTACATGTGGCGGACGGCTTTGTCCACCCAGGATTTCGCCGTGGAACGAATCTCCCCGCCCACGATCTTTTTGAAAATGTCCAAAACGAATTCCGACTTTTCAGCGATGAAAGCTCCCGTGTTTTCCACATGCTCTGGAACGTCCAAAGGATTCACGTGGTTTTTGGTAGTGGAAGACAAGTTGATCACCTGCCCGCCCAGTTCCTCCGCGATCACGAAGTATTCGTTCTGGGGATCCACCACGATGATGTCGTCCCTGGTTCCGCAGTAAACTTGGCCCATCTCCATTTTCACGTCAAAGGATTTTCCCGATCCCGGGACGCCGAACACCCAGCCGTTTCCGTTGAGCAGCTTCTTTCGGCTGCCCACCAACAGCTTTTTGCTCAGCTTGTTGACCCCATAAAACAATCCGCCTTCCTGATAAAGTTCCTGCACGTAAAAAGGAGCGAATCCCGCCAGGGCGTTGGTGAACAGCGTCCTAGTCAGCAAATTCACTTCCCTCGCGCCAGTGGGCATGGCGGTGTTGAAGGCTTCCACCTGCTGGACGCAGTAAGGCGTGAAAGTCAACAGATTTCCTTCTCCGTTCTGGATGACGGTGTCCACCCGAGTGAACAATTCTTCCTCCGAGTCCGCATAAACGGCCACCAGCATCTGTGCGTGAAACAACTTTTGCCCGTTGTTGTTCATCTGGTCGATGGAACGCTCGATCATGTCCTTTTCGTGTCGCACTTCATAGGTGATCTCGCTTGACCACTGTTTATTTTTGTTGCGGATTTCCTGTTGCTTTTGTATCTTCATTTCCACGTTGTCCAGGTTCTTCACCAGGCGTTTCATGGCCACGTCCTGGGGAATGGGCGCGATGTCAATGGCGATGAGCGTGTGAAAAGGCAGATTGGAAAGGCCGGACATGAATTGGTCGGAAATCTTGATGGGCCAGCCGCCTTTCTTGACGGAAAGGACGCAAACATATTTTCCATCTATTTTCAAATAATCCTTCCCGTCTTTGGAACATCGCTTAATGCCCATGGGACAGATGTTGCCTTTGAAAGTCCCCGTGGTCAGGGAGCCCCAGTCGCTTGCGAATTCCGTTTCGCTTCCCATGCGGTAAATGGCGTGCAGGGATTTGAGCCGTTCCACGCCATCCAGGGGCCGCAAGTCAGAGCCAAGCTTTTTGAAGCTCAAGGTCAAATGGTTTTCCAGCTGGGAGAAAAAGACGTTGGCCTCGCCAAAGGTCTTTTTCCGGCAAGTCACCACCAAATATTTCACCTGATTCAAGCCGCTCATTTTGTTGACCAGTTTTTCCTCCATGTTTTGATTGTATTCCGCTGAAATTTCTCGCTCTATTTCCGTGCTCCCTTGCTTGCGCAAAAATACGTTCTGGCGAATGTCCTCCAGGTTGCGATTGTGGTTGGCGATGACGATTTTCGTGCCGGTTTGCAGGCTGTTGAGCGTTTCGCAGTAATCCAGGAGCAGCCTTGTTTTCTCCTCGTTGTCTTTGGTGGCGAAATTCACGTCTTCTATGTGATACGCTTTGTCAAAGAGATGATCCTCACCTGTGTTTTTCTCGATTTCAAAGACCCCGTTTTGGGCGACCCTGTAAATCGGGACGCTGTCCTGCACGGATTTCGGCGTGGCCACCACCGGCTGCGTCATGCGTTTGCACAAGGCCCAGCGATCTTCTTTTTTATGAAAGATTCCCATGTTTTTTTGTTCCTTTCTGTCTGTTTCTCTTTTCTTTCTTTGCCTTTGCTTTATCTTCTTTCTTCCGCTCCTTTAAAAGTTTCTTGTGGGCTTGATACTCCTGCCGCTCCTGCCTTCGCGCTGTCCTTTTTTGTTTCCGGCTCACTTTTGCCACTGGCTTAGGAAGGTCCACTTCATCGCTGACGAAACAAAGGGGCTCGTCAAAGCGCGCGGCCCACAGCCGCTTTCCATATACCCTTAGAGTCAGGCCTTGCACTCGCAGGAACAAAAGCAGGGCCATGGGCGTGACCAGCAACATGGTCACCCACAGGCAAATCACCGCGGGCAAATAACAGACGAATCGCAGAAACAGGAAAACGAGGCTGGTGCCCAGCAAGACCAGGCACGCCTTTTTCAATTCTTCCAAGGAAAGCCCTTTCCACAGTTCCGCTTTGTACTGTTCCAAATCATCGTTGATGTTCAGTTCGATCCTTTCATGATCCATGTTCCGTCTCTCCTTTCTATCCCGCCGCGCCTAAAATCCTGGCCAGGATGCCATCGGCGGTTTTGATCAGTCCCAGCACGCAGACGCTTTCCACGATCAGCAGCATGGCCGCTAGAATGCCGTCCCACTCAGGTTTTAGGTTGATGCCCACCAGTTTGGTGGAAACCACCACTGCCAGCACCATCACCACGTTGCTGAAACAAGTGGCGATGAATTCTTTGATCCAGTTGATCGCCGTTCGATTGATCCCGCCGCCTCCAGCGATGGTGGACAGCATGGCGGGCGCGAGGGCCATGTAAATCAGCAGTTTGAACAGCCGAGAAAGGCCGATCATCAAAATGCCGCTTCCGCACACCACCATCACGATGGCGAAAATCATGCCAAAGATCACGGAAGCGATGGGGTTGTCAACGCTTTCATAAAAATCCGCTCCGGTTTTGGTGATCCCCACGGTGGTCACGTGGAAAAATTCCTGTATGATCAGCGTGGACCAGCTGATCAATCGAGGCATCCAAACGCCGATTTGCGTCACGCATCCCACGCCTAAAAACAGCTTGATGAAAAGAAAGAGGTTTTCTTCCAAATTGGAAATTTTTCTAATGTCAATGCTCTCCCTGCAGTAGCCGATCAGGAAAAAGCAAATGGTCAGGGAGCCTCCAAGGAGCAGAAAATGCTCGTAAATCCCGCCTTGCGTGATGGTCCCATAGGCTTCCGAAACCACGCCCTGCACTGAATCCGCCTGTCCGCCCGCGCTCGCCACCTTCACGGTCAGCACGGACAGCAAAATCTTCACGCAGCCATTGTAAAAGTCGATTCCCGTGTCCCAAAAGAACTTGGGTGCTTCTTCCAGAGCGGAAAAAACGCTCATGAAGCAGACTGAAACCATGTGTGTGCCATTCATGTTTCCTCAACTCCTTACGCGGCGAACAATCCGATGAAAACGCCGATCCCGATCATCACCAGGCCGCCCGCCACCTTTTTCAGGGAACCTGGGATCTGCGCCGTGTCGTGTTGATATAGGGCCATGCCGATTTCAAATCCGGCCCAGGCCACGATGACGATCCCAATGCCGCTGATCAATCCCACGCTCACGGTTTTTAAAATGTTAAGCCCGCTGTCGATGCTGGCGATTCCCGTTCCCGCCATGTACGTACCCTTCACTGCTCCCATGCTGTGAATGAAATCCGTTATTTTGTTCATCATTGTCCTTTTCCTCCTAACGTGAAAAGGGAAGGCTAGCCATGCCGCGAACCTTCCCTTGCGCTATGTGATGTTATTTCAATTTTCTTCTTTTATAAATCCTGTGCCCGATCATGGCCGCTCCTGAAAGAACCATGGTCCCGATCACCAGCCAAAGGGGCATGTAGTCTCCTGTCTGAGGAGCTTTTCCGCCTGGCTTGCCGCTGGATTCGCTGTTGGTCACCTCTGGCTGCAAACTTTTAGCTTCATCCTCGGAAACCTTTTTGACTTCCGGCTCATCATCAGGCGCGATCGGAACTTCATGCTCTGCGGTCACCTCTTCCGTGTTGTCAGAAGCCGCCACGGAGACGTTTTCCACCGTCTCGCCCCCTGTGCTTTCGTCCGCTAGGGCCTGATACGTGACTTTCATGGTTTCTCCTGGCTCCAAGTCCAATCCTGTGTGAATGTCAAAGCCGTTCTCCGTGGCCTGGATTTCGCAGGTTTCAGTCATGTCGCTTCCTTCCGGGTCCCACACGATGATGGAATCTTTCACAAGACTCACGCCTTCCGTTTGAATCTTATCCGTGATGACCACCTGCTCCGCGGCCTTCTCGCCTATGGAGCTGACCGTTAGCGCGTAATGGATGGGTTCTCCCACTTCATAGAGCTCTTTGTCCGAAGTTTTGCGGATGTCCAGCTCCGCCTCTTTGTTTTCCGGTTCCGCGGGAGTGATGGCCGGATCTTTTTCTAAAAGTTCCACCACGTGGTCCGTTTCCTTCTCCCCTGCGTTGTCTGCGCTGGTGAGAGCCGCATTGGTCACTTCCTGTCCTGCCAAATCTTCGGAAAGAAAGATCACCTCATAAGTCACCCGCATCTCTTCTCCAAAGGCTAGGTTCTTTCCGGTTTCAACGCGGTAGCCAGCCGCGTCTTCGTCAATCGTGATTTCGCATGCCTCCGTTATGTCGTCTCCTTCATGCTTCACTTGGACGCTGCCCGCTTGAATCTCCATCCCTTGTTCCTGGAATCGGTCCTCGATGACCACGTTTTTCGCTGCGTAATCCGGCCTGATCTGTTCGACTTTCACGGTGTAAATTCCGGTTTCTCCCACTTTGTACTGCCTTTTGTCTGAAGCTTTGGTGATTTTCAGCTCCGCACCCCGAACGGGCACAATCGCCTGATCTTCACCGCCTCCGGACGGGATGTCCGGATCGTCTTTGATGGTTTCCTTGTTGGTGTTTTCCGTGGCCGGGCTGATCGCCGCATTTTCCACGTCCGTTCCCGCCAGATCATCGCTGGCCAGTTTCGCTGAATATTCGATTTTCAGGTACGTGTTGAACTCCAGGTCCTCATATGGCTGGACGCCTTTGACAGTGGGCGGGACCGTGCCCGAAGGTCCGGCGAAGTTCTCGCTGGTTTCAATGTGAAAGCCTTTGTTTCCATTGAAGGTCACGTCCATGTCTTTCGTCACGTCTTTTCCCGCTTTGTCCATGATGATCAAGGTGCCTGGTAGCAGCTTCACGCCTTCCGTCTGAATGTCGTCCGTCAGTTTCACGTTCCGCATGAAGCAGCCTTCGTTGATCTGCGTCACTTCCACCACGTAATCCACGGTTTCGCCCACTGCGTATCCGCTGCGCTCCGCGTGTTTTTTGACCTCCATTTTAGGGGAATTCACGTAGATTTCTTCTTTGTCCGACTTTTCCGGCACTGCGAAACATTTCACGGTCGCCACGTTTGGCACGATAGTCCCGTTCAGAATCTTCTTCGCCCTGGCCTGAAATTGAATGGTGGCCGTTTGTCCCTTTGCCAGCTTTGGCGTGGTGAAACTCCAGCCGCCGGTCATTGGCTCCAGACGGTAATCCGTGACACCCGTGACTTTCGCGGTTTCCAAATCCAAATCAAAATTTCCCAAATCCGTGTCCTGGGCCACCACGTCGCTGGCGTCACACATGTCAGTGGCATGGCTGATCTTCACCGTGTAGTTGATGGGATCCCCCACCTGGTGTTCGTAACGATCAACGTCCTTCACGATTTTAATATCCACTGGTAAACGCAGGGTGGTGTCCACTTGATTGGTGTCCGCTCCGTTGTCGCTGACAACGTCACCGATTCTGTATGTCATCCTGGCCCTGTTTTTGAAATTGAGGATGGATTTGTCCGCGCTGTAGTGGCCATGTTCTTCCAGGGTCGCATCCGGCACATTTTTCACTTGGACGCTGATTCGCATGGTGTAGGTTTTGCCCGCCAAATCTTTCCCCGGATTCCTGACGAAGGCTTCCACTTGGTTGCCCGCCGTGCTGACGTTCCAGCCGCCCGTCACGTCCGCAGCTCCTTCCAGGATCTTCACCTCTTTCAATTCCAAGCAAGATTCGATTCTGTCAGTGAAGCCGAATTTCGTCAAGCCGCTGACCTCGGAAGGAATCTCTTGGACGATGTCGTAAGTGAAGGGTTCCAATCTGGAGGGAATGGTGTTGGAAATGACTTTGGTTTCATCGCTGTCCGAAACTCTTTTCGTGGGCTCCGGCATCCAAACTTTGGTGATGACCTCTGACGTGGTTCTCGGATTGTCGTCAATGGTCACGATTCCTTGGTTTGGAATTTTCGCCATGTCTCCGGTGAGATACGGGGCTAGTTGTTCACGGGTGATATTGTCTTTCAGTTTCGCCTTGATCCGCAGAACGTAATCCTTGTTATAAAAGGTTTCGTCCCTGAGGGCGGAGGCTTTGGCCGTGGCGGTCACCTTTTGCCCATTGACGTTAACGTTGAAAGCGTCGGTGTCGTCTCCATTTCCTAATTCCACTGTGGCGGAAACCACTTCCAAGCAGCTTTCCAAAGTGTCCTCCATGACGAAAGACCGGAAAAACATGCTGGAAGCGTATCCAAAAGGCACGTTCTGCTGCACTTTGTAAGTGAAGGTTTCCCCTACCCCTGACAGCAGGACTTGATCGGCGTTCTTTTCATCCCTGTCGGACACGTTTTTCGTGGGCGGATTTAGGGTCGGCTCGTACATGGAGTAATCCAAGTATCCGAAGTGCGCCCAGGTCCCCGAATTTTTCGTTCCATAGGTGAATTCCAGCGAATCCGTTTCATAGACGACTCCGAAAGCGTTTCGGTCGTCCCCGCTCGGATAATTGGTTTCGTCAGGGTTGTTGTACAGGTTGAATCCGCCAGCGTGCTTGTATTCTAGGCGGGTGTCCGTGGCCGCGAATTGAAACAGCACTTGATTCGCTTTGAAAGCCACGTATTGCGTCGCGTCGATGTCATCGAAGGTAACGTTGGATTTCAAGTCATAGGGTTCTTCCGTCCCGGCTTTGAAGTAGTCCCATTTCAAAGTGGCCTCGTTCAGCCCGGATATGTTGATGTCTGACCGCTGGCTCTTTTGAATGGTGACGTGATGCGCATTCGGCGTGTTGGCCGTCTCGTCTTCCCAGTCCATGACCGTGATCCTGCAATCCACCCGCACGTAACTCTTCGCGGCCGCATCATAGATTCGCAGATTTTTGATCCATGCGCCAAAGCGTCCCCTGCTGTTTTCCTTCACGTCAAAAGCGTAGGTGAACTCCTCGGATGGGTCGGCCCGCTCAGCGTTGGGATGGTCTTTGTCGTAAGCGTCCGTCACTTTTTTCACCGCACACGTCTTCCCAAAGCTTTCAAAGGTGGTCTTGCTATCTTTTTTTAATACGTTGCAATAGGCAGCCGGTACGATGAAGCCGCTGCCAACATTGTCCCATGTGGAATACTCCCCTTTGTGAGTCTTGTTGTTCCAGATAGCTTTCGCATCGGCAGCGTCTTTCCGAATCGGTTTCGTTCCGTCAATGTTAAACGCGGCAAAGGCTGGAATCGTGTTGGCGAGTATTCCTACCAACACCATAATCAATATCGCCAATGCGATGAACGTCTTGTTTTTCTTTCTGGTATCCATTAGTATCTCCTTTCTGTCTTTGTCTTTTCCAATAAAAAAAGGCCTTCTGGCCTTTTGATGTTAGGGGTCTCTGCCCCGACTCTTGATTCTCTTCATTTTTCTCTCCCATTGCTATAAAAAGCAACCGCATATTAAGCGCAAGGTTTTCATTTATATAGCAAAAGACACCCTGTTGGTGTCTTTTGCATGGTTCCTATTTTGTGGTGGTTCGCTTAATGGCAACAACCCTCCTGGTCGCTGAACCAATACTCTAAAGCGACTAATTTTCCTTTGACGTAAAAATGAATTTTTAAATTCAGCGTGTCATACACGTCTCCATATGGTCCCGTATGCTCCGCCTTGATTTTCACTCTGCCAGTGGATTTTGTCACTTTTGCTCCATGACCTGGGCTTGGCGTGCTTCCGTCCAGCGTGTAATACGCCGTGCATTCCTTGCTTTTTAACTTCAACGCAAAATTCGCATTGTACCATTTTCCTGGTGCCGCTCCGTTCACTGAAAAGCATTCGTCCGTCCATTTGTTGATATAGCCGATGCTTAGACTTCCTTGAGCGGAAATGTAGTAGTTGTACACTTCTCCATCGCTATTGGTGGTGCTCTTTCTAATGTCCTTGCCTGATTTCTTCGCCTTGGCGATGTCGGCGTTGACCTGTTTCATGTCCACCGCCTTGTATGGGCTTGGAACCTTCACTTTAGTGGAAGAGGATTTTTTTGTCACTGTGGATTTCTTCGCGCTGCGCTTTCCATGAACATATAAAGTCTTCTTTCCCTTTTTGTAGGTCTTGTAGGCTCTTACCTGGTAATAATATCGTTTCCCGCTCTTTAGCTTCGTTTTCGTGAAGCTGACGTTCTTGTTGCCTTTCAGCGTCTTGACTCTTTTGTATTTGCCGTTTTTGCTGGTGGATTGGTAAACCTTGTAGCCTTTTGCGCCTTTCACCTTTTTGAATTTGATGGTGACGCTGGTGGAACTCTTGGCTTTCACGGTCAAGCTTTTTACTTGCGCCGGCTTCTTGGGTTTGCTGGCCGCGTTGACCTCGGCTGGCAGCAGCATGGCGGTTCCCACCAGAAAGGCGGTCATCAGTGAAAGGACCATCATCGGAAGCTTTCTCTTTTTTCTAATTTCCATCTTCGTTCTCCTCCTCGTCTCTCAAACCTCTTTGGAAGCGTTCCTCGCTGGCTGTTCTTCCTGGGTTCCATGTTGGTTCGGCTTTTGGGTTTACATAATAGCTCTTGCATCGCTGTGTGTCAAGCGTTCCTTTCCATGTTTTAAATTTTTATCTCAGCCTATCATGTCATGCCTCTGGCCAGTGACAGAAAACGCCCTCTCTTGGCCGAGCGAATGTTCAGAATTGATCTGATTGGCCAAAAAGGGCGTTTGACTTCAATATGAAGAAGTATGGCACTGCCCTCCGGCTTCCTTTGCTATAATATTGTCTATTTCCCATACATTTTTAGTTCTTCGATCAATCTCCATAAATTACACCCTATGCGGTCCACTAATTCATTTTCATCGCCAGGGAACTTTTTCGCCTGAATGACTGCTTTATCAATATAGGGCAAATATTTCTCGATAAAATTAATGCCGCTTTTTCCGTGATGGGCTCTATCTGATACTTCCTTGCTTACAAAAGTATGTTGCTCCGAAACCTTCTTATTTTCTTTAATTTTATCCAACTGATCACCATATTCTATTTCTATATCAGCTAAATGCATCAGCAGCCAAAACTCAAAACAAGGATTCGCAATATAACACTTATATCCATTATCTCTACAATGCTTAATACATTCAAACATATTAGATTCTGAATGTGTCTGCATATCTCTGTCGATTAACACGGCAAACTCATCTAGCTCATCATTATATTTTCTTAAATATTTCCGATAGTTGATATCATAGCCTATTTTCTTCAATTCAGTGGTAAACAAATTTCTCTGTTTTTTTGGTAATTTATCAGGATCCTTCAGGAATCGCTTTATAAAATCCAGTGAAAATCGTTCCTTAAATTGTTCTGATACCTCTTGTAAAATATCATCTTCGTTTTGTTCCCTAAGCCTAATATATTCTTCTAATAACTCTATTACCTGCTGGGGCGCACTATTTGTATCTTTCTTTCCCCTACGTAAAACCTCTACATCAACTTTTGCATTAATGCCTATTTTCACTCTACTTTTTGACAAGCCATCGAAGTATTCTTTTTCTGTCACATTTCCCTCTACGGACAGGAACACCCTTTTTTCCGGAATAATTTTCTGGGTCTCATCTTCCCTGTCATATACTGTTGACGTTAACCGGTAACGATTATACATTCAAATCCTCCAGCACTTCATCGTCAAATACCGGTATAGCATCATAACGTCCCAGTAAATATTCTTTGTCTATTTTCTTATCGTAGCGTTCCTTATAGCGATTTAATGAATATAAATTTGAACTATGATCTCCTTTTCTTTTTACAAACCAAATTTCATCCTGCCTGACCAGGTCCAAATCCAGTAAGTTAGAGTCATGCGTTGTCGCAATTATTTGGCTCGTGTCATCTTCTGTCAATTTATAAAACAACTCAAGAAATTTCCGAGTAAGATTCGTATGAAGGCTTCTGTCAATCTCATCAATAAAAATGACTCTATTTCCATTGTGCTCATAAAATAGGGGAATAAGATCAAATAACCTTTGTGTTCCATCAGATTCATCTAAATATTCAAAGAGGTCCTGCTTGTTACCATGGTTTTGCATCATTTTTGTCGTTATGATATTCCCTTCATCATCTTTACGCAAAGAATAGACCTGACTATTTACCTTGAACATTACAGGATCATCTCCAATATCATTTGTAATTCTGGCTTTTAATTTTTCAGCATCTTCCTTGGGGATACCTTCAAAAATTTTATCAAACTCCATTTGTCCCAGCTTAGATTCCACAGATTCAATGCCAGTGTCAAAATATTTCAAAATTCTCGAAAAAATATTTCTTATCTGTTCATCTTCAACCATTTGGTTCAAACCGCTATATTGACTGGTCGGAAATAATATAATCATACTTTGAAACCAAATAAAAACATCTATAATTTCAGAAAAAACGCCTTGTCTGCCGTTACTTCTTTCAGCTATATCACTTAAAATACTTTTTTTCTTCATAGACTCAGATATATTTTTACCAAAATCGCCCAAGTAGATTTCCCATCTCATTTTTTCTTCAGCATTCTTAATCTTAATTTCGCTTTCAGTAAAATTTATGCCATTTTCATCAATATCTCTATTAAAAATACAAGTCTCTGTGCCATTTTTCTCTATACGAATCAGCCATTCTGAAAGAATTTCTTTTTCTGCATAGGATATCGCAATCCCATAAGAATATTCTTTCCCCGTATGTGTTATCAACCTGTACTCAAAAACTCCTGGTGTCTGATTGCTCTCACCACATATTCTAAAATATTTTTTGTTTAAATCAACTTGGCCCAAGCCATCTAATATAATATCTCTTGAAAAATCAATTGCTTTCACTAAATTGCTTTTTCCGCTTGCGTTAGCACCATAGATAAGCCCTGTTTTTAATATTTTCTTTCCATTGCCATTTAAGATGTGTTCCTTATGTCTTGCCACCTTAGATGCCACCATTGATATTGTTTGTGCGGTTTTGAATGACAAATAATTACTGACTGAAAAGCCTATAAACATCTCTTTCCACTCTCTTTCTACTATTTTATTCTATTTATATTATCCATTATATTGTGAATAATTCTCTTGTGTCAATAGAATTATTCACATTTTTTTCATATTTTAATTCATATTAGAGTTTTTTTCTCTTGACAGCAAATATACTATATGTTATATTTTACTCACGGGAATATTAGCACTCGTTTTATATAAGTGCTAATAAAGGTAAAAAGATGGCCTTACGACCATCTTTCAAACTAAATCTGCATTGTGCAAATTCAACGTAGCACTTGAATCTTATCATATAAATGCAGAGAGTTCAACAGTTTTGTATCGTATTTAAGCAATTTACCTTTCCTAGTTTTATAAGAAAGGAGGAGAAAATATGTCATTTGACGGAGCTCTCATTAAAGAACAAGGAGTTACCTTTGCAATTGCTGTTGTAAAACCACATGTTTTAACCAGCCCTGAAAAAGAATCCATCCGACTTGATTTTATGCGTTACTTTGGAAATATTCCTATAATCCTAATGGCGCAGAATCAAAAAGGTATTCCAACATATGACGGCCGCAAAGATATTGTACGCTTTCTGGCAAATACACACCCATCCAGAATACCTTGGAAACACTATACAACTGTTTAATGTAAAGGAGATGTTTTATATGGCAAACCAACATGTAGTTCCTAATGGTGGAAAATGGCAATTGAAACGAGAAAATGCAGTTCGAGCAACAAAAACTTTTGATACACAAAAAGACGCAATTACTTACGGCAGAAATATTGCGATACGTCAACAGTCAGAACTCGTAATTCATGATCGGCACGGTCGCATTCGCGATAAGGATAGCTATGGCAATGATCCTTGTCCACCCAAAGATACTAAATTTTAAATCTAAAAAGAGGCTTTGATTGACTGGTTGAAAAAGACCTTACAGCACTATAGAATGTTATGTAAAGAAACAGCGGTCCCAAACCCATGTATCCCAAGTTTGAGACGGCTGGCTTTACATAACCCTCTTCAATGTGTATCTGTACTGGGACATTGTCAGCCCAATTACATGAATCAGGTCAATCACCCTATCTGCCAAAATAAGCAAAGCTCCATGTGCTTCGTCCTGATATAATAACTCACTGCCTTCAAATTTATAATTTTAACATTTCCCGCCTTTTTTCTCATCCATATCCAAAATGGCTTTGATGTTTTCGTCTTCTTCCTTCTTTTCTAAAATGGCGGACACTTTTCTCGCGATTTCCCCGTAATCCAGGGCTTGCCCAGAAGCGTCTTCTTCGTAAGCCGCCACTGCCGCGTATAAATAGTCCGCCACTGTGCGGTGTTTCTTTTTATCCCGCCCCATGATCTTTTCATAAATCTCACGATCCTCCGCTCTGCTCAAGTTCAGTCGCAGCTGCCAACGAATCTTGTCTTTCTCCAAATCCGGCATGCTCGCCTCCTTCCTCACAAACAAAGACCAGGCACCTAAGAGGAAAAAATGTTAGTGTTTAAGTCGGTGCCTGGTTCAGAATCCAGGGGATCAAAGGCCAAGGCTCCTCACTTTCATGACAAAAGCGGCGTGGCTCCGCCCATTGTCCCCATTTCACTTCTTCAAATATATGTGACGCTTTCAAGCGCGTTGTTCTTTTCTTTCATTTTGCCTCATTTTTCTCGCTCTTGCGATTCCAGCAGTTCCATCACGATGCGCATTTGCTCCGGCGGGTTGTTGTTCACGACCATCTTTCGAATCACTTCTTCCGGCACGTTTCCAGCCAGGGCCAAGCTCACCATGTCGATCTGTTCCGGCGAAAGCTCCATGCGCAGCACCAGTTCTTTTAACGGCAGTTGAGCCAAATCCTGATCTTCCGTTTCCCCGCCGACTTCATCTTCGGTTTCTTCCTCCCTTAATTTTTCCCGCGAACCTTTCAGCAATTCGTCCATGGTTTCCTGGGAAATCTCTTTTGGCAGCGCGTTCAAGTCCAAGCATAGGAATTCTTCCATGGTCATGCGAAAGATGGCCACTCGCTTGGTGTCGTCTTTCTGGTAATGGTCAATGGCGGTCGGCCGCACGCATTCAAAGCCCGCGCCTTTCGCGACTGGCTGAAAAACGTAGCCAGGCAGCTTCCGCAGGCGTTTCCAGCGTTTCTCTCGAAACCAATACATCTTTTTGTCATAAATGGGATTCTCGCCCCTGATCAACAGGACGCAGTCTTTGTTCGGCATCCTGCGCACTTCATCCGGCGTCAACAGTTCCCTGCCCAAAACATCGTGATTCCTGCTGCTGGAGCCTCGGCTGCCCAGGACCTGCCCAGTTGACGTTTTGTCGATGGTCCATTTTCCCAATGTTTCCGAAACGTATTTGTGGGAAGACGGTTCGTTTCCTCCCAGGTAAACGATGGCGTCACAATTTCCCAGCAGGCCTTCCCATTTGTCTTTATAGGAATTCTTGATCTGGGCCAGGGACTGGATGACCATGGCGATGTAAATGTTCCGCGAGCGGCAGGTGGAGAGGATTTTGTCGAAATCATTGGGCATTTTGATGTTGGTGAATTCATCGAACCAAAAGCCCACTTCAATGGGCAGCCTGTTGCCGTACTGCCTGGCCGCACGGTACAATTCCTGAAACATCTGCGTGTACAACATCCCGGGCACGAAGTTCCAAGTCGGGTCGTCATCGGGCAACACGCAGAACAAAGCCGTCTTCGATTTCCCGTCTCCGTTCACGCCAACGCCCAAAGACGGCAAGTCGATGTCGTCATCGTCCAAAATCCGCAGCAGCCGCTCGTTGTCAAAAGGCGCGAACCTGGCGTTGGCGGAAATGATGATGGACCGCACCGTGTCCCCCGCGCCCCGGACGCATTTGTGATAGCTTCGTATGGCCGGATGCGAAGCGGGATCTTCCTGTCTGGCGACCAGCCGCTCTTCCAAGATTTTCATCCGGCAATCCAGCGGCGACAAAACGCCTTCTTCATCGCTGACTTCCGCTTCGTCCAGCAGTTTCAGCACCGTGCGAAAACAAGGTTTGAGTTTGGCGGGGCGGCCTTCCGCGTCCACCACTAGCCCGGCCCAGATGTTTCCGCTGGCTTGCTCGATCTCCTGGCAGCCCGCCAACTTTTCTCTGGCTCGCTTTTCATTGTTTCCCTTCACCTGCGCATAGCGATAATAGGGCGCGTCTTCGCATTCCAGCCAAACATAGGAAAAAAGCGCCTGCAGGTACAAGGTTTCCGCCTTTTCCCAGAACGGGTCACTTTTCGTGGAATCCGCCGGCGTGGTGTTGGCGATCAGGTTGGTGATCAGCTTGATCAGGTCTTCGGTGGAGCGAATGTATCGAAACGGGTTGTACCTGTGGGAAGCCCGCATGTTGGTCAGGTCAATGACCCGCAGACGGTAATTCGCCCGTTCCAATATGCCGCCAAAATCCCGCAGCGTGTCACCTTTGGGGTCCGTGATCACGTTGCTCCCATGCAGCTGCATCAAATTCGGCCCGATGAAGGCCAAGGTCTTTCCGGAACCTGAACCGCCGATGACCGTGAGGTTGTTGTTGAGCATGGTGTGCCTGCTGTCATACGCCTTGCGCATGTGTTTCGACAACACCATGTTTTTGTCTACAGTGTCCATTTTGGAGCCCGGCGCTTTCAATTTGTCGCACAGCTTTTTCACGTCTCCCCACTGTGAAGTGCCCATTTCTTCCCCTGGCATACGGTTTTTCAGGTTCGACCAAGCGTAAGCGAACGAAATCAAGTAGGCCATCAAGGACAGGTACAAGGTCTTTCTGGTGTGCTCGCTCACCCAGTTTTGAAACGGGTGCCGCAAAATGTAACTGAATTTCTCGCCCCAGTTTTCCAATGTCAAATCTTGGTGGCAAAAAAGCCCTCCCGTAAAATACCCCAGCAGCAGGCTGGCGGCCAGCAGAACGACCCACGGGATGACAGGCATCCTCTTTTTTCTTCGTGGTCCCACGCTCATGTCCGATCACTCCTATTCCCGTGTTTTTTCCATGGGTTCATCCTGGAAGTTTCAGGACGTGTCTTCTTTGTGTTCCGCCAAAGTGTCTTCATTTTCTTCACTTTCTTCTTCACCCTCTGCCGCGGGCTTCGTCTCGTTGCATTCATCCTGTTCCTCCGTCTTCATTTGAATCTCCGTCTCTGTGGTACTATGTCAAGAAAAAGTACAAGTTAAAAGTGAACTTTTCTTACAACA
>CAJTYS010000066.1 GCA_910583765.1 uncultured Eubacteriales bacterium | reverse complement strand
CCTGCTCCATGAACGACCATTTGTAGCCGTTGATCATTGCGATAATGGCAGCGAAGGCGCCAGCCAGGATCAGCGCCACATGCGCTTCGCCGGCTTCCGTGTCCACCATGACTCCCCAGAAAATGAGGACGATCATGACGACCATGACAAGGACGCATTGCCACATAGGTATTTTTTTACCCATAATAATTCCTCCTTACTTCAAATTAAAACATGAGTCCAAATAAAATAAATAAAGTATGTGCTTTTCATAATAGCGTTTCTCTCTGCTTCGCACAATCGGTCTAAAGTGCGATTTTCCCCTGAACTTTCTCTAGCACTTTAGTGCTACGAATCCTGTAAACCCGCTGTTTTAAGCGGCTTGCGGCGTTCCTTTCTTTTCTGTGGATTTTTCAGAAACATAGTGCCCTCCCGCATCCGATGTGTTACAATAGGGTGTCGGCCGCAGAAAAAACCAACTTGCAAAAAATCGGAAAGGAGCCCAAAGCATGAAAAAACTTCTCAATATGGAATATGCGTCCATCCACGCTTCTTACTGGATGTTTTTCGGAATCATCAGCAGTTTTGCTTCCGTTTTTTTATTGGCCCGAGGCTACGCGAACTGGGAGATCGGTGTGATCCTGGCAGTGGCCAATGTGCTGGCCGTGGCGCTGCAGCCTTTGACTGCTGATTTCGCGGATCGTTCCAAAAAGTTATCACTCATTGGGATCACCCAGCTTTTGACCATTCTCATGATGATCCTCACTGTGGGGCTTTTCGCTTTCCAGAAAAAGACTCTGGCTCTTTCCTTGATCTTCGTGCTGCTCATCGCCTGGCACACAGTGCTGCATCCTCTTTTCAATTCCCTGAATTTCAAACTCCAGGAAAGCGGCATCCATATTAATTTCGGCGTGGCCAGGAGCATGGGTTCCCTGGCTTACTCAGCCTTGGTAGCAGTGCTGGGAACATTGGTAGAGACTCACGGGGTGTCTGTGCTGCCTCTGTGCGGAGAAGTCATCCTGCTGATGCTGCTTTGCAGCCTTTTTTTCACAAAACGTCACTTTCATCAGGCCTCTCAAAACCGTCTTCCTGGAGAGTCAGAAAAAGCCCCTGCCAAAGAACAGAGGCTTTCTGACAATGAGCAAGAGATCAATTTGATCCAGTTCATTCAGAGAAACAAGGTTTTCTTTATGATCAATATTGGTGTGATCGGACTTTATTTCAGCAACTCCATCCTCAACAATTACATGATGCAGATCGTAGATCATGTGGGCGGCACTAGTGAGGACATGGGCCGGATCCTTTCTCTCATGGCAGCCCTGGAGATCCCGACCCTGGTATTTTTTGACCAGATCCACAAAAAGATTTCCTATCCCATGATGCTGAAAATCGCTTCCATTGGTTACACCATAAAAATCGCCATGTGCTTTCTCGCGGAGTCCGTTGCCATGATCTTTGCGTCCCAATTCCTGCAGCTTGTGTCTTTTGCCTTGTTTTTGCCTGCCATGATCCATTATATCAATGAGATCATGAGCCGCGGCGAGGCTGTGAAAGGCCAGGCGCTTTTCACTACCATGGTGACCATCACCACTGTGTTTTCCAGTCTGGCAGGAGGCTGGATCCTGGACATGGGCGGGGCGAAAACTCTGACTCTGGTTTCCACCTTGGCAACTGCCGCTGGCGCCGCAGTGGTCATCATTGCCGTGGGTCGGATGCCAAAGAAATAAGAGCAGAAGAAACCGCTTATGCGTTCAGCGGGTCATCATCATCAAAAGCCCGCAGCATCTGCTCCTCTTCAAACTGCTTGGAATACAAACGGTAATAGTACCCTTTTTTCTGAATCAGCTCTTTGTGGCTGCCCTGTTCCACGACTTTTCCATCCTGCATCACTAAAATCATGTCCGCTCCGCGGATCGTTGACAGCCTATGGGCGATCATGAAAGAAGTGTGGCCGGATAGCAGACGCTGTGTGGCTTCTTGGATCAGCTGTTCTGTTGCCGTGTCAATAGAAGAAGTCGCCTCATCCAGCACAAAGATGGCTGGATTCGCTAAAATAGCCCGAGCCAAGGAAATCAGCTGTTTTTCCCCTGTGGAAAGATGGTTGCCGCCTTCTCCCGCGTCTGTGTCATAGCCTTGTTTTAGCTTGGCGATGACCTTGTCCGCAGAAACGCTGATGGCTGCTTGTTCGACTTCTTCATCAGTGGCTTCTATCCTTCCATACCGGATGTTTTCACGGATGCTCCCGGAAAACAAGTGCGGATTTTGGAGCACATAGCCGATCTGACTGTGGAGCCACAGCTGTGACCGCTGTCTGTAATCCTTGCCATCAATCAGGATCTGCCCCTTTGTGGGCTCGAAAAATCTTCCTGCCAGATTGACGATGGTGGATTTTCCCGCGCCAGTTTCTCCCACAATGGCCACTGTGGTGCCCGCTGGGATCTTCAAAGAGAAATGCTCCAGCACGTCTTCTTTTCCATCAGGGTAGCGGAATGTCACATCCCGAAACTCAATATCACCCTTAATGGGTTCCCAGTTTTCTTTCTTTGGACGCACAGAATCCCCATACTTCTGGATCACTTCCGGACTGTCGATAATGTTCGGCGCTTGCTCCAGGAGCCCTGTGACCCGCTCAATGTTGGCTTGACAGGAAATCAATTCTGACATGAGCCTTGCCAGCTGCTGGATGGGTTCAAAGATGCCCACGGCATAAGACAGAAACACGGACAAAGTGCCCAGGGCAATGAGCTGTTCCTGGACAAAATATCCGCCTCTTGCCAAAACAAAGGCTGTCACCGCGGAGCTGAAAAACAAAACCAACGGCATATAAATAGCTGTCAGCTTGGCAAGGGTCATGGAACTGTCTTTCATCTTGCCGCTGATCCTCTGAAACGCCATTTCGTTCAGCTTTTCCATGCCTAAAGTCTTGCTGGTTTCCACGCCCACGATTCCTTCATTGAACGCGCCTGTGATCTCTGAGTTGGTTTCTCTGATCTCCCTGTTCCAATGGAGCATCCGTTTCTGAAAGAACGCTGTCAGCACTGCGATGAAGGGCACTACCAGCATGATAATGACCGCCAGTTTCCAGTTGAGAAGGCACATGATCACAAATACCCCTACAACATAAACAAAAGCCCAGAACATGTCCACCAGCCCCCATGCCAGGACTGTGGCGATTTTCAGCGTGTCGCTCATGACCCTGGCATGAATGTAGCCCACTGGGGTCGTATTATAATAGGAAAAGGAAAGCTGCTGCAAATGAACGAACTGCGCCCGCTTGAGATCCTTTCCCACGTGCATTTCAATGTTGATCGCCGCGCGGACGCTGAAAAACACGCAGACCGTCTGTGTCACGATCACGGATATGTACACCACGGCAAACACTGGGAGCCCCTTCAAAGTGTCTGGCACAATGAAATGATCAATGGCATAGCTTTGAAAAAGAGGCACCATCACATCTACTGCCACTAACAGCACATTGAGACTGATAGTGGTCAAAAAATATTTCCAATAAGGGCGGAAAAAAGGCATGATCTTTCCCCAGATTTTCAGATCCAGCTCCTTGCGCCCTTCCTTGCTTTCCTTCATGCCAAATCTTCTCCTTCCTCCAACAGCCTGCGGTCATCCTGATTCATTTGAATCTCGTAAATTTTTTGGTAAAGCCCGTTTCCCTGGATCAGTTCCCTGTGGGTCCCTCGTTCCGCTACTGTTCCCTGATGCAGCACCATGATCTCATCAGCCTCCATCAAAGTCGTGACTCTATGAGATATGAGGATCACAGTGGCGGCTTTCATTTTTTCCCGCAGAGCATGGCGGATCTTGGTATCTGTTTCCGCGTCCACTGCGGAAAGGGAGTCATCGAACACCATGACCGGTGATTTGGCTAAAAGCATCCGCGCGATGGCGATCCTTTGACGCTGTCCGCCGGAAAGGGTCACGCCCCGCTCTCCCACTAACGTCTCGTACTGGTCTGTGAAGGCCATGATATCCTCGTCCACGCACGCGATACGGGCAGCTTCCCTGATCTCCGCCATGGACGCGTCTGGGTTTGCCGCGGCAATATTGTCCCGAATGCTTTTTGAAAAGAGGAAAGGCTCTTGGAGGACCATGCCGATATGCCTTCGGATCCAAGGACGGGGGATCTCTCGCAGATCAATGCCTCCAATAGTGATCCGTCCTTCTTCTATTTCATAGAGCCTGTCCAGCAAATGGATGAGCGTGGATTTTCCGCTCCCCGTGCCGCCTAAAATGCCAAAAGTACTGCCTTCTCGGATCTGAAGGCTGATGTCCCGCAGTACCTGTTTGCTGTGGTCGTAAGCAAAACTCACATGCTCAAAACCAATGTCCATGGACGCAGGCTCCCTGCCTTCATGTTTCATATCCTCTTCTGCGGAATCGAGGATGTAATTGACCCGGTCAAAGGAAACGCCGGCTTTGCTCATTTCAGACAAAATGCGCCCCAGTCCCCTAATGGGCCATGTCAATGTAGTGTTGTAGGAAGCAAAGGCCACGAACTCCCCGGCAGTGATGTTGCCTCGCACTGCCTGCACCGCGCCCAATACGATAATAGCCATCACCTGCAGCCCTGTGATCAAGTCGCCGATGCCCCAGTACGCACCAGACAGCGTTCCCAGCCGGATCCACAGTTTAGCAAAAAAATTGTTTTTTTCATCAAACCGGTCAATCTCGAACTTTTCCCTGCCAAAAGCCCTGACCACCCGCACGCCTGTGGCGTTTTCCTGCACTACAGTGGAAAGTTCTCCGCCCGCCTCGTCAGCTGCTTTGAAATTCTTGGCGATTAGGCCGTAAAACACAGTGGAATACCAGATGATGATCGGAATGAAGGCAATGGCCGCAAAGGTCAGCTTCACATTCATAGAAAACATCATCACCAGGGAAATAGTCACTAAAAACACGGTTCGGAACACCTCCAGAATTTGTGTCACCACGAAATTGCGAATGGTTTCCACGTCCGCCGTGCATCTTTGTATGATATCTCCTGTCTGATTCTCGCTGTGCCATTTCATGGGCAGCCTTTGTACATGAGAAAATAAGACGTCCCGCATGTTCTTGGCAAACGTCTCTCCTGCCCTTGCGGTATAAGTGCGATACAAAAAAATAGACACGCAGTTGCATAGCGCGATCCCGATGACCATCAAAGATAGAATCCACAAATGCTCTTTTAGCAGGGGAATCCCGCCTGGCACCAGCACCTGGTCTATGGTAAAGCTAAAGATCCTTGGAATCATGGCGTTCAAAACCGTTGATGCCAAAGAAGTCACTAAAACCACCACAATGGCTGCGTGGATGCCTTTGGTAAACCGAGAAATCAGCTTGAAACGGCTGTTTTTACTCATACTTCCTCCTTTTGCGATAATGCTCCTTCCATGATAAAGCCCTGCTGCCTGAATTACAAGTGGTTTGCGTGATAAAATGCTGGTCAAAAAATTTTATGAAGAAAATAGGTGGATTTTTTAGGGAAATATGATAGAATAATAAGGATTTTTATCAATTGCTTGGAGAAGGGCCATAAAAACATCAACGGCATCTGCGTGATTTATCGCACTGCCTATTTTGTGATTGTTTGTCAATTCACGCTTTGGCAGGCAGATTCTCTAAGTTTTGCACTATTATATAATCATAAATGACATTTTTAGAACAGGAAAGAGGGGATTTGGTTATGTCATTTACTTATGACGCATCGATGTTTCAGCAAACCTTTGAATCTTCGTTCACTTATTTGAATGGATTCATGCGTAATGTTCAGCGTTTTTCCAAGCGACCTGCTATGTTCGACCCGGAGACAGAAAAAAGATGGACTTACAAAGAGCTGAACAGTGATGTCAACAAATTTGCTAACGCGTTACATGAAGACGGTGTCAGCAAAAATGATGTGCTGATGTATCAGGTTCCGAATTGCGCGGAATTTGTGTTTTGCTATTTAGCGCCACAGAAACTGGGAGCCATCAATTCACCAATCAATTTTCGTCTAGCTCCAGGCGAGACCGCTCTGGCTATTGATGATAGCCAGCCCAAGGTTTTCGTCTATGCCATGGAAATCCGCGATATGGTCCAGGAGGCGCTGGCTATGTGCGTCCATGCGCCTGAGGTGCTGATCGCTGTTGGATGTTCAGACAGCAAAGAACTGCCTTCCGGCCATATGACCTATGAGGATTATGTGCGGGATCAGGCAGAAACAGAGCCAGTCCGCCAGGAGCTTCCTCATATTTACGATGAAACCACCCGCCTTTATACATCAGGGACCACCAGCAAGCCCAAGGGCGTGCCACTGAACAATATCAACGAAGTGTTGTCCGCCCATGATGTGATGATGCATTTTCCATTGTCACCCATGGATCGCACCATGAATATGACGCCGTGGTTCCACAGAGGCGGCCTTCATTCCGGCGGCCCTTGCCCGACCCTGTACGCAGGCGGCGAGGTCATCATTCTTCGCGAATTTTCGCCAAAGCGCTGCCTTACTTATGCTGAAAAATATGAAGTGACGTTCCTCATTGGAGTGCCAGCCGTCCTTTCGTTATTAACGCAAAGACAGGAACGCCATCCGTCTGACCTTTCTCATCTGAAAGGGATCATCACCATGGGCAGCCCATTGGAAAAGGCGGCTTGTCAGCGCTTTCACAAGATATTGACACCGAACATTTTCAATGGATACGGGACAACGGAGACCTTTTGGAACACCTTCCTGCGGCCTTATGACCTGCCGCAGATGGCGGGGAGCGCGGGCCGCTCCTGCACGGATGACGATGTGCGAGTGGTAAAGGTTTATGAGGATCGGAAAGCTGAGCCCGATGAGCTAGCTAGCATGGACGGACAGGAAATCGGAGAAGTGATCCTCCAATCTCCTGCCAAGTCTTCTTATAGTTATTACAACAATCCTGAGGAAATGGAGCGGAAATTCTACAAGGGCTTTATGTATACTGGAGATTTGGCCACTTGGGATGAAGATCAATTTGTCACCATCGTTGGACGCAAGGATGATATGATCGTTTCCGCAGGGGAAAACATTTATCCATCACAGGTGGAAGAGGTCTTGAACCAGCATCCAAAGGTTGCGGAATCCGCAGTGGTAGGCGTGATGGACCGGCTCCGTGAACAAGCAGTGACCGCCTATGTGGTGCCTGCTGATGAAAGCGTGACAGCAGCGGAGTTGGGGATTTACTGCATGGAACATCCAATGCTTTCCATCTATAAATGCCCGCGGTATTATCGGTTCGTCACAGAACTGCCTTATACTGCCACGGGAAAACTGATGCATTATCGGGTTTCTCAAATGGCCGCAGAAGATCAAGCCGCAAATAAGCTGGAACGGCCATAACATTTATTCTTTTAGAGCTGTGCCTCTAGTCTTTGTTGAGCAGTCACGGCTCTTGCGCAGCCATGTTTATATGGCATAAAAATTTAGAGGACTTGGGGAGGAACTGTATCTTCCCCAAGTCCTCTGTTTCATGATAACCGAGGCAAGCCAATTGGCTAAATGATCCAAGCCGGAATGTACCAGTTTTTTTCATCAATAGGCATCACATCACTGGCCAGGCAGATGACTCCGCCTGTTCCGATCTCCGTCTTTAAATGCGCTGTGCCATTGAACGCATCCTCTTTTGCTGGTTCTTTTTCAATCGGCTTTAACACGGAAAAATTCTTTGTGGCTTTCTGCGGCGAAGCGGCCTTTTTGATTTCCACAGGATGCGCGATTCCATCCTGGTAAAGGATCAAATCGATTTCTTTTTTGTTGCTGTCTCGATAAAAATACAGCGGCGGCTTTTTCCCTGCGTTCAAATAGCTTTTATAAACTTCTGACACCACCCATGTCTCAAAAAACGCCTCGCTCATGGCACTGCGCTCTAAGACTTCGGGGCTTCCCCATCCTAAGAGATGCGCGCATAATCCAGTGTCCAGAAAATATAGGCGCGGGGATTTCACCACTCGTTTCAAAGCATTGTTAAAGTAAGGCTCGATCAGTGTCACCACGCCGCAGGAAACTAAAATAGAAAGCCAGTGCTTCGCAGTGGGCGCGGAGATTCCTGTCTCTTGGGCCAAAACTTCATAATTCACATTTGTGGCAGTCCTGGCCGCAACGACCTTTAGAAAGGTGATGAACGCTGTTTCATCAGCGACCTGCTCCAATGTTCTGATGTCCCTGCTGATATAAGTGTCGAGATAGGACTCAAAAAATAATTCTCGATTCACATTGTCGATTTCATAAAGCCGCGGCATGGAGCCTTGATAGATCCGCTGAAAAACCTCCTGCACGTTCATAGAGGGGGCCTCTGTCACTCGCTTGATCAAATTTTCCGGCTCCAATGTGAATTCATGAAAATCCATTTCATTAATCTCACTGTTGGATAATCCCAGCATGGGAACGATCCCCACCCTGCCTGCCAATGATTCAGCCGCGTCTTTTCTCATTTTAAAGATCTGGGAGCCAGTGAGCCAAAAATCGCCTGGCTGTTTCCGTTGATCCACGATGATTTTGATATATGGAAATAACTCTGGAGCGTACTGCACTTCATCGATCAATACCGGCGGCGTGTATCTTTGCAAAAATAACTCGGGATCGCTTTTAGCCAATGCCCGCAGCGTTGGATTGTCCAGCGACACACGTTTTCTACCGCTATCTGCCATGCGCTCCAGCAATGTGGTTTTTCCCACTTGCCTTGGTCCGGTCAATAGCAAAACAGGAAACGTCTCATTCACGTTTTCTATGGTTTTTTGAATCGCTCTTTCGTAATACATAAAAGGATCTCCTTACTATTTAGTAAAATCCAAAATATTATTTTATATTTTACTAATTTTCAGTGTCCATGTCAATGCCGGTACCAAAAGAGGCGCATGAGAATTTTTATGTTCCCTCATGCGCCTGTTGTTTGGAAATGATATTGCTGCTGCCAAAGCTTTTCAGCTTTCACTTATTTGCCGATGTTCATCAACCCTTCTTTTTTGAACATTTCCGCCCTGCTTTCCATGGACATGTCAGGGTCAGGAAGGTCTTTGTAGATCGGTGCGTCTTCCATGTGTCCCGCATAAGGCATCGGCGGGTTGAAGACTTTCAGCTGTCTCAGCAGCTGGTCCGTGTAGTTGGTCCCGTATCTTCTCGCATCCGCCACCTTGTCCAGATCCAGAGTCAAAGTCAGGGAAACCGGTCTATTACCTGCTTCATAGATCACGCTGCCATCAGGCCCTGCTACCGTGGAATGGCCGTATGCGTAGCTTCCCAGCCATTCGCCGGCCAGGTTCATGGAGATGAAATACGCCTGGTTTTCAAAAGCTCTGGTGGATGGGATGGATTTGCAAACTTCGTACAGGCCTTCTGGATCAATGGCCGGTTTGATGAGGATCTCCGCTCCCATGAGAGCCAGGTTCCTGGAAATTTCCGGGAAGCACCAATCGTGGCAGTTGAGCACGCCGATCTTGATATCTTTTTCCTTGATGTCGAAGGTCACATACCGGTCGCCTTTTGTGAACGCACCCTCCACCGGAAAGTACGGACACATTTTTCTGTAAACATCGATTAGTTCTCCATCAGGCCCAAAGATCGGGATGGAATTGTAGATCACCTTTTCGCCGTCTTTTTCCGCGGACTCGATCATGCTGCCAGGCATGAAGTAAATGCCGTATTCCTTTGCGATGGCAGAAAGCTCGTCCGTGACTTTTCCTGGGATCGTGTCGCCGCCCATCTGGGTTTCATCATCTTTCCAATAGCGGCCAATGGCCATTTCCACGCCAACGATCAGCTCTGGCACATTCATTCCCGCCATCAGATCATCCACGTCTTTTCTGATCCTTGCCAAGCAAGTCTCAAAATCCATAGTCGTGTCGCCGCTTTGCATCATTCCAATGTTCAAATATCTACCCATTTTTGTTTCTCCTTTTCTGTTTATGTTTAAAAATATACCAACAATGACAACAAGCAAGATACTGTGATCGCTACACCCATGATATACCCTGCATTGGCAACGATATACATGGATGGAGCCATGGCATCAAACATGAATTTTTCTTCTTCCTCATCCCGTGCGCTTCTTTTGGCGACTTCTGTCGTCACTACCATGACTCCTGGCATTAGGAACATCAAGCCCATGCCGCACGCTGCTGACAGCCAGAAATCATAACCCAGCAGTTTCCCTGCAAGGCCGCCTCCGCCTGCCAAGCCAATTGTCGCCAAAATCAATATAGCTACAGAAGGCCCTAAAGAAGCCAGTAATGCCTGCGGTGTGATCTCATTGATGGACTGGAAGAGCCATGCAATGAAAATGCAGATCACGATTCCATAAGAATGGGAACGATCCAATAGATTCATTCTCAATACGCCTGTGGCACAGCCAATGACTCCTAAGAAAAAGGCGAATATGCAGTTACTGATCCCTGTGATTTCCTGCAGAAAATACGCGATCGCTGCCAATGCTGCCAGTTCAAAGAGCACAAATCCGTCCTCTTCTAGCTTTCTTGGAATCCATGCTGTGATTTTGTTGCTCGGATTGTCTTCAGATCCAAATGGCACTCCATGTCTTGTTAGCCTTGGTTCAGTCTGATCTTTTTTAGCTGCTTTGGCCAGCAGATACGCATCTGTGCTGTTCAGCTTTTTCCCGTACTTTTTGAGCATAAAGGACGCAATCGGCTGTCCATATAGATCTACGACACCTACAATGATCGCTGGTATCCCGATCAAAGCCGCCATGTTTAATTCCGTCAGCTTTTGAATGGCTAAAATTCCTGCGATCGCACCACCGCCGCAGGCTGCCCCCGCGCCTGCCAGCATTACATCAAATCCAAAGAAGATTCCGCCTACGCCTACGACAGCAATCAGGCCTCCTACCAAAGCCGCCGCTGCCACGACTACGCTTTTGATCTGTTTGATATAATCGCCTGGAGGAACCGATGTCCCCAAATGAACGATCAAGAAAAGCATGGACAACTCGCCCAGATATCCAAAACCAGCTACTTCCGGAAAGTCTTTTGACATACCTGCCCAAGTAAGGATCAAGTACAATAACAATGCTGCTGACATGGACGGTATGAATGCTTTTGTAACATATGAGACAACTTCGCCTGCTCCGATAATCGCAAGGCATACAGCTGCTGCTACTACAATATCCATAACAATGAACTCCTTTCTATCTTTGTTATCACCTATCTTATAATCAATATTTCTAATCAATTTTATGTATGTGAAGCGTCACCTTCCATTCACTCTTCTACACCATCGTATCAAGAATTCTTGCTACTCATAAAAGCAATAAAAAAGCTTAAACCAAAACTATGTTTTCATTTATAAAGAGACTTGCGGATCCTATGCTTTGTATAATCCACAAGCCTCTTCATTTCTTAGAATCCTCTTTCTTTTAAAAACTCATCCAGTTTCTTTTTATATGCTTCTACAGGTTCTGCAGGAACAATCCGTTTTCCCAGATTTAATATCCCATCAGCCTCTAATTTAGCTTGATATTCTTGCGCCGTTTTTTCAGCCTCTGGCAAGTTGTCAAATACTGGCGCCTTTGCAACATCATCCGCAAAAGGCATTGGTGGATGAAACAGCCTTAAATGCTGTACATAATGATCCATAAATTTTGAACCATACTCTCTGCATCTTGAGACTTCATCTAAATCCAGCGTCACTGTAGCGATCGCTTCTTCTTGCTCACCTTCCCACAGCAGATGTCCTTCTGGAGAAATCACTTGGGAGTGGCCATACATCTGGAAAGCCCCATACTGTCCAACACAATTGGTTGACACTAAGAACGCTTGATTTTCCAATGCTCTTGTATAGTGGACATGCTTATTCAACTCATATAATTCTTCTGGATCCATAGTAAGCTTTACAAGCACCTCTGCTCCCATCAACATCTGGTTTCTGGATATCTCCGGAAAATTCAGGTCATAACAGATCTGTACACCAACTTTTGTGTCTTTTTCTGGGATGTCAAACACAACATATCTATTACCTGGATACGCAAATTCTTCCGAAGGATACCAAGGCGCTATTTTTCTATAAACATCAACCAATTCTCCTTTGGGATTATAAATCGGCGCAGAATTATAGCTCATGCCTTCTGGAACTTCTTCGCTATACTCATAAACAGTCCCTGGGATAAAATAAACCCCATATTTCTTTGCTAGTGAAGCAAAATAGTCAGATGTTGGTCCTGGTATTTTTTCTGGCGTAAAGCACTGAATGCATTCCACTCCCACAACCAGTTCAGGCCTATGATATCCTGCCATTAGCTTTTCAAGCGCAGTCTCTAAAAGCTTCAAACTTTCTGCGGTATCTTCCTTTGCAGGCATTTGGATCAATCCTACGTTTAAATATCTACCCATTTATTTAATCTCCTTTCAATAAAACGACTATAATAATTTTTCAAATCCTTCTGTTGTATATTCTTTTCCACTATTTTTAGCATCGAGCGCTTTTCTTAATGCAGTAAACCGCTTAGCAGTCAGCGGGTAAGCAAACATGATCACTGCGCCAATAATACCAATCACACCTGGAATCGATGTATTCAACTGCATAATGGCAGTCAACGCGCTTTCTGGCTGAACCTCAAGTGCCGCATCATAACCTCCCATTTGTAGAACAAGGCCAATCGCTTGCAGCGCAACGGCAGAGCCTAATTTTTGGCAGAACGCCATAATCGCAGTGATTGAGCCTTCTCTTCTCTTTTCGTTTACAAACTCATCCAATTCGCTGATGTCATACATCATCGAATAGTACAGCGTCCAGTAAGTAGTCGTTCCTAACATAACTATGACCGCATAAACGACCATGAACGCAAAGGACGGAAATCCTATAATTGTAAATGCTACAAATCCAATACCACTAAACAGCGTTGTGCCAATGTATGTGCCCCTCTTTCCCCATTTATTCGCCGCATAATTAATAAATGGAACCTGGATGATCGCAATTGCTGACATCAAGAAAAAGTATGTTGATTGAAGTCCTGCGTTGTAGCCCAGACAGTTTGTCATCAAATACACCAATGCAGCATTATACATAGCAGAAACAAATGACCACAGAAATACGGTCGCAGCTAGAGATTTTGTCGGTTTCAGTTTGAAAATTTCAACAAATGTCTTGAAAATATTAACCTTTTCACCCTTTTTCTTTTCCTGTGTTTCTTCCTCATTTTGAGAATATAATTCACCGCCCCTGGTAAAGTACCATGAAATAAAGATCACAATGAATATCAATACCCCAAAGGAAACACCAACTGTATTCCAACCATCTGTAAGGGAACCGCCTCTGCCTTCTACCCAGCTCACGATAATTGGCGGAGTAGCAGATGCTAACATTACTGCCAGGTATATGAAAACGCTTGCCCAAGCTCTCAGAGAGTTACGCTCTTCATAATCCTGCGTCAGTTCTGCTCCCAATGCGAAATACGGAATCACATATGACGTATAAACCGTCCAGAACAAGATTGCCATGATGATAAAGTAAATGGCTTTTGCTCCTGGGTTGATGTCAATATTATGGAATAGTAAAAATGTACAGACAGCATATGGAACAGACGAAACAATCATCATTGGTCTCCTTCTTCCATATTTTGATCGCAGGTTATCTGAAATGAATCCAATAATTGGATCTGTGATCGCATCCCACAATACAGCAATCAGGGATATGGTTCCTGCAATTCCTGGAGAGACACCTGCAATATCAGTTAGGAAAAATAGGAAGAAAAAGCCAAAAACATTAAATCCGATGGAATCTCCCATTTGCCCAATGGAATAGCCTAGCTTTTTTTTGAATTCCAGCTTTTGTGGAACTGCTAAATTTTTTTCACTCATACGATGACTCCTTACACAATAAAATCTTTTAAACTGTATCTAACACCAATTTTCTTTTCAACCGGTCAAAAAAAAGAAGCTGAATGATTCTTCAGCTTCTTTGCTTTTAGATACACACCTTTGTGTATTTACCAAAATGATATCACATCCAAGGGCCGCTGTCAATATATTTTGAATATTTGCATTTAATTCCAGCCCTTTACTGCTCTTTTTTCCTATTTACAATCGTTTGTCTCCGCACATTCTTATTCACATTGCGCGAACTGCCTAAAATACTGCGCCGCTTGCTCCTGAGTCAAGCCAAATCGCTTCTCAAGCTTTGATAAGGTCTTTTCCTTTGACACACCTTCCTCCAGGTTATCTAGAATCAATGCCTGTATACCTTCTATACGTCCCTCTGCTCGTCCTTGTTCAAGACCCTGTTCAATCCCCTGCTTCATACCTTGCCTCATACCTTGTTCAAGACCCCGTTCAAGGCCTTCTTCAATTCCCTGTTTGAGTCCTTCACTCCGGGCTTCGTACATCATTTGATTGTGGTCACGGATGGCCTTTTCCCGAGCTTCGTATTCCAGCCGCTTCTCTGCGCTTTGACTGATCACTCGCAGCTGCTCGTAAGCGCTTTCAATGTACTTGTTCCTGCTCGCCAGCATGTCGAATTCCTCCTTCCGTTCGGCGTTGATGAATTTCGCCCACAGCAGGATGTCGCTTGCGTCTTCCTTTAGTTCCTTCGGCAGTTTCGGAAGTTCCAGAACATGGAATTCCATTTTGTCCGTGAAAAGGACGCGCTTGGTGTCTTCCGAGATATGGAAACATGAATAAAATCCCAGCTCGTCCCCGAACAGCTTGAAGTCCAGGACGCTGATGCTCACGCACTTTTTGAAGGCCGAGTAATCTTCCCCCGCATGGATCTGTTCCGTATACATTTTCGCCGTGTAGAACAGCGACCGATCCGCCCACACGCTCAAAGGCGAAAGCTGGATTTCGATGTCGATCTCCGTGTCATCGTTGAGCGAGACCCGCACGTCCAAAATTCCCAGTTTGTCGTCCTCGTGCTCTTTCCGCAAATTGGTGTTCAGGATCTTCGTTTCCCGAATGTCCGCTGGATCCAGCCCCAGCACGGCCGACAAGAAGCCGATCCTGGCCTGTTCGTTCATCATGATTTCCTTGAAGGCGAAATCAATTTTTGGTTTCATCAAAAAATCCGTCATCTCTAATCTCCTTTCTCCATGCATGAATCGTCAAGCTCCGCCCCCCTGCGGCCTTGACATGGATTCAGCAAAAAACTGTTATCCCTTTTGATTGATAATTCAATCATATCCTTTCGCAATGCTCCTGTCAACAAAAATCTGAATTTTCTGTGCTGAAATCAATGATTTGTTGACACAACGCCCCTTGATCGTCTATTAGGACAGACTTCCATCAGAAACGGATCGTTTTTTATCAAAGCATCTGTATCATGGAGAAACAAGCATCAGATCACGCACCTGATCATCTGAAATCAAAACTTGCCACGGTTCCATCCTTTCCGGTACGAATTTTCAAGCTGCTATGCAGCTTGTCCGCGGCGATCCGCTTCATCAGCTCTAACCCTAATGGATTGCGGTCCATCTCCTGCTCCGCGAATCCGCTCCCGTTATCAGTGACCATGATCACGCAGTACATATGGCCATAGACGAATTTCACCTTAATCTCTCCCTGCTTTTTCACTTTAAAAGCATGCTGCAGGGCATTGGTGATCAGTTCGTTGATGATCAGCATGATGGAAGTGGCTTTATCCGAGTCCACAATGATCTCGTCTCCTTCCAAAACAATACGTATCTCCTCATCCTCGCTGACCGCGCAATCCCGCAAATACAAAATCAGCTTGCTGACCAGCGCGTTGAGGTTGATCAGCCTGCCTTCATCATTTAAGAGCACTTCGTGCACCAGAGCGATGCTGTTGATCCGGCTCACGTTTTCTTTTAAGATCCGCTTTGTTTCCTGGGAATGGCTGCGCCGCTCCTGCATGCTCAAAATACTGGATATGATCTGCAGGTTATTTTTGATCCTGTGATGCATTTCCCGAAGAAGGATATTCTTTTCGCCGCTCTCAGAATGAGCGATGATTTCATGGTTTCCCGCTATGCCGCCCTCCTGCTGTGCGTGGAGTAGCCGATCTGTGAGACGCTCGGTGGTCCGCCCCATTTCCTCCAGCTTTTTGTTGGTGTTCACGCTGCTGGTAATGTCGTTTTCCTGAATCAAAACGCCGATGATCTGATCTTTGTCATTTTTGATGGGCGCTGTCCGCTGCAGCACGTATTTGTTCTCCTGGCTAAAGGCCTTTTCGTCCCTGATGGAAATTTTCGTTTTCCTGGTCAAAAAGACAATAGGTTCATTTTCAGGCAATACGAACTGTCCTGTTATATTAGAGCTGTACTGGGAGTTGGTCTCCGGCATAGCATGGGCCACCACAATGCCCTTTTCCTCATTTT
>CAJTYS010000065.1 GCA_910583765.1 uncultured Eubacteriales bacterium | reverse complement strand
TTGTTATGCCCTTTATTTCTTGATTATCCTCTACTTATTTGTTTCAAACTTTACCTCTTCCCAGTTTCTTTTGATATTCGAGAGATTCACTGCTCTCGATGTCTCCATTATCCTGGGAAAAGGTGTTAGCTATTTGAGCACCATACGTTCATTGATTGTGATTTGTGTGATAGCTGATATGCGCATTTTCACTAAACAGATAGAGATACGCTTCTGTCACAGGCTTTTCCCTGATGGTTTCCAGCGCCTGTTTGTAAATGTCGATCTGCCCTTGATAGGTGTCTTTCAATCTGGCAATGGCTTCCTCCCGCTTTTCTGGATCCACATAGCTATTTTTGTAATCAATCAGGATCAGGTTGCCCGCTTCTTCAAAATAACAGTCAATGACTCCCTGAACCATGACCTGGGTTCCTTCCATGTCCCAAAGCAGGTTGAACTCCGTTTCTTTGTAGAGCCGCTCTGCCCTGCCAGCTCTTTGTCCAAGAGGGCTTTGGAAAAACGCCGCAATTCTGCCATGGTCCACTGCCTGGGCTTCCTCTGGCAGCAAAATCTCCCGCTGGACCAGCCGCTCCACTTGACTGCGCGCATAAGCTTCACCCCTGCCCTGTTCCGCATGCTCTAAAGCTGCTTTGAAGTCCATGCATTCCATGACTTTGTGCATGATGGTCCCTTTCTGGGCGGAACTGAACGAACGCTGCCCTTGTAAAAACCCAGGTTTTTTCAGTGCCTGCACGTGTTCTCGTTCTTCTTTTTTCGCCTGGCTCAGCTCTGTCACAGAGTATTTGGATTTCAGGGACAATGCTTTTTGCCCTGGGTAGCGGAAGGAAAAACGTCTGTTGATCTCCTGGAACACAGGGTCTTCCTCGTCTGGGACAAGATTTCGCAGCAATTCTTTTACCCGCTCTTTATTCTGACCCCGCTGCTTGTTTTCCGCCCCCAGCTGGCTCCGATCCCAGAGGAACCAGTCCATCTGCCCTTCTTCTGTGAATGGCAGCAGATAATCCAAAAAACAGTTCTTGGCTGGAGAGGGCACCGGTTCTCCCTGTTCCACGCTCTTGGTGGTTCCCAAAAGAATCAGCTGGTCCATGGCTCTTGTGAAGGCCACGTAAAGAATGCGAATCTCTTCTTCCAGCTCCTCCTGCCGAGTTTTTCGTTCAATGGCGGTCTGCGTCAGCGTCTTTCTGTACCAGTGTTCCTGGTGCTCCACCCGAGTCAGGCCAATGCCCAGATCCTTGTGGGCCATGAATCCTTTTCCTGTTTTCGTGAAGTTAAAACGCTTGCCAAGGCCAGCCACCATGACAATAGGAAACTCCAGCCCCTTGCTCTTGTGGATAGTCATGATCCGCACCAAGTCGTCTTTTTCATTGATCAGCTTTACTTGTCCAGTGGGAATCCTGCGTTTTTCCAGAGCCTGTATGTAAGTGAGAAATCCGTAAATTCCGCCATAGCCGATACTCTCAAATTCCCTGGCTTTGTCAGCCAGCGCTCTTAGATTCGCTTGTCTCTGTCCCCCTGCCGGCAGCGCGCCGCAATAGGTATAATAGCCTGTTTCCCACATGAGCCTCCATAAAAAATTTTCCAGAGAAAGAGCCTGGGCCATTTGCCGGTAATCCTCCAGCTTTTGGAACACCTGCCTGCACTTTTCTCCCAGCTGGTCCTTTCGCTGGCCGCGTGCCCTGAGCGCTTCAAAGTAGGAAGTGTCTTTGCTCCCCAGTCTGACTTGAATCAGTTCGTCAATGGAAAACCCGAACACCACGGAGCGAAGAGCGCTGAGAAGGGGCAAGTCCTGCTGCTTGTTGTCAATGACTTTCAGCAGATTGAGGAACACCTGGATCTCCACAGTGTCAAAATACCCGCCGCTGTCGTCCACGTAAGACGGGATGTCCAGGTCTGTGAACACTTCCTGGAATACGTCCGCATAGTTTTTCGTGGCCCGCATCAAAATGACGATGTCTTTTTTCGTGACCAGCCGTTCCTCCCCTTTTTTCACGTCAAAAATGGGCTTTCCCACCAGTTCTTTGATCAATCCTGCCGCATGGCAGGCTTCCAGCTGGGCGTTTTTCATTTCTGCGATTTCCTCGTCCAGTTCCATGTCCTCTGTGATCCTGCTGTCTATGACGTGCAGCTGCGTCTTATAGTCCAGGGGGCCATCGTAGGAAACGCCTTGATACAGGGCCGCCGCCTGATCATAACCCTTCATGATGTTCTCAAACACTCCGTTCACAGTACAGATCACCGATCTTTTGCTGCGGAAGTTGCGGTTCAAGTCGATCTTCAAGCTTTGGGACTGGCCGGAAGCATAGTCCTGATAGCGCTGCTGGAAAATCTCTGGCTCAGCGAGACGGAATTTGTAGATGCTCTGTTTGATGTCCCCTACCAAAAATAAATTGTTTTCCCGCCGGATCAGGTTGATGAGTGTGTCCTGGAGCACGTTGCTGTCTTGGTATTCATCTACGAAAACGCAGGCGAACTTTTCCCGATACTCGCCCGAGGCCTCTTCTTGTTCCAAGATCTCCAGCGCGTAATGCTCGATGTCATTAAAGTCAATGATGTTTTTTTCCCGCTTGGCGGCTTTGAACCGGCGGTCGAATTCCAACAGCAGTTTTTCCAGATACTGAGCCATGGGGTAGACTTTTGCCATGTCCGCGATCCAGGTGTCCATGTTCTGGGAAAAATATCGTTCCTTCAAAGCTTTGATCTGTTTTTTACTGTATTCTCTGGCGTTTTTCACATCTTCCTTGATCAGCTCGTAGTCTTCTTTTTCCTCTTTTGCCGCCCGCATGGTGCTTGCCTTGAAGCCTTGGAGCAGGCTGGCCGCTGCCTGCAGGTTCCCTGCCTGCGCTAGCTGTTTCAAAGGCTCCAGCTTTTCAAGGTCCTCCAGGTTTTTCTTGTAGATGCTCTCCACGCCAGCTGTTTCCGCCAGCTCCCCTGCCTTTTGAAAGCCCTCCAGGATCTGAGAAACGCTGCTTCTGACATCCTCTTTGATGAAAAGGCCCAGTTTGCTTTCCTGAAAGGCTTCCATATCCATGTCCAAAGCCTGGATGTTTTCCGCCAGCCACTGAAACGGGTGGGGGATGCTCTGTATAGTAGCATAAAGCCTGAGCAGGTTTTCTTTCAGCGCCTGCTCGTTTCTGTCCGAGGCGTATGCTCTGAGGAAATCCAGGAACGCCGGATCGTCTTCTTCAAACAAGTCTCTAAACAGTTCGTCCAGCGCGTCCCATTTCATGATCTCCACTGTGCCTTCATCGCCAATCTTGAAGTTGGGCTCTATGTCCGTCAGATAAAAGTATCGCCTGATAACTTCCAGCGCAAAGGAATGGAAAGTGCTGATATTGGCACTGCCCGCCAGGTCCAGCTGCTTGCGCAGGAATCCGGAATGCTTTGGATCTTCTTCAATGGCCTTTGTGATGGCTTTGATGAGTTTTTCCTTCATTTCCGCTGCCGCGGCGTTGGTGAAGGTGACGATCAGGAACTGGTCCAGGCTGATCTTGTCCTGGATGATCAGCTGCTTGATCCGCTCCACCAGCACCGCGGTCTTTCCCGAGCCCGCGGCAGCTGAAACTAAGATGTTGTGTTCACGCAGCTCGATTGCCTGTTGCTGCGCCTGTGTCCATGTTACCATATGTGATCCCCTTTTCCTGTATTTATGCTGATTATAGCATACTGAAAGGCCTGTTACAATAAAGAGGAAATGGGCGGGAGCAGTCAATTCCCATTGATGCGCTGATCCTGCCAACCTTATGGCTTATTTGTGAATCTTTCAACAACCACTTAACACATCTGCTATAATTTGTTATAATTATAAAGGAAATTCGCAGCAGCACGAATGACGAAGGATTTCATTCGCACACTATAAATTGGAGGTAATTTATCATGGAAACATTCAAACGCCCCACCATGCTCATGATCTTGGATGGTTTTGGTGAAAATAAAGAATCCTATGGAAACGCTATCGCACAGGCCAAAACCCCTGCCTTAGATGAGATATTCAAAAAATATCCGAAAACCACGCTGAAAGCCTGTGGTTTGGCAGTGGGCCTGCCAGAAGGACAGATGGGCAATTCGGAAGTGGGCCACCTGAACATCGGTGCCGGCAGGATCGTGTATCAGGAGCTGACCCGCATCACGAAAGAAATCGAAGATGGGTCTTTTCTGGAAAACAAGGCGATTAACCGCGCCATGGGCCATGTGAAAAGCCGCGGCTCCGCGCTCCATCTTTCCGGGCTGCTTTCTGATGGCGGCGTGCACAGTCACATTTCCCACCTCTTTGCTCTCATCGACATGGCAAAGAAACAGGGGATCGAAGAACTGTACGTCCACTGTTATCTGGATGGCAGAGACGTTCCCCCCCGCTGCGCTCTCACGTACATCCAGCAGCTGGAGGAACACATGGCGCAAGCAGGTCTGGGGAAAATTTCCACCATCTCCGGCAGGTACTACGCCATGGACAGAGACAAGCGCTGGGAACGGGTGGAAAAAGCCTACGATGCCATGACTTTAGGCCAAGGCATACAGGCTGCTGATGGCCAGGCTGCGATTTCAGCGGCTTATGAACGGGATGAAAATGATGAATTCGTTCAGCCCACCTGCGTGGAAGGCGGCCAGCCGGTAAAAGACGGTGACGCAGTCATCATGTTCAATTTCCGGCCAGACCGAGCCAGAGAAATCACCAGAGCTCTGGTTGCCCATGATTTCGATGGATTTGAGCGCAAAAAAATTGTTGATGATCTCTTTTACGTGTGCATGACTCAATATGACGCGGAAATGCCAAATGTGGAGATCGCTTATCCACCGCAGACCTTGAAGTCCACCTTAGGTGAATATCTGGCGGATCTTGGACTCCATCAGCTGCGCATCGCAGAAACAGAAAAATACGCCCATGTGACCTTTTTCTTTAATGGCGGCGTAGAAGCTCCAAACAAAAATGAAGATCGGATCCTGATTCCTTCTCCAAAAGTGGCAACCTATGATTTGCAGCCGGAAATGAGTGCGTACTTGGTCACAGATAAAGTTCTGGAGGAAATCGCCTCTGATCAATACGATGTGATCATCCTCAATTTTGCCAACGCGGACATGGTGGGCCATACTGGTATCATGACAGCCGCTGTGGCCGCTATCGAGGCTCTGGACAAATGCGTGCCAAAGATCGTGGGCGCGGTCCTTGGAAAAGGCGGCCAGATCCTCCTGACCGCAGATCACGGAAACGCGGACAATATGCTCAATGAAGACGGCTCGGTAGTGACTGCCCATTCCCTTAATGAGGTGCCGCTGCTTCACATCGCAGAGGAACCGGTCAAGCTGAAGGACGGCGGCAAGCTGGCTGATCTGTCCCCTACGCTTTTGGATCTCATGGGGCTGGAAATACCGGAAGAAATGACTGGGGAAAGCTTAGTGGAGAAATAACAAAGGAGAACGGTTTGCGCAAATCACGAAAAAATCCATCACAATCATCATGATCATGGCTATGGTCTTGACACTGGCCATGCCAACGCAGGCAGAGGCCAAGACCGTTTATATATCCTGGCTCTGGCATATCGACTGCGACATATGCGGTTTTCATGACTATGAGGACGAGTATCACCATCCGATAGATGCGTTCATCTGTTCAGGCTGCGGAAAAGAATTTAAAGATGAAAAGACATGGAAAGCGCATTTCATGGAACATTCTCTAAACGGCGATGAAAGCCATAAGAACTTCACCGTTCGCATTAAGCAGTAAGTTGCCACTGTGATAAACGGTCACAACGACCGTAATGATGATCGTTTTATTTGCACCAAATAATGGTAAAATAAAAGCCTAATGCTCAGTACTGAGTGTTAGGCTTAATATTTGGAATGAGATTCCACTAACAGAAGGCTACCACATGGATTAGTCAAGCCGCAACTTTTTATTTTTGCATTTCCACAACGCCATAGGATGATTGACTATGTTTTGTAATGCTTGACTTTTCCCAATACCAATTCTGGGCAATAATTTCCTTCCATAAAAGCTTCCCAAAACATCTTATCATTTTTTGTTAGAATATGATTGTTTTTTCAATCATATTGAGTATTTTTTAAAATATTAATCTTAATTTTATCATATTTCACGTGATTTGCCCAATATAATTTTTTATCCCTGACTCCCTCTCCTTTCACATGATCTTCTCAAAATAAAAGGCTTCGTCACACCCAGCTGTGGGACCGCTCTGGCTTTCATCCTCTGGCGCATGCGGCTCCGGGTGATGCTCGTTCCAAAACTCTGTGATCTTAAAGCCGCATTTATTCACATAAAAATGGATGTTCCGCTTTTCAAAATAAGGGGTCACCGTGTTCCAAACAACAGTTTCCGGGTATTGGCGCTCTATGGCCTTCCATGCCGCTTGTCCGATCCCCTGCCCATGGTACTGGGGTAAGATAAAAAACAGATCCAGAGAATTGTGTTGAGTCTCACTATTAATGGAAAGCACCGCACCACCCACTGGCTGGCCTTTCCAGATGACATGATAGATGACTGCGCCAGGCGCTTGAAAAGACGCTTCCAAATCTTCATCAGAAGGAATTGGCTCTTCCTGTTTCCCAAAATTTTCTACAACAGCAATGGAAAAGGCTTGCTGCAGCTTCACCTTGAATGTTTCCAGCTCATTCTGCCGCACGGGCTGGAGACTTACATCATGATCTCGTTTCATTTCCTTTTGACCTCCTCATATAATCAAGCTCCTGTCTGCATATGTCTGCTCTGAGTCTCAATTCTGACCTCAGTCTTGCCGCAGGGGAAAGACCAGGGTCAGCTTGAATTCCTCCTCTGATTGCTCGACCCGGCATTCTCCTTCCATAGTTTCCATCATGCCTGTAATATTTTTGATACCGATCTTCGTGCCCGCCTCATGGATATTTTTCCGGATGAAATTGGAAAAGCGCACACTTACCGCAGCCTGTTCCCACAGGGCTTGTATCAGTACCGGCCGCTCGGGATCCGCATATTTACAGATGTTTGAAACAATATTGTCCATGATCCTCCTGATATGATCCTCGGACACACAGAGCCGCGCTTGCTTCCAAACAATATCCGTTTTCACTTCATGGCCCTGCTCCTGCAGATATTCAACCATCTCTGACAGGATGCCGAAAAAGACATTTTTGAAGGTGTCGCTGGTTTTGGCCTCTGTTTTTTTCTCTTTCAGGGAATACTCAAAGATGCTGTCGGCCAGCTTTTGGATCTGCTTTGCTTTATCATCGATCCGCTGGATATATTGTTCCATTTGCTGCTGATCTTTGTACTTTTTATGCCGCAGAGCCTCTGCGTAAAGGAGCAGCACGGTAAGCGGAGTCCTAATATCGTGAGACACTTCCGAGACCAGATCTTTGTTCTCTTTCCTGAGACTGATCTCGGTTTTGATCTGCTCGGAAAAAGAGGCCCGCATGCTGTTGAGGCTGCTTGCTAACTCTGAAAGCTCGTTCTTTCCCTGCACCGTGATCTCATAATCCAGGTTTCCGCCTTCCAAGATCTCGATTTCATCCCGCAGTTTGCATATGTACCGAATGATCCTGTGGATCCCTATCAAAAATATGATGATGAAGGCCAGGAAACTGAGGGCGAATTCCAGAATCTGAACGCCTTGATACACCTTGTGCTGATGGCTCCCGTACAAGTACACTTCCGCATCTCCGTCCGCGAACCGCAGCGTGTAGTAATGGTCAAAATCAAAGTATTCATTGCTGCCAATGCTGAGGACGGAAACAGCTTCCGCATCTGGGTCAAAGGAACTGTACAAAATCTGATCCTCTCGGTACACTTCCAGGAAAATGACCTTTTCTTTCATCTCCCAGCGAAACAAAGCCTCCTCATCATCAGCGGCGATGTTCTCAGCCTCTACATATTCCTGCAGTTGGCCGATAGCCGCATTGTTCTTTGCTTCTATGCGCCGAGAATCTTTCAAGTATTGATAAGTCAATTCGTCCCCAAGGATTGTCAGCACGAAAAACAGCGCAGCTGCGGCGAAAAAGGAAACCAGCAGCATGACCACCAGCTGCAGATACATGGAATGTTTATATTTGATCATTAGCTTCAAACCGATACCCCTTTCCCCATACGGTCCGTATGTATTTCGGGTTCTGCGGGTCATCTTCTATTTTCCTCCGCAAATTTCGGATGTGGACCATCACCGTATTATTGGAAGCATAAAAGTAAGGCTCCCGCCACACAGATTCATAGATGTTCTTTGTGGAAAAAATTTTCTGAGGATTTTTCATTAAAAGCATGAGGATGAGAAACTCCGTATGGGATAGCTCTTTTTTCACGCCCTTTACCGTCACTTCACCATAAACCTCATTTATGGCCACATCTCCCACCTTGATCAGAGCCTGAAACTCCGCCTCATTTGCCTGCTGTGGATCCGATTTTCCCTTGTACACATAATAACGCCGCAGCAGCGCCTTGACCCTGGCTAACAGTTCCGCATAGGAAAATGGCTTTGTCAAATAATCATCTCCGCCTGCCATGAGACCGATGAGCCGGTCCGACTCCTGCACCAGAGCAGTCAAAAACAGGATCGGCACATTGGAACGTTTTCGGATTTCCTCACAAGTCCGCAGGCCGGAGATGCCTGGCATCATAATGTCCAAGATCACCAGGTCGATCTCATCGGAAAATAGCTCCAGCCCTTGCTCCCCGCTTGCTGCCTCCAAAATCTGATAGCTCTCATCGCTGAGCAAAAGCCGGATCCCTTCTCTGATTTCCTGACTATCCTCTATGACCAAAATTTTGTATTGCTTCATCAGATTTTCTCCTTCTCCTTTATCGTGGCCCTTCACAATCTGATTATAGCCAGAGATCCCACAAGATACAAGACTCCTATAAAGAATTCCGCGCTCTGATTCGTTTTTTCCCATGACTTTCATCTCTAAACTCCAAATCCCATGCCTGCAGTGAGCGCAACGAGCTCCGTGACCCCTACTGCGGCAAATCCCAGTTTTCCCGCTAATTGCGGTTTTTTAATATGGATAGGCACGATAAAGGCGATCGCCGCGGCGAAAAGCAGCCCCATGAATATGCCTGCCCGCTCTGGCTGCCAAGCCTGCCAGATAACAAAACAAGCTGGCAGAAGCAGCGCAATGGCAGTCACAGGCAGCCCTGTGTACCACTTCCTCGGACCAGGATCCTGCCATTGCCGTTCTCCTTCCAAAACGTTAAAATAGGACAGCCGAATCAAAGCGCACAATATATAGCCGCAACACACACATAAGCCCAGATTTCCATATCCGGTGATGGAATACGTAAAGAAACCCGGCAGCACCCCAAAGCAAACCAAGTCGCTGAGGGAATCGATCTGTACCCCAAAGCTTTTTTCCCGCTGGGAACGCTGTCTCGTGGAAGCCACTGCCCCATCAAACATATCACAGCATCCTGCCACCATGAGACAGATGACCGCTGTCTGGTAGTTTCCTCCCATGACAAAAGCGATCCCAGCGATTCCCGCCATCAGTCCCACATAGGTCAATACAACCGTGTAGTTATAATACCCCAATAGTTTTTTCTGTCTTTCCATTTGTCCCACCTCACATATCGAATCGTTTTGGATGATTCCATTATCCCACAAAAATCTGAATCCCTTCCCAAGTTAATCTTAAGAAATTCTGAAAGTTGTTTTGTTCAAAGTCTTAGCCTTCCGGCAGCTCAAATTTTTCACGCTCCGATAAAGTGGACCTTGAATGGCGAAAAGTACGCAAATGCCCAGAAAGGGCGTGTCGAAAATTAAGGCTCCTTGTCCTGCGCATTTTGTGGTACAATACCAGTAAGATGAAGAACTTCGTCACAGGCAAGAGGAACTCAACTAGGGGGGTGCAGAGAAAGATGGGAAAAATGGGAAGAAGAGACATGAAAAAGACCATTGGCATCGGATATCAAGATTTCGAAATGGTGCGAACAGAGCAAATTTTTTACATCGACAAAACGGATTTCATCCGGCAGTGGTGGGAAGCCAAAGATCAGGTGACGCTGATCACCCGCCCCAGGCGGTTCGGCAAGACCCTGAATATGAGCATGCTGGAAAAGTTCTTTTCCACGGACTATGCGGGAAGGGACGATTTGTTCCAAGGCCTTTCCATCTGGGAACATGAAATGTACCAGAAGCTGCAAGGGACGTATCCAGTGATCTTTCTCACCTTCGCGGACATCAAAGAACGCTCTTTTTCCCAGGCTCGGGAAGGAATCTGCCGAATCATCCAGCGGCTATACAAAAAGTTCGACTTTTTGCTGGAAACCGATTTACTCAGCGATGTGGAAAAAAATGAATTCCGCAACGTGTCCATCCATATGGGAGACAACGAAGCCGCTTTTTCCTTGCGAGCTTTATCTGATTATTTGTCCCGCTACTATGGGAAAAAGGTCGTCGTTTTGCTGGACGAATACGACACGCCCATGCAGGCGGCTTACGTGAACGGCTATTGGGGCGAGCTGGCGGAGTTCACTAGGAACCTGTTCAGCGCCACCTTCAAGACCAACCCATATTTAAAACGAGCCCTCATGACGGGGATCACCAGAGTGAGCCGGGAATCCATTTTTTCCGGTCTGAACAACCTGGTGGTGGTGACCACCACTTCCCAAGAATACGCAGACTGCTTCGGCTTCACGGAGGAAGAGGTCTTCGCCGCCCTGGACGAACAGGGACTTTCCGATCGAAAGGAAGAAGTGAAGGCCTGGTACGATGGTTTCACATTCGGCGACAAGCGCGACATTTACAATCCTTGGTCCATCATCAACTTTCTAAGGAAAGAAAAAACGGAAGATTACTGGGTCAACTCCAGTTCCAACGATCTGGTGAACCAGTTGATTCGGGAAGGCGGCAAGTCGGTGAAGCTGGATTTTGAAACCTTGCTGCGGGGCGAGACCTTGAAAAAGGAGATTAACGAGCAGCTGATATACGATGAACTGGACGAGGACGAAACAGCCATTTGGAGCCTTCTTCTGGCCAGTGGATACTTGAAAGTCGTCAGTCAGAAAGACGATTTGGACGGCCCTCTGTATGAACTGGCGCTGACCAACAAAGAAGTGCGGCGCATGTTTCGTTCCATGGTGCGGGGGTGGTTTCGCAAAGACGCCGCCAATTACAACGACTTCATCAAAGCGCTACTCGCGGGTGACTTGGAAGCCATGAACGAATACATGAATGACGTGGCTCTAACGACCTTCAGCTATTTCGACACGGGGAAGAAACCATCAAAAACCGAACCTGAACGCTTCTATCATGGCTTTGTCCTGGGCCTGATGATAGAGCTGTCCGGCCGGTACGTTCTGACCTCCAACAGGGAAAGCGGATTCGGCAGGTATGACGTGATGCTGGAGCCGTCGAAAGCGGAAGACGACGCCATCATCATGGAATTCAAAGTCTTCCAGCCCAAGAAAGAAAAAGACTTGGAAGAAACGGCGGCCGCGGCTCTGACCCAGATCGAGGAAAAGAAATACGCCGCCTTGCTGGAGGCCAAAGGCGTCCCAGCAGAAAAAATCCGCAAGTACGGCTTCGCTTTCCAGGGGCGGGAAGTGTTGATTTTAAGCGGACGCTAAAGCGCTGGGTCCGACTAGCCCATAGATCGTAGAAACCGCTTGCCTAACAAAAATAGGGCTTGCCGCATTCGATTGTTTTCAATACGGCAGCCCGATTTTAGCGAACCATTTGTTCTCTCATGTTTTTCAGCACCTTTTTCTCGATGCGGGAGACTTGGACCTGTGAGATCCCGATCTTTCCTGCGATCTGCTGCTGGGTCATGTCCTTAAAATACCGAAGCACGATGATCTGCCTTTCCCGCTCCGACAAAGTCCCGATCATCATCTTCAAGTCAATCATGTTAATGTTTCGGTCTTCCTCGGAAACATGGCTGACCTTTTTCTCCCGATACCCTTCTGATATTTCACTGTTGTCCAGGCTCTCCACATTTGCCAGGGCCTCCGCCGCGTCTAAGATTTCCAGTATCTTTTCTACTGGCAGGCCCATTTCTTCTGACAAATAGCTGAGCTTCGGCCAGGTGCCGTGCTTGTTATAATACTCCTCCTTGATTTTTTTCAGATTCCGCATGTCGATCTTTAACTGGCGGCTCACTTTGATCCTGCCATCATCGCGGATATAGCGTTTGATTTCCCCCAAGATCATGGGAACGGCGTAGGTGGAAAACATCACATCGAATTTCGTGTCAAACCGGTCTATGGCTTTCAATAGTCCCATGAAACCGATTTGCAGCAGATCGTCCAGCTCGTAGCCGGATCCGGTAAATTTCAAAGCCAGATTTTTGACTAATCCTGTGTTCTGCTTGACGATCAGTTCTCGTGCCTCCTGATCACCTTGCTGTGCTTTCTCAATTAACGCATATGTATCTTCTTTTTTTACCGGCACATACTTAGAGGCCATTGCTGATGTCAAGCTGTTTGGTCATCGTCACCGTCGTTCCCTCTCCGGCCCGAGACACTACCTCCAGTTTATCCATAAAGCTTTCCATGACCGTGAATCCCATGCCCGAACGCTCTTCTGTGCTTCCTGTGGTGAACATGGGCTCTCTGGCCTTTTCCACATCTTCGATGCCCACGCCCTGGTCCCTGATGATGAGGATCACCTTTCCTCCAGAACGGATCTGACATTCCAGCTCTACCATCTGAGCGGGATCTTCGCCATATCCGTGGATGATGCTGTTGCTCACGGCTTCCGACACTCCAGTTTTGATTTCCGTCAGTTCTTCGATGGTCGGATCCATACAGGCCACGAAAGCCGCTGCCGCTGATCGGGCAAACCCTTCGTTCTCCGCTCTTGCGGAAAACGCCACCTTCATCCTATTGTCCACTGGCGTTCACCTCCATTTCCATCTGCTGCTGTCCTTTCAGCAGGCAGATCGCATCTTCTTTGCTTTTCTGCTTGTCCACCACAGTGAAAACCCCTGCCATGTACAAGATTTTTTCTATAAATTCCGAGCATCCTGCCAGAAAGAGCCGGCCCCCCTGTTTCGTCACTTTATTGTATCTTCCCAGCACCACGCCGATGCCCGAGCTGTCCATGAACGTCACCTTCTCGAAATCCAAAATCAAGTGGCGGCAGTCAAAGGCTTTCATGGTTTCATCTATTTCATCCCTCACGGCTCCCGCACTGTGGTGGTCCAGCTCGCCAAAGGCAGAAGCGATGAGGATGTCATCTGTCATTTGAAATTCCAATCGCATAAAAAAATTCCTCCTTTCTCCATCTGCGGCCTACTATTCCATTATAGTACCGGCAGGGGGTGCTTGTCCTTAGGAGAAAAAGAGGAAATTCTTCTATTTTTGCCGATTATTCTGGCTTTATGTCGATAGTCTCTCTGGAAGCCACCGCTTCTGCGATGAGTGTGTCGCAGTCCAGCTTGCTTTCTGATTGGAGGATCCGCTCCAGCTTTGGCTTTGTGGCCGGATGCTTTGGCAAAAATACGGTGCAGCAGTCTTCATAAGGCTGAATGGAAGTTTCATAAGTCCCGATTTCCCTGGCCTTGTCCATGATGTCCACCTTGTCCATGGCAATGAGAGGCCGCATTACTGGGAGCTGCACAGAAGCATCTGTCACCACTAAGGCCTCTGCCGTCTGACTAGCCACCTGCCCCAAGTTTTCCCCGGTGATCAGCATGCCGCAGCCTGTCTCCTTGGCCACTTGCTCCGCGATCCGCATCATGAAACGGCGAACCAGGATGGTCGTCTCTTCCTCCGGACAGTTCTGGACGATCTGTTCTTGGATCGGCAACAGATTAATCACATGCATTTTGAACCTTCCGCAGTACACAGCCACGATCTTGGCCAGGTCTTCCACCTTTTCCTGGGCCCTCTGACTGGTGTAAGGATAGGAATGAAAGTGGATGGCTTCAATGAGCATGCCACGCTTTGCCATCATCCAGGTGGCCACCGGACTGTCGATGCCGCCGGAAAGCAGGCTCATGCCTTTGCCGTTGGTCCCCAGAGGCAGGCCGCCGAAACCCGGGATCTTGTCCTGATAAATATAAGACTTAACCTGACGCACATCCACAAAGAGCAGGCAGTCCGGCTGGTTCACGTCCACTTTCAGCACTTTGCAGCCAATGAGAATCTTGGCCCCGATGATCCTGCCGATATCCGGCGATTTGACTGGAAAATTTTTGTCCGCCCGCTTAGCTTTGACCTTAAACGTCCTGATACCCCGTTCTTCTATGATTTCTTTCATGTATGCCACCGCCGCCTCGCCGATCGCGTCCAGGTTGGACTCTGCTTCCACTGCCGGACTGATGGAGGCCACGCCGAAGACTTTGGAAATTTCGTGGATGATCTCTTGTTTTCCATAAGCCTTGTCCGCTCTGACAAAGATCAGACCTTCGTGGCGTTTCACTTCAAAATTCTCGAATTTTCTCTTGAGAAGTTTGCGAATCCGTTCTGCCAGCATCCGCTCGAAATAAGGCTTGTTCATGCCTTTTAACGCTACTTCCCCGCACCTTACGATAAAAATATGCTGCTCGTTCAATGTATTTCTCCTTTATCTATCTGAAACTTCCCAGTCTGCGGAACCGCTCCACAGCGCTTTTGACTTTATCTAGCACAATGTCCATCTCCGCTCTGGTGTTGTACCTGCTGAAACTAAAGCGGATGGCTCCTTCAATCTCCTTGTCCGTCAGGCCCATGGCCTTCAGCACGTGGCTCTGCCCTTTTTTATTGGAAGAACAGGCTGAACCAGTGGAAACGTAGATCTCATCCTGCTCCAAAGTATGAAGCAGCACTTCCGCCCTTGTCCCTAAAAAAGACACGTTGAGCACGGACGGGCAGCCGTCCTTGGGGCTATTGACCTTCACATCCGAGATCTCCCGCAGGATGCCCTCCAGCAAGTAATCGCGCAAATCGCCCACGTCCGTGTCAGGCTGGATCATGTCCGCCGCCGTGCCAAAGCCTGCGATGGCCGGAACGTTTTCTGTTCCTGAGCGCATCCCATCTTCCTGGCCGCCTCCTACGAGAAAGGCCGGAATATGGATCTTTGGTCCTAACCACAAGGCGCCGATGCCCTTTGGCCCGTGGATCTTGTGGCCGCTGACAGAGATCATGTCCACTTTCTTTGGAATAGCCACCTTGCCCAGCGCCTGCACTGCGTCTGTGTGAAGAATAGCCTGCTTTTTGTGCTCCGCGATTTCATCAATGGGCATGATGGCTCCAGTTTCATTGTTCACCTGCATGATGGAAATCAAAATCGTCTCATCGTTTACCGCCTCTTTCAGCTGCTCCATGTCCAGGCGGCAATTGTCATCCACCCCCACGAACACCACCTCAAATCCCTGCTCTTCCAGCCTTTTGCAGGCTTCCAGCACAGCGGGATGTTCCACCTGGGAAGTAACGATCCTGCGGCCCCGTCTTTTTCTGGCTGCGGCGGCGCCGAAAATCGCCATGCTGTCTGCTTCCGTTCCCCCAGAAGTAAAGTATAAATTCCCCTGAGCCTGTCCCATGGCTTTCATCACTGTTTTGCGGGCGGTTTTCACGGCTTTTTCCGCTGTCACGCCCAGGCTGTAAAGGGAAGATGGATTCCCGAAATCCTCTTTCATGTATGTGAGCATGGTTTCTGTCACCTTGTCATGCTGTCTCGTGGTGGCGCTGTTATCTAAATAAATCATGAATGCTCCTTGCTTTTGCTGTTTTTTATTTTCCGTTCAAAAGTGCCATCATTTCTGCAGGTGTCACAATATATGTTCTTTTTGGAAAATGTTTCGTATTACCTGTGATCAGATAGGCATCATCATCTCTCTTTTCCATAACCACTTCGTAAAACACAAGATCGTCCATATCAGGCAAAGTCTCTCCTGTAGGGCTGGAGGCGACTATAAGGCCCAATTCTCGTATCATTTTCAGTATGTCTTGTATGGCTGCTTCCGAAAATGGGAACTTCGGTCTATGAAAGACATCATTGTATTCATCCAATATCTCCTGATTATAAAGCGGGACGATTTGCCCTGTAGCAATTGCGTCTACGACCATAGCGGTATCTTTTCTTTTAGTGAGCAAAGAAGATATCAGCACATTTGTATCAAAAACAGCGTAAAATCTCATTTTTTCGCCTTCCCCTCTGTCCTGGCCGCGCTGATTTCCGCATTAATTTCATCGAGTGTCATCTCAGGCATGTCCGCTGCTTCCTGCCGCATCCGATCAATTACTGCCTTTGCCTCTGTCCGAGTCATTTTATCAGATGGAAGCACAGCGGGAAATGGGAGTCCCCGAACCATGCGCGTCCTTTCCATGAACATTCTAAATGCTGTATTCAAATCCATTCCCATAGCTTCATAGATAGCGGCGCATTCTTCTCTAAGCGCTTTGTCTGACCTGAATTGGTTCAATACCTGTTCTGCCATATCAATAGCCCCCTCAAATCAATCAAATACAATTATATTACAGATTTATTTGTTTTGTATGATTATTATAACAGATTGATGAAAAAAATCAATGTCGCACAGTTTTGACCGGGAGTTTGACAGTTGAATAATTAAAAAAGCACGCGCAGGTCGCGTAAAACCT
>CAJTYS010000064.1 GCA_910583765.1 uncultured Eubacteriales bacterium | reverse complement strand
AGATCTCAGATAATGTAATGAGACACATGATCATCAATAAAGATGAAAAATAAAGGGGTGCGGGTATGAATAATGTAGTACTGATCGGCAGATTGACCAGGGACCCTGAAGTCCGGTATACTTCTGAAACGCAGATGGCTGTGGCTAGATTCAGCGTGGCCATTGACCGCCCGACAAGATCCGGCGGCGAAAAGCAGACGGACTTTCCTAATGTAGTCGTATTTGGAAGACAGGCGGAAAACTGCGAACGTTTTCTGAAAAAAGGCCGTCTCGTAGGCGTACAAGGAAGGATCCAGACCGGAAAATACACGAATAAAGATGGCGTGACCGTCTATACCACAGAGGTCGTTGCCAACAATGTAGAATTTTTAGATTGGGGCGACCGTGGTGAAAGAAACGATAGGCCGGCAAACAATCGGCCTGCGGCAGCGGCGCAGCCTTCTTCACCGAGAGAAGACATGGGGATCCCAGACGGATTTTCAGCCATTGAGGATGAGGACATCCCATTCTAAAAGAAAGGAGATTATGTCATGGAAAAAAGACGTGGCGGCATGAGAAGAAAAAAAGTGTGCCAGTTCTGTGCGGACAAGACAGAAACCATAGATTACAAAGACGTTGAAAAACTGAAGAAATATGTAACAGAAAGAGGTAAGATCCTTCCAAAGAGGATCACCGGAACCTGCGCTGTGCATCAGAGAGAAGTGACAAGAGCCATCAAAAGAGCGAGGATTGTCGCGCTTCTGCCATATACAGCGGACTAAGAATCTTTCCAATCGCAGGATCAGCATTAAATAGCTGGTCCTGTTTTTTCTTTTTGCGGAACATATTGATTCCCATGAAGGCGTTGTTATCCCACCGTTTTGTTTAGAAAGATCTGTCGTGCGACTTAATACTGGCGAGGCGATACATGGCACAAAGTCAGCCGCGCTGATGCTCTTTCAGATGTGGACGATGTGGACTTTGTGACATGAAATATTAACGGAAATATTTTTTATGTAAAAAAATACATGTAAATGATTGACAAATCCCTTTTGAAGATGTAAAATTATAGAAATTATAATAAAAATTACATAATCGAAAGGGGTAAAACATGGCACTGACATTAAAAAACGACGTGATATTCAAAGCAGTGTTTGGAAGGGAAAACAAAGCCTGCAAAGCCGCGTTGATCGGCATGCTCAATTTGATCCTGGATCGGAAAGACGATCCCATCAAATCCGTGATCTACAAAAATCCCTTCAACGTGCGGGAAACGGACGCGCAAAAAGAGGGGATCCTGGACATCAAAGCGGAAACGAACAGGGGCGAACTGCTGGACATCGAAATGCAATTCACAGAAGACGAGGAAATCATCGAACGAAACCTTTACTATCACTGCGGCATGGTGATGCAGGGATTGGCAACGGGCGAGAAGTATGGTAAACTGAAAAAAACCGTCAGCATATCGATTTTGAATTACGCCCTGCCTCGGCTGGGCGGAGAGTTTCACACCTGCCACGTCCTCAGAGAAGCGCGAACGGGGAAAACGCTGACCAACCTGATGCAGTTTCACTACATCGAGCTGCCAAAGGTGAATCGAGAACACCGTCCGATCATGGAGCTGACGGAAGTGGAACGGTTTCTCGAATACTTGAAATACGCAGGGGAACCGGGTTGGGAAGACTACGTGGAGGCGTTGAAACGGCAAGGGGGAAAGGAGATCCAAATGACGGACGCGATCATGAGGGAAGTGACCCAGGAAGAAATCCTGCGGGAAAAGGCCATAGCCAGGGACAAATTCCTGCACTGGCAGGCTAGCTGTCAACGGGAGAACAAAAAGCTGAAAGCAGAAAGAGCGGAACTGGAAGAACAAATGCGCCAGCTGAAAGAGGAAAAGGCTCAGTTAGAGGCGGCGAGCTCTCAATTGGAGAGAATGAGCACTGAGTTGGAAGAGGTAGAGATTCAGCTAAAGCACACGATCCAAAGCCTGGCGGCCCAGGGAATGGACATAGCAAAAATCGCTGAAATAACCGCTATGGGAGAAGAACAGGTTCGGGCCTATTTATAGCAATCCGTCCTTTACACAAGAATCGATGGGGTAGTGCCTCTGCTGCGTTTTCCATCGGGAGCCTACAACATCTGGGGGAAGACAAAAGAAAAAAAATGTGGTATAATAAACGCCATGGATCAAACCAGCGTTGCTGCAAGGAGGCGTTTATTGAATCACGGCCCGAGATTGTGATTTTTAGAGGAAGGCCGTGGTATAATAAACGCCATGGATCAAACCAGCGTTGCTGCAAGGAGGCGTTTATTGAATCACGGCCTGAGATTGTGATTTTTAGGGGAAGGCCGTGGTATAATAAACGCATTGATTGAAACGATGTTGTCGAGAGGACAGGAGAACTTTAGTATATGTGTGTAAGTGAAATAGGGAAATCGCTTTGTGAATATTCACCAACGCCTTTGTGCATTGTTAATTCCCAAGGCAAGGTGTCCAATGTCAGTTCAAAAATTGGTGAAGTGTTCATATATGATGGGATCGAAGGGGCGGATGTTTACGCACTGACGGGGATCAAGCATTCGGAAATCGTCCAGGCTACGGAAGAGGAGCGATCCCTGACGCTTTCACGCAATGACAAAACGTTCAAACTGCTGACCTCTTTTATTGGAGCGGATGAGGCGGAAAAAAGCATCGCGGTCTATTTTTTCGATGTGACGAATTACGAAACGCTAAAAGCGCTCCACAATCAAGAGCGAAGCTGTATGGCTATTGTGAATGTCGATAATTTCGATGAATTGATATCAACAAATGGCGAAGACAACCAGATCCAGCTTTCCACAAGGATTGACAAGGTAATCCGCGGATGGGGCGCAAAGATGAACGCGTCTGTGGTTCGATACAAGGATCATCTTTATTTGCTAGTCTTTGAATATCGGCACTACGTGAAGCTGGCAGAGACGAAGTTCCCTATTTTAGATGAGGCTCGAAACTTGGAAACAGAATCCGACTTTCCGGTGACTTTGAGCATAGGCTTGGGCATAGGCGGAAAATCTCCAGCAGAGACAGAGCAATACGCCGCGGACGCGCTGGATATCGCTTTGGGAAGAGGCGGCGACCAGGCAGTGGTCAAAAATATCAGAAGGATCGAGTATTTTGGTGGAAAAGCGCAGACCGTGGAAAAACGTAACAAGGGCAAATCCAGAGTCATTGCCCATGCGCTGCGGCAGCTGATTGATCAATCTTCCAGAGTGCTGATCATGGGACACCGCAACCCAGACATGGACTGCTTTGGCGCAGCCATTGGGATCTTTCGGATCGCGGCCAGCATTAACAAAGAGGCGCACATTGTGATCGGTGAATACAACGAAGCTTTGGCTTCCATTTATCAAGCGGCCAAAGAGAGTGAAGAATACAGTTTCATCAACTCAGAAAAAGCCACGTCGCTTTGTGATGAAAACGCATTAGTCGTAGTTTTGGACACTCATAGGCCGAGCCTGGTGGAATGTCCGGAACTGCTGGAAGGGGAAAAGATCGTGGTCATTGACCACCACAGGAAAGCAGAAGAGGCCATACCACACATGATTCTTTCCTACATGGAACCGTATGCTTCCTCCACGTCAGAGTTGGTGGCGGAAATCATACAGTATTCCGGTGAAAAAAAGACGCTGAAAAAAATGGACGCGGAGGCTCTTTTAGCTGGGATCACAGTGGATACCAACCGTTTTGCGGTCAAGACTGGAGTGCGGACATTTGAGGCAGCTTCCTGGCTGCGCAGATGCGGTGCGGACACAGCGGCGGTCAAGCGGTATTTTCAGTCAGATTTAGACAGTTTTCAGATTCGGGCAAAATGCATTGCCAACGCAGTGTTTCTCGATGGCGGCGTTGCCATGTCCGTTTGCCAAGGGGAAAACCCTAACGCGCAGATCGTCAATTCCCAGGTGGCAGATGAACTGCTGACAGTCAAAGGAATAAGGGCGACTTTCGTGGCCGGCCAAAACGATCGGGGAAAGACAGTGGTTAGCGCCAGATCTTTAGGGGATCTCAATGTGCAGGTGATCATGGAAAAGCTGGGCGGCGGCGGTCATTTGAACACAGCGGGGGCGCAAGTGGAGACCAGCCCAGAGGAAACATTAGAAAATTTAAAGACAATTTTAGAGGAATTTCTTTAACTCGTCACATTAGGAGGTTATAATAAAATGATCGTAATATTACAGAAAGATTTGAAGGGCACAGGCAAAGCAGGTGATGTTGTGAAAGTCAGCGATGGCTATGCCAGAAACATGCTGATCCCAAAGGGAATCGCGAAGGAGGCCACGGAAGGAAACATAAAGAGCCTTGAAAAGCAAAAGGCTATCGCTGCTGAAAAGAAGGCAGAACAAAAAGCCGCGGCCCAGGCGACCGCAGAAAAGATCGGCAGTCTGACAGTGACCATCCAGAGCAAGGGCGGCGAAGGCGGCAGACTCTTTGGTTCCATTACATCAAAAGATATCGCGGATGCTTTGGCCGACCAGCATGACATCAAAATTGACAAGAAAAAGATCGACTTAGGCGGCCCGATCAAGCAGACTGGGGACTTCACAGTGCCGATCAAACTGTACAGTGAAGTGACAGCCAATCTGAAAGTGACAGTCACAGTCTAGGAGCGAGGATTCTAGAATGGAAGAAAGGATCCCACCCCATAATGATGAAGCAGAGCGTTCTGTCTTAGGTGCGGCCCTCTTAGACAAAGACGCGCTGTTCGATATGGTAGAGCTTTTGACCGCAGATGATTTCTATAGTGAAGTTCACAAGGAAATCTTTAGTTCTGTGGCAGATATTTATAGAAGGAGCGCGCCGGTAGACGTGCTGACAGTTTCCGAAGAGCTGAAAAAGCGGAACACTTTGGAAATGGTAGGTGGAAGAGCTTATGTGGCAGGACTTTCCGCAGGCGTGCCTTCCACGTCCAATGCGTCGGAATACGCGAAGATCGTCTCGCAGAAAGCATCCCTGCGCAGACTGATTGGTACAGCGGACGACATTGTCCAAAAAAGCTATGAAGAAAACATGGATGCTAACGCGATTTTGGATTATGCGGAGAAAGGCATATTTGAAATTGCGCAAAAGGGACAGAAGAGCGATTTTTCACATATCAAAGACGTGCTTCTGGAAAACATCAATATCATCGACAAGATGTCACAGCTAGAGGGAAATCTGACAGGTCTCACTACAGGTTTTCGGGATTTGGACCAGATGACATCGGGTTTGCAGCGGTCAGACCTGATCATACTCGCAGCAAGGCCGGCCATGGGAAAGACGGCTTTTGCCTTGAGCGTGGCTCAGCAGGCTGCTATCAAAGGCAATGCCAGCGTGATGATATTCAGCATGGAGATGTCAAAGGAACAATTGGGACAGCGTCTGCTTTCCATGGAATCCCGCATTGACATGCAGAACTTGAAAACAGGAAACCTGGAAAGAAAGGATTGGGACCAGATCAACATGGCCCTAGACGTGCTTTCCAAGGCAAACATCAACATAGATGATACCCCTGGTATCAGCATCATGGAAATGAAGAACAAATGCCGAAGGCTCAAAGCTGAGAAGGGTTTGGACCTGATCGTGATCGACTATCTCCAGCTCATGAGCATTGAAGGCAAAAAGACGGATAGCAGAACGCAGGAGATTTCCACCTTGTCCAGGAATTTGAAGCTGCTGGCCAGGGAGTTAGACGCGCCAGTCATCGTTCTTTCCCAGTTGTCTCGGGCTCCAGAGCAGAGGCCCAACCATCGGCCCATGCTGGCGGACTTGAGAGAATCCGGCTCCATCGAACAGGACGCGGATATCGTCATTTTCCTTTACCGAGACGAGTATTATAATGAAGACACAGAAAAGCCGGGGGAATGCGAAGTGATCGTTGCCAAACACAGAAGCGGGCCCACAGGCACAGTGGACGTGACATGGCTGGGTAAATACACAAGATTTGCTGATAAGAGCGGCATTGGGAGGTAAGCATGAAGAAAATTACCAAAGATATGATGATTTTTCAGATTTTAGACTTGAACCCAGAGCTGGAGGGCGTATTCATTGCCCATGGAATGAATTGTGTAGGCTGTCCTGGCAGCAACGCGGAGACTCTGGAGGACGCGGCAGAAGGCCACAGCGTTGACCTGGGCAAGCTGCTGGAGGATCTGAACAAAGCCAATGAACTTTAAACGACGGCAAAAGGCAGACTATTATCTGTTTGACACAGATGTTGAAAATATTTTTATCAATGAATATATGGCTTCGGCACCAGGGGATTTTGTGAAGGTGTATCTGTTCGCCCTGATGTACGCGGGACTGGATGAAGAGATGAACAATGAGATCATCGCGCGGCAATTAGGCCTAAGCGAAGAAGACGTCCTGAAAGCTTGGTCCTATTGGGAAGGACTAGGCGTGATCCGCAAAAACAGGGAAAAGCCGGAGGATAAATTCAATTACCAGGTAGAGTTCATCAGCCTGAAAGAACTGCTATACGGCAAAGGAATCAAGAAAAAGAAAGCGCAGGTGGATGGAAAAGCAAAGGCCGCCATGTCTGACAAGACGGTCCAGAGCATGTATCGATCCATCGAGCGGATCGCGGGCCGGACCATCAGCAGCACGGAAATGATGAAAATCCTATCCTGGATCAATGATTTTAACGCCTCCCCCGAAGTCATCGTGTATGCGTACTCTTACTGCAAGGGCAAGGAAAAGCAGGACATCCGGTATATCGCGGCTGTTGTGAAGAGCTGGGTGTCGGAAGGCCTGAACGATGTGCTGGCAGTAGAAGAATATCTGCAAAACACGGATCAGAGACACTATCTCTACAGGAGAGTGTGCAAAGCGCTGGGCTTTGCCAGAAACGCCACGGAAGAAGAAATGAAGATCATGGATCGGTGGTTCGATGATATGAACTACACCATTGACAAGGTCCTGGAGGCGTGCGGCAAGACAAGCGGCATTTCAAATCCAAACATGAATTACGTCAATAAAATTTTGACAAACTGGTATCAGGAAAAGACAGGCAACGCAGGGGGCGGCCAGTCGAAATCCGTGCCAGCGGCTGTGATTCAAAAGTACTACAGCTATTTAAGAAGCAGAGCGGAAAAAGAGGCTGAGGAGCGCAAAAGGGAAGTATACGGGACGGTTCCTGCGATCAAAGAGGTAGAGGACCAAATGAATGTCTGCAGAATGGAAATATCGAAATTGATCATATCTGACAGACTGGACAAAGAACAAGAAGTCAAAAGGCTGCAAAACAAGATTGATGATTTGACTAGAGAAAAGGCAGTGCTTTTGACGGATCACGACTTTGAACTGGATTACATGGACATGCATTATCAGTGCAGGCTGTGTAAAGACACCGGAACGAATGATGAGGGCGGACGCTGCGAATGTTACAACCTGCGGACGAAAGAGGCTGAATTATGGCAGAAAAAAATAGCGAAATCATAATCAATGTTGCAGAGCAACTGAATCTGGGCGGCCAAGTAGGAACAGGCTCCCAAGAGAAACAGGAAAATCGGGAAAACCAGCAAGAGCAAGACAGACAGTCAGGCAAGTTCCAGAAATTTAAGAACTTTGCTGAAGAATACAGACTCATGCTCGTGGCGGTATTTTCCGTGTTCCTCGTTGCCGTGGTAGGCATCTTAGGGATCTTTAACCATTACATGGCTTACGAATACGCTTACAATGGGAAAGTCCTTGGAGTAGTAAAGGACAAGGAGGACGTGCTCAAGATCACGGACATGGTACAAAGCGCGCTTACAGAAGAGCGGGACATTGAGGTGGTCATCAACAAAAAGGATGACATTACCTTTAAACGGGTATCCGCCATGGGAAACAATGTTCATATTGATACTTCCGAAGACGTGCTGAAACGGATGACTTATGTAGGCGACATTAACGTGAAAGCCTACAGCATCACAGTAGATGGAAAACACGTTGCTGTGGTGGACAGCAAAGAATCCGCGAAAAAAGTCCTCAGTTCTCTGAAAAACGACTTTGTGGATGAGGGCGAAAATGTTGTAGTAGAAGACGCGAAATTCGCAGAAGATATTGAAATCAAAGAAGTCAATACGGGTCTGGGAAAGCTGCAGCAGGCAGATGACGCGAAGCAGACTTTGAAGACAGGAGCTGTAGTAGAGAAGTCTCATGTGGTAATGGCAGGCGACACCTTGGCGGACCTTGCCAACGAATACGACACCACAGAAGAAGAGCTGTTGGAACTGAATCCTGAGATTAATCCGGCAAAGCTGGACGTGGGCAGTGAAGTCAAAGTGCAGGAGAAGGCGCCAGTGGTCACCATTGAGACTTCGGAACTGATTACATACAAAGAAGATATTGACTATGAAGTGGTGGAAGAAGAATCCGACCAAATATATGAAGGTGAAAAAGAAGTTAAGACAAAGGGCAAGAAGGGCGTAAAGGTCATTACTGCCAGGGTGGAAAAGAGCAACGGCAAAGAATCCACGAAAGTGCCGATTGTAGAAAAGATCGAAAAAGAGCCAGTCACAGAAGTGGTGAAGGTGGGAACCAAGGAACGTCCGCCTACGGTTGGGACCGGTAAATACATTTACCCAGTTAAAGAATACCGTTTCACATCAGGCTTTGGCGCACGCTGGGGAAGGCTGCACGCTGGGATCGACCTGGCTTGTCCGGTAGGCACGGATGTTATGGCTGCTGATGGAGGCACTGTCACCTTTGCGGGCTATCATGCGACTTATGGAAACCTGGTAGTCATAGACCATCAGAACGGCATGGAGACCTATTATGCCCACAACTCAGAGCTGCTGGTAAAAGAGGGCGATAAGGTGTACCAGGGATTCCACATCGCAGAATCAGGAAACACCGGAAGGAGCACAGGGCCGCATTGTCACTTTGAGATCAAGGTGGACGGCGAATCCCAGGATCCACTGAAATTCTTGCCATAAAGAATAAAAGCAGATCGCGATTTCCTACATAATAAGGACCAGTCTCTCTCAACAAGAGACTGGTTCTTTGCGTATTATGGACGGAACTGCCCACTGGCTAAGGATTTCATAACAGTCCGCATCCCTGAGCATTGGGATCTGTTTTCTTGATGGGCAGGGCGGAGCGAAGCAGGGACCGTTTGACCTCAAAGGGGTGCGCTTTCGGATGCTCAGCGCAGTAGCATGCCGCGAGTCCGGCCACATAAGGGGCTGACATAGAAGTTCCGGATTGAGAGACATATCCCTTCAAATTTTGGGAAGAAAGAGATACGATGTCCACGCCAGGGGCCACCACGTCTGGCTTGACCTGGCCAGCGGGAGTCGGCCCTCTGCTGGAGAAGTCAGGGACACGCTGGCGGTTGTCACAGGAACCTACTGTGATCACCAGTGGGCTGGTTCCAGGCGAGGTGATGGTTTTCCGCCCTGGCCCGCTGTTTCCCGCGGCTGCCACGACGCAGATACCTGCGTGGACCAGCTCGTTCGCACCCAGCATCAATGGATCAATCTGGTTTTCATCAGAGGGCCGTATGCCCAGAGACAGATTGACGACCTTGATGTTGTAGTGCTTGTAGTTATCGTAGATCCACTGCATGGCAGCCAAGATGTTGGACGCATTGCCGTTTCCTTCCTGATCCAGGGCTTTCAGCGCCACCAGATCCGCGCCAGGAGCTGTCCCTTGGTGGGCTTTGGCTCCAGACGCGTATCCGTTGCCTAGAGCGATTCCGGCAACATGGGTGCCATGCCCGTCATCATCATAAGGTCGGTTTTTTCCATTTACAAAATCCTGAAACGCGCGGATACGGTTTATGGGACGAATCAGGTCATAATGGGGCGCCACGCCAGTATCGATCACTGCGATAGCTACGCCTTTTCCCTTGGAGACCATGGTAGGCGCAGGCTGGTAGGAAGCTCTTCGCAGTGATTGCGTGGGCATGGAAAGCTTGGAGACCTGGATGTCTTCTGCCATCATTGCCACTCTGCGGTTGGTTTTGATGGTCTGGACCTTCCTTTCCGGAATATCGACACAAAGAGCGTTGATGAATGGAAGTTCATATTTGATTTTTCCGTAATTCTCTAAAACACATTGGTGGATATCTTCGATCTTTTGCTTGGGGTATAAAATAAACGGGCAGACTTGCCCTCGTTTCTCATGCATTGAAAAATCCTCCGAAACCAGCTGTTTCTAACATGTATATGAATCTATACATGGAAACGTACCGTTTTCGGAGGATACATGGATCTAGTTCTATAAAACAGGCCTATGCGCGCCTATTTTTTTCTGTCATAAACAACAGCCTAGAGGACTTCCATGACGTCCGTATAGGTCAGCTTTTTCTCGTAAGCTTCCAGCAGCTTCGCAGAAGCGGTCACATCGCCCACCAGGATACCGCCAGTGAAACGATTGTTAACAAAATACAGTGCCTTGTAAATGCCTTTGTGCGGATCAGACAATTGAATGGCTTTATAAATCTGCCCATCCTTCTTGCCATTGTCCCCGATGGCAAAGAGATGGATGCCCATGCCGCTGTAGGAATTGGAAGGCGTCACTGGTTTGTACGTCACTTCATCGCCAGCAGCGTTGGCGCCTGCGACTTTACCCATTTCCAGGCCCTGGCTCCAAATGCCCACGCTGGTGCCATTGCACATAGCCACATCACCACAAGCATAAACATCATTTACGCTTGTCTCCATTTTTTCATTCACATTGATCCAGCGATCTCCGTCAATGCCTGCGTTCACAGCAATTGCGGCATTTGGCTTGGTGCCCGCGGAGATGATGACCAGCTGTCCTGCTACCTTCGTGCCATCAGCCAGCTCAACGCCGGACTCTGTGATCTGATCGATTTTTACCTGAGTCAGGACTGCGATGCCGGATTTCTCTGCGGCCTCTTTCACCAGCTGAGACGCGTTTCCATCCAGCTGGTTTTTCATCAGGCCATCAGCGACTTCCAAGATGGTGACATTTTTGCCAGCCCTGCGGAATTCCCATGCGGCCTCCAGACCCAGCACGCCGCCGCCGATCAGAGCAACATCCGTCACCTGATCGATGCGTTCACGGATCGCATTTGCGTCAGCAAGTTTGCGGATGGTGTAAACATTGCTGCTGTCCGCTCCTTTGATTGGAGGAACATTGCATTCCGCGCCAGTGGCCAGGATTAATTTATCATAGCTGCGGTCCGTTCCGTCAGACAGCTGCAGTTTTTTCGCGCTCGTGTCAATGCCTTCCACTCCTGTGCCAAGGGTCAGTTTAATCTGATTTTCCTGATACCAATCCAATTGCTTTGTAAAGAAGTTCAGAGTATCGAACTCGGAGAGGATCCCTTTAGTCAGCATTGGACGATTGTAGCAGAATGTGTCTTCATCAGAGATCAGTTCAATGGAGCAGACCGTGTTTCTCTTTCTGATCTCTTCACAAGCAGCAAGTCCTGCAATGCCGCCGCCCACGACTACGATGTGATCGTTGGCAGTGGAAGAGTAAGTCACTTCTTCATAAGGCACTTCCACGAATTGTTCTGGACCCACGCCGCAGATCGGACAGCTTTCAGGCGGATTCGGGCCTTCGATGATCTCGCCGCAAACAAGGCATTTCCAACGTCTCTTTCCAGATGGAGCAGGTTCTGTTTCCACGATTGCGCCTTCTAGGACAGAACGTCCGAAATTGTAGCCAAATTCATAGGCGTCCGCCAGCTGGCTTTCTGATGGTTTGAAACGCACCCGCAGACCGTTTCCATAGACCTTCATGCGCAGCTGCTTGAGCCGTTCGATTATATGCGGCACGCCTTCTCCGCTCCAACCATAAGAACCAAAGGCAGAAGCGATCTTCCCGCCATGGAGCACAGGGAAAATAGATGTGGTCAGATCCCAGATTGGCTTTAAGGCTTCTCCCAGAATGGTTGGTGTTCCAAAGAGAATGCCGTCAGCCCAGTAGATTTCACCCAGAACCTGAGCCTGATCAGATTCCACCATGTCAAAGAGCTTCACCTCAATGTCTCCAGCGGCTTTGATCCCTTCTGTGATCTCCTGTGCCAGAGTCCCAGTGTAGCCATAAGCCGCCACATAAGGGATGACCACGGTTTTCTTGGTGTTTGGATTTGTCTCTGTGGACCATTCTTTGTAAGTATTGATGATTTTCCACGGATCCTGATCTAAAACAGGGCCGTGTCCAGGGCATACCATGTCAATATCCAGATCCTGGATCTTATCGATGGCTTTCAGCACATAAGGCTTGAACGGTCCCATGATATTGTCAAAGTAATAACGAAGCGCGCTCATGTAAGCGTCCTGATCCGTGATTTTGGAGCTGAGCACGTCATCCAGGCTGTAATGCGCGCCAAAAGAGTCGCAAGTCAGCAGGACCTTGTCTTCCTCCACATAGGTGTACATGGCGTCCGGCCAATGCAGGTTCGGCGCGGCAAGGAAGCGCAGTGTCTTGTCCCCCAGAGACAATGTGTCTCCTTCCTTTACGATCACAGAGGCAAAATCCGTGTTGCAGATTTCTTTCATGAAACTGATGGCAGTGGCTGTTCCCACTAATTTGATGGCCGGATTCAGTTCAATGAGTTTTTCTGCGGAACCCGCGTGGTCTGGCTCCGTGTGATCCACGATAATATAATCAATATCTTTAATGTCAATGAGAGATGTGAGCTTGTCCAAATACTCGTCCATGCATTTGTACTTGGCAGTCTCAAAGAGCGCGGTCTTGTTTGAGCCTTTCAACAGGTAGGAATTGTAGCTGGTCCCATATTCGGTGTTCATGATGATATCGAATACCCGCAGCTGAGGGTCGAGGATACCAGTCCAATAGAGCCCGTCCTTTAATTTCAGTGTCTTCATATAATTACCTCCCAAATTAGTTTTCCCGTATATCTACACATCTATCCTATACCCCTTGGATCGAAAAAGCAAACAGAAATTTTACTAAATATTAGGGAGAGAATTTAGGGCTTGTTTTGAAAATGCGCAAAGCGGCAATGCGCGCTGTCCTGTGTAAAGCCGAGGGAAAATAACTGATCAGCCCTCTGTCTAGTTCCAACAGTTCCAATCGTGGTGAGCACCATGATGCGGTCCGTTGCCAAGACAATTTAGCTGTTCTGTGCAGCAGTCAAGGACTTCGCCAGTATAAGCGTGGATCTCACAGTCGTATTCCATGTCTTGGGTAACGAACTCGATTTCATAGATCCGCGTGCCATCGTCAGAATCCAGATGCGCCTTAGTGAAAGTGGCATTGGAAGGGGAAACTCCGGCTTGGTTCAGGGCAATGGTTTTTGCCTTGTCAATGCCAATGTAGTTGGTGGAATCAGCTGGTAAAGCATCCTGCTCCTGCGGTTGGGGAGCGGCTGTCTGTTCGGTGCTTTCCAGAGTCTGCGCAGGCTGCCCAGAGGATGGCTGAGAGGCATCGCCTGAATAAATGGCTTCGCTTTTCTTCTCTAGGATCTCTCCGGTCAGAGCGCTGATTTCAAATTCGTATTCGTTGACCCCTGTATAAAACTCGATTTCATAGGCAGGGGTCCCATCGTCTTCATCCATCTCAGTCTTTGTGAACACCGCCTTTTCTGAAGAAACGCCTACGCTTTCCAGGGCAATGGTCCTGGCCTTTTCCGCGCCAATGTAGTCGCCGTCTTTGGCAAGGGAGGTTTTTGCCAGCATTCCAGCGGCAAAGCCTATGGCAGCCAGCAGAACCGCCGCAAGGATGATAATAGGGATCTTGTGTTTGATGATCATTTCTTTCATATTTTTTACGCTCCTTTTATAAATCCATATCAACAGGAAGCCTGAATGTGAATTCGCTTCCTTCATTTAAAACACTGTTCACGGAGATCGTCCCGTTATGAGCGGAAACAATCCACTTTACCATGGAAAGCCCCAGGCCTGCGCTGTTTTCATCGCTCCTGGATGGATTAGCCTGATAAAAGCGGTCCCATATTTTCGGAAGCTCTTCGGGGCTGATGCCAATGCCGTCATCGATTACCTGCCCCAAGAGAAAATCATCTGCTTGCTTTAAGACAATGCGGACAAAGCCGCCCTCTTTTCCGTATTTGATGCTGTTGGAGATCAGGTTGATCCAAAGCCGCAGAAACAGAGTTTCATCCACTCGCCACAGGATATCCGGTTCAATCTCCTGCTGGATCTGGATCTTGCGCTGGGCCGCGGCGTCTTCTTGCTCCAGGGCGGCCATGGATGCCAGGTCGCTGACACATAGCTCTTCCAACTGGAGTTTGATGGTCCCCTGATCGGCTCGGGCAAGGGTCAGCAGCTGACTGATCAGGGCGGACATTTTCTTCGATTGGCCCAGGATCACTTCCAGGGCCGCTTGCGCCTCTTCCAAAGTATCAGTTTTTTTCAAGGCGTATTCGCATTGTGCCATGATAACGGATAAAGGCGTCCGCAGCTCGTGAGAAGCATCGTTGGAAAATTGTTTTTCGGCTTCAAAAGAGCTTTCCAGCCGATCCAGCATTTTATCAAAGATAGACGCAAGGTGATAGATTTCATCCTTTGAATATCCATCTGAACCCAGGCCAATGCGCTGGGAAAGATCTGTCCGGTCCGCGATGTCCCTGGCTGTTTCCGTGATCTGAGAAACTGGCCGGAAGGCCCGCTTGGTAATGGAATAGCCGCCAGCAGCAGCAAGCAGGATCAATAGAGGCAGGCAGATGAGAAAAAGCTTGAGCATGAACGCCGCGCCTGGGTCAGCTGCGGCCATGCCTGCCTTCGTGATGCCGCGGATCCATACATCATTGGAATCCGCGGTGCCAATGGGATGGTCGTATACGTAAAAGGATTTCTCGCTGTCCTCGATCCGGCGCACTTGATCCGCGACAAAGGGGATCTCATGGGCGATGCCTTCCGGCAATTCACCGGTGACAATAAAGTTGTTTTCCTGATAGATGAGTACGTAAATGCCATCCCAATAGTTGACCATATCGTCATCGATTTCCAGTTTTTCTCCTTCAACGAGCACGTCCCGCAGGCTGTTTTCCACCACCGTGACCAAATCGCTTTTGATATTGTTTTGGATCAACCGATTGCTCATGTACAGCAGTGAAAAAAACACTATGGAAACTAACAGGACCAGGAAAAACACGTACCAGATCGTCACTCTGGTCTTAATGGAGAACCGTTTTTGTTTCATTTTTCTACCTTTAGCACATAACCTGCGCCCCGCACTGTATGGATCAATTTAGGGCAAAAGGCCTCGTCGATTTTTTTACGCAAATATCGGATGTACACATCGATCATATTGGAAGAGCCTTCATAATCGTAATTCCACACATGGCGCTCCAGATTGTCCCGACTGAGCACGATATTTTTGTTCATGATCATGTATTCCAGTATGGCGAACTCTCTGGAAGAAAGGGAAATCAGGGTTTCTCCTCGTTTTACTTCTCTCTTTTGGGTGTCCACTGTCAGATCAGCTAGGGTATAAACATTGGTTTTGTTCCCAGTGCGCTTGCGGACCAGCACCCGAATGCGGGCCAAAAGTTCTTCAAAAGCAAAGGGCTTCGTCAGGTAATCGTCCGCACCCAGATCCAGCCCCGCCACTCTGTCAGCAATGCTGTCGCGAGCCGTAAGGAACAGGACAGGAACATCCATGTTCTGCCTGCGGATTTTCTTCAAAACTTCCAGGCCGTCTATTTTGGGCATCATAATATCCAAAATCACTGCGTCATAATCCGTCATGGCAATGTAGTCCAGGGCTTCCTCCCCATCAAAACAGGCATCTACCGTATAGCCGCTGTCTTTCAAGTGCTGGGCTAGGATCTTGTTCAGATTTTTTTCGTCTTCTGCGATCAACAGGCGCATGGCTGCTCACTCCTTTTCCTATTACACGATATTTTAGGGCCCGCAAATTAAAAATGAATTAAAGGATGCCAGTGTTTTGCGGGAAAACGCTGGTCTTTCTGCTGTTGTTTTGTGCGTTTGCCGGCTTTGATAAAGTTCACCTTATCCTTTCCGAGGCAGGCTGTCAAGGGGCTTTGGCAATGTTTTTGGAGTTGGAAGGGAGGGAAGAGGTTTACGGGATGGATTTTTTTAACATCACTTACGAAGAATTGTTGAAGGTCAGGGTGGATGAAGCGAGAGAAGAAGGCTTGGAAAAGGGCATCTCAAGCTTGGTGTTGGACTATTGCGAAGAAGGTTTTTCAAAAGAAAAGATTTTGAGAAAGCTGGAAAGGCGCTTTGATTTGAGTGAGAAGGAAGCCAAGGCCTATTACGAACAGTACGCATAATGAGTGAATTTTTCATAACACGCATCTTGCGGCGATCAGGAGATGGAATTTTTTCAATGATGTGACATCGGTGCCGCATCGTTGATCGGTCGCCGCAGGACAGCTTAATTCCCTATTGTTTTTCCATTTTCCAGAAAGATGAAACAAGGATTATCTGTACGGTTTTTCATGGAAGTACACTGCATGGGCAAAAAAATATACGGGAAACTCTTGAATTGTCCCGCACACATGTGGTAGAATGGGCATACGTTAAAATCAATTTTTGGAAAAAAGGACTTGAATGTCATGGATAAACTCATTAGAATTTTGACAGACAGACAGACAGACAGACAGACAGACAGACAGACAGACAGACAGACAG
>CAJTYS010000063.1 GCA_910583765.1 uncultured Eubacteriales bacterium | reverse complement strand
TGTTTGTTATGCCCTTTATTTCTTGATTATCCTCTACTTATTTGTTTCAAACTTTCTCCTTGTCAAACAAACTCAGCTTCGGCTCTTCCCCTTTGATCAGCCGCTTGATATTAGCCCGATGCTTGATGATGATGATCAAAGCCAGCACACAGGCAAACACTACGAAGTCCGGCTCCAGCCAGTAGGAAAACACTGGAAAGGACAGGGCTGCCAGCATGGAACCCACGGATACCCGCTTGGAGATCAGCACTGCGATCACCAGGATCAGCAACGCAAAAAGCGCCACTAGGATGTTCAGGCCCACGATAGCTCCAAAAATAGTGGCCACGCCTTTTCCGCCTTTGAATTTGAACACTACCGGCCAGATATGGCCCGCCACTACTGCCACTACGCAGATCATCGCACACAGCTGACCGCACACAAAGCCACCCAAAGCAACGGCAGCGATGCCTTTTATCACGTCAATGACCAAAGTGATGGCTCCCGCTTTTTTTCCCATGACCCGCAGCGCGTTGGTGGTTCCGGCGTTTCCGCTGCCCGCCTGTTTGATATCGATTCCTTTGGCCCTTGCCAGCAGGGTGGCAGGCGAGATGTTCCCGATCAAATAAGCGATCATGACCATGACAGCCAAAATCACGAAATATGGAGCCATGGTGGAAAAGTGAAAATGCTGGCCAATGATCCCGAAATCTCCTGTCAGATATACGGCTGTGGGTCCGTCTGCGCCACCAATGATTCCTATGCTATCCATCTTCTCTTTCACCTTTCTCCCTGAACACGAATTTGATCGAAGTCCCTTCAAAGCCAAAGCCTTCCCTGATCTTGTTTTCCAGATACCGGGCATAAGAGAAATGCATCAGCTCTCTAGAATTGATTTTAAAGGAAAACAGCGGCGGTTTCACCCCTACTTGAGAAACGTAATAAATTTTTAATCTTTTCCCCTTGTCTGACGGCGGCTGTTTCATCATAGTCGCATCGGTGATCAGGCTGTTGAGCTGTCCTGTGGAAATTCGCATGGTCCGATTCTCCGCCACTGCTTTGGCTGTTTGCAGCACATTTGGCAGTCTCTGCTTGTTCAATACGGAAATGAAGACTGCTGGCGCATAAGACATGAAATTCAGTTCCTTTTGGATATCTTGGCGGAAATGTTTCATGGTATTGGTTTCTTTTTTCAGCAGATCCCACTTGTTGACCACCACAACAATGCCCTTGCCTGCTTCGTGGGCCACGCCAGCGATCTTTTTATCCTGCTCTGTGATCCCCTCTGCGGCATCGATCATCAACAGGCACACGTCGCACCGTTCAATGGCAGCAATGGCCCGAATCACGCTGTACCGTTCGATATCTTCGTTTACCTTGCTCTTTCTGCGTATGCCCGCCGTGTCAATGAGCAGGTACTTTTCTCCGTCCTTTTCAAAAGGCGTGTCTATAGAATCCCTGGTGGTTCCGGCGATAGGCGAAACAATGACTCTGTTTTCCCCCAATAACTCGTTGATGAGCGAGGATTTCCCCACGTTTGGCTTTCCGATGACCGCGATCTTGATCTCATCCTCTTCTTCTGTGCCAGCGCCTCTTGGGAAATTTTCTACGATCAGATCCAGCAAGTCGCCTAAATTCATCATATTAGCCGCGGAAATGGCAATGGGTTCACCCAATCCCAGCTCATAAAAATCATAGAAATCATCCGGCATCTTTGGCTTGTCTATTTTATTCACTGCCAGGATCACTTTTTTTCCAGTGCGCATCAGCATCATGCCCACTTCCCGATCCGAAGCCGTCAGCCCTTCTTTTCCATCTACCATGAACAAGATCACATCTGCCGTTGCCATGGCCACTTCTGCCTGCTCCCGCATCTGGGACAAAATCACGTCCTTGCTGGCCGGCTCGATGCCTCCTGTGTCAATGAGCGCGAAATGAATGCCCCTCCACTCGGCTTCCGCATAAATACGGTCTCTTGTCACCCCTGGCGTGTCCTCTACAATGGCTACCCGTCTTCCCACGACTTTATTGAAAAACGTGGATTTTCCCACATTGGGTCTGCCAACTACTGCTACGATGGGTTTACTCATCGAAAATCCCTCCTGCGAATTCCTCTGGATCGAATTCTTTCAGGTCTTCGATCCCTTCTCCTACGCCAATGAACTTCACGGCCATGTCCAGTTCATCCGCGATGGTAATGACGATCCCGCCTTTGGCCGTGCCGTCCAGCTTTGTGAGGACAATGCCGGAAATGTCCGCGCTTTCATTGAACTCTTTTGCCTGGGAAACCGCGTTTTTCCCTGTGGTGGCGTCTAAGACCAGCAGATTTTCCCTGGCAGCCTCCGGAAACTCTCTGCCAATGACCTTGTCCATCTTTGCCAGCTCGTCCATGAGGTTTTTTTTGTTTTGGAGCCGCCCTGCCGTGTCACAGATAAGCACATCGATGTTCTTGGCTTTCGCGGACTGAATGGCATCGAATATGACCGCGGATGGATCCGCGCCTTCTTGGTGGCGCACTACATTGACGCCCACTCTCTGTCCCCAAATTTCCAGCTGTTCACTGGCCGCTGCCCGAAAGGTATCGGCTGCCGCCAGCATCACGGATTTTCCCTCTGCCTTGCATTTGTGCGCGATCTTTCCAATGGAAGTAGTCTTGCCTCCGCCGTTGATGCCGATCATCAGAATGATCAGCGGCGTATCCTGGCACAGCTGGTGCCGTTCGCCCTTGTCTACCAGTCCTTCCATGATCTTTTTCAGATGATCTTTCACCTGCTGCGGCTCCCGCAGGTATTCGCTTTTGATGTCACTGCGCAGCTGTTCGATGATATGCATAGTGGTTTCCATGCCAATGTCAGAAGTGATGAGGATCTCCTCCAGCTCGTCCAGCAGGTCTTCGTCAATGGCCGGCCTTGATAAGATCACATCACCGATTCGCTCTGAAAGCCGCCCAAAAAAGCCTTTCTTCTTTTTACCAAATTCCATATTTCCCTCCTATATTTCAAAGTCATCGCCCAAGTCTAAAGAAAGCACTTTGGAAATGCCCTGCTCTGGCATGGTCACGCCGTACAGCACGTCTGCGTGTTCCATGGTGGCCTTTTGATGTGTGACTAAGGCAAACTGTATGTCATCAAATGTTTTTAAGTACTTGGCGAACCGCTCTATGTTGGTGTCATCCAAGGCTGCTTCCACCTCGTCCAGAATGCAGAACGGCGTTGGCCTTGTTTTCAAAACAGCGAACATCAGAGCAATGGCTGTCATAGTCTTCTCGCCGCCTGACAATAGATTGATGTTCTGCAGCTTTTTCCCCGGCGGCTGAGCGATGATCTCGATCCCTGATTCCAGAGGCGCTTTCTCATTATCTAGGCGAAGCTGAGCATGGCCGCCGCCAAACAATTGAGAAAACACTTGCTCAAAGTGAGCCATCACCTGGTCAAAGCATTGCTTGAACCTGGTTTTAATGGTTTTGTCCATGTCAGCGATGATCCGGCTCAAGCTGTCAGCGCCCTCTAAAATGTCGCTTCTCTGGGCTGTCAGAAATTCGTAGCGCTCTTTTACCTTCTCATATTCCGCGATAGCTCCCAGGTTCACCTCTCCCAGGTCTTTCATCCTTGCTTTCAGCTGCCGGTTTTCCTTGACTGCCGCTGCCATGGCAAAATCCTGCTGTTTGAATTCCATGGCCTGGACATAGGAAACTTCAAAGCTTTCCCACAGCTTTTCTTTGTAAGTGTTCAGCTGGGTCTCGTTTTTCGCTTCTTTGATCTCCAGTTCGTATTTCTGATCCTGCAAAGCCCTTGCCTGCTGTCCTAGTGTTTCTTTTTCTTCTGTCAGCTTTTCATTCTCTGCTGCCGCTTCTTTTTGCTCCTGGGAAAGTTCCTCTAAATAATGCTCTAGATTTTCCTTGGCCTCTGTCTTTTCTTTCACAATAGAGGCAATGTCCCTGCGGTCTGACAGCAGCCGTTCTTTTTCCGCTGCCAAATGAACCAGTTCTTTTTCTTTGTCCAGCTTTTCCTGCTCCAACTCTTCCATGGAACGCTTCACCCGCCTGGCTAGATCATCGGCTGCCGCTGCTTTGTTTTCCCAGGCTCCTGCTTCGATCCTGGCGGTTGTGATCTCTTCATTCAGCTTGTCTGCTGCTGCCTTTTTTTCATCATAGGCATCTAGTTGGCTCTGGGCCAATGCCTCTTTTTCCGCGATAGTCCGCTGCTGAATCTGTATCTTTTCTTCCAGCTCGCGGATCATCCCCTGGGAAGCCTCTTGTTCGCCTCGGATGTTGTCCAGTTCTTTTTCCCATTTGCCGCTGCTGGTTTTAAAATCATTGAGAAAGTTCTCCATGGCCGCCCACTGGTTTTCCTTTGTGACAAGCTCCAGCTCCACTGCCTTTTCCTGCTCTTGGAGCTGCTCCAACTTTTCCCTGCATGCCTGCAGGTCTCCGCGCAGCGTCCGCAGGCTGTCCATGCCTTCTGTTTTTCGGCGTTCCGCGGCTTCCAGCTTTTCATTCAGTTCTGTGATCTCCCCTTTGCGTCCCAGCAGATTGGCGGTCCTGTTTTTGTATCTGCCGCCTGTAATGGCCCCGCCCGCGTTAATGATCTCCCCTTCCAAGGTGACAAATCGCAGGCCCGCGGCTTTTTTGGAGAGCCGCACCGCATGATCCATGTTGTCCACGATCACCACTCGCCCCAGTAAATATTCCATGACTGGCCTGTATTCTGGCTGAAAGGTCACACAGTCCGCGCCAAAGCCCTGAAAACCCTGCTCCTGGCGCAGACGGCTATCGTAATTTCCCCTGCCGCCCCGCACAGAAGAAACAGGCAAAAACGTCAGTCTGCCCGCTCTGCTTTCCTTTAGCCTGGCAATGGCCGCCTGTGCGCTCTGATCATTGTCGCAGACAATATTTTGCATGGCCGCGCCCAGCGCTGTTTCCACTGCGGTCTCAAAGCCCCTGGGGACTGTGATCAGTTGGCCCACTGTCCCCCGAATGCCAGAAAGTCCGGACTTCATAATGAACCGCACCGCATGATTGTATCCTTCGTAATTGCTCTCCATCTCTTCGATGGTCTTTTTTCGAGCAGAAAGCTGCCCCATGGAAAGCCGCAGGTTTTCCATCTCTTTTGCCAAACGCTGCTCCTCTGTCCCTTGATGAGCCATGCGCCGCCTTTGCTGTTCCAATTCCCTGCGGTTTTGATTCAGACGCTCCTCTAATCCGGTCTTTTCCGCCCGCAGACGGTTCATGGCGTCCAGGGCTTCCCTGTTCCCATCCTCGCCTGTGTGCTTTTCTTCTAGGATCTGCCCTTTTCTTCTCTCCAGCGTTTCTTTCAGGTTTTCCAGACTGGTGATTTCCATGTTCCAGGAGCTGATGCTGCTGTGAAGCGTCAGGATGTCGTTCTTTTGCTGATCCGCGAAAGCCTCCGCGTCCCGCAGTTCCTGATCCAAAGCCGCCTGCTTTGCCATCTTTTCCCGCAGTCCCCGCCGGATTTCCTGCATGTCCTGTTCTGCCTGAAGCTTGTTCTTGGAAAGCTCCGCCGCGTTGTCCGCTTCCCTTTGCAGCTTTTCACCCAGTCCTCTGATCTCGCCTTTTAATCTGCTGTCCCGCTCCTGGATGGCGGTGAACCGTTCCTGATCCAGCCTGCCCTTGTTCTCCAGCTGACTGATCTCTTCTGTGCTCCGCATCAACTGTGCTCTGCCTTCATCCATGTCCTGCTGCAGGCTGTGGCTCTTTTGCCTTGTGTTTGTCAGCTGCTGATCCACAGCTTCCCTTTGTTCCCGATTTTCTTCCAGGCTGAAATTCAATTCCGAAATGTCATCCTTAAGATATTCATTTTTCAATTCCAGGCTTTCTATGCTGCTCAGAGTGATATTGATTTCTAAAGCCTTGTGCTTGTCCCGCAGCTGAATGTACTCGCTTGCCTTCGCGCTGTCTTCCTTTAGCGTATCAATGCGGCTTTCGATTTCTCCGATAATATCATTGACCCGCTCCAGATTGACTGACGCTGCTGCTAGCTTTCGCTCTGATTCAGCCTTCCTGGTCCGATACATGACAATGCCTGCGGCCTCTTCAAAGATTTCCCGTCTGCCCTCTGCTTTGCTGCTGACAATATCGGAAATCTTTCCCTGCCCAATGAGAGAATAGCCATCCACGCCAATCCCTGTGTCCATGATCAGCTCCCTGATATCCCGCAGCCGGCACTGGTTGTTGTTAATGAAATATTCACTCTCTCCAGAACGGAACATGCGCCTGGTGATGGCCACTTCGTTGTAGTCAATGGGCAGGCTTTCATCGGAATTGTCGATGACCAGCGTCACTTCTGCCATGCCCCTGGATTTCCTGCTGGCAGTCCCGGAAAAGATCACTTCTTCCATCTTGCCGCCTCTGAGCATGCGGGGGCTTTGCTCTCCCAGCACCCACCTGATGGCGTCGCTGATATTGCTCTTGCCGCTGCCGTTTGGCCCTATGATGCAGGTGACGCCTTGGTGGAACTCGATAACCACTGGCTCGGCAAAGGACTTGAACCCGTGGAGTTCCATTCGTTTAAAATACATGCAGGCCCCTTTCCAGCGCATCCTTTGCCGCGTTCTGCTCAGCCACCTTTTTGCTCTTTCCTGTTCCGCTGCCTATGGTCGTTCCGCGAGCCTCCAGCCTTACGGAAAAAGTTTTGTCATGATCCGGGCCTTCTTCCTTTTCCGTTACATACCGGATATCCAGAATGCCCCTTGCCTGGAGCTGTTCCTGTAAGTCTGATTTGTAATCCAGGTTGCTCAATTTTCCCTGGCCTGCGTCCAGCAGCGCTTTTTGAAAAATCTCCAGCACCAAGTCTCTGGCTTTTTCATATCCTCCATCCAGATAAACGGCTCCAATGACCGCTTCCATGGCGTCTGCCAGAATTGAATCCCGCTCCCTGCCGCCTGATTTTTCTTCCCCCTTGCTGAACTGCATATAGTCGCCTAAAGAAAGGGTTCGCGCCGCTTGTGCCAGGGACCGCTCGCACACAATTGAAGCCCTTGCCTTTGTCAGCTGTCCTTCTTCGGCTTTCTCCAACTTGTTGTACAGGTCTTCACCCACAATGGCATCTAAAAACGCGTCGCCTAAAAACTCTAGGCGCTCGTTGTCGTTGAGCCTGCTCTGCCCCCGTTCCTTCACGTAAGAGCTATGGGTCAGGGCCCTTCCTAACAATTCCTTGTCTCTAAATTGATATCCAATGATCTTCTCAAAATCCCTATTGTTGTTCACCAGCAATAATCTCCTCCAAATCTGTAATGGCGGCTTTGATTTTGTCCACGACTCCTTCCTCCGCGTATGGGATCCCCTTTAAGATCGTGTTTTTTACCGCATTGGCATTGGACGAGCCGTGCATTTTCACCATGGCCCCATCCACGCCTAAAATCGGCGCGCCGCCGTATTCTGTGTAATCAAATTCATCTTTTAACTCTTCCAATTTGTTCTTGAGGAACATGGCGCCGATCTTGGCTTTCAGACCGTCCAGAAATTTTTTCTTGAGCAGCTTTAAAATGTTCCAGGCCAGACCTTCGGTCAGCTTCAAGATCACGTTTCCCACAAAGCCATCACACACAATGACATCGCAGGCTCCGGCTGGAATCTCCCTGGCTTCCACATTGCCCACGAAATTGATGGGTGCCTGTTTCAGCTGTTTGTAAGCTTCTTTGGTGACGCTGGTTCCTTTTCCTTCTTCCACGCCCAGGTTCACCAGGCCCACCTTAGGCTCTGGACGGCCAAAGACCTTTTCCACATAGATACTGCCCATTGTTCCGTATTCCAATAAGTTATGGGCTTTTGATTCCGCGCTGGCCCCAGCGTCCACCAGCAGGCAGGCCTTATCTCCCAGTACAGGATAAATGCTTGCCAGCGCCGGCCTGTCGATGCCATTGATCCGGCCTAAGATCATTCTGCCGCCTACTACCTGCGCGCCTGTGTTCCCCGCGGAAATGAAAATGTCGCCTTCTCCGTTTTTCACCATGGTCAGTCCAACCACCATGGAAGAGTCTTTCTTCCGTTTGATGGCCTTTACCGGACTGTCCTCGTTTGTGATCACCTCTTCAGCGTGGACCACTTTGATCTGCTGGGGGTCATATGGATACTTGTCCAGTTCTTTCTGAATTTCATCTTCTTTGCCAACGATACAGATTTCGTGGCTCATTTCTTTGGAAGCTTGCACTGCCCCTTTTACGATTTCCATAGGCGCGTTGTCGCCGCCCATTCCGTCAAGTATAACTTTCATATTCTCCCTCCATCGATCTTATTTGTCTGCCAATCCTCCGCTGTCCCTCTGTCTTTATTTTGATGCTAAATATACAGATTCAATCATATCATAAACAGGGAGATTTTGCAATGTCGCTGATACGCAAAACAGCGCCCGCGGAGGAACGCTGTTTTGCAGTGTGTATGGTAACTTTGTGTGAAGAATTTCAGAACGCCGAATCAGTCGTAATGATGCTTTAAAGTGACATCCACTGGATTTCTGCCTTCTTTCCACTTGATTTCTCCCGGTGTGATGCATTCCTGGACCGGACATACGTTGAGGCACAGGTGGCATCCTACGCAGTTGTCGTTGAGTTCTGGTCTTCTCTTTTCCGCGTTCCAGTCGATTGCCTGGTGAGCCGCGTCATAGCAGGAAATATAACATCTTCCGCAGCCAATGCACTTGTCATCGTCAAAGTTTGGCAGGATCTTGAAGTCACGGTTCAGGTCTTCCGCAGGAATGATGTTCGGAAGAGCCATTCCGATGAAATCATCCAGCTTGTTGTAGCCTCTTTCGTCCATAAAGTGCATCAGACCGCTTGCCATGTCTTCTACGATACGATAGCCGTACTGCATGATGGAGGTTGTAACCTGCAGGTTCCGGCATCCCAGTGCCAGGAATTCCGCACAGTCTCTCCATGTTTCGATGCCGCCGATACCGGAAATCTCCAGATCTTTCAGTTTTTCGTTCTGCAGCATCTGTGCGATGAAACGAAGGGCGATCGGTTTTACCGCTGCTCCAGAGTAGCCGGAAATGGAAGACTTTCCATTTACCACAGGCATGCCTGTCATGTTTTCAAAGTCAATGTTTGTAATGGACTTCACTGTGTTGATCGCGGACACGGAAGCCGCGCCGCCTTCAATGGCTGCGATTGCAGGCACCTCCATGCTAGTGATGTTTGGTGTCATCTTTGCGATGAATGGGATGTCCGTCACGCTGGTCACTGCCTGACAGTAGGATTTTACCAATTCTGGATTGGAACCTACGTCAGAACCCATGGCGTGGCTGGTCATCTGCGGACAGGAGAAGTTTCCTTCGATCAGGTCAGCCTCTGCCTGTTCTGCCATTTTCGCCAGGTCTTTCCATTCCTGTTCATTACTGCCCATGATGGAGGCTACCATGATCTTGTCAGGATAGTCTCTCTTGAGCTTTCTCATATTTTCAAAGTTCAGTTCTGTTGGCTTGTCGGAAATCTGTTCCATGTTCTTGAATCCCAGCCAAGGAAGGCCCTCTTTGTTGGTCTGGTCGAATCTAGGGGAGCATTCGTCTGCCACAAAGATACCTACGGTTTTGTAGAATACGCCGCCCCAGCCTGTTTCAAAACATTTCGCGACCATCTCGTAATTGCTTCCAACCGGTGAGCTTGAAAGGAAGAACGGATTTTCGCATTCAACACCTAAATAGTTAATGGATAAATCTTTTTTAACTGCCATCCTACTTCACTCCTTTCTTTTCAAGATACTCGATCATGGACGCAGCCGCTGCTTTTCCAGCTGCTACCGCTTCTACGACCGTCTTGCCGCCATTTACGATATCGCCTGCGGCGAAGAATTTGTCCGCGCTTGTGATCCCGTCTTCTCCAGCCTCAATGGTTCCTTTGTCTGTCAGTTTGACAGGCGCTACTTTTGCCATGTCTTCCGCGCCCTGGCCTGTAGCGAACACAATGGTGTCAGCGGAAAGCTTCAGCTCAGCCGCTTCATCCCTGAAACCTTTGAACACAGCGGTCTCTGCTTTGCCATTTCCTTCTACTGCTGCTGGAGCCATGCCAGTTGTGATGCCAATGCCCAGTTCCAGCGCGTACTGGAATTCCGTCATGTTGCCCGGCGCTTCTTCCAGGGTCCTTCTGTAAACGATTTTCACGTCTTCCGCGCCCAGGAGCTTGGCAGTCACCGCGCAGTCCACTGTAACGTCACCGCCGCCTACGACTACGACTCTCTTGCCTGGGTCAAAGGCTTCCTGTTTGGTCCTTGCTTGTTTCAGGAAGTCTGCTGCCGCATAAACGCCTTTCAAGTCTTTTCCTGGGATGTCTGGGATATTGGTGCCCCAAAGTCCTGTGCCGATGAACACAGCGTCATAACCTGCTACATCCGCTTCTTTCACGTCTTTTCCAAATTCAAACTTTACGCCGAGACCTTCTACCTGTGCGATATCGTGGTCCACGACTGCCTGCGGCAGCCTGCTTGGAACGATTCCATAAGTCAGTACGCCGCCTGCCTTTGCTTCTCTTTCCAAAATCGTGACGTCATATCCGGCTTTTGCCAGCTCAGCCGCGCATGCCAGTGATGCTGGTCCTGCTCCAACGCAGGCGATCTTTCCTGCTTTTTTGTCCTGGCCTGCTTTCAGCGTCTTCATGCCGAACACTTCTTCCTGCTCAATGGCGTATCTCTGCAGTCTTCCGATTTCAATCGGCTTGTCGATGCCGCATCTGGAGCAGGCTTCTTCGCATAGTCTGTCATATGGACAGACTCTTGCGCAGGTTCCGCCTAAAATATTGTTTTCTCTAATGGTTTCAGCCGCGCCTTTTACATTTCTGAACCGAATGGAGCGGATGAATTTCGCAGGATCCGTCCCTGCCGGACATCCTTGGCTGCATGGCGCGTCGTGACACAGCAGGCATCTTGCGGCTTCTTCCATAGCAGTCCTATGGGTGAATCCAGAAGTTGCTTCTGCGGTGTACTTTGCTTTTACTACTTTACTCAATTTACATTCCTCCTTACCGCGTTGCTTTTTACTTTTGGGAAAAAACAGCTGCATCCTCGGTGGCTTTGCTTGTCAGGGAAAATGCAGCTCTATGTTACTTTTATAGGAAATACCCTTTCTGATATTCCTGTGTTGACGTGGGACCCTTACTTGTAGAACTCATCTGCCTTCAGGATCGCGTTCAGCAATATGCTGGCACCAGCTGTGCAGTGCTCTGGTTTCGCGTATTCCGGTTCGCAGTGGGACAGACCATCTTTTGTCTGTATGAAAATCATCGTGGTTGGCAGCACATAGGATACGAACTGTGCGTCATGGCCTGCGCCGGAATTGATCTTCATGTTGGAAACGCCCAGTTCATCCGCTGCTTCCTGAACAAAGCGAACCAAATCTTTATCCCAATACACTGTGTCTCTCTTCCACTGCTCGGCGATCTCGCATTTGCAGCCTGCCCATTCTCTTTCAGGAAGAGTCTTGAGGATCTTCATGACTGCTTCCAGCACCTTTGGATCTTCGTGTCTTACATCCAGGGAGAAATCAACATAATCCGGAATTACCGTATGTACGCATGGGTGAATGGAAACTTCGCCTGTGGTATAAACCAGTTCAGGCCGGCCCAGCTTGTCGATTTCATCGTGGAGATAGCACAGTGCCTGGGAAGCCGCATACAGCGCGTCGTGTCTCTTGGCCATTGGGAACGTACCTGCGTGAGCCGCGAACCCGTAGAACCTAACTCTGTAGTTGAACATGCCCAGTACACACTGTACGACACCGATGTCCTTGCCTTCGTCTTCCAGGATTGGTCCCTGTTCGATATGAGCTTCAAAGTTGGCTACATATCTGTCTCTGTCCAGTCTGTATTTTTTGTCTCCTTTGTATGGTGTTGCTGCCAAAGCTTCACCGAATGTGGCCGCGCTTCCTTCATGATCTTCCATTGCTTTGGAAGCCATCATGTTATCGTATTCAAAATTCTTTGCGATTTCAGGAGGCAGATAGTCGTGGCACACGATCCCAGAAACCATCATTGCCGGTGGATACAGGGAGCCCTCTTCATTGGTCCAAACCATGGCTGTGATCGGATGTTTGTGAGGAATCTTCTGTTCCGCGATGGTTTCCAGCACTTCCATGGCGCTCATGACACCTAAGATGCCATCATAATTCCCGCCGTTCTTTACAGAGTCGCAATGGGAACCAGTTACAATCCTCTTTGCGTCTGGATCCGTGCCTGGCAGAGTCGCATAAATATTAGCCACATCGTCAAATTCGATTTCAGCACCAATGGCCTTCATTCTTTTTACGAATTCATCTCTTGCCATATGAGCTTCCGGCGATAAAGAGTATCTAGTGATTCCACCGTGCCCTGCATCACCGAATTCACTGAACGTCTTGATTTTGTCCGTCATTCTTTCCAAACTACAAGTGTACATAATCTTCATCCTCCTTCATAACATTACGATAGAACTATTCCGTTACCATATCTGACTTGTAACCGGCTTATGTAACTGGTTACATTTATAATATACCATGTTTTCTGAAAATTGCAAGAGCTTTTTACAATCTTTTTTAGGAAATGGGTAGAAATTTTTCGCAAAGAGCGCAGCGATGCTGGGCCGTCATTGAAGAAGCGACCGCACTAGCCTTCTTCCTGCAGTGTTTTTTTGTGTTTCCAACATTGAAAAAGTGACCGTATTCGGCTTGGAACAAATGCTAAGAGTATGATCATTGTTACACTTGTCGAAATATGTCGAAAATTAGTATTCCAATTTTTCCCTAGACGATATAGACTTTATCAGATAATGATAGTATACTTTTGTTAGTGCTACCAATAACCGGTAGGCGGTTAGCCACATCCGTTACCACTGCATCTATGGTGAAAAATCCAAATCGCAGAAGTAGGAGGTGGCCAGTATTTCTACATACGAAGAAATGATGATACTAATCGGCATGGCAATGCTGATTGTAACCATTTTAGATTATGCAAGAAAAAAATAACCGCCCTCTGGCCAGGTGCGGTTATTCTTTAACTATCCTTGGCTAACCGTCTATATTGGTAGCACTTTCTATATATAATATACAATGCTGCCAGAAAAATGTCAATCATTTTGTGTAGCCCGCGAATTTCTATCAGCCCATTCTGCCGGCAATTTAATCTGGCTATGGTTCAGGATCGCGTTTTCCTGCCTTTTATTTGGAAATCCGCAGCCGTTCCACGACGCTCCCATTGTTCCAAATCCAGTCGATGACAAATGCCATGGCAGCAGATACGCCTAGGTAAACAGGGATCAGTATCACAGCTGGCAGCAGCGAGAAATGGTACGCGCAAAACCATTCGATGCCGCACAATTGCCGAACCACGGTCAGGGAAAGGATGGAAGCCAGAGCCAGACTCAAAACGCCTGCCACCGCGGAATATAGGATACCCTCTATGATAAAGAGCCTCCGCAGCTGTTTCCTCGTCATCCCGATACTCTGCATGATCGCGAATTCACGCTGCCTGGCGACCGCGCTTGCCAGGATCACGTTGAGCAAGTTCAAGAGCCCGATGATGCCGAATATGGCAGCAAGGATCATGCCCGTGGAAGCATAGATGCCTTTGAACCCCTTGAAATCCCGCACAATCTTTTCTGTGCTCGTGTATTTGATGTTTGCCTGCGCCTTTCCCTCATATTCTCTCAGAAAAGCGTCGATGTCGTCAAAGCTGTCTCCTTTTGCGTCCATGAGATAATGGATCGGGAGCCTGCCTGGAAACCGCTTGAGATATTCCTCAGAAGGCAGCGCCAGATAAGCGCCTTCCCCCATGCTGCTGGAAAAAAGTATCATGGGCTGCACGACCACGTTGGCCAGCACTTCATACTCCAGCTTTGTGCCGCCAATCACCGCCTCCACCTGATCTCCTGGCTCTAAGGAAAAAAGCGATTCCTCATAATCCTGTCCATTGTTGATGAATTCACTGACTTCTACCACATATTTCCCTGTTTTCAGCTTTTCCATGTCCAAATGCCCTCTTATGACTTTACAGCGCTTCCACACTTCCTGATCAAAGGCAAAGAGCATTTTTCCCATTTCCCTTCGCAGCGCATAAGGTTTTCCGTTGACAGTCTGTAATTTTGCTGTGGATACGCCGTCATACGCGCCTTCACTTTCGGACATCACGGATTCTGTCACATCATCTGGCGCCTGATAACAGTAGACCGCGCCCTCTTTTTCCACATCCCTGCGTTTTGACGCTTCTGTGAGAAACCCTTGTGGGACCACGTTCTGATCGCTTTCTGATTGCGGCCCAAAATTCAGGTGCGATACCACAAAATCCGCGCCGCTCTGCCCTCTCACATAGGTTTCCCTGTCAAAACAGCCGGCGAAGTTCAGTACGCTGTTCAAGATGACAATGCTCAGGGATAAAGACAGCACAACGAAAAAACTTTTTCCTTTGTTTCCTGTAAAGTTGGACAGCGCCAGGCGAAAGATTCTGTGTTTTGATTCCCGTCCTTTTGTCTGCTTGTTTTTCCCTGCTTCGTTTCCCTGATAGCGCAGTGCCTGGATAGGCGACATTCTTGCCATGAGCTTGATGGGTTTTCGGCAGCTGATCCGCACTGTGATAAAGGAGAACACCGCAGAAGCAGCGAACACCAAAAGCCTTGGTTCTATTTCCCTCACATCGTCATAAACCGTGGCCCGCATGATAATGGGCAGCAGCCCCTTTCCCAGCATATAGCCTAGAACCAGCCCCAGGGGTATGCCGATCAGATTGAGAAAATTCGCCTGTTTGACCATCAGCCTGCGCAGCTGTTTGGGTGAGGCGCCTATGGTTTTTAGCTGCCCATACATTCTCAGATCTTTTAACATGGAAATGCGGAAAATATTGCTGATGATCAAATATCCTGCCAAAACGATCACTAGAGCCATAAAAGCCGCTGCTGCCATCAGGCCTGGAGAGGCCGTGTTTCCATCATCATATGCCGGATTGATGTTCGCTATGACAAAACCTGGTTCGTCTAGCCGCGCGTCTGGATCAAAGCCCGCGTTTCTCAAGACTTGGCGCCTCTGCCCGCTCAGATCCTTTTCTGAAGGAAAACTTACGTACAGGCAGATGCTTCCAGCAGCCGCAGTTCCATCAGAAGGCACGGAGAACCCTGCCATTTCCTGATCAAAAAAAGCTCTGGAAACATAGATAGTAGAACCCGATTCATTGGCCTCTCCTTTGTAAACGCCAGCCACCTTCATAGTTTTTTGCCTATGCTCTCCATTGACCTCATAGCAAAGCGGGATCTTCACCCCTGTCTTTGCCGGAACGCCCAGCATTTCCAAGACAACAGTATCCGCTAAGACTTCGTTTTCCCGCTCTGGCAGCCTGCCGGCTTCCAGTTCCACAAAAAAACCGTCCATCAGGGTTTTGTTTGCCCAGGAAAGGTCTACCGGTATCTTTCTCAGCTCCTGGTTTTCTGCGCTGCCCAGGTACTGGAGTTTCCCCACCTTGGAAAAGGCCGGATCCTGCATCAGCTCGTCGCTGGCCTCCTGGGAAATGTATTTCACGGACATCATGAATCTTGATCCAGAGGTGCGTATCATCTGTTCTTTGGATGTTTGTTCCGAGCCTTCCAGGATTGTCGCCAGGCTGGTGAACAGCATGGTTGTGAGAATAATGGCGATCACTGCGATGATATTCCTGTTTTTGCTTGTTTTCAGGCAGTTCCAGGAAAGGCTCCTTACAAATGCGCGATTGTTATTGCTCAGCATGGCCTTCCCCTCCTATTGTTCTTTCTTCTTTTTCGCTGCCTGCGATCTTCCCGTCTTCAATGCGGATCATCCGGTCAGCCAACAAAGCGATCTCCGGATTATGCGTGATCATGACCAACGTCTGGTGAAATTGCCTGCAGGTGACTTTCAGCAGGTTCAGCACGTCCTGACTCGTCTTAGAGTCCAGATTCCCCGTGGGTTCATCTGCTAAAATGATTGCCGGCTTGCTTGCCAATGCTCTTGCAATGGCGACTCTTTGCTGCTGACCGCCGGAAAGACTGCCGGGAAGGTTCGAGAGCTTTTCCTCTAAATGGAGAAAATGAATGATCTTGTCCAAATGCTCCTGATCCACTTGGTTTCCGTCTAGTTCAATCGGTAGGACGATGTTCTGGTATGCGTTTAAAATCGGCACTAGATTGTAATCTTGAAAAATAAATCCAATGTTCCTTCTTCGGAAAATACAGAGCTGCTCGTCTTTCATGGCGCCAATCTCTTTTCCTCGGATCACCACGCTGCCGGAAGTCGGCACATCCAATCCGCCCAGCATATTGAGCAGCGTGGATTTTCCTGAGCCGCTGGTGCCGATAATGGAAACGAATTCGCCTTGCTCCACTTCTAGACTGACGCCGTCCAAAGCCTTCGTGATATTTGGCTCTGTTCCATAATATTTTTTTAGATCTGTTGCTTTCAAAATTCCATTCATATCAATCACCTCTCTCGCTTGTTCTTTTGATCCCACCCATGATCAAAAGCAGCAGCTTTTTTATTTCCTACATAATACAAAACGATTATCTCAATCTGGTCTCATCAATGTCACAGAATTGAGATAATCGTTGGTATTTGTTTTATGCTTCTGCTGGAAGGTAGATGCTAAAGACAGAGCCTTCGCCTAGCTGTGATTTCACGTCAATATATCCATTTTGCCGCCCAATGATTTCCTGGGCCAGAAATAAACCGAGCCCTATGCCCTCTTCTTGTTGCACGTCTTCTTCCCTGTAAAACCGTTTAAAAATTTTCGTATAATGGGCTTCCATGATTCCTTTTCCTGTATCCGCGACACGGATCCGCACAAAGAAATCAGTCCTGTCTGCTGTAATGGTCATCAAGCCACTAGCTGGCGTATATTTGATTCCATTGTCAAGGATATTGCCCAAAGCCTCTATCGTCCATTTTTTGTCAAAGACTGCCTTTAGGTCAGGCACGCAGGTTGCTTTAATCTGGATTTGTTTTTCCTTTGCTTTTAGAGCAATCTGGCACACCGCTTCTTCCACCAGAGGAGAAACATTTTGTAAAACAGGCGCCACCTGTACGATACCTACCTCCAGCCTGGACATTTGGATCATGCTTTCCATCAAAGCGTCCAGTCTGTTCACCTGCGTGTTCATCTGCTGCAAAAATTCTCTGCGGCGTTCAGAGGGCAGATCATCTCGGCTGAGCAGTTCCTGATAGATGTTGATATTGGTCATAGGTGTTTTCACTTGGTGGGAAATATCAGAAATCGTGCTTTCCAAAGACGCTCGATCCTTCTGGAGCTGTTCTTTCTCTTGCCGTAAAATCTCATAAAGCTGTCTCAGCCTTACTTCTACTTTTGCCATCAGCAGTTCTTCTTCTTCACCAATGGTAAAATTGTTCTTACCTGTGATCATTTCATCCAGGCAGTAAAGCAGCCGCTTTGTATAAGTCACCAGATACCACCTGAGCAAAATCGCTCCTGCAATGGCGCAAAGGATCATCCCGCAGCCGATATAAAAGAGGAGGTCATTCATGGATCGCCTGGCCCCCTTTTATCCACTGGTAGCCCATTCCATATATGGTTTTGATATATTTATGCTCTGCGTCTTCGATCTTTGCCCGCAAGCGGTTGATATTCACAGGCACTACGTGTTCATCCACAAAATTGCCTTGGCAATCCCAAATCTTCTCTAAAAAAACAGTCTTCGTGATCACTTGGTTCTCATTGGCAAGGAGCAGGGCCAAGATCTTAAATTCTGTGGCAGTCAACTCCAAAGTCTTTCCTTGTTTTTCTGCGATTCCCGTTCCAAAATCAAGCCGCAGGAAACCATCGTCATATTCCCTGCCTTGCTTTTCTCCGTAATTGCGCAGCGCTACTTCCACTCGTTTGAATAAAATTGGCAGAGAAAAAGGTTTTTTGATGTAATCATCTGCGCCAGCCTCAAAGCCTCTGATTTCATCTTTGTCCATGTCACGGGCTGTTAAAAGAATGACCGGAATATGATTCGCTGCTTTCACGCGCTGACAGAGCTGGAATCCATCGCCGTCCGGCAGATTTCCATCTAACAACAGCAAATCAATCTGACTCTCATCTAACAGCGCTGCTCCCTGCCGCAGGCTTTTGGAAGAAAACACTTGATACCCTTCGGCTTCCAGCGCGTATGTCAAACCTGTATTTAATGCATTGTCATCCTCAATGAGCAGAATCGCTGCCATGGTTCTCCTCCCTCATAAATAAAAAAAGAAGGCCGATCAAAGGCCTTCTTCAAAACCGGCGGCGTCCTGCTTT
>CAJTYS010000062.1 GCA_910583765.1 uncultured Eubacteriales bacterium | reverse complement strand
ACGGGAATGGCAAAAAGGTGTGGGACATTGAGATTTATTACCGTTTTGTCGGGAAAATTGATTAGATACTGGGACTATGGGGAATGTGCCATTTGCGGCAGTTCCCCGAAAGATTATCCTTAAGTAAAGTAAAGCGGGGAATATCGCTTGGCGATATTTCCTGTGAGTTTTGTTGGTAGTTTAGAGTGAGGGCGTGACGTTGGGGGAAGAGGTGGGAAACGAATATTTGATACGAGGACAGCAAATATGTCAGATCAGAAGCTTTGCCTCCAAATGGATATAATTTTCCGTTTGGAGGTAAATTTTCTTGGTGAATTTCAATAAAATCAAGAATATGGGCTGTTTTATCGAAATAAATACAAAAAACTTCCAATTGTTTGATTTGAAACTAAAATTCTACCCTTCTTGTGCTGATCTTTTACCACCAAATAAGAAAAAATATTGCGTTTGGAGGTAAAAGGGCTAAGGGCTGTCTGGGATTTTTCGGCTGCGATTCTGCCTTTTTGCGTTCACTGGTTATCTGGCCAGGCAGCAACCAAAAAATTGATTTTCCGCTGGGGAGAAAGCAGCGCATGGGACGAATGAAAAGTTTCGGAACCTGCAGGAGGCTTATGTTGATGGCTATTGGGAAGAACTGGTCGCGTTCACCAGGAGCCTATTTAACTGCACGTTCAAGACGAATCCATATTTGGGAAGAGGCATCATGACTGGGATTACCAGAGTGAGCAGGGAATCCATTTTTTCTGATTTGAACAATTTGACGGTGGTGACTAGCACATCCAGGGAATATGCGGATAGCTTCGGATTCACGTAAGAAGAAGTTTTCGCAGCTTTAGATGAACAGGAGATGCGGGATAAAAAGGAAGATGTGAAGGCTTGGTACGATGGTTTCACTTTTGGAGACAACCCGAATACGAATTAGCTTTGACCAATAAGGAAACACGGTTCATGTTCCAGCAGATGCTCTGAGGCTGGTTCGAGGATTCGGATGAGGATGACAATGACTTCCTGCTGGCATTGTTTTTAGATGACGTGGAAGCCATGAATGAATATATGAACAACGTGGCTTTGTCCGGTATGACGTGATGCTGGAACTGCTGAACGCAAATGATTCTGCTATGATTTTCCAATTCAAAGTCTTTCAGCCGCAAAAAGAAAAAAATCTGGAGGAAACAGCACAGGCGGCTCTGGCGCACATCGAACAAAAGCAATACGCCGCCGCATTGGAGGCCAAAGGGATCGGCAAGGAGCAGATACGAAAGTATGGCTTCGCCTTTGAAGGCCAGACAGCGCTCATCCTAGAGGACTGATATTTTAAACCACAAGGCCTTCACAAAAATCATCTCATTCTCCCGCCCCGCAGCCTCATATAAAATAACCTCGTTCTGGGCGCACCCGCCCAGAACGCTCCAATTCCACCCCCAAACCACCCAAAAAGCGAGCGGGAACTGTTATGCGGCGAGCACCTCCGCAGGCGCAACCGAGGATTCCAGTTCGGATCACTTACTCGCATATGCGGAAAACTATCTGTATCCGCTGAAAAGGGCAGAGCCGGTCAAACACGGCGCTGCCCCTAAATAACGCTTCATAAATCTTATATTTGTTTTTAATATGATCATAAAAATGAAATCGCTCTAATCAGTTTCCACAATTCTTAATTCCTGTTTGGTTCGATCCTTAATTTTGCCGCACGTGGAACACTTCTTGTAGATTTCATTATGGACGACCGTTTCTGCGTGACCATCTTGAAACGGATCGCCGCCCCAGCCACAACAGTTGCTGTCTTGGGTCTCCCACCCGTGCTCATCAAAGTGTTTAAGCGGAACCTTATGTCCGTTCCAACAGTAGACGTACCATGTCTTGTCCTCACCAACCACCCACACTCGTTCCTGGCTGATGAATTCAGTCTTGGAGACCCACTTGTGACGGCCGGTGGCGGGAATTGATTTTGTATAGGTAGCATCACATTTCGTGCAGGCGAACAGTTTACCGCCGGATTTTGCGCAAGTTGGCTTTCGCGTAAAGACTAATTTGTATTTGTGCGTGTGGGAAGCTGTGGCTTTCTTTTTACGAGTGTCTTTCACCGTGACTTTACATTTCAAAACACGCTTGCCCGCTTTAGCAGTGATCACGGCAGTGCCCTTCTTCTTGGCGGTTACTTTACCGGTCTTGGAAACCGCGGCGATTTTCTTATCACTGGTTTTCCATTTCGCTTTCTTGGATGTGCCTTTGACTTTTAACTGGACGGCCTTGCTCTTATCTTTAGCCACGTCCAGAGTGACCTTTGTCTTGTTCAGTTTGACCTTTGTGGCGGCATCCACCCGCGCAGGCATGGCCAGTGTAAACGCCACGGCCATAATAGTGATCATTGTGATCGATTTTGTAATGACTTTTCCCATGAACGACTCCCCCTCTTCTTTGTCATATTCAAAAATATCATCTTTATAAATATGTTTTCGTTTTTAATAAAACTCGCTTCATGTAAAATTATACTCTCTTGGAAGTGAAATAGCAATAGGAGGAAAGTGAGGAAATGAATCTTGTGAAGTGAAAAAATTCCCACTTGACAAACGCTGACACAAGTCTATAATAGAAGGCAAGACAAGAACTGAATAACATGTCTTCGGGGTTTGGTGAAATTCCATACCGGCGGTAGAGCCCGCGAGCGCACAGGCGCTGAACCGGTGAGATTCCGGTGCCGACAGTACAGTCTGGATGAGAGAAGATGGCGAGTATCTTTTGATATGCGAATCTGCCCTGAGAATCATTTCTCAGGGTTTTTCAATGAAGCGGCAAATCGAGCTGGCGCGGAAACGGGCAGTGATCGTCTGAACTGCCGATTGGCCACAGGTTCATTTCCATATTCGCATAAATAAGGAAAACAGCGAGACCATTTCAAACTCCGATCCCGTTTTCGGAGTTTTATCTTTGGCAGAAGGCCTATAAAGGACCTTGCCCGTGGGCGGCCTAGGTCCAAAGCAAAGGAGTGACAGGAGACATGTTGATTTCGGCGAGAAAAGAGAGGCGGACATGACAAACGAAGCATACATGAGGCATGCGCTCACGCTGGCGGAAAGAGGCAGGGGCAGGACATCCCCCAATCCAGTGGTCGGCGCAGTCATTGTAAAGGACGGCCGGATCATTGGCGAAGGCTGGCACCAAAAATGCGGGGAAAACCACGCAGAGATCAATGCCTTCCAGAACGCCAGGGACAGGGGCGAGTCTGTGGAAGGCGCGGAAATGTACGTGACGCTGGAGCCCTGTTCCCACTACGGCAGGACGCCGCCTTGCGCGAAAGCCATCATTGAGAAAAAAATAAAGAAAACATATATCGGCTTGCTGGATCCGAACCCGCTGGTGGCGGGGCGAGGGGTGCGCATGCTGAAAGATGCCGGCATCCAAGTGGAGACAGGGATCCTGGAACCCCAGTGCCGCAGGATCAACGAAATTTTCCTGAAATATATTACGGAAAAACGGCCCTTTGTGGTAATGAAAACCGCTATGACTCTGGATGGGAAGATCGCGGCCCACACAGGCGATTCCAAATGGGTGAGTGGGGATGCCTCCAGGCAGATGGTTCAGCAGATGCGAAACAGTCTCACTGGCATCATGGCAGGCATTGGGACCGTTTTGGCCGATGATCCCCAGCTCACCTGCAGGCTTCCTGGCGGGCGGGACCCCATTCGTATCATTGTGGACAGCCACCTTTCCATCCCTCTGGAAGCAAAGGTGTTAAAAGACGAAAACTATGTGATCGCGGCCACAGAAGACTGCGATCCAGAAAAACGCGGGAAACTGGGAGAACAGGTCTTGATCACCAGGACCAAAGATCACAAGGTGGATTTGGATCATTTGATGGAGCTGCTGGGAGAGCGAGGAATCGACAGCATTTTGCTGGAGGGCGGCGGCGGCCTCAACGAAAGCGCGCTGCGAGCCGGAATCGTGGATCGGGCAGTGACCTTCATCGCACCCAAGTTCATTGGCGGCAAAGATGCGAAAACGCCGGTAGAAGGCCAGGGATTGGAAGCAATGGCCCAGGCCATCCAGCTGAAAAACATGGAGATCGCCCGAATCGGTGAAGACCTGCTGGTTCAGGGGACGCTGGAACAGCAGACAGGAGCATGAAACAAAGAAAGGGGAACAGCATGTTTACAGGGATCATTGAAGAAATCGGGACCCTTGAAAATATAGGCAGCGGCAGCCTGACCATTCATGCCGCGAAAGTCCTGGAAGACGTACATCTGGGCGACAGCATCGCGGTTAACGGCGTGTGCCTGACAGTCACTGGTTTCAGTAACAATCACTTTCAGGTGGACGTGATGCCGGAGACTTTGCGGCGCAGCAGCCTGGGAAGGTTGAAAAAAGGCGGCAGGGTCAACTTGGAACGAGCCATGGCAGCGGACGGCAGGTTCGGCGGTCATATTGTCAGCGGTCACATTGACGATACTGGGACCATCACCAGAAAACAGAGGGAAGGTAACGCCGTATGGGTGACTATAGAATGCGGCAGCGGCCTGCTGCGCTACATCGCGGAAAAGGGCTCCATCACCATAGACGGCATCAGCCTGACCGTGGCCGCGCTGACAGATGCGGGCTTTCAGGTTTCCATCATCCCTCACACAGGCGGGGAGACTACGCTGCTGGAAAAAGAACCAGGGGACATTGTGAACCTGGAAACGGATATCCTGGCAAAATACATGGAGCGGCTGATGCTGCCCCGAGAAGCGTTAGAGCCGCAGGCTGAGCAAAGCGGCGGCATTGACCTGGATTTTTTAAGAGAAAACGGATTTTAGGAGGAAAGATAAAATGAGTGAATTTGCGACTATTGAGCAAGCTTTGGAAGATTTGAGACAAGGAAAGATCATTGTCTGCACCGATGACCCGGACAGGGAAAACGAAGGCGATTTTATCTGCGCCGCGGAATTTGCCACACCGGAAAACGTCAACTTCATGGCCTGCTATGGAAAGGGTCTGATCTGCATGCCTATGAGCGGCCCGATGACAGAAAGACTGGGACTGGGGCAAATGGTATTGAACAACACGGACAACCACGCCACGGCTTTCACGGTTTCCATTGATCATGTGGAAACCACCACGGGAATCTCTGCCCACGAACGGTCCCTGACTGCCATGAAATGCGTGGAAGACACTGCACAGCCCTGCGACTTCAGAAGGCCGGGACACATGTTTCCATTAGAGGCTAAGGCAAAAGGGGTCCTGGAACGGGACGGCCACACGGAAGCAACCGTGGATTTGATGCGCCTGGCGGGATTAAAAGAGTGCGGCCTGTGCTGTGAGATCATGCGGGAAGACGGCACCATGATGCGCAAGACGGAACTCATGGAACTGGCAAAGGAGCACGATCTGACCTTTATCACCATCAAAGACCTGATCGCCTATCGGAAACGCCATGACAAGATCATGGAGCGGGTGGTAGAAACGAATCTGCCGACAAAATACGGAAAATTCAAGATCTATGGATATATCAACAAGCTCAACGGTGAACATCATGTGGCATTGGCAATGGGCGATGTGGCTGATGGCCAGCCGGTCCTGGTGAGAGTCCACTCCGAATGCCTCACAGGAGACGCATTGGGGAGCGCCAAGTGCGACTGCGGCGACCAGTACGACGCGGCCATGCGGATGATCGCCAAAGAAGGGCGGGGCATCATGGTCTATCTGCGCCAGGAAGGACGGGGCATTGGTCTGATCAACAAGCTGAAAGCATATGCCCTGCAAGAGCAGGGGCTGGACACGGTAGAAGCAAACGTGGCTCTGGGCTTCAAGCCAGATCTGCGGGATTACACCGTGGGCGCGCAGATCTTGGAAGACTTGGGCGCCACCACCCTCAGAGTCATGACCAACAATCCGGACAAGATTCACGGCCTGGAAAGCTATGGCATCAACGTTATCGAGCGGGTGCCCATCGAGACAGAGATCAAGCCGGAAAGCAGACGGTACATGAACACCAAGAAAGAAAAAATGGGCCATGTGCTCCATTCATTAGAAGTGAAGTGATAAGCACAGGATGCGGAAAAAGGACGATTTGGCGGGGAAAGACAAAAGCGTGTCCCACCAGCTTGTTCATCTAAGACAGGAAGAGGCATGAAACGAAACATTTCTTGAAAAATATTTGACTTTATAGAGGAGGAAACAAGATGAAATTATTAGAAGGAAATCTGATCGCGCAGGGGATCAAAGTAGGAATCGTGGTAGGAAGGTTCAACGAGTTTATTGGAAGCAAGCTGCTGTCCGGAGCCATTGACGCCTTGAAGCGCCACGGAATGAACGAAGAAGACATCAGCGTGGCCTGGGTGCCAGGAGCCTTCGAGATTCCGCTGATTGCCAAGAAAATGGCAAAGAGCGGGAAGTATGACGCGGTCATCTGCCTGGGAGCCGTGATCCGAGGCGCTACCGCGCACTTTGAATACGTCAGCGCGGAAGTTTCCAAAGGCATTGCCGCAGTGGGTCTTGACGCGGAGATTCCGGTGGTCTTCGGCGTGCTGACCGTGGACACCATCGAGCAGGCCATTGAGCGGGCAGGCACCAAGGCAGGAAACAAAGGAAGCGAGGCTGCGGTCACTGCCATTGAAATGATCAATCTGATCAAAGAAATCTAGTGCATGTCTCAACAACCGAGCAGAGTTAGGGCACAGATCGAAATCCAGGCAGGGACATGAAGAAAAAGCCGGCGCCTCTCTGCAGACGCATAGATTTGAACACTTAATGGGCGGAGTGAGACCTTAGGGTCCGCTCCGTCTGGTTTTTTGCCTGGAAAATGCCTTGCTTCATGGGTTTACAACCTGCCACTTTGTGGTATGATAAAAAGAAAACAAAGGAGAACATATCATGTTGAAAATCGGATGCCATTTGTCAGCGGCAAAGGGCTATGAACATATGGGAAAAGACGCTTTAAAGATCGGTGCCACCACATTTGCCTTTTTTACCAGGAACCCAAGGGGCGGAAAGGCCAAAGCCATTGATGAAGAGGATGTGAGAAAGCTGCTGGAGCTTCTGCGAGAAAATCAATTCGGCAAGCTAGTGGCTCACGCGCCCTACACCTTGAACCCGTGTTCCAAAGACGAGAAAACACGGAACTTCGCTTACATGGCCATGAGCGAGGACATGGAGCGAATGGAATACACGCCGGGCCACTATTACAATTTTCATCCCGGCAGTCATGTGGGACAAGGCGTGGAAAAAGGGATCGAGATGATCGCGGACCTGCTGAACCGAGTCCTGACCCCACAGCAAAGCACTATCGTCCTGCTGGAAACCATGGCTGGAAAAGGCAGCGAAGTAGGCGGAAAGTTTGAAGAACTGGCGGCAATCATTGATCGGGTAGAGTTAAAAGATAAAATCGGCGTGTGCATGGACACCTGTCATGTGAGCGATGGAGGCTATGATATCATCCATGATCTGGATGGAGTCTTGGATGAATTCGACAGGGTCATTGGTCTGGAAAAGCTTCACGCCATGCATATCAATGACAGCATGAATCCTATGGGTGCGCACAAAGACCGCCACGCGAAGATCGGCGAGGGACATCTGGGCGTGGAAACCATCAAAAATGTCATCACCCATCCAAAGCTGAAAGACCTGCCGTTCATCCTGGAAACACCAAACGAACTGGACGGCTACGCAGCGGAGATTGCCTTGCTGCGGAAAGAAGCAGGGGAATAGAAAGAATCATCCAAGCAAAAAACGCAGATGCCGCCTACAGCTCTGTGTACGCTCGATCGAAGGTGATCACCACATAATAATGGGGATCGATCTTTTTCAAATGCGCCTCCACGCAGTGGCAGAGTTCTTTTTCGTCTGTGACGCAATCAGAGGAAAGCACAGCGTCAAAGATCACGTTGGTATGGGTGTTTCCTGGAACAATGCGCAGATCATGGATGCTTTTTACTCCTGTGAACGGTTTGATCGCTGCGAGAATCTCGTGGTGGAGCTGTTCGATGAGAGGATTATCCAGGTCCACAGGATCCATATGAGCCGTGAACTCAATGTTCAGTTCCTTTTTGATTAGGCGCTCAATGTTATCGATCCGGTCGTGACTCTCCATGAGATCGCCTTTTGCGTCCACTTCAATATGAATAGAAGCGAAAATTTTTCCGGGTCCGTAGTTATGCACCACCAGGTCATGGATGCCAAGGATGCCTTCCTGAGAAAGGACCGTGTCCGCAATCGCTTCCACCAGCTCCTGATCAGGCGCTTCTCCCAGCAGAGGGCTGGATGTTTCGCGGATTAGCTGGATGCCGGACCAGATGATGAACAAGGCTACCAAGCAGCCCATATAACCATCCAGCTGCAGGTGAAAGAGCTTGCCGATGATGATGCTCAGCAGCACCGCGGTGGTAGCGATCACATCGTTTCGGCTGTCCGCGCCTGTCGCGATCAGGGCCACGGAATTGATCTTTTTGCCCAGGCTGATGTTAAAAAACGCCTGCCACACTTTGATGCCAATGGCTATGACCAGGATGATCACTGTCAGATAGCGAAAGGACAGTGGATCCGGATGGAGCACCTTATCAAAGGAAGACCGCAGCAGCTGCAAGCCAAGGACAATGATCAGCACAGAAATGAACAGCCCAGTGAGATATTCAATGCGGGCATGACCGTAAGGGTGATCCTTGTCCTCCGGCGCGGCGGCCAGCTTGAAGCCGATCAAGGTGATGATAGAGGACGATGCGTCCGCCAGATTGTTGATGCCGTCCGCCACAATGGCGATGCTGCCAGTGACAAGCCCGATGATGATCTTCATGGCGCACAGCAGGCCGTTGGAAAGAATGCCCACAATGCCCGCCAGCTTTCCATATTGTTTTCGTACAGCTGGATCGCCGGTGTTCTCATGATCTTTGATAAACAGCTTTGCTAGAAAATTCGCCATAATGAATTCGGTTCCTTTCGTTCATTCTGATTATTATATGCTGTTTTATTAAAATTGTAAACGAAAAAATCTGCGCTCACAGGCTGCGGGAGGCGCTTTTCCAAATCAAGGACGGCGAAACAGAAGCGCCAGGCCAAAATCCACCTAAAGACTTGCGGGCAATGTCTTAGGCATCTTCCTCGTTTTTCGATTCTTCCAGGGCTTTTTTCAAGGCAGTGGCCAGCTGATCCGTGCAGGACGTGGATTTCATGCCGCAGCTGATTCCAGAGAGCTTTTGCGCTACTTCATCCACAGACATGCCATCCACCAGCGTGGCAATGGCTTTCAGATTGCCGTTGCAGCCACCGCTGAACTGCACATTTTTTACAATATCTCCATCTAATTCAAAATCTAACTTCGTAGAACAGACCCCGCGGGGAATATAAGTGTACTTCATTGCAATTTATCCTTTCCTAAAACAGATTTATTGGTATAATATATAGTATACCAAAAAAAGAAAAGAACGGAAAGGATAAGATAAGATGCGTTATAATAAGGAACAAGTCAAAAAAAGACACACTAGATTCATTATATTGATCATTGCGCTTGTGATTTTGGTAGTTGGAGCAGGCGTGGTCTGGGCAGTGAGCTGGTACAAAGGCGGCCCGGGAAGCGAATGGCCAAAGATTAAAGAACCCATGACAAACCCACTGACCGGAGAAGTGACGTCTGAATTGCCATCCAGACCTTTTGTCCTGTCAACAGACAATTCAGACGGGGCAAGACCGCAGTCAGGGATCTCCAAGGCGGATATTGTGTATGAATTTCCGGTAGAGGGAGGCATCAGCCGTCTGGAGCCCATTTATTACAGCCAAATCCCCGACGCAGTAGGACCATCTCGGAGCGCCAGACCATATTTCGTGGACATGGCCAGGGAGTACAAAGCAGTGTTCGTACACCACGGATGGAGTCCGCAGGCAAAGAAATACCTGGAATCAAACGTGATTCCCTATATCAGCGCTTTCACTTATGGAAACATTTTTTATCGCACCAGCAGCAAGGCGGCTCCTCACAATTCCTACACCAATGGCAAGGATATCTGGAAACTGATCAAGGAAAAGGGATGGGACAAAAAACAGGATGTTCGGAGATTCCAGTTCCTGGGGGCCGGAGAAAAGCAGCAGGGCGACAAAGCCACTAACATCGATATCAATTATCGAACCAACAAAAACAACTATAAGTACGATTCCAAAACAGGAAAATACAAGAGGTCTGTGAACGGAAAGCCTTATAAAGATGAAGCCACGGACAAGCAGGTCACAACCAGCAATATTTTGGTGCAGAAAGTGAAATCCAAGGTGCTGGACGATAAAGGTCGTCTAAAGATCAACATGACCGCAGGGGGCAACGCGACGCTGTTCACTAATGGTGTGGCAGTAAAAGGCAAATGGTCCCGTAAAGACCTGGATTCTCCGACCATGTTCGTGGATCAGAATGGAAAAGAAATGAAACTGAATGTGGGGACCACTTGGATCCAGGTGGTAGATGACGGAGTCGAAGTTAAATACAAATAGAGATGATACAGGAAACAAAAGATGATAAAATGCTGCTGGCCTCTGCGGAAGATAAATTCCGTCAGTGCGCACAGGGCTATATGGTGACAAACACAGGATTCTTGGATCTGCGGCAGCGGGGGCTGGTGGAGATCCTGTGCAGGCAGTTGTCCTGTGGAGAAAAAGATGTGGAATATCGTTTTTTCGGTGGATATGAAGAGGCGGAGCGGATGCTTTGTCTCTTTCTGCCGGATTACGCTATGATTGAGGACTCCCATCCTCTGACTGTGATTAGGGCAGAGAGCCTTTCAAAGGGAAAGCCCCTGACTCATCGGGATTATTTGGGTTCTCTCACGGCGCTGGGCATCCGCAGAGAAATGATCGGTGACATCCTTACTAGAGATGAAGGGGCAGATATCATTGTGATGGAGGAAATCGCTGGGTTTCTGCTGCTCAATTATGGAAAAGCAGGCAGAACCCCGTTAAAACTGACACAAGTTCCTTTGCGAGAACTGCGTATCCCTGAAGCGCAGGTGAAGAGGCAAAAGGACACTGTGGCTTCTTTGCGTTTGGATAATGTCATTGCTTCCGCCTTTTCTCTGTCACGGGCAAAAGCTGCTGAAGCCATCCGCATGGGCTTGGTGTTTCTCAATAGCATGCAAATGGAAAAGACGGATGCGCAGGTAAAAGAGGGTGACAAGCTGGTTCTGCGGGGGAAAGGCAAGGCTTACCTGCGGGAAGTGGGACAAAAGACGAGAAAAGACAGGATCTTTATCATCACAGAGCGATATTTGTAGCAAAATTCTAAAACTCTCATAATGCGATAAAAAACACCGGAAAGAGAAATGGCTTGACTCTATCCGGTGTTTTGCGTTTTTGTCATTCGTTTTTGCGTATCGCCTGAATGGGGGAATCCATGTCTTGCTATCAGAGATCCCGGGGGCTGATCAATATTTTTCCACTACCTCCTGCAGGACTTTGTTTGCGACCTTTCCGGCCACATCGCTTCCAAAACCGCCTTTTTCCACGAGCACGATGAAAGCGTAAGGATGTTCCTCATCATCCAGGAATCCTGTGAACCAAGCATGGGGCTTTTGATCTTTCTGAATTTCCGCGGTGCCTGATTTCGCGCAGATTGCTAGGTCAGGGAAATTGTCCACGCCGTAATTTTCCTCCACATTGTTGCGCATCATGTTTTTCAGGGTCGCAGCAGTTTCCTCCTCGATCATCCGCTTTGTTCGGGATTTCCAGGAAAATCCGGCTGGCAGTCCGTTGCTGAACTTCACGCTGCGAAGGATCTTTGGCTGTACCGTTCTTCCTCCTCCGGCAATGGCGCCCATATAAGTCATCATAGTGCATGGGTTCACCATGTCATCGTGCTGTCCGATCCCAGCCCAGGCCAGACGGACACCGTGATTCGGGAATTGGAAACTTCCTGGGGCAGTAGCAATGCCATTGATGTCTCTGCTGATGGTAAGGCCGGTTTTTTCCACATATTCGTTCATGACCTCAGGGCCAATGAGTTCTGTCAATTTGCCAAAATAGCAGTTGCAGGAATCAGCCAGAGCCTGCTCCAAAGTGACACGGCCATGCTTTTTCTGACAGGTGACCCGCTCTCCTTTTCCCTTTCCATAACGCTCTTCTCCAGTGCAGTCAAACTCCCAAGAAGCGTATTTTGAATAATTTTCAATGGAAGCGGCTGCTGTCACCAGTTTGAAAATGGAACCGGGGACAAAAGTGGCGGAGAAAAATCGGTTCAAATAAAGGCCGGATTTATCGTCCTTATCCAGTTTCGGCGGGTTGGACGGATCATAGTTGGGAGAGCTGACAGCACAAAGGATCTCGCCGGTTTCATAATTATATACGCCTACTGTTCCTTGACGGCCATCCAATGCGTCATTGGCCGTGGCACAGAGGTCTGCGTCAATGGTTAGGTTCACGTTGCGGCCATCTCCATGCAGGGAGTAAGTTCCGAACAGTGGATTGTAGCCAGATAATTTATCAGCAAAGACCTTATTGGCGCCAGTGACGATGTTGCCGCTGCGGTCACCAGTCAGGTGAACCGTTGCTTTGCGAATTTCTTTGCTGTCGCTGAATTTCATTTTTTCGCCAGTATTGGTCATGAGCAAAGTGTCATTGCGGTCATTCAGCGTGCCTGTGGACAGCCTGCCTTTGTCGTTGTAGATCTGTTTGTTGGCCACATACGTCGCCCAATCCCCGCCATCCTTCACATACCGAAAACAGAAAATGCCCAGCCCGATCACCAGGACGCCTGCCAGCATGAGACACATGATCGCGCGTTTTTCGATCTTCTTCATGATGCGATACCTCCTTTGTGACGGTCATCCAGCTGCACGGCAAAGCTGGCGTTTTGACGGGTGTCAGCAGCTTTCAGGAAAGCCAGCAGTCCCCAGGAGACGATCATGCTGGTGCCGCCGCTGGAAATGAACGGGAAGGTTACGCCAGTGAAGGGCAGCAGATCCACGGAACCAAACACATTGAGGATGGTCTGGAAGATAAACAGGGAAGTGGCTGCGCAGGCCGCGATGCTGTAATAAGCGGAGCGTCCAGCCAAGATGCTGCGCACGGCGAAGATCCCCAGAGTGACGATGCAAGCAATGGCTAGGATGGCGATGATCAGCCCCCATTCTTCGGAAAGCAGCCCAAAGACAAGGTCCGTGTCAGAAGCCGCTGTGGTATGGAACCAGCCGTTCCCAGCGCCTACACCCGGCAGGCCGCCGCTGGAGATGGCGGACATGGCCCTGGTCTGTTGATAGCCAGTGCCCATAGGATCTTCCCACACGTGTCCCCAGGTGCCAAATCGCGCCCGTACATGAGGCTTTAGAGACAGCACCAACATGCCGGCTAGAGCGACTCCGCCCACAATGAGGATCAGCTTGGAAAAATCGCCGCTCCTGAGAAAGGCGATGACCAGGAAGGTGACGAAGAAAATCGCCGCTGTTCCAAAATCGCTCATCAGCGCCAGACATCCCATGCAGAATGCAGAAAAGATCATGAAGATGGTCAAATTTCCACGCTCGTACAGTTCGTCCAAAGAAGCGGCCCCAGCGATGATGAAGGCGATCTTTACCAGCTCAGCGGGCTGGATGGACATGCCGGCGAATTCGATCCAGTTTTTTGCGCCGCCATGCACTGTGCCGAACATTAGGGTGGCCAGCAGCAAGAGAACCGCAACCCCTAAAATCAGCATGCGGATCTGTTTGGAACGAGTCAAGTCCCGCAGGAACCAGCATAACAGGAAAAACAGGGCCACGCCCAAAATAATGCAGATGAGCTGCTTCATTACGTTTCCAGTATGGACAGCAGTCAGGGCGAGACTGAGAGTGGAAAGGAAAAACGCGATGGTTTCCATTTCAAAAGCTACTCGCTGGAAGGACCGGAGCACCAGAAAATAGATCCACATGACCGCGCAAAGCCCTACGATGGAAGTTGGCACGCTAGGCGGGCAGTTTTCACCCAAAGCGACTTTGAACTGTATGATTGTAAGCAATTGAAAAATCGTCAGAGCAATGAGGGAAGTCCAAGGGGAAACCGGCCTGCTCTTTTGTTTTCTCTTTTGGATGTTTTCTTCTTTTTCCCGAAGGCTCACAGGGATCAGCGTGAAATTCGCGCCGCCTAATGTGAGCACGTCTCCTGGCTTTAGAGGCATGGATTTTTTGACTCGCATGCCATTAATATAAGAACCGTTCTTAGACTGGAGATCATTGTACCTCCAGTTTCCCCGAGCGTCCCGCACCAGCGTTCCATGATTGCGGGAAACGCTGTTCAGGTTCACCACGATATCTGCGCTGGAAGCCCGTCCGATCACGTTTTCCCAGTGCTTCAGCGGCGTGGACGACCCATCGGGTCCTCCTATATATGCCCATATTTCAGAAGGGTTTTTTGCTTGCAGCAGAGATTTAATCGATTTTATCAGTATGAAAATGGCGAGAAAAACAAACACCCATCGGGCAACAGCCGTGTAATACGGCCCCAGGGCAGCCAACGTATCCATACAGGTTCCTCCTTTTCCTTCAATATATACAGCGTCCATTATACTGCGGCCCGCCTTTGAAAACACGATTCAAGGCCGTGATTCAATGGATGCGTCTTTACGGCAACGCCGGTATGATCCGTAGCGTCCATTATACCACGGCTCACCTTTGAAAACACGATTCAAGGCCGTGATTCAATGGACGCATCTTTACAGCAACGCCGATATGATCCATAGCGTCCATTATACCACGGCGCACCTTTGAAAACATGATTCAAGGCCGTGATTCAATGGATGCGTCTTTACGGCAACGCCGGTATGATCCATAGCGTCCATTATACCACAATTTCTGGCCTTTTCGTGTCCATTTAATAAAGTTTTAAGAATACTGGAAGTTTACCCTCTAAGATGGGAGTGGTGGCCGCCGTGTCTCGCTTTCTCGATTTACAGCGCCCGCACTGCTTTGCGGTAAATTTTACACATTTTCTCCAGACGGGTTTTCGACACTTGAGGACATGGCTGGCTAATTTAAATAAAAATGTGGGAAAAAACGAAACAAAAAAATTTCAAAAAAGTATCGGAAAACTCTTGCAATTCGGAAAAGACGGTGCTATAATAAGACCATCGAAAGAGGTAAGAACAAAGAACATTTTCAAACTTCAAAAAAAGAAGAAGGATAAAGAAAGGGGTGAGTCCACCAGAAGTGCAAATCGAACAGACAAAGCGATAATACCGATTGCAAGTTGTGAATGCGCCTTTGGAGCTTGATAGAGGAGAGTCAAGGGCATCCGAAGGAGTTAGTAAAACAAAAATCATCAGAAGCGAGCGTCAGGGAAAACAGAGTGATGAATCGCCGAAGCGTGAGCGTAACGGCAGGTAAGATTTCGAGACAGAAGTAGAGGGATGGATGTTTTACGGGAGGAAAGGCAAAAGCAAACAAGCGGTCGGTATTATCTCGTTTTTTGAAAAAGTGAACCAAAGCGGTTCTTTTTTGTTGAAGTGAACGCATGCAAAATCAAATTCAATTCTATGTTTTTCAGAGTGAAATATGTTCTTTTCGTTTAGAGGTAAAAAATAGGCGAAAAATAAGGAAAGAAAAACAAAAAAGTACTTGCAATAGAGAAGAGAATATTGTATAATCAATTTTGTCAGTTTGAAAAGGGAGTGAATCATTCAAACTATAAAACTCAAAATTGTACATGCACCATTAGCTCAGCTGGCAGAGCACCTGACTCTTAATCAGGGTGTCCGGGGTTCGAACCCCCGATGGTGTACCAAAACAGGGCAGGTTTTCCTAGGGTTGGAAAGCCTGCTTTTTTCATGTGTCCAGCAACGTGCGACAGACCTAACTCAATCCCGAACAAGCGTTACCCTAGTATTTCCTTGGCTTCCTCGCTGTAACGTTCGCCATAACTGACTTTGGCGAGATTTACGGCGACCACGCAAATGCTTCTTGGGAAAAGGTGGCTGATTTTCAACCTTTAGGCAAGATGTTGCTTACGGTGTGATGCGGCTGAAGGAAATCAGGGTGTCAAAACCTATTAATCCGATCACGAGTTTCCCTGGGGCCGGAGCGAACGCAGACCGTTAATAATTAAAAAATTGAACATATATTATCATTTTGAACAGCAGATGCGACCATGACATGCGTCTGCTGTTTCTGTTTTTTGATGGTCAGCGATATGAGCTGTCAATTCATTCATGAATATCGTAGGGAGGAGAAAAGAAAATGAAACACATAGAGTTAGAAGAACGATTGATGGAAGCGCAAGTCTCTATTGGTATCCTTTGGAGCACCTTGGAGGCTGTTCATGATGCCATGGAAAAACCGGACAGTAACTCGGAAATCTACAAAGAAGCTGTTTTGGGAGCAGCGAATGCGGCGTATGATCTAAAAGTGAAGTTGGAACAGGCCATATGCGTGTTCATACGGAATGATGACGAAGGCTAAATATGATATAGGGCTATACAGAAAAAACATTTGATAGATTGGCATGTTTGTAATAAAGGACTGGTATAAAAAATCTACCGTTTCATGATGGGTAGATTTTTTTAGTCGCTCATTGGTTGCTTTTCGTTTCGATTTCTGTGGGAGGAACGTATTCCAGCAAATCGTGTAAGTCGCATTCCAGCGCATAACAAAGCCGTGCCAGTATAGCCATGTCCAACCGCTGGATTTTTCCGTTCATATAAGAACGTAGCTGGCTGCGTTGCATTTCAGCTCGAAAGGCCAGCTTATTGATGCTAATGCCTTGCTCTTCCATGATTGCTTTTAGATGCACATTGATCGTGCCAAACTCAATATCTTTCAAAATTTTTGCCTCCTACTTTTATTTTATTCTAGTATAGATAAAATTTTCTTGTAAGATGTGGATTCGTATGGTAGTATTTAATACATAGATTTATATGAGCAGTTATATACCCATGTAAATCAGGAGAAAAACAAAATCATCTAATGCAATTACAAATAAAGAAAAAATGCGAATGAAAAAGAAAGGAAATTAAAGATGGTTAAATATATGATTTTGGGTCAAGAAGTAATTTTTAGTGATGAAGAAGTGATTTTTTGTTTTTATGAAACGGCAAAGCGAGAAACTGATGATGAAGTGATGCGGGCGTTTGCAAAATGGTATCTGGAATGTAAAGATGTTGAAACCGTACTCGATAACTATTTAGACAAAGCAATTGAATTGGTTTTAGAATACTCAAGCACACCTTTATTCAATGCGCTTCCAAGCATAGGAATTTATGATGTGAGCGAGAGCGAGTTCCGTGAAAAGTGCATTGATTTGACATGCGTCAAAGAGTCTTATGATGAGCTTTTAGAGATATATAATGATATTGTCACGCAACAAGAAGCAGAACATGCGTATAGAGAAATGCGAAAGATGGCTAGAGGGAAATTTGTAGGCGGAGGATTTGGATTAGGTGCAGCCTTAAAGGGAATGGCAACTGCGGGACTTATGAATGCAGCGGCAGGGGCCGTACATAGCATTGGCAATGCTATTGGAAATGTAAATTCAGATATGGAAGCGGAAAATTTAAAAAAGGAATTGTACTGCCAAAAAGAAACGTTCGTGGCTTTATTGGTTGGAATACAACTTAATATATCCGAACATTTCAGGATGTATATAGATTTTCTTAGCCAGCGTGCTGGCCGCCGTATATATTTTGAATTTGACGAGGATAAATCAGACGCACTGTTTAGAAACGCCATAAATATACCAGAGAAGAGAAACTTTCTTCTAGTTGAAGCTCTTAAAATGAATCCTTGGAATCACGATTTGTACGAATATATTTTTAGAAATTTTCCAGATGAAAAAGAAAACATAATAGAGATTGGACAAGAATATGGAATTGATTTGAAAGATTCCATTGAAGGTAATCAAGAAGATGTGGGCGTTGATGAGCTATAAGAGTGATATAAATAATGTTGAAGAAAAAATAGTTGCATGTATTGGAGGAGGGAGCATATGAGGAAAAAAATTATAGCAATATTCTTGATCGTGTTGAGTATGGCGATGCTGGCAGGATGTGGTGAAGATGGAAGTTATGTGCGAGATCGGGATCAACTGATGATAGATTGCGGAGATATTTTAAGCGGTAGTAGAGCGAATCCCTATCTGGTTGCGGATGTTGAACATTATCTAGAGCATAGAAGTGCTGATGGGACAATCGCTACCGCAAGTACTAAACTCGGGGAAGAATATGTAGAAGCTTGTAGGATTTTGCTGGAGAAACAGATTGAATATTATGCGGAACACTGGGATGAGAAAGACTCTATAACTGAGCTTGTGTTGAAAGATGAATTAGAAGAGTATTATGAAGTTTGTAACGATATTTTCGCAGAGATTTGTGAAAAAGCGGAGGAAGAAGAACGTAATAGGTAATAATGGTTATCTAAGGAAGCGCCATGTTCCTTTTATAAAATAGAAAGGACACGGATACAAGTTGAGTTTAGATGGGTTTTACTTAAGAAAGGAATGTGAATATGCAAGAAGTAGCACAATTAATATCCATAATTGGAGGATGTATCATAGGCACAATTATTTTTAAAAATCAGAATAGAAGAATTATTCGATTTGGAAGTGCGGAAAATCGTTTCTTTGGGGCAATTGCCGATTGGATGTTTTGCGCGTTTATAGGAACGCTGATCGCCTCGGCCATTATGGCTTTGATCAATGGTGCGTTCATGATATTGATTATTATTGCGATCATTGCTGGAATTGTGACAGGAGTCAAAAAACTGGTAAGAAAACATACAGGAGGCGATGTGGACACCAAAAATCAGGAGGTAGATAATGAGCCGGAAAACGCTGATTCGCAGGAGGAAAAAACTGTTTTAGAAGAAGAGCCATGTGAGAACAAAGAAGAATAGAAAGGGCTGATTTCATGAAAAAGAGAATAGTAGCGATCATAGGGGCGGTAATGATTATGGCTTTAAGCGTTGGATGTGGTGAAGAGGAAAGTTACATAAATGATGCAGGTATATTGAGCCAATATTGTGGAGAAGTTTTAACAGATGAACTCATTAAAGAACTGATAACATCCTATCCAACTGAGGAAGAATTTAATGAGGCGAAATATGCGGTTCGTGATCTTTTTTCAGAAGTACCAGTAACGACAGATTTAGCGGAAGATGTTGTGGACGCATGCCATGAATTGTTTGAAATGCAGGCTGTATACTGTAAACATCATTGGAATGAACGAGATGGCGTGGACTTTTTTCAGAACATGAATGATGAGCTAAAACACTATTATGATAAATGTGACGAACTTTCTGAAGAGTTTAATGCTGAAATTAAAAAGGAATATCAAAAGCTAAACGAAGAATTATATGAGTGACAGAGTGTAAGGAGGAGTAAGTTTGAAACAAATAAGTAGAGGATAATCAAGAAATAAAGGGCATAACAAACAA
>CAJTYS010000061.1 GCA_910583765.1 uncultured Eubacteriales bacterium | reverse complement strand
GATTATATCTCAAATCCTTGAGAATGGGCTGTCAACTTTTTTTATACCACATCACGGGGACAAGACCGACATCTACAACCCTTGGTCCATCATCAATTATCTGGACAATAGGGAAACGGGGCCTTACTGGGCCAACTCCAGTTCCAATAGTCTGGCCGGCAAGCTGATCCGCGAAGGAGACAAGACCGTGAAGCTGGATTTCCAGCGACTGTTGGACGGAAAGACCATCGCCACGGAATTGGACGAACAGATCGTCTACGGCGAACTGGACGGCAGCGAGACTGCCATCTGGAGCCTGCTGTTGGCCAGCGGCTACTTGAAAGTGGCCGGTCGGGAAGACGGCCTGGACGGTCCCTTGTATGAACTGGCGCTGACTAACAGGGAAGTGTGGCGCATGTTTCGCTCCATGGTGCGGGGATGGTTCCGAAACGGTTCCGCCAATTACAGCGATTTCATCAAAGCCCTGCTTTCCCATGACCTGGAAGCCATGAACGAATACATGAACGATGTGGCTTTGACAACCTTCAGCTACTTTGACACGGGAAAGAAATCATCAAAGTCCGAACCCGAAAAGTTTTACCATGGTTTCGTTCTGGGCCTGATGGTGGAACTTTCGGGCAGGTACATTCTGACTTCCAACCGGGAGAGCGGATTCGGCAGATACGATGTGGTGTTGGAACCATTGAAGCCAGAGGATGACGCGATGATCTTGGAATTCAAGGTCTTTCAGCCCAAGAAGGAGAAAGACCTGGAGGAAACGGCGCAGGCGGCTCTCGCTCAGATCGAGGAAAAGAAATACGCCGCCGCCCTGGAAGCCAAAGGGATCCCGGCGCAACGAATCCGCAGGTATGGCTTTGCCTTTGAAGGACAAAAGGTGTTGATCGCAGAAGAGCGGTAAAACTAAGCCGCTCTTCCTTTGAAAAAACACCTGATTTTTTATTTCACTCTTCTTAACTCATGATCGGTAAGAGCATCATTCCCAACGCCGCGATGCCGCCTACCCCATACAGGCTGTTTATGACAACACAAACTTTCATTGACCCGTTCCGCACGCCCTGTTTCATGTACGCCCACATGGTGAACCCTGCGCTGAAAATCATAAGCAGCGCATAGGCTGCGATCGTAATCTCTGCCACAGGCGATTCCAGCGCCCATGCGAATTGCCGCAAACAAAGGATCGTCCAAGGCAGGGGCACCATCAGTAAACAGATGCCAGTCAGCATATTTTGCTTCATGCTTCTCACCTCCTTTCCGCTTTTCCAAAGCAAAGACAAGCGATGATCAGGCACGTTCCATTGAACAAGACCGCCACCGGGATCCACGGCACCAAGGCGATCTGCCCGCCGGACATATTTTCCGCCAGCCTGCCATACTCCATGGTCACCGCATAAAACGGATAGCACATGGGATACAAAAACCAGACCTTAGTGTTGATCATCAAAACAGAAGGAACAATGGATGCGAGACCAATACCCATGGAAAACACCGGTGTTTTCACGCATACTGCCAGCATCCAGAAAAAAGCCGCCATGGGAACGGCCGTAAGCCAGATGACTCCGGCCATTCGCAGCACAGGGACAGGCCCAAGGAGCAGGTCATAATCCTGGGTCTGAGAAGCAATGGCCCCGCTGATGAAATATACGCCAGCGCTGATCAAAACCTGAATCCCTGCCAGCGACAAAAGCACTATGAATTTCGCTAAACACAGCTTTCTAATGTCCAGGGGCAGCGTGAGCATTTTCAATATGCCTTGATTACCTCTCTCAATCTGAGTCAGCAGCACAGTGCTCACCACTATGCTGGCTGGAAACAGGAACCAGGCCAAACCCATGAATCCCTGGATGAAAAAATTGTTTTCCGGCGAAATTCCTTCTGCCTGCATTTGAAAATTCAGATGCGCGTTCAACACAGAAGGCACCCACAAAACAATCGCCGCAGCGACTAAGATTCCTAGTATTTTTGAGCGGCGCAGCTTCTGCCACTCCATACGGATCAAAGACAAACCATTCATTGAAACCACCTCCTTATCTTTTGCGTTGCCACGCCTGCGGCCCCCAGAGCCAGAATTTCCACTCCAGCTGCGGCCCCCAGTTCTACGGCCTGTTCTCCCAGCACATGGAAATGCAGGGCAAAGGGAAACAGAGACAGCGCGAAATTTCCGCTGGGCATCATGGTAGCGGCGAACACGCCCAGCACACCGATGCCAAAGGGAATCCACATGTTCCGACACAGTGAAGCCACCAATAGGGACAGCATGACCGCTGGAAGGAGAAGCAGCAACATGTACCCTGCGTTTCGCGCCAGCTCCGTCCACATGATGCCCCTGCTTTCAAACCAGACAGCCGCGCATACCGCCAAGCCAGCGATTTCTATGAGCAAAACCACAATACACATACACGCCAGCACTAGACTTTTCCCGAGAAACATCCAGCCCTCCCCCACTGGCAGCGCTCTCATCTTTTCCATGGCATTGTCCGCGAATTCTATATGATAAACCATGCACGCGCCGATGACTGTCAGCAGCAGATTGAGCATGGCCATGGTCTGCCAGTTTCCATCCAAAAGGATATCCAAAGGCGGCTGGGGCAAGTTCACATAGACCTCGGACCTCGCTGCCATGTTCAGCACCGGAATCATAGAAGCCAACAGCCCGCCGCAGAGAAACGCAGGCAGCAGCCCTGTCCGTTTGATCTTTATGAATTCTAGAGCCATCTTCATTTTTCCCATCCCCTTTCCTCCGCCTGATGGACGAGCGCTAAGAACGTGTCTTCCAGATTGTCCACTGGATATCCATTGGATGCGGCGTATGCTTTCAATTCTTCCAGCGGCCCCTCAAAGAGCAATTCTCCCCGATTTAATATGCCAATATGATCCGCCATCAGCTGGATCTCCGACAGCAAATGCGAGGACACCAGCACCGTGCAGTCAAACTGCTTTGGCAGGGAGCGAATCAGTTCTCGGATCTCGTGGATTCCCGCCGGATCCAGCCCATTTGTCGGTTCGTCCAAGATCAGCAGCTGCGGCCTGCCGATCAGCGCCCCCGCCAGCCCCAACCTCTGTTTCATGCCCAGAGAATATTTTTTCGCTAAGCGCTTTTGAAAAGGCGTAAGACCTACCAACTCTAGGGCTTCTGCCACAGACGATTTTGGAAGTTTAAGGATCCTGCGGATCAAATCCAGATTTTCTTCCCCAGTTAAATTGCCGTAAAAAGCCGGAGCTTCAATGAAAGAGCCTGTGTTTCTCAAAATTTCTTCCCGATCTTTTGGATAAGTCTTCCCATTAATGGAAAAAGACCCTTTCGTTGGCACTGTAAGGCCCAGCAGCATTTTCATGGTCGTGGATTTTCCAGCGCCGTTGGGCCCTACGAAGCCATAGACTCTGCCTTTCGGGATATGAAGGTTCACATTGGAAACCGCCTGGAAATGGCCATAGCTTTTCGTCAAATCATGTGTTTCAATCATGTTCATGTTTCATGTCTCCTTTCTTGATGATCCTGATCATACACCTTCATCCTTACACCATCCTTCTCTCTGCCTTACAGCTTCCTTACATTTTCGCCTCAGCGAGAAAACCAGCGAGATTTCGTGGTATACTATCGCTGGAACGCAATTGAAAAACCTTCCTGGCAAATACCCCCAGGGATCTTCAAATACCTTCCAGAAAGAAGGGATGAAATGGACTATATAACGGATAAGCGAATTTTGCTGGTGGATGACGAGCCGGAATTGCTGGATATGGTGGTCTCCATGTTAAAGGCAGATGGATTTGGGAACATAAGGACCGCAGGAAGCGTCCAGAAAGCCTTGGAAACAGCGGCAGGATTTAAACCTGAGCTTGCCATTTTAGATGTGATGCTGCCGGACGGAGACGGTTTCATGCTCATGAAGCAGCTGAAAATCATGTCTGATTACCCCATCTTATTTTTAACAGCCCGAGGAGAAGATGAAGACAAATTCCGAGGCTTTGGCCTTGGCGCGGACGATTACATGGTCAAGCCTTTTCTGCCAAAAGAACTGACTTTCCGTGTTCGGGCCATTTTGCGGCGAAGCTATCGTGAAGAGAAACCTCTTGTGAAACTCCATGGCAGCGAGATCGACTTTGCCCGAGGAGAAGTTCGGAAAAACGGGTCGCGGATCCCTCTGACAGCCAAAGAGTTCGAGCTGCTTTCCGCGCTGCATCGTAACCAGGGGCGCATCGTCACTATCGATGCTTTGTGCGAAGCCGCTTGGGGCGATAATCCCTTTGGCTATGAAAATTCCCTCATGGTCCACATACGGCGCATCCGTGAAAAAATCGAAGAAAACCCGTCCTCTCCCGTATCATTGGTCACGGTCAAAGGGCTGGGGTACAAGCTGATCACAAAAGAAAAATAGCTGCTGCCTCTCATAAAACGAAAGGAACTTCTATGAAAAGCATCCCGAAACTCATCCGCCGTTTTCTCTTGATCCTGCTTTTGAGCACCGTGCTGCTGCTGGCTCTCAATATCGCGGTGCTGGTGCTCATCAGCGCGAGCCAAACGCCCGGCGCGTCACCCTGGACCACAGCCAAGGAAGCCGCTGACGCACTGGAAAAGACAGCAAACGGTTATCAATTGTCTAACGAAATGGCGCAAGAGCTGCGCTCAGAAAGCGTATGGGCCTTGTTCATCGACAACCACACCCTGAATACACTGTGGACATCGGAAAATCTGCCGGACAGCGTGCCTGTGGATTATGACGCTTCTGACATCGCCCGCTTGACACGAGGATATATCGCTGACTACCCCACATTTACCGGAGAAAATGATCAAGGCCTGATGATTTTGGGTTACCCAAAAGACCGTTTCTGGAAACAAATGTATCCTGCTTGGGACTATGACTTTATCGCTGGTTTGCCAAGGATCCTTTTGATTGTCCTTGCTGCCAACGCTGGTTTGCTGCTGCTGATCTATATTGTCACAAGCAGCAGGCTATTAAGATCCGTGAACCCGATCGCAGAAGGCATCCAGCAGCTGCCTGACGGTCAGCCTGCCTATATGAAAGAAACCGGCGTGCTGTCACAGCTGGCTCACAGCATCAATGAAACGTCTCATGCGCTGCAGCGGCAAAAATACGAACTGGCAAAAAAGGAAACCGCCCGAGCCAATTGGATCGCCGGCGTTTCTCACGACATTCGGACTCCCCTTTCCATGGTCATGGGCTATGCCAGCCAGCTGGAAACCAGCGATGATCTGCCGGAAAGCCAGCGTCAAAAGGCCATGGTCATCCGCAGGCAGAGTGAAAAAATCCGCGCTCTAGTCAGCGACCTGAACCTTGCCTCCAAACTGGAATATGATATGCAGCCTGTGAATCTTCGCCAGGAAAAGCTGGTGCCTCTAGTGCGGAAAGTGGTGGTGAATTTTATAAACATGGATATCGAAAACCGTTATCCCATAGTCTGGGATACCAGTGAAGCCACAGAGACCTGCGCCATCTCCGCGGATCGGGAGTTGCTCCAGCGGGCTATCAGCAACTTGATCCAAAACAGCATCAACCATAATGAGACAGGTTGTCAAATTTCCGTTTCCATTACCGCCCCACAGGGGAAATGTCATATTCTCGTAGAAGATGACGGCATCGGCGTGTCTGGCGAACAATTGGAAAAGCTGAACCACGCGGCTCATTACATGGTCTGTGACACCAACGCCACCGAGCAGCGTCATGGCCTGGGCCTGCTCCTAGTCAAACAGATCATCTCTGCTCATCAAGGGGAAATCATCATGGGTCGCAGTGCCAGCGGCGGTTTTTCAGTAAAACTCATACTGCCCTGCCAGTGACACGCCAAGGGCTGACTGGAAAACGGGTGAAAAATGGCAGGATTTCTTTTGTCAACCCCTTGCGTGCCGCTGCGAAATCGGCTATACTGTAGGAGTGTGTTCTGGAGAGTTGTCAGAGTGGTCGATTGTGCGGCACTCGAAATGCCGTGCCCTTTACCGGGCCCCGGGTTCGAATCCCGGACTCTCCGCCAAAAAGCCTGTGATTCCATGTCCACAGGCTTTTTTATTATCCAGGAAATATCAACAAAGTCCACTGCTGAAAAAATCGGCGAAGCCGACTTGTTCTTTAATGAATTTAGACCAGGTTAATGATAGCGTCTATCAAAATTCTTGAAGAAATGTCGAATTTACGAAAAAATAATATTGAAGAAATGCATATTTTTACTTAAAATAATATTGAAGAAACGCACAAGTAATGGTACTCTATCATTCAACAGGAGGTTTTGCCATGTATTTTAAAAGAAAAGCATATGATCAATTGTTAGATTGGAAAGAAAATTACGCGGGAAAATACGCAGTTTTGCTAGAAGGCGCGAGACGAGTTGGAAAATCAACAGTCGCAGAACGCTTTGCCAAAAGCCACTATCAATCATATATTCTAATTGATTTTTCAAAAGCCTCCCATGAAGAACTGTCTTGCTTTGAAGATCTGAATGACTTGAATATGTTTTTCCTCCGTCTGCAAGCTGTGACAGGAAAAGATTTGTACAAGGATGAATCTGTAATTATCTTTGATGAAGTCCAATTATATCCGAAGGCACGACAGGCCATCAAGCATTTGGTGAAAGACGGAAGGTATCATTATATTGAAACATGGAAATGCGCAAATTAAGCCTTTATCGCCATTTTTGTTACCTCCATGTTTCCTATCCAGAAAATTTTTTCACCTGCCAGCACTTCTCACAGCCAATTTCATGCCGTTTATTTCACTGCTCCGGCGTACACGTATCCCGTTTCTTCCCAAAACTTCATCGGCGATATGTAATAGTCATATTGGGAACTTCCTTCTTTCTTGAAAGCCACTCCAAATTTCAAGAACCCGAGAATGATACCCTGCCGGATAAATTGCTGATCTTTTTTCATCACTCTTGCGGCTACCGATACCGGAACATTCTCTCCCGTGAATTCTGGCACCTCTAAGTATACCTTATTCTTGTCCATGTGCCACACCTCCCATTTCTTTTTGTGCCTGAGTCAATGCTTGGACGATGGACTGGGCCTTTTTCTCTCCGATCCCCTTCACCTGGAGGATGGTTTTCATGACTTCGGTTTCTGACAATCCCGCCGCTTCGGTTTTACCGTCAGCATACCCCTTCATATATAATTTTTCACAAAACAAGCTCATTTGCCCATGATCCATTTTGCGTATCTCTTTATAGGTTTTTCGGTTCAATTCGTATTTTCGCATTCTATCCTCCTAACTCGCCTTAATCTTTGATCGGTTCGATCTTCTCACATCTTCTGATTGCGTCTTCCGCTTCACGAAAAAGTGTTTCCACTTCTTCTTTTGTGATCCGTTCTGCAGCGTCCATCGCTTCTCTTACGGCTTGGCAAGTACCGCACATGCAGTACCCCCCCCCCATGAATTTACAGTCATTGTTCACTTGACAGCACCCGCCTTCCGCAGGGCTGTGCTCAGGAACTGGGCCTGGTCCGTTTCATTCAGGCCAAAGAAAACGCATCGAAGGAAGTCTTGCACGCCGTAGCTCTCAATTACGGTTTCGACAAGCAGGCGTGCGCCATCAGATGTGCTGCTTAAGATTTCAAAGTTATCGCTAATATTAGAATTCATCATGGTACGGCTCTCCTTTTCTTTCTTGATTTCGCCGCAATGATTTGATAGAATGGATTTATCAATCACTACGGTGGTTGGTGTGTAATTGGAAGTCCAAACTTTGGTCAGGGCGGGCTTCCTGCTTTTTATTTCTTTAATTCTTCATAAACCTTATTGATGCCCATTCTTATTACTTCTGCTTTCTTTACTCCTAATTTTTCTGTACAATAGTTGAGTTTTTCAACATCTTTTTCCGAAAGCCTAATCCGAGTGTTCAGATTCTTCGGGTCATCTGTTGGTCTACCTACTTGTGGACTCATTTCATCACCTCTCTTATTTTGTATCCACATTATTATTATATATTATGTGGATACAAAAATCAATAGATATTTTAAAATTTCCCAAAGTTTTTCCACCGCACCTTGCCGTACCATATTAAATTGTCAAGTCACAAATTTTTTACCCAAACGCCTTCTTTCTCTCAATGGTTTCTTCACACAACCTCACAACCTCCATATATAACGGATTATTATGAATTACCGTTTCAAATGTGCTGATTTCATTGCCAGTGTTCAGCTTGTAAAACGATTTGACACCATCAACGGAAACTTTCAGATTTTCCTCAACCGTTCTATACAGATAATGCAGGGTTTTCGACTTGTCCAGTCCGCACAGTCTAGCGACTTCATTGACAAGATCATTAAGCTTTTCCTTTCTTTCTAAAAAATCATTCAATGTAAAAAGATTCGTAACATTTGCGTCTCGTCTATCTTGGACATCATTAATTTTTTGAAGCATTTCTTGGTTAAATCTTGCCTGCCGCTCCATGAACTGCTGTAATGCTGGGGTAATCTGTGTGGTTAAAGCATCTTCCATCTCATGAAAACGGTTGATGTATGTAGCCGTGAATTTCGTGCCTTTAATACCTGTCAGCTTATGCGCAATAAATTCGCAGCCTTTTCTGGTTACCAGATAACACTTGTTACTCTTCCCAGATGCATCTTTATATGCACTTTCGATGAAAAAATCAGTGAATCCAAAATTGGATTGAGTCAATTCTTTTATGTACTGCCTGATATCTCTTGTAAGATGTCCATGCTTTTTCTCTACAATCTCTGCCACTTCACGGCTATCCAGATATTGCACCGAACCGCTTTTATAGATTTCCTCCTGCGCTTCCTGGGTCATTTTACTTTTGGTTTCATCGTTATTATCCATGTCTTTCCCCTGTTCTATGGCATTCAAATATCTGCTTACCTGCTTTCCTTTTTCGTTACGCTCCAGCATGGCCATTTCTTTGGCGGTATCCAGTTTGATAATGTGTTCTTTTTTCTTCTGTCCCGAAGGTGCTAAAATTTTAGCACTTTCATAGTCTTCATGTTCTATCGCATCAATGCCATTCAGACGATTCTTTATCCAATCACGATAGTTGCTTTTTACTTCAAGAACTCCATGCAGTTCTGTCCCATACACGACATGTTCTCCAGTACTCGTCTCGTAGACTGGCACCATGCCCGTTTCAATTTTCTTTAATTCTTTCATGATCTTTTCCTCTCGTTCTCCTTTCTTAGTGCCGATCTCCTGTTAATCTTCACTTGTCGCATTGTTCATCTGTTCCATCTGCTCAATAACATGGCGCATTGCGTGTCTCGAGTTATTGGTCAGCTGCCTTTGCCACGCCATCTGGCTCGGTGCCCATCTGAACCCGTTGCTTTTCAAAATGTTTCTAACCTCTGGGCCTGGCTTATCTTCAAAAAACAATTGCAACCTCATGGCCTCAACATTTTCCACAGCCCTGAAAAATTGATTCTCTGTTTCTGTGGTTCCCTTCTTCTTGGTGGTTTTTAGCCCTTTTATTCTATTTTCCACTCTATGGATATTGGCGTTGTTGTTCTGGAGCGCATAGGCAGGATACCCTACTCTTCCACAAAAATCCGGTTCTCTTAACTGTTCGATCTGTTTGTCTGTGTACCCCATGTCTTTCAATATCGCATTTCCCTTTTCTATGTCTTTCAGGCGGATCGCTCTATTCGCCTTTTTCATTTTTGACTGCGCAGCTCTTAAGGCAGATAGCTTTTCATCCAACTTTTCAATCGCTCGTTCATCGCCTGATTTGATAATTTCCCTACCATACAAGATATTTGCTATCTTTTCCAGAAGCTTTTGCGCTTTGTTGAAATCCTCATGATTCTTTTCCATGGCAGCGTTCTGCTTTTCTTTTTTGCGCACTGGGAAATTTGCTGGTCCAGCGATCATCACGGAAGGACACATACATCCGATGCTGCTCGCTCTATTCATATTATCAGCCATTTTCTTTGCGTACTTCTCCGCTAAAGAGTATGCCCTCTCCGCTTCCTCAGGTTTTTCTGCTGCCACCCTATCCGCCAAATCATACGCTAGATTAACGTACACCTGATACTCCGCCGTTTTGCTACCAGCCACATAATCGCCAAAGGACATCATTTCATGTGAGTGCTTCGCGCTTTCTTCATTAATCGCATAGTAAACCCGTTCCATCATTCTACCTCCTATGCAAAAATTCTTTTCACTTCTTTTCGCCTGCATCGAATCATTGTCATAGCCATAACCTTGTCGATCTGTCCTGATGTGGCATCAACGATCTGATCCGCCGCTTGTCCGAACAGCTGATAAAGATTTTCATAAATCGCATCTGATTCCTGCTCGAATTCATTTGATCTCTCCTCATCGAAATGTTCATCTTGCAACCAGTATTCTGCCCATTGCTGAGCTTTGTCCATTTGGACTTCCATCGCCTCTATCTTTTTCAGTAATTTTTTCATCTAAAACACCCCTTTCTATTTTACGTGTTGTTTTTTCGCACGATCACCTCATAGCCAAGGGCCCTTACGGCTTTATAAAAGCTGTCATACCTCATGCTTATACTTCCTCTATTCAGCATTTGGCAGATATTCTGTCTGGCACACCCCATTTTTTCTGCAAGCATGGTCTGATTCACTTCCTCCCTTTCCATTATTCGCTTTACGATTTCCGCAGCATCCGACCCACTGCGTTCTTCTTCCAGGATCTCAATAGCTTCGTTTTCTTTTATTGTCATAACTCATACCTCTCAATTGCAACCATGACAGATTTCACAATCACGACGTTCCCATGATCCATCATCATTCCGGCACAGACACGGTGAATCTCCCCAGCATTTTACATAGTTCTCATACGCTTCGTTACTGAAGTTATCGTGATAACCACCCTCAACAATATCGCCACCATGGTAAACCCTGTAACCACTGTTGCTTCCCATGCCTTCATCGGCCCACCAGTGTTCAATAATCAAGTCTGGATACATCTCGGATAGTTTTAGCATTATCGGTTCTGGGTTGCTCCACGCCGTTTGAAATCCGATCGTATCCGCATCAAATTGCTCGCTTTCATATGCGTTCCATTTTGTCCCCCAATTGTTAATGCACCACTCATACCAGCTTGTCGCTCCATACAATACTTCATTGGTTATATACTGAAGGCCAGTTTTTAAAAGCTCCTCCTCATTTTCATGAGACAAAACTCTATCTTCCCATTCTTGATCCAACATTCGCTTGCGTTCTTTATCAAATATCCAACTTTTTTTCTCACTAAGCTTTCTTATGACCGCTTCAATCGCTAGATCCTCAATGCTTCCCGCTGTCACATCAAGGGGTTTCGGCATAGGAATCACTCGATTGAAATCAAAACATTCAACTCCATCTTCTTTCACAAATAACGGAAGTTTCGTAAGCCCTTTTGCTTTCACGATATTCTTTATATGATTCGGCATTTCTTTCTCCCTTTCTTTCTTGTTCCTTTCGGAAGTTTTCTCCATGCGATAACTTCACCGCCGCCCAATGTCATCCCATCTTCAAACGAGAATCCCGTTTCAGCGCTCACCCAAGCGTCATCTTCACAGTACACACCAACTCTTTGCCTTCCATCCGCAAAGAGACAAAGAACTTCTTCGCTCTCTCCATACTGCCGCTTTGGAGGCATCAACGCCGCGATCCAGCCGTTGGTCTTCTTTTTCATCTCGTTCCACCTCATTCCTCGATGCTGAAAATTCCAGCTGCGGCATTGTACTTATATACGCTTCCGCTCAGAAACTCTTCCTCGCCAACCACATTGGCGTTCACTTCCGCCACAATTGATTTGAGGGCAGAAGGATCGTTGCCGTCCGCCGGCATGACGATGACTTCTTGGACGCTGGATGGCAGCACGTATAAGTCGCTTTCCAACTTCTTGGCCAGTTCATCAAAACGCTCCTTGTAAAGCATCGCCGCCGCGCCATTGATCAGATCTTTGCTCGTGATGGCGAACAATGGAACGCACCCATCCATAACCGCTCCAAATGGCAAATTCATGAGCTCTGAAACGATCTCCACCAAAGGTCTTACGCAAAAGCCTCTCGCCTTCGTGTTTTTCCTCGCTGCGCGATCCAATTCTTCTTCGCTGATGCCGTACATGTCGCAAAGCTCATGGTTCACGGTAAAGCTACAGCGTCCTGATCCATTATTGATCATTAGCACTTTATAAATTATTGACAAATCAAGAAATTCCTTATGCACTAACCTCCTAAGGAGCTCTTCGTTTCGGTCTGTGTTAATCAGCTGACAGACGACATTTTCCAGGACGCTTTCTTTGCTCAGTTTGCCTTCAATGTCTAAAAATCTACCCATATCACACTGATATACGTCTAAAATCTCTTTCGCCAAATCCCTTGCGGCTTTTTCAACGTCTTCGATGCCTTCTAAAGCCTCATCCAGGTAAAAGAAAGCGGGAAACCTTAATCCTGGTTCGCGAATCGTCACTCCGCGCTGAACCGAACCATCGTTTTTCGGAACCTCAAAACTTCCAACCTCCAACTCCGTTTCCATCAAAGCCTTTATCGACTCTTCGATTTTCTTGATGATTTCTTTTTTCATAATTTTCCCTCCAATTCATCTTCATTTTCAAGTTCTGTCCTGTGTGTCGCATAATGAGTGATCAAAGCCCTTAACCCGCCAGCGTCAATGGTAAGGACTTTTGTGTTCCCGCCACCGTGGTGCAGCCTCGCCCCATAATGCTCCTCCGAGCTTGTTTCGTGCGCAAGCATTTTCAAAAGCTGCGCCGTCTTATACGGATCATGAGACGCACTGTCCTCCGACTGATAATTTTGCAATCCTTTAAGGCTTTCTCTGCACTTTATCAATGCCGTTACAGCCCTTTCCAACTCCCGCTGGTAATATGCCGGAACCATTCCGCAGTAACGGTAGTCGCACTCTGAAATTTCTTCCCCAAGCTCTGTGATGATTTTGTCGTAGTCAATCATTCTTCTGCCCCTCCCTCTAGCAGTAAGCGGCATCCTCACCGCGTTCCGTGGTCTCCCTAGCAAAACAATGCCCTCTGTACTCCCAAATCCCTTTGTCCCATCCTCCGGTGAGGCATCTGAATGTGGCGTAGATTCCACGCCACTCTCCAGTGTCCGGATCCTTTCGGTGCGAATACGGCTCCCCCAGCTGTGCGCAGTCACGCCTCAGGCTTACAGGAGGAAGACAGTTCACCGCATCCATGACAATGGCTGCTTCAACAAGATCTCCAATCTGCGCCTTGCTGTAATCAAACGTACCCTGTGTGAATACTTTTTTGCCGTTATAAATCATTTCTTTTCTCCTTCCTGTGTCTCTAATTTGTGTTTGGCGATAATAGCCTCGCCCTGTTTTAAGATTTCCATGGTTTTCTCTGACAGTTCATCTAGCTGTTTGCCCCTTTCTGCCTTTCGCCTGTAAAATTCTTCATCACGTAACGCATCTTTCCAAGCGTTTATAAAAGCGATAATCTCCTCAACGCTGTCAAACCCTGCCTCGTTCTCGTAGTCCGCCCTTGCCGAAAACACCGTGTATGGATGATCGTTTCTCTCGTCTCCGAGCGCAATTCCGAAATAGAGTTCGTTCCTGCGGCTTTCGTCCAACGGCTCAAACCTTACGTCATCATACAAAGGACCTACACAAGGACAGTTATTCTTAAACCATACCCGGTAATTATCCAGCAAGTAATCACTGGTAACCCCCTCCAAAATGTCCCAAATCTTTCCGAGCCGTCCAGCTAGCTCCCAGTCTTCGCAAAACCAGTCATACCAACCAGCTTCACACTGCACCGTTCTGTCTTCGCTCAAAAATTCGCCTTTCCGGTACCTTTCACAAAATTGTCTTAACGTCATGCTTTCCATTGTTTCTTCCTCACTTTCTCTATGCTCTCTTTGCTTCCTCCACAAACTCCTGAGCTTCTTCCTGGCTCTCAAACCAGTCATGGTATAAATCTCTATGGCTTGTGCTTTTTGACGCGTTCTCCGGCTTTCTGGTGGCTTCTATCACGTTTGTAATGTTGGCTACTATCCGTCCCCGGTTGTTTACCGAAGTCGTAACGCACCAGTATGTCTTCATTCCTCCCAGCGTAAGCTCGTAAGCGTTCGCCTGCTCTCTTGTGAGTGGCTCACGGTAATCTATATATCCCCATGCCGCCCGGCTGCACCGGGCGTATTGTGCTGTAATATCTCATTGTTTGACCTCCTTATCTTGTAGCGAGAATTGTGTAAAAGTTATCCTTTTCACAAATTTTCTCTATAAATTTTTCTGCTGCTTCGTCTGTCTTGAGTGTTTTGCGCTTTGTGACAATGCGGTCACTCTTGTTAAATTCCTGCCACGCTACCTCTCTCATGTATACTCCTCCTTGTCCCGTCTTGAGTTCTCCTATTTTCTACTCACATAGAGAATTCTCGAATTTACGTACATATCATTCTATAAAATCCGCATTTTCGTAATTATTAAATAAAAAAAATTACTCGCCCTCAATCCAGCGCTTTCTTCTTACACCCCTAGAAATAAGTCCTCAGTTCCCCGTCTAACGCTTCCCCATCCAACCATTTCTCGAAGCCTTCCGGGTTCCTCTTTTCAAGTTCGTCCATCAGCCAACCCCTCACGGTCGGAATGTGGGGATCGTTGATCTTTTCGGTCAGTTCCCACTGCTCCAACAGTCTTTCTGTGTCCGGGTTTGCGATCATCTTGACCGCCAAGTTTTCCGCTTGTGTCGTTTCTTTGCCTTCCATGGCTGCGCCGGTTTCGTCCTGGACTTTCTCAAAATCGAAAATCCCGATTTCCTGAATATGTTTTTTCGTGGTCCTCAGTCCTCTGCCGAACTGCTGGCCGTTGATATATTGGCGAAGGTAGTGACCGCCGGACAATTCAGCGACTTCCCACACCTTGTTATCGTTGTATGCGTCTCTGTAGAATGTTCTCTTGATTTCTTTTTTCATTATGACTGCACCCTCCGTTTTCTTTGTGTTTGTTAAGTATGTATATATTATAACTCGCATCTGCGTATTTGTCAATAATTTTACTTTAAAAATGCGTATTTTTTATAAAAATATTTAAACTTGCATATCATGCAAAATAGCAAAAGCTGCTATATCTGATAGGATGTCCAGGTAGGCGATTTATCGGCATGGAACCGAATAATGTATTCAGGCGGGTTGTTGGCGTGTCTACCAGACAGCTTCCCTTGCCGCCGTAGCAACCGCTGGACGCTGTTGAAGGTGTCAATGGTCACAATGGGTTCATGGGAGCCTTTAAACGTTGCCCCCTTAAAACTATTGAGCCCACAGTACACGGGTCTTGTCAATGTCATACGTATGCTTTGAGCCGTGGGAGATTTTCCACGTTTCCCCTTGTAACCTCTCTGCTGTGCCAATTCAGCGACTTCCGAGAGACTTTTGTATATCAGGTAACTCTCAAAGTAAAACTTCACCTGTTCGGCTTCTTGATCATTCACGATCAATTCGCCTTCTAGTAGATCGTAACCTAGCACGGATGAGCAAGTCGGCTGTCCCTGTGCCGCACGTATGGCCGCGGCGGAACTGACCCGCTCGCTGGTCAATTCCCGCTCCAGCTGGGCAAATACCCCGACAACGCCCATCATGGCGCGCCCCATGGGGGTGGACGTGTCAAACGATTCCGTGTAGGAGATCATATCGACACCATGCTCCTTAAAAAATTCCATGGATCGGTACAAATCCGATACGCTGCGGGTAAACCTGCTAAGTGCCCAAAACAAGACCACATCAAACCTATCCGTTTTTGCGTCTTGCATGAGCCTGACCATTTCAGGGCGATGGTCCATTGTTTTGCCGAAAATACCCCGATCAGCATACAGATCGTAGATTTCATATTTATGATCTCCACACCACTTCCTGAGCGCCGCCTCTTGAGCATCGAGTGAGTATCCCTCAGTAGCCTGATCGAGGGTGCTTACCCTTATGTACAAGGCGGCACGTTTTTTCGAACTACCCATTTTGCTAACCCCTAGGAGTTTTGCCTCTTCTAGGGAACGGCTCAAACCGCAGTAAAGCGTTATCAGACATAAACTCGTTATACAACGAGGTTTTGTCCGAAAAAGCGAAGTGACCCCACGCTTGCTTTTTCGTGAACTTGACTGGCTTCACCAGTGTTCTGGTGACAACTCTATAGATGGTTCCGTTTTCTCTTACTAACATTGTCTCCCTCCTATTTCACTTTCTGAATCCCGCCATAATGAGCTAAAGCATTTTTCTTACCAGCGGGGCATCATACCCCCAAATATTCTGCGATATGGTTATTACCCCGGGAACCTTTTCAATATCATGATATTTTTGATTAATGAAATCAAGAACAGTTTCATGTTCTTCACTTGTCAAGAGACCATGTTGTCTCATTAATCTTATCATTACCTTCGCTTCCATTAAATCAGTGAGGTCTTTGGATTTACTCAAATTTCCTATAATTTTATAATAATTTTTCATTTTCTTTCTCCCTTCCAGGAGCTTCGAGCCCCCGTACTCCCCGTGTTAGCTGGGTGATTGTTTTTTGTTTAAGTATGTAATTATTATAACACGCATTTGCGTATTTGTCAATAATTTCACTTCAATTTTGAGTATTTTATTAACGAATTATCATATCTGCGTATACAACAATTGATCAACTCCACGCTTAATAACCCTGCCATTTTATGCTCTTAGCAAGGTCGAGTAAGATTTCTTACATGATTCCTTGTAGGATTCTTTACTAGAGATAGAGATAGAGATATATAATATATACTCCGGGGATTAAATCTAACATTTTGCTCACTGTCATACTCGGCCAAGCTTGCCAAAAAATAAAACATGAGACACCCCTCACATTATCCACGTGCTGGTTGTCTCATGTTTCTCCAGTAGTCCGCAGAACCTTCATTCTGTTTAGGCATATAGCAGTCTACCTTTTGGCTCTGGTATTTCTCTACCTACTTCTTTTGCGGTTTCTATCCATTCAGAAATGATAATTTCTGCGTTTTCTAGCGCTTCCATTGGGGTCCTTCCATCTGCCATGCATCCTGGAAGTTCTGGAACCTCAATCAACCAGCTTTTATCATCCTCTGACCAATACATAATGCGTTCATACTTATACATTTTTTTACACCTCCATTTTATATTTTGCAAGCAAATCCCTAACTTGCTTCACCTGGTACGGCTTCGCTTTGTTTCCGTCCGGCTGGATGTTTATGATCTCTTCTATGGCTTTGCTACGGTAAATGAAGTGATCGCCCTTCACTCGATATTGAAAGCCTAACACATCCAGTATTTTTTGCAATTCCCTGAATTTTATGTTGTTGTCTTTCGATCCACTCATTATGTCTCGAAAAATCTTTTCGTTTGTCGGCATATGCTTTTCCCCCAATACGTTCATTTTTGTTTATTGATATTTATATTATACACCGTTTGGGGTGTATTGTCAATTGTTTTACATTATTTTTAATGTTTTATTCCTCAACATATTTTATTATGTTGCCTGGTTGCATATCCAATAGACGACATAATTTTTCTAAAGCAATAATCCCGACGATTTTTCCTTCTCTTATAGATTGTATAGCGTTTTCTCCTAAAAGCTTCTCTTTTCTAAGCCGTGTCGTTGAATATCCTGCCTCTTTAAGTGATTCTAGCACATTGATTTTGTACACGAACATTAATATTCCTCCCTTCATAATAATTATATAACAATATTTAATCACGTCAATATAAAACTTTAAAAATAATGTATTCGCAAAATAAAAAAACTCCCTGGAAGAAATTGAATCTTCCAGGGTTAATGCTGTTTGATATATTACTGCTGTTAACCTTCCGCCCGGTCCGCTTCCGCATCCGCAGCTTCCATATGTTCTTTCGCAGCTGCGTCCATGTCGGCTTGAATAAGGGATTCAGCCGTTTCCCTGTCCATGCAGCTTTGTTCGGTGGACTCTGGCACGTCGATCTTAAGCAATTGCTTAAACGCCTGGTGCAGGCCCGTGCTGGCTAGGCCCGTGACCATTCCGGCCACAACGCTCTCTAAAGTGATGCCGCCGTTGGCCACGCAGCCCAGGACCGCTCCGACCACCACTAGGATGGTCGGTATCCACTTATTGTCCAGCGGATACCATTTTTTCAGGATGACCCCGATCACCAGGCAGGCGATCAGGACCACTGGGATGTACATGTCAGTAATAAAGTCTAAGTTCATGTTCATTGTTTACCTTCCTTTCCTACTCCGCAAACGTCCAATCGTTCGCCAAACAGTCATTGGTTGACGGGTTCCACGCGGACTCGCCACCATCTACGATCTTGACGCAAAAATATAGATTCATCCCTTTTTCGGGTGCGCCGCCCAAAGGAATGAGGTTGATTTCCTCCGCCACGAGCCTCACGTGTTCCCATTTGCCGGCCCAGTCTTTACGGACGACTTTTTCGCCGCGCTTCAAATATTTCAAGGCTTGCCCGAAATCGAACGTGGCGACACCGCCCATCAACGGGGTGTTGGTTTCATCTGCGTGGATCCAGTCGTCCGCCAAGATGTTCTCCAAGGTGTACGCCACATCCTGGGTTTCCCTGATGTCCAGCGTTTCATCGTTTTTCGCGCGCATCAGGATGGTTTTCTTCTCGCCGTCCCATTCCCAATAACCGCCCCATGAAGGGCGTTTCATTTTCGCTCCCGCTTTCAATTCCAACAACGCTTTTTCAAATTTCATGATTTCACCTTCCTTTCCTATCTATGGTCTTCAATGACGGTGATTCCGTACTCGACTGCGCATTCGTGTTCAATCTTGCATCCTCTTGCCGCTTCCCATCCTTTTGCGAAATACGCAATGTCCGCAGTGGAAAGCAGTTCAAGCGATTTTCCCAGAAACCAGAGCGGCCTCGCTTCCGCTGGGGCGTTCTGGAAGAAAGAGTCGATCACTTCCACGGGTTCTCCCAGTTCCTTTTCGGCGGATTCGACCGCTCGTTTTCTCGCCGCTAAGATGTCCTCGTCCGTCTTGCCTTTCATCGGCTGTGAGATAAATAATTTTTTCATTGTTCAACCTCGCTTTCCTATTTCAGTTCTTTTGTCGGCAATCCATGCACCTTGTTCATTCGAGCGTCCATGTCGCCGTTCCAACCTTGCTCTTTGTAGCAATCGTACAGCACTTTGATGTCCCGCCGCTGTTCCGGCGTGGCGTAACCTCTATCCAACGTGCGCTCCAGTTTGTCCGCCAGGGTGCTGTAAGTCACGGCGGCCAACGTCTTTCGCGTCATGTCCTTTTTGGTGGAGTGCCTGGTGATCAGGAACTGCACCAGCCCGACCACGGCGTTCGAGGTCAAGATCGCTGTCATGAGTTCCCCTATGCTCATCGCCACCCCTCCTTATACCTTCCGCAGATATTTTTTATGGACGAACCAGTTCTTTGTTTTGTGGATTTTGCACCAGTTCCCTTTTGTCTCATAGACGGTGACGGCGGTTCCTTGTTTCAGCGTCTTCACTTTGGCGTATTTGGTGCCGCGGCCTTTTCTGACGTTCAGGCCAACTTTCGGCGTGACTTTCGCCTTATAGGTCTTCGCCTTGGTGGTTTTCTTGGTCTGTTTTTTCGTCTTGGTGGCGGTCTTTTTGGTTTCCTTTTGATTCTTGCCTTTCGGCGGGGTGATGATCCAGTAATACTTGGCTTCGTTCTGGAAGTTGTTCCAGGTGTTCAAGGCCCGCCCTGTGGCGGAACTGGCCGGATCGTTGATATGGACTTTCCCGCCTTTGTACTCGCGCGCCAGGATGAAGTGGCCGCCTCTGGTCCAGATTCCAGGCCCCATGCAGGCGATGACCAGTTTGCCCGCTTTCAGGGCTTTCAGGGCCATGGTACTATGTCAAGAAAAAGTACAAGTTAAAAGTGAACTTTTCTTACAACA
>CAJTYS010000060.1 GCA_910583765.1 uncultured Eubacteriales bacterium | reverse complement strand
TTCTTACAGTTTGAACTCATCTTTAACAACAGCCAGAGATTCGTCCAGAGCAGCCAGAACTTTGTCGATTGTTTCGTAAGTCTGAGTGATAGGCGGCTCGATTCTTACTGTCTTGGCATTTACTAATGTACCAGCAGTCATGATCTTTCTAGCAAACAGGTTCTTAGTTACTTCGTAACCAACTTCTGCTTCTGGGAATTCCATACAGATCAGCATTCCGGATCCTCTGAAGTCTTTCAGTACAGTTGGGTATTTGTCCTGTAATTTCTTCAGTCCTTCCAGATAGTAGTCGCCCTTTGCCTTGGACTGTCCCGGAATATCATTTTCCAGCATGTATCTGATTGTGGAAATGAACGCGGAGCAAGCCAGTGGGTTACCGCCGAATGTCGGGGATCCCAGGATCCATGGGTTGTCAAACATCTTTCCTTCTGTTCCTGTGCCAACGCCGGACTTTTCATAAGTCCAAGGTCTTGCGATGATACCAGTGATAGGAACCAGACCACCGGAGGAAGCCTTACCAAATGTCATGATGTCAGGAGTAACGTCTTCATAGTCGCATCTCCACATTGTGCCAGTACGTCCCAGACCTGTCTGGATTTCATCAAAGATCAGAGCTACGCCATACTTGTCAGCGATTTCTCTTAATCTCTTCAGGTATCCTTTTGGAGGGATCATAACGCCAGCTTCACCCTGAATTGGCTCAACGATGATTGCCGCAACCTTTTCACCTACAGTCTGCAGGTTCTTAACTGCTGCTTCAGTAGCGTCAGCATTACCGTATTCAACGTGCTGTACCTGCTGAATCATTGGAACATAGTCTTCTCTGTAAGCGCCTTTACCGCCCATGGAGATCGCTCCCATGGATTTTCCGTGGAACGCGCCAACTGTGGATATGTACCATCTTCCGCCTGTAGCCAGTCTAGCCAGCTTCAGAGCCATTTCTACCGCTTCTGCGCCACCGTTGCAGAAGAAGGAGTACTGCAGATCTCCAGGAGTGATCATTGCCAGAATTTTAGCAAGATATCCTCTCAGTGGGTCTACCAGTTCCTGAGAGTGCAGGGAATATCTGTTCAGCTGAGCCTGTACAGTCTTTCTGATTTCAGGGTTTCCGTGTCCGCAAGCGAAGATACCGAATCCACCCAGGCAGTCGATAAATTCTGTTCCGTCCAGATCTCTGAATACTTCGTTGTCATCTTCCCATTCAACAAATGCGGAGTCAGTAGATACAGATTTTCTGTATTCTAACCAACCAGGGTTTACATTCTCATTAAAGTTCGCGATAGAATCATCGTGAATCGCTTTCTTATCTGCAGCGGATAAAGTTTCGGATTCGATGTAACCAACGACTCTTTTCGCTTCTTGTAACGCCAGTTTTTCATTTCTTTCAGTCATATTATTGACCTCCCTTTTCTTGTTTTCAATGCTGCCCATAATAAGGTGACAGCAGAAGTATAACGTCTTGCCTAAATATATATACAAATCCTGTGCCAACTGCTGCCAATAAAGCCAACAACGCTATGGCAATATTCTGACAAGTCCTATCATTTCAAGGGTTTGGGTGGTTATAAAAATTTAAGATTTTTTCTCAATCATCAGATAAACCGACCTTTTTCATGCTATTTATGTATCATTTATGATATTTAATCTTATTTTTGAGACTCTTCAATGAGATTCTTGTTTTTTCCTTAATACCGCTTCCCATTATAGACAGGCTCTGCTTTTCCATGTAAAATAGAAGATATCAAATTCACACTTAGGATGGTATCTATGGAATATGTAAAAAACTTTATTTATGGCGCCCTTGTGGGAATCGCCAACGCGATCCCTGGGGTCAGCGGCGGCACTATGGCCGTTATCCTCAATATTTATGACAAAATCTTGTATGCCGTGAGCTTGAAAAACATCAAGCAGCATCTGAAATTTTTGATTCCTCTGGCATTAGGCGCAGTGGCCGGTGTTTTCGCGCTGAGCAATGTGATCGTCTCATTGCTGAACTCTCACGCCATGCTGCTGAATTTCTGCTTTATCGGGCTGGTGCTGGGCAGTATCCCTGCGATTTACAAAAAGGCCCGAGACCAAAAAACCAAGTCCCGCAACGTGGTACTAGGCATCATCGCTTTTGCGTTTATGATTTTCATCAGCTACCTGAACCAAGGGGAAATCACCAACAAATCGTTAGAAGGTTTTGGCGGTATCAGCTTCACGCTCTGCTTGTGGCTCTTTGTCACAGTGGGAATCAGCACCATTGCCATGATTCTGCCGGGCATCAGCGGTTCCCTGATGATGCTGCTCTTTGGAGTCTACGCAGTGGTCATGCAGGCTGTCGCGGATCTGAACTTTCTTTTAATGGTCCCGATTGGGCTCGGTGTTCTCGCAGGCCTTTTCGTGGGAGTGAAGGTGATCAAAAAAATGCTGCGGTTCCATCCGCAGGCTTTGTACTTCATTATTTTGGGTTTGGTGGCAGGATCCATATTCGCCATTTATCCTGGATTCACCCCTTCCTTGGAAGGCTATCTGTCCTTAGCCGGACTCGTGGCGTTTGGGCTGCTTGCCTATTTCCTTTCCAGCCGGAAATAGGCTTCTGAATCAAGGGCAGCGGGCACGATGCTAAAATCCCCATACATCCATTGGAAACGCCACAGCATCTCCAATCTGCGATATATGATGTGTAACAAGAGGAGGGCGTGGCTCCCTTTGGTCCGCGCCCTCTTTCTATGCTTCCATGACCCCAAAAACCGCGCCGTACACCATACAGATGATCCGAAAAGTCATATCAATCCCGCCATATACAGCGGGATATACATGATACCGTCTTCAAACCGCAGATCTTTCGTATATATGATGTATTGATCCTGCAATTTGATCTTGTACTTTTTCAACAAATAATCAAAGGATTTATGCTGTTTATACCCAGAAGATTTCACTTCAATGGGAACGATTTTTTTCTTCCTTACTGTGATGAAATCAATCTCATATTTGCTTTCTTTCAAAGCGCCTTCGTTCTGATACTTGAATTCATGGAAATACAGTTCGCTGCTATTGGCACGCAGCATCTGCGCCACTATGTTTTCTATGATAACGCCCTGATTGATGCCCAACTTATCAAAGATCAAGGATTTATACAAATTTTCGTCCGTTACGTCTCCGCTCTTCATGATTTGGGTCACTAACAAGCCCGTGTCTCCCATGTAAAGTTTGAAGTTTCCTCGATCTGCGTATAACGCTAAGGCAATTTCCGGAGCCGTCACGTTGACGCACGCATTTCCCATCATAGATTCTGCGACAAAATCGACCGCATCCACATATCTCTTGTATCTGGCATGCTTGTCAATCTTTGCGAATTTAAAATGGGAATTATGGTTTGCCAACTGCTCGGGAATGGTTTTGAAAATAATCGAGGCGCTTTCTTTATTTTCAGCATCCCGTTTTTTCAAGTCTTCTTCGTACAAAGCCAAAATATTTCTTTTTACAAAATCAATCTCCTCGTACGTCCTCCCCTCAACAAAAGCGCTGACAGCCTGCGGCATTCCTCCCACCGCCATATAGGTTCTAAAAGTCCGCATAACCTGCCGATGGATATCTTCGCCCAGCGGTTTTCTTTTCTCAAACGCGTCTTTAATGATCGGATATGTTACATGATCCTCTTTCGCCCATAAAAATTCCTCAAAATCCATAGGATACATCTTCAGCTTATATTCTTCTGAAGGGATTAAAATATCCTTCACATTTTCTCTGATGGAAATCAAAGAGCCGGTTTCCATGTAGTCATATCGGCCATCTGCCACCAAATATTTGATCGCCTGTCTTGCTAAGGGAAACAGCTGCACCTCATCAAATATGATGACCGACTTTTTCTCTTTCAGCGCTTTTCCCTTCAGCAGAAATAGATTTCTGAAAAAAGCATCCAAGTCCCCCATGTTTTCTTCAAAATTCCTCAGAACCTCTTTCTGTTCTTTGGCAAAATCAAGCAGCAGGTAATCTTCATATTCATTAGCTGCGAACATCTCGGCAACTGTGCTCTTACCAATACGGCGGGCACCTTCTATCATCAGTGCGCTTTCGCCATGGGATAAAGATTTCCACGTTTTCATTTTTTCATAAATCTTACGTTTGAAGATCATCTCTTCCCCTCCTTCATTTGCTACAGAATATCACTTTTGCACGAAAATCGCAAATCTTTTTATCATATTTTGCACGAAAATCTCAAATTTTATCCCAGGAAACTGCACAAAAAACCAAAAAGAGCCGGCAGCCTCTCAGTATGACCAAGGGGGCTCCAGCTCTCTCCTTACTTTATATTCTATGTCTTTCCTCTATTTCGGCTTGTTCATGGCTTCATGAAGCTGGCCAAAATCGTTTCCGGAAAGCGGCGTTTTTTCGATGCAGTACACCGGCATCTCACGCTTTGCCAGTTCCCGGAAATATGGGATTGGCGGCACGCATTGTTCCCCTGCCAGCGCGCCTCGCTCTGTGATCTGCCCGTCACAGATCATCTGGGCCACGATTGAAGGCGGCACGCCTGTGTCCAAAGCGCCGGCCATGAATCCCCACCTTTCGCTGGTACGGATCACCGACTCCACGATGATTTCCTTTTCCACGCCGTCCTTTGTTCCTTTTACCACTGCCCGCAGCACGTCGCTGTCGTTGAGCTCGCCATCCTGGGATCCGTCATAACGTTCCAGGTAACGGTTCACCACATTAACCATGGTCTGCAGCGGATTCACTTCCTGACCGCCCACCGCAATAGGTTCTTCGCTGGAAAATCCTAAATCAGCAAGGAAGCGGACCCGTTCTTCAAATTCCTTTGGCAGGGACAGCTTGAAGCTGGCCTCCTTGATGCCCTTGTCTTTGAAGGATCTAGCAAACTGCGCTGGCTCGGAGTGGATGCAGTAAAAAGCTTCCGCCAGGCCGATAGGTTCGGAAAATGGAATCATTTCCTTGCCGCTTCCAGCAGGGACGGGTTGTAGTTTCCCCTCTTTGAGAATCCATGGTTCCATGGTATGCTCTTCCATGACAGTCAGCAGGGAATACGGAATGCCGATAACAGCCTGCGTCTTTGTGAAATCTCCGCAAGCGCAGATGGCGTGAGCCTCTTCCACTGTGTCCAGCTGGCTGGCCGCGTATCCAGCCATGACGTTCATGGTCCCCGGCGTGCTTCCCATACCTAAAACAGCCGTGAGCCCTGCCTTTTTAAAGTCCTCGTGGAGCTCGAACTGCTGCCTGGTCACATGGAACAAGCCGCCCAGGTCAATGTAATGAGCTTTCACTTCCAGGCAGGCTTTCATGATATCCACGTTCCAGTTGTACTGAACGCAGTTGATCACCACATCCGCGCCTTTGATCAGAGCGACCAGAGCAGCATGATCCGATACGTCACACTGCTCGCCTTTGATTCCCAAGCGGCCCGCCACTTCTTTGGCTTTGGCGAAATCATAATCGCAGATGGTCAGGTCCCGTTCTCCTGGACTCAATTCTTTGTCACACAGATCCGTGGCAACGATGCCGCCTTGAAGTCCTGCTCCTAAAATCACTATTTTCTTCATGTTGTCCTCCTTCACGTCTGATGCCCCGCCCTTTCTCTAGAAAAAAGCCGGAAGCAGTTTCAATGTTTTGCATGTCTTTTTATGTGCGCTTATATAGAGAACAAGCTTCGTGCCAGTTTTCATTTGCGCAGAAAATTTCTTTTTGGATAACCCGTTCAGCCATTGGAAACACAGGGGTCCATGCTTTATGGCAACTGCGGGCCAGCACCAGCTTTAGCCTGCTTTTCCAAGAAAAAAGCAACGCGGTTTTGCGTCACTTGTTCGTTTTTCCCACCATCTTGTTTTCAAGCAAACTCATTAAATAACTTGCTTTTACGCATTTTTCCAGCCCTATTTTTCAAAACGCAAATATGCGCCGAGACGCAAGAATGCGTTTTCGGTTCTAAGCGCCTATCAGTCTGTTTGTTATCCCAAAAACTGCGCCATATAGACCGGCAGACAAAGGACATCCTGATCTTTTTGTGCATAGACACCAGGCTCGCTTTTTGCTTCATTTCTCAAAATCGTCATTTTTATGCGAATTTTTTGCACTTGCCCCATTTAGTGCGGCATCAGCCCTCCATGCGGCACCGCTCAAATATTTTTCCAATACTCTCTAATCCCGCGATTCGCCATGCTCCTTCCCTTAATGCTGAAAGAGCCGGCAGCCTCTCAGCATGACTGACCGGCTCCGGCTCTCTCCTCATTTCATTCTATGTCTTTCCCCTTATTTCGGTTTGTTCATGGCTTCATGGAGCTGGCCGAAGTCGTCTCCGGAAAGCGGTGTCTTTTCAATGCAGTACACCGGCATTTCCCGCTTGGCCAGTTCTTTGAAGTATGGGATCGGCGGCACGCACTGTTCGCCGGCCAAGGCTCCCCGTTCTGTGATCTGCCCCTTACAGAGCATCTGAGCCACGATTGAAGGCGGAACGCCTGTGTCCAAAGCACCGGCCATGAAGCCCCACTTTTCGCTGGTACGGATCACGGATTCCACAACAATCTCCTTTTCCACGCCATCTTTGGTCCCTTTGAGGACAGCCCGCAGCACATCGCTGTCGTTGAGTTCTCCGTCCTGGGAATCGTCATAGCGTTCCAGATACCGGTTCACCACATTAACCATGGTCCGCAGAGGATTCACTTCCTGATCGCCCACTTTCACCAGTTCTTCGCTGGAAAATCCCAGGTCAGCCAGGAAGCGGACCCGTTCTTCAAATTCCTTTGGCAAAGACAGCTTGAAGCTGGCTTCTTTGATGCCCTTGTCTTTGAAGGACCGCGCGAACTGCGCCGGCTCTGAATGGATGCAGTAAAAGGCTTCTGCGAGGCCGATAGGTTCGGAAAACGGGATCATCTCTTTGCCGCTTCCAGCAGGAACGGACTGCAGTTTGCCGTCTTTCAGGATCCACGGTTCCATGGTGTGCTCTTCCATGACAGTCAGCAGGGAATATGGAATGCCGATGACCGCTTCTGTCCTTGTGAAATCACCACATGCGCAGATGGCATGGGCTTCCTCAATGGTGTCCAGCTTGCTGGCAGCGTATCCGGCCATGACGTTCATGGTCCCTGGCGTGCTGCCCATGCCCAGCACAGCTGTGAGCCCTGCCTTTTTAAAGTCTTCGTGGAGCTCGAACTGCTGCTTTGTCACATGGAACAGACCGCCCAGATCAATATAATGGGCATTGACGATGAGGCAGGCCCGCATGATATCAATGTTCCAATTGTACTGGACGCAGTTGATCACCACGTCCGCGCCTTTGATGATGCGCAGCAGTTCGTCATGATCCCTCACATCGCAGCGCAGAGCCGTGATCCCCAGACGGTCGCCCACTGCTTTTGCTTTGTTGAAATCATAATCGCAGATGGACAATTCCTTTTCTCCTGGGCTCAATTCCTGGTCGCACAAGTCCGTGGCCACGATGCCGCCCTGAAGTCCTGCTCCTAAAATCACGATTTTCATCATTTTTCATATCCTCCTATTATCACCAGCCGCAGCCAGCGAACCTGCCGCGGCTATCTCAAAATCTTTTTTATAAAACGGGCCGCCAGCTTTTTCAGCCTTTGCGCCCTGTCCGGCAATACTTGGCCGGACTTTTCCAGTTTCCATCTCTAGTTCCCAGCTCGTCCATCACACCATGACGAATCCTGCGATCAAATATCCGATGATCGCCAGTCCTCCAGCGATCAGGGCATAAGGGATCTGTGTCAAGGCGTGTTCCATGTTCTCAATGCCCGCAGCGGATGAAGACAAGACTGTCGCGTCTGAATAAAAGCAGGCATGCGCGCCAAAGGTAGCGGATGACAAAATCGCCGCCACTGTCAGGATCGGATCAGAACCCACCGCCATGCCAAGAGGCACGATGATCGGCAGAGTCACTGCCGGCACGCCCCAGCAGCTGCCTGTCACAAAGGACAGCACAGCGACGATCAGGAACGCCATGGCTGGCAGCAGCGCCGCGCTCATGTATGGCGCCAGGGAGTTCACGATAAAGTCAGACATGCCGATGGCCGCCAGGACTTTCTGCAAAGTCAGCGCGGAAACAATGATGGCAAACATGAGGAACATGTCCGCGAATCCGCCGATGAAAGCTTCTGAAAACTCTTTGAACGTGATCCTTCTGCGGATCAGATACATGGCCGAAGCCACGACAGTGCCAATGATGACCCCATACAGCAGATCCATGTCAAACCAGAAGGTCCCCGCGATCAGCGCGATCATAGGCAAGAAGAAGTCCCACAGACTGGAGTTTGCTGTTTCCTCATTATCCATGTCCATATTAAACCGCTTGCTGGCCTCGCTGTAAGTCATGCCAGTTTCCAATGTCCTCTGGTATGCCTTTTTCATCGGGCCGATCTTCGGGACCACGCCTAAAATCACCAGCGGCACAATGACAGTCGCTGCCATGGCGTAGAAGGAAAAGGGGATGGTCTTGATAAAGATGTCCATGCCCTCACCCAGATAAGCCAGCTCTTTTTCTTCCGCCAACATGCCTGCCCAATAAACCGCCTGGGTGGAAATAGGGATCAGCATGCAGACCGGCACTCCAGTGGAGTCGATGACATAAGCCAGCATTTCCCGAGGCGTTTTTTGCTTGTCACATACGTTCCGCATGACGTTGCCAATGGTCAGCACGTTCAGATACTCATCCACAAAAATGATGATCCCCATGATCCAAGAAATCATCATGGATTTTTTCTCAGTATTGGAGTATTTTAGAACCAGTGCAGTAAAACCGGAAGTTGCCTTGGCTTTTCTCATAATGGCGATAAAGCTTCCAAAAATGCCTACCGTCAGGACGATCCATGTGTTCTCTGACATGGTCACTTGGACAAACTCCAGGTATTTGCCAAAGAAGCCTGTGCCATAAGCGATGACGCAGCCCACAATGCCGCCTAGCACAAGGGCCTCAAATGTCTTTTTGGTAACAAGCGCGAACACGATGATCAACAGGGGCGGCAATAAAGTGATAACACCATAATTATCCATTTCTTCATTCCTTTCTGTTTATGCAAGAGTGACTAAGCTACGTAACTTGTTCTAATGCGCTGGCTGACTGTTCCTTTACGGCAGTTAGACAGCACAGTAGCGAATTCAGATATCTGCCTTTATATAAAACAAGTATTATGCCAATTTTCTGTTAAATCCCTTTTTATTTTCACCAGGCACTGCTATCGATTGCAATCACTGGCTTTCCCAGGTTGTCTTTTTTCCATTTTCCCTGGAAACCCATGGGGCCTTACTGTTCTTTCCTCAAAAAAAGAGACGCATTTTTGCGTCTCTCCTTTTGTTTTTTTGGATATTCTCTTGTTTATTCCTGCATTTTACAATGTCTACACCATTTTTTCTCCCTCAAATATAAGAAACGCAGAATTGCGTCAAAACACAGTTCTGCGTTGCATTATTACAACCTAATGTTGTATTTTTTTAATTTTCTGTTAATCGTCGAGCGTGTTGTCTGCAGTTCTCTCGCCATGATGCCGGAATCCTGGTATCGTTCGTATGCCGCCCGCAGCACCTGACATTCATAGGCCTCCACCATCTCTGAAAGGCTCCCGCCCTCTGGCAGGCCTTTTTCAAAGATGCGTTCCACCTCATCAAAGAGATATTCCTCCACTTCCTTCCCTGAAATGGAGTTTCGCTCACTCGTGATGACTAGGCTTTCCACCAGGTTTTCCAGTTCTCGTACATTACCCGGCCACTCGTAAGCCAGCAGCAGCTTCAATGCTTTGTGGCTCAGCCGCTTTGCCAGGCCGTATCGCTCGTTGTATTTATCCAGAAAAAACTTGGATAGCTCAATGATGTCTTCGATCCGTTCCCGCAGAGGCGGAACATTAATGGTGGTGACGCTGATCCTATAGTACAGATCTTGACGGAAGCTCCCGTCTTTTAGCATATCTTTCAGCTTGCGATTCGTTGCGGCAATAATGCGAATGTCCAAGGGGATCATTTCCGTGCCCCCTACCCTGACCAACTGCCGTTCTTGGAGCACGCGGAGCATTTTCACCTGTAATCCCAAAGGCAGCTCACCGATCTCATCCAGAAATAGGGTCCCGCCATTGGCGGCTTCAAAATATCCCATCTTGCCTTCCTTGGCCGCTCCAGTAAAAGCGCCTGGCACATAACCGAACATTTCTGACTCCAACAAATTTTCAGGGATCGCGCCGCAGTTGACTTTGATGTAAGGCTTGCCCTTCCGCTGGCTGTTTTCATAAATGCAGTCCGCGATCACTTCTTTTCCTGTGCCCGATTCTCCTTGGATCAGCACTGTGGAATCGATTTTCGCCAGCTTTTGTGCCAACGTCACGGTCTTTATCATGTTTTTGGAAGCGCACACTGCGTTTCCCAAGCCGTTCCCCACTGCTTTTATTTTTTTCAATTCCTCTTCATACTGGGATTTCAGTTCTTCCGCTTCTATGAGTTTTTCCCGCAAACGGGTCAGTTCCGTGATGTCCCGCTCGCAGGCCACGATCATTTTCAGCTTGTCGCCTTCAAAATAGGGGATCCCAGTGACAATGAATTCCCTGCCATCCTGGAGCTTTTGGATGATGGTCCCCTTTTCTCTGGACAAGATCACCTTTTTCGTGACAAATTCTGAGCAATAGCCTTCTGCCTGCAGGTCGTCGATATTGCGGCCCACCAGTTCTTCTGTGGTTTTATCTCCTGTTTTTTCCACAGCCTTGTTGACCATGATAATGTTGCCATTTGGGTCAGAAATGAAGATCCCGTCATCTATGCTGTTGAGTATCTGCTGGAAATCCAGTCCGGAAAGTCGTTCCTGTCCCATATCATATATACCTTCCTATCATGGCGTTCATCTTTTCTGTCCACTGGTTTTCATCGCCGCCCTGTTCCGCGAGACGCTGGAAACGCTGCCTGCCCGCAGGAGACATCCGGTCCATTTCCTTGATGCTGATGACCTGCCCCATCCGCCTGGCGATTTGGAACATCCTTTTTTCCTGCTCTGGCAGCTCTAGGTACTCATCGATGATCCGCAGCATCTTTTCTTTGTCCGTGGCCAGACTCCCTTTCACTGCTTGGAGCAGGTTGATGATATGGTCGCTGACAACGCGGGTGTCCACGCCATGGGAGTCTGTGATCAAAGTGCGGATTTCCCGCACTTTCTCATCTTCACTGCAAAGGACGAATCTTCCCTCCTGCAGATCCTGCCACAGATCGGTCTCTGGTTTTACGCTGGCAGTCCGGATCCGCACAAAGTCGGGATTCACTTGGCTGACTACGTTTGCCATGCCTTTGGCGTTTTCCTGGGACAGCGCCTTTCCACCCAGCCCTGGCATGAAGTAAACGGACAATTCCAAGCCGCCGGCTTTGATGTTCTGGCCTGCTGTGATCTGCTGCTGAGAAGTCACCCCTTTGTTAACCAGCCGCAGCACCTCATCAGATCCGGATTCATAACCAGAATGGATCCGGTCCAGGCCAGCTGCTTTCAGTTCCGCGAATTCCTCTGCGGAGACCTTTGACAAGTTTTCCGCTCTGCCGTAAGACGTGACCCGCTGGATGTGAGGAAACACGCTCCGCAGATAAGTCAGCACGTCTGTGAGTTTCCCGCCGCTGAGAGCCAAAGTATTGCCATCCTGAAGGAATACGTTTTTTCCTCCATTCATGAGCCACATGGCTATGGTGTAATAGCAATTTTGCTGCTCTGGCGGCATCTGCCCCAATTCCTGGTTGATGCTGTCCACGTCCCAGGTTCCATCGGACCTTTGATGTTCCCGCGCCTTTTCTGCGTACCGAGCCATGGTGTCAATGTCCTGTTTCACGCTATCCACTGTGTATGCCTTGAATTTCGTGTGCCGGTAAAGATTGCAGAACTTGCATTTGTTCCAAGTGCAGCCTTGGGTCACCTGGAGGAGCAGACTGCTGGCCTCGCTGGGAGGGCGGATCGGCCCGATTCGATAAGTTTCCATCATATTTTCAATACCTCCTTCAATGGTTCTCATTATATAGAACTTTTAGTCCAATATCAAGTGCTTGAAGGTTGAAACTATCCACAGGCCAAAGCGCGCCCAGCTCGTAGGGAAAAGCTGTCCAGCCGCCTGAAGCGCGCGCCCAGCTACCCGATAGACAACGCCCGTTCTCTCAATTCCGCTTCTTCCTGATTTTCTGGCTCATCCAGCACAATGCCATGCTGTCTTGTCTTTTTTGTGTCCGGCTCCACGCAGACAAAGGTCACAAAGCCTTCCACGTTCTGCCCTGTTTCGATTTCGCATAGTGCCTTTACATGGACCATCATGCTGGTGTTTCCCGCCTTTACGATTCTGCTGTGGATGGTCAGGATCTCGCCCTTTTGCACAGGCTTTTTAAAGGTGAATCCATGAACATTGACGCAAAGGATGTCCTGGGGCCTTCCGTGGGTGGCCGCAGCAGCGATAAAAGCCGCTTCTACCAGCCATTCTGCGGTCCTTCCCGCAAATAGGGTCCCGTGATGGTTCAGGTCCTCTGATTTGATTAAATGGGAAATTTTATACTCTTTCATTTTGATGTCCTCCTGGAATTTGATTGTTACCCTATTATAGATCATATGTTGAAAAAAGAAAGCACATATATATAGGTATACAATATTTTTTCCCCAATGCGGTTTTTTGTCATATCCTTTTTGCCGTCAGCATAGGATATAACATCAATACGAAAGAAAAGAGGGTGGATGGATTATGACATTGGACAGACTTTCTTCCGGAAAGACTGGAAAGATCCTTTCTGTGAGCGGGACGGCTCCCCTGCGAAAGCGGCTGCTGGATCTAGGCTTCACTCCCGGCAGCTATGTGCGAGTCCGAAAAGAGGCGCCCTTTGGCGGGCCCATTCAGTTTTGTCTTCGAGGCTGTGTGGTTGCTCTGAGAAAAAATGAAGCCCACATGATCACGGTAAAGGAGGCATGGAAATGATGAAAACCATCGCACTGACCGGCAGCCCTGGCTGCGGGCTGACTTCTCTGTTCAACCAACTGACAAGCGGACGAGCCAATGACCAGTCTCGTTCCCTGCCAGGCGGACAAACAAAAGCAGCTCTGGCAAAAGGCTTTCAGAATTTAACTTTGCTCCAGCTTCCTGAGATATTTTCTCTATCACCAGATGCCACGGACCATGCTTCGGCCCGCGATCTCTTGCTCTGGGAAAAGCCGGACATGATCATCCAGGCTGTGGACCCCTCCAGCCTGAGCCTCTATTTGACCCTTCAACTGCTGGAATTGGACACGCCTCTGGTCCTTGCGCTGGATACATCAGGGGAAGGGGAAAGGAATGCCCAGACTCTTTATGCCCGATACTTGTCCAGCCAATTAGGGATCCCTGTCTTTCCCGTTTCCTTTCAGCGCAAACAGCCCCTTCGGGCGTTCCTCTGTCAAGCCATGGAAATAGCCGCGCAAGGGCAAATGGACCAGGAGATCCCTGAGCAAAAGACTGCTGATCACAGGTTGGCACAGGAAAAATCCAACAGGCCGCAGCCGCAGATCTACTCCGGCCCCCTCTATACAGCTCGCCGCGCGGTCGAACATTTGATACGCGACAAAGCCTGCCGCGCTGGTCTTGCCCCTGCGTTCTGCGTTTCCATGCTTTTGGAAAAAGACCAGGAGATCCAGCAGGCCTTAGCTCTGGAACCAAAGGAGCTGGCGCTGATCCATCACCAGGCAGAAGACGCGGCAAACCGCATGGGAACAGACTGTCAGACAGCAATGGCACAGGCTCGATACGACTTTATCGAAAGGCTGCGCCAGACCGCTCCCTGCTGCCCATCTGAAGACGGGCAGCCTCCCTCTTTTTCCGCAAGATTGGACCAACTGCTGACCCATAGGCTCCTGGGCATCCCTATTTTCCTCGCCATCATGCTGCTGGTGTTTTATGGGACATTTGGTCCTCTGGGCACGCTGCTCAGTCACGGGCTCTCCCTTGCCATCGATCAGGTGACGGAAAGCATCAGTTACAGGCTGCTGGCCGCAGGCGTGAACCCTGCCTTCCATGCCCTTGTGGTGGATGGCGTGTGCGCTGGAGTGGGAAGCGTGCTGTCATTTGTCCCAGTCATCGCAGTGCTGTTTTTCTTCCTATCCATCCTGGAAGAATGCGGCTACATGCCCAGGGCGGCTTTTGTCATGGACAGGCTGCTGGGGAGCCTGGGACTTTCAGGCCGCTGCCTGGTGCCCATGCTCATTGGCTTTGGCTGCTCTGTTCCAGCGATTATAGCGGCCCGCAGCCTTCCGGGACAGCACGAGCAAAGGCTCACCATGCTTTTGATCCCCTTTATGTCCTGCAGCGCCAAGCTGCCGATCTACGCTCTGCTCACTGCCGCGTTTTTCACCAATGGCAGAGTTTTAGTCATGGCTGCCTTGTATTTTACTGGAATCCTTGTGTCCATTTTGTGGGCGCTCATTTTCAAAAAAACTGTTTTTCGGAATTCCAACGCGCCTCTAGCCATGGTCCTGCCTCCATATAGGCTGCCTGCCGCTAAAAATGTGGGGCTGGCCATGTGGGAAAACGCCAAAGGCTTCATCAAAAAGGCCTTTACTGTCATTTTTACAGCCTCCATTATCATCTGGTTTCTGCAAAACTTTGATACAGGATTACAAATGACAGCCCACAGCGATGACAGCCTTCTAGCCGCTATGGGAAAACATGCCGCGCCGTTCTTCGCTCCCCTGGGCTTCGGGGACTGGCGGGCGGTCACAGCGCTTCTTACCGGCATATCAGCCAAAGAAGCCATCGTCAGCACCCTAGCAGTGTTGACACAGGCAGGCGGGACCGGATCCCTGCCCATGCTGCTGACACAAATGTTCACGCCCCTGTCCGCCTGCTCATTTCTGGTGTTCTGCCTGCTGTACACGCCGTGCGTGGCTGCTCTGGGAACCATTCGCAAAGAAATGGGCGGCTGGCCTTCTGTGCTATGCGTTGTTTTGCTTCAATGCTTCACTGCCTGGGTGGTCTCGTTTCTCACATTCCAGCTGGGCAGCCTGCTCTTGTGACACGAAAGGCCGCTCTTCTCCGTCTGTGACCCTGCCTGGCTTAGGTGGCGGTCACTTTTTTACCCTCTCATCCCACGCTGGAGCCAGCTTGCTGCCATCTGCGTTTTTTGCGGCTATGTATTCTGCGCAGCACTTTTCCAAAGCTTTAAAATCCAATGCGGACTTTACGTATCCTTCTGTCCTTCCAGCTTCTTGCTTCTGTTTATACATCAATTTTACATTGTTTTCGATCTTCATTTTGTTCCTGCGGATAAATTGAAGCTCATCCTGTACCAAATCTTTATATGCCAAATCCTGTTCCTGCTCTAAGTCGTATAATTCCAGCTCTGATTCTGGCACAGGGATCATATGGCTGATACGCAGCGTCCCCTTTAATTCCTTGCTCCCCTGGCAGTTCTTCACAATGATCCGCATAATGGGCACAATGCTTTTTTTGATCACTTTATGGTCACCAGCTTGCTGATAGTCTGATCTCTTTGGCGATGACAATGGCACATAATAGCAGAAATTTTCCATCCGTAACACGATGCCGATATATTTTCTGGTATGTGTTCGCTGTAGTTCCTTATTTAAATAGACATTTGGACATCGCATCCTTAAAAATTCCACATATTCGTCAGAAACGCTATACATTTTGAAATCATCCATCATTTTGATTCTCCTAAAAAATAAAGGAAGCGGACAACGCCACTTCCCACGAGTTTAAAACTTCCCACTATCTGGCAGGGACTCTCCCGAGTTTAAAACTTCCCACTATCTGGCAGGGACTCTCCCGAGTTTAAAACTTCCCACTATCTGGCAGGGACTCTCCCGAGTTTAAGAGTTTCTGCCATTTGACAAAGACTCTCTTGAGGACCGTTGCTGATCCACATGCTTATTATATGATTTTTTCACGAAAAAATCAATGCTGTTTTAAGGTTCTGGTAAGCGGAGCTTTTTATATGGATTATTATACAATAGTTTACTTTTTATTACAAGTATTTTTTTACAAATTATCTTTAAATTTACTCATTACTTTTAATGACGCTTCTAAACTTTTCAGCTGCTTTTTCTGAAAAACATGGTACAATGTAGATAACTGTTTGGTCATCAGGCAGTCAACTGTAAATTTATTGTAATTAGGAGGTACGGTCATGAAATTTTACATCGCAGACGCTTTTACAAAAACCACTTTTGGCGGCAATCCGGCAGGCGTGGTGATCCTGGACAAAGGACAGCCGTTTCCCGACCCAGCTGTCATGGTAAAAACCGCGGCAGAGCTTCGGTATTCAGAAACAGCGTTTATCTCCCCTCTGGATAATGACTGCTTTGAGCTTCGCTATTTCACCCCTGCCGCAGAGGTGGATCTGTGCGGCCACGCCACCATCGCCTCTTTCGCCGCGCTTCTGGACGCAGGACTCGTTCAGGATGATCAGGACTATACAGCAAAGACTCGCTCTGGTGATTTGTCCATCAAACTGCAGCATGGATTCGTGATGATGGAAATGGCATCGCCTGAGACTTTGGGGACCATCCAGGAGCAAGATCAATTAGAGCAGCTTTATTCCATCATGGGCATCCCCTTTGAGCCTGTGCTGGCTGCATGCGGCTGCAGCCAATACGTGAAGCTGCTTCCTGACATGATATCCACTGGACTTCCTGATATCATCATGCCAGTCAAGGATCGAAAGACGCTGGACGCCATTTCTCCGAATTTCAGCGCTTTGGCACAGCTTTCTCAAGAGTACCAAGTCACAGGGGTCCACGCCTTTACTTTGGATCGTGAAGGATTTGACGTGACTGCCCATTGCAGGAATTTCGCGCCTCTCTATGATATTGATGAAGAGGCTGCCACTGGAACGGCCAGCGGCGCGCTGACTTGGTATCTGTTTTCCCACGGTCTGATCCCTGATGAAAAGGAATGCGCCTTTGTCCAAGGGGAAGCCATGAATCGGCCGTCCCGGATCCTGACCCATATCCGAAAAACAGAAAACCGCGCTTTGATCCAAGTAGGCGGCAACGCAGCGATCTTGGCCCAAGGGGAGATTTTTCTATGAAAATTTCCTGGCCTGTTTGTCAACCAAGAAATTTATTTGCTATTTTAGGGGTTAATAAATAACAATCTTGCCATTTTCAGTTTATTCAACGAATTGCATTGACTTGTTATCCTCTGGCATGTTATTGTTTTAACAAGAACTTTTAAATATTTTCTACCATCATATATTTAAATTTTCTGCTTAGGAAATTATCACCTCTGGTGATCTTGGCGGAATCTCAAAGAAACAATTTTACGAAACGCTTTCACAGGCGACATAGTGGAAATAGGAATCTTTGATTTCGTCATTTCCACTTTTTTAATGCAGAAAGTATCGTCATCCGGTATTTCTGCGTTTTCAGCAAAGTCTACTTTTGAAAAAGGACTGCTAAAGGCGACTTTGTGATATAGGATGTACCTGTTTGATTGATGAATGAAAGGAGTTTCCGATGACTGACAAATGCACTGGATGTGCTGAATCACAGGAAAAGGCAAAAGAGCTTCAAGCTGTCATTGACAAGTACAAGGAAACGCGCGGCGCGCTGATCCAAGTATTGCACGAAGCTCAAGAGATTTATGGTTATCTTCCCCTGGAAGTCCAGCGGGAAATCGCGAACCAGTTGGACATTCCGCTGGCAGAAGTGTACGGTGTTGTAAGCTTTTACACCCAGTTCTCCATTTATCCAAAAGGAGAATATCAGATCAACGTCTGCATGGGAACGGCCTGCTATGTCAAGGGGGCCAACGAGATCCTGGACAAATTCAGGACCAGACTTTCCATCGACGTTGGAGAATGCACGGAAGACGGCAAGTTCTCACTGGACGCGTGCCGCTGTATCGGTGCCTGCGGCTTAGCGCCAGTAGTTACCATCAATGATGAAACTTACGGCAAGCTGACAGTCGAAGACGTGGACGGCATTCTTGATGATTACGAAGCACGGTGAAAAAGGAGTATAACATGATTAATAACGCAAAAGAATTGACCGAGTTAAGGGATTTTGCACGGAAGGAAATGGAGATCCGTTTGGATCGCGACGTTGAACCGTCTCCGGAAAATCATAGGATCGATATCCTTGTCTGCGGCGTAGCGGGCTGCGCTTCCTCCGGTTCTCTGAAAGTGGCGGACGCAGTTGAAGAGCAGATCCAGCAGAACAAACTCGGCGAAGAGGTAAAAGTCATCAAAACAGGCTGCTTTGGTCTGTGCGCGGAAGGCCCAATTGTCATGGTCTGTCCAGAGCACGTCATGTACACCAAAGTAACGCCAGAAGATGTGAAAGAAATATTTGAAAGCCATATCAAGGGCGGCAAGATCGTGCAGAGATTGCTGGCAGGTGAAAACGAATACGAAGAAATCAGAGACCGCCTGCCGCAGATCCCATTCTTCTCCATGCAAAAGAGAATCGCCCTCAACAACTGCGGCATCATTGATCCGGAAAACATCGAAGAATACATAGCCCTGGACGGATACCAGGCCCTGGCAAAAGTCCTCAATGATTATGAGCCTGAGGATGTTATTGATGAAATTAAAAAATCAGGTCTGAGAGGACGGGGCGGCGGCGGATTCCCAACAGGAAGGAAATGGCAGTCTTCCGCAGTCGTAGAAGAACACGAAAAATTCGTCATCTGTAACGCGGACGAAGGCGACCCTGGCGCGTTCATGGACCGTTCCATTTTGGAAGGCGACCCGCATTCTGTCATCGAAGCCATGATCATCAACGGCTACGCGGTTCACGCGCACCAAGGATACATCTACGTGAGAGCCGAATATCCGGTGGCAGTGCAGAGACTTTCCGTTGCCATCAAGCAGGCCAAGGAATACGGTTTCTTGGGCACCAACATCTTAGGGAAGGGCTTTGACTTTGACCTGGAAGTCAGACTGGGCGCAGGCGCGTTCGTATGCGGTGAAGGAAGCGCGCTGATGACTTCTATCGAAGGAAAACGAGGCGAACCGCGTCCAAAACCGCCAAGATCAGCGGAAAAAGGGCTGTGGAAAAAGCCGACTGTCCTCAACAACGTAGAAACTTACGCCAACATTCCGCAGATCATCCGAAAAGGCGCGAACTGGTTCAAGGGCATTGGAACAGAAGGCTCCAAGGGAACGAAAGTGTTCGCTCTGGGCGGCAAGATCAACAATATCGGTTTGGTGGAAGTACCAATGGGAACAACTCTCCGCGAAATCATCTACGATATTGGCGGCGGTATCCCGAATGGCAAGGAATTCAAAGCAGCTCAGACAGGCGGTCCATCAGGCGGATGCATCCCAGCGGAACATCTGGACACGCCGATTGACTACGACTCCCTGACAAAACTGGGTTCCATGATGGGTTCTGGCGGTCTCATCGTTATGGACGAAGACACCTGCATGGTTGACTTGGCCAGATTCTTCCTGGACTTCACAGTCGATGAATCCTGCGGAAAATGCCCGCCTTGCAGAATTGGAACCAAAAGGATGCACGAGATCCTCGTTAGGATCACAGAAGGAAAAGGCGAACCGGAAGACCTTGACAAGTTGGAAGTTCTGGCAAAGAACATCAAGGAATCCGCTCTCTGCGGCTTAGGCCAGAGCGCGCCAAACCCGGTTCTTTCCACTATGAAATATTTCAGAGACGAATACATGGCCCATGTATTAGAAAAGAAATGTCCTGCTGGCGTCTGCAAGTCCATGGTTAAGTTCATCATCGACCAGGATGTATGTAAACGCTGCAGCATTTGTAAAAAGAATTGTCCGACTGGAGCCATCTCCGGCGACAAAAATACGCCATTCGTTATCGATCAGGAGAAGTGCGTCAAGTGCGGACTCTGTATGGAAAAATGTCCATTCAAGTCCATCCTCAAGAATGCGTAAGAAGGGAGCGTAAACAAACATGAATAAAGTACATATAACCATAGATGGTATCAAACTTTACGTGCCTGAGAATTATACCATTCTCGAGGCCGCAAAGGAAGTCAACATCACCATCCCGACCCTTTGTTTCTTAAAGGATGTCAACGAGATCGGCTGCTGCCGTATGTGTATCGTGGAAGTAAAAGGCGCGAAAGCCCTCCAAGCTGCCTGCGTTCATCCGGTCAAGGAAGGGATGGAAGTCTTCACGCACACGCCAAAGGTCATGGAAGCCAGAAAAGTAAATCTGGAACTGATCCTGTCCAACCACAATTCCATGTGCCAGACATGTACCAGAAGCTGGATGGACTGTGA
>CAJTYS010000059.1 GCA_910583765.1 uncultured Eubacteriales bacterium | reverse complement strand
GCACAAGGGATACAGCGATTTTTTAATCTTCTAACTGTCAAAGACAGGATTATACCATAAATTTTCAAATTCCCAAAACTTTTTATTTCCCAATCTACACCCGAGCGAAAAAATCGTATATAATAGACCCATGGACAGAACGATACTTCACTGCGATATGGACGGCTTTTATGCCTCCGTAGAGCTTTTAAACCATCCTGAATTAAAAAATCTTCCTGTGGCAGTCTGCGGAAATCCAGAAAACCGCCACGGCATTATCCTGGCCAAAAATATGCCAGCGAAGCAATATGGCATCAAAACCGCGGAAACCGTGTGGCAAGCCAAAAAGAAATGTCCCCAGCTGCGTCTCTTGCCGCCCCACCATCATAAATACAAAGAATATAGCCTGAAAATCAACGAGATCTATCAGCGCTTCACTGATATGGTGGAGCCCTTTAGCATCGATGAATCCTGGCTGGACGTGTCAGCGTCCCTAAAGCTCTTTGGCAGCGGTAGGGAAATTGCGGACACCCTTCGGGACACCATCCGCGGGGAACTGGGACTTACCCTTTCGGTAGGCGTTTCTTTCAACAAAATTTTCGCCAAAATGGGCAGCGATTACAACAAACCCGATGGCACCACGGTTATCAGCAGGGAAAATTATAAAGAATTATTGTGGCCAATGAATGTGCGCAAAATGTTCTTTGTGGGAAGCGCCACAGCGGACAAGCTGAACAAAGCTGGCATCCAGACCATCGGTGACTTGGCCCTGTCTGACAAAAATCTTTTGACTGCTCTCCTTGGCAAGCAAGGCAGCGTGCTCTTTGAATACGCCAATGGCCTTGACAGCAGCCCGGTCAGCCTTTACACGGAACGGGAAAAGATCAAGTCAGTGGGAAACGGCACCACCTTCCGCCGTGACCTGCAGGGTCTGGAGGACATAAAGATCGCAGTCACCGCTCTTTCTGACACTGTTGCCAGCCGTCTGCGGAAATACCAGATGAAAAGCTTTGGCGTAAAGGTGGATATCAAGGATCCAAACTTTAAAGTCATATCCCGGCAAAAACAACTGGACGTGCCCACAAATCTTTCTGAAGAAATCGCCCGGCTAGCTGTTGCTATCATCCAGGCTTCCTGGAACCTGAAAGACCCCATCCGAATGCTGACCATCACAGCCATCAATCTGTGCGATGAAACAGAATCAGAGCAGCTTTCCCTCTTTGACCTGGATGCCAATGCCCGGGAAAAAGGCGAGAAAGTGGCTCGAACCATCGATGATATCCGCGCCAAATTCGGTGGAAAATCCATTACCCTGGGGCGGGTTCTCAACAATACCATTGGAGTTGACACTGACGATGACTGAACCCTGTCTAAATGCGATGCCGGAGCAAACTCTCTCTGCTCCGGCATGTTGATTGTTTCATGCTTTTTAATGATTGTACAAGCGCACGGTCGTGCCTTTCTCCACTTGCTTTCCTGGCTTTGGATACTGATCCTGAATAATGAATTCCCGATCCGTGTCCGCGCCTGGCGCAGCATATTCCAAAGACTGCCCGCCTAAGATCCCAATAGCCTCTTCCAAACCTTCTCCTGTGAGATCAGGGACCGTCACTTTCTCCGCATTGGCAGCTTCCGCCTCTTCCGCAGTCATCTTTGGCTGGAGTTCCATATATCTGAGGGTGTCTTCCAAAATCATCTTCGCGCCTGGCGCCGCGGTCTGACTACCGTATTTTACGCCCTTTGGATTGTCTGCGATCACTAAGATCGCCACCTTGGGATCATCCATAGGTGCCATGCCAATAAAGGAAGAATATGTAGCGTCCGTGTATCCCCGTTTCCCATCTGTTCGAGGCTTTTGGGCCGTACCTGTTTTCCCGCCCACTTTGTACCCAGCGATCTTCGCTGTGCCGGCGCCTCCTGAACTTACCACGTATTCCATGATATTGCGCACTTCTTCCGCGGTTTTCTGTGACACAGTCTGCCGAATCACTTTGCTGTCAAACTCCCGCACTGGCTTTCCGTCCTTGTCTACCATGGCTTTCACCAAACGGGGCTGCATCATTTTTCCATCGTTTCCAAAGGAAGAGATCGCCGTCAACAGCTGGATAGGCGTGACAGCCACGCCCTGGCCGTATCCCATGGTGGAAAGCTCCACAGGGCCCGGATTCGTTTGCAGGATGGAATTGGACTCTCCTGGGAAGTCGATGTTGGTTTTTTCAGAAATCCCAAAGGTATCCAGGTAATTATAAAATTTTTCAGCCCCCACTCTGCGGGCCAGTCTGACGAATACTGGATTGCAGGAATTTCCCACCGCTTGTTTCAGCGTCTGATCACCGTGGGGATTGTCAAACCTCCAGCATTTCAAGGTCTGCCCAGCCACATTGATGGAACCGCTGCAGTTAAAGTATTCCTTCATATGGGTCTTGCCCTCTTCCAGCGCCATGGCTGTCGTAAGAAGCTTGAAGGTGGAGCCAGGTTCATATACATCACAGATCAAGGAATTTCGCCACATATTGTTCCAGTATTCCATCTTTTCGCTGTCTGTCATCTGTTCCATGGCCTTCTTGTCACTATCGCTGACCGGCGTTTTCGCGTCATTGGGGTCAAACTCCGGAGTCTGGGCCATTGCCAAGATATCACCGGTCTTTGGATCCATCAAAATGCACATGACTCGATCCGACCTGGTGGTTTTCTGCACTTTTTTAATGGATTTTTCCGCATAATGCTGGATGGTTTCATCTATGGTCAGCACCAGGCCCTGTCCGTCATCCGCCTGGTGATACGTTTCTCCCCCTTGGGCAATGCTGTTGCCCGCGGCGTCAGTGGTTTTGATCCAGCGCCCGGAAATGCCGGAAAGCTCCTGATTGTACTGAAGTTCCAAACCAGAAAGCCCTGTGTTGTCATCTGTGACGCTGCCCAGGGTATGGGCTAAAAATGCTCCCAGCGGATAATACCGTTTTACGTCCTGTGCGATCTCAATGCCCTTTAGCTTCTTTTCCCGAATCTTGTTGGCAGTGTCCGTGTCCAGCTGTTTTTCGATCCGTACTAGGACCCTGTTGCTTTCCAAGATGGAGCGCACGTCCGCTTCTTCTTTTCCCAAGATCTTTGCCAAAGCCGCTGCCGTGTTTTTAAGATTCTGGTCCTTCTCTTTCGTGTTTTTTCCTGTTCTCACGTCTCCTGGCCTGGCCCATACGGAATAGCAGGTGACGCTGACCGCCAGCTCTTTTCCATTGGTGTCATAGATCATGCCCCGCTTCGCTTCCACCGGCGTGTCTCGTCTCTGCTGCTCTACCGCCATTTTAGAGTACTCTTCCCCCTTCACGATCTGGATCCAGCCAGTGCGAAAGCAAAGCAGCAAACAGATCCCATACATGAAGCAAACTAAGATCAGGATCCTTTTTTTTGTTTTATTTAATGGTTTTGTCATAAAATGTTTCCCCTTTTGCTATGATTCTACAAACGATCGCCCCTTTAAGTCACTTTTTAGTATATCACATAATTTGGCGGCCTGATAGCCATATTCTCACTCTTCTCATAGGTTTCACATTACTGTCATTTCCAAATTATCCTTGAATGTCCGCGGCTTTCATGCTAGATTAGAACTTGGCGGTTTTCAGCGATTTTTGCAAAAAAGGGGGGGATAATCTTGAAAAACACAAAACGCAGAGACGCTTTTCGGGCAGCGTTCCCATATACCATCCCGATTTTCGCGGGATTTTGGTTTCTCGGCCTGACTTATGGAATCTATATGAACGTGTCCGGCTTTTCCTTTTGGTATCCCATGCTCATGAGCCTGACCATCTTTGCCGGCTCCATAGAGTTTGTGACAGTAAACATGCTCCTTGGTGCGTTCAACCCCTTGCAGGCGCTGGCCATGACCCTGATGATCAATGCGCGCCATTTGTTTTATGGAATTTCCATGTTAGGTCAATATCGAGGTCACGGCTGGAAGGACCTGTATCTGATCTATGGCATGTGCGATGAGACTTTTTCCATCAATTATACTGCGGAAATCCCAGAAGGCATCGACCGAGGGTGGTTCATGTTTTTCGTTACCATGCTCAATCATTTTTACTGGTTTTCCGGCTCCACGCTGGGCGGCGTCTTCGGCTCTCTCATCCGTTTCAACACCGAAGGATTGGATTTCGTCATGACAGCCATGTTCGTAGTGATCTTCATGGAGCAGTGGCTGAAAGAAAAAAATCATGTGAGCGCTATTCTGGGAGTTGGTCTTTCCCTGCTGTGCCTGCTGGCCTTTGGCTCCGAGAATTTCATGATCCCTGCCATGCTTGCCATCTTTTTGGCATTGACTTTGATCCGAAACCCTATGGAAAAAGGAGGTAAATTAAAATGATGATGTCACTGCCGCAGCAGATCATCACCATCGGCGTGGTGGTCCTGGGAACGATGCTCACCAGGTTTCTGCCCTTTCTGCTGTTTCCAGCGGATAAGCCCATCCCAAAATACATGCGGTACCTGGGCAAAGTCCTGCCAGCAGCAGTGTTCGGGCTATTGGTGATCTATTGTCTGAAAAACGTCAGCTTATTCACAGGCAGCCATGGACTGCCGGAATTCATTTCCATGGCAGTGGTCATCCTCCTCCATTTATGGAAACGGCAGATGCTGATTTCCATTGCCGGCGGAACTATTTGCTATATGCTGCTGCAGCAGCTAGTGTTTTAACGGCTCGCAGCGGTCCGCAGGTTTGCTTCACCCTTTCAAACGAACCAAACAGCGTTTTTTATAAAAAGCGATTCCATAGCATATTACGGTGGCATAGTCATCCTGAAATTCTTCGCCATACTTTCTGCTTTCCATCTGGGCCAGCGCTGCGTCGCAGGCTTTGATCAAACCATCCGGTGATTTCGCGTACTTCACTTCAAAAATCGCTATGCGGTCTCCCTGATAATCCTGAACAATGATGTCTCTGCGCCCTTCTCCATGCCCCCTGTTGGATTCCACCGCGTAACCGGCACCAGCAAAGATCCCTGCGAAAAACGCATGGTAAAAATCTTCTTGATAATCATGATAACTGATCGTCTTTCGCAGCAGCTTTGTCATCTCTGCTGTCACGCTCTGGGCATCACCGTTCCATATTGCTCTAAACAACGCCTTTCGATCCCATTTCTGTGTGCTTTCCTGAAACCATTTTCCTATGGTGTTCTCAAAGATTTCCTTTATTTCCCGATTTGGAATACGCAAGGCAAGGAATCCATCTGGCAAGGGTTCCTTCCATTCACCTTTCCTGACCTGGGTCAAATACCCTGTCAAATAAAGCATGCTCCAAAGATTTTCCTCAGAACCCAGCAGCTCGTCATATGTTAAATCTTCGGCGATTTTCTGAATCACATGTCCGCCGGAAAGCAAGGTTTCGATTTTTTGGGTTATGGTGTCTCCCACAAAATCAATGAACAAACGGATGATCCCATTGTCACTGGAATTTTTCCAATAACCCGCTGGCTTCGCTTTGGGGTCGAGCATCAGCCGCTCTGCATGATTCATCACATCCCATGGACAGTAAATATCAAAGTCTCCAAAATGATACCCATCATACCACGCTTTTATCACCTCAGTATGAGCAGTCAGCTCCGCATCGCTTAAAATCTGATCCACTTCCTTTTGCGTAAAACCAAAGTACTCGTTCAGTCTGGTATCGGAAATCGTATCGGAAACAAAATTATTGGTCCCAGTGAAAATGCTTTCTTTGGCGATCCGCAGACAGCCGGTAATGACTGCGAATTTCAGTGAATCATTGTCTTTGACCACCTGCATGAGTCCTTTCATCATATCCAGCATTTCGTTATAATAACCATTGTCACTGGCCTTTGCCAAAGGAACATCGTATTCATCCATCAGCAGGATCACAGGTTTCCCATAATGAATCTCCATCATTTTCGTCAGATTCAGCAAGCTGTTTTCCAGCGTCCCCTGGGTGGCGGTCCGCGATGCCACCTGTTCATAGGTCTTTTTACTGAATGGATCCAGTTCATGACTTTCCAGCAAATAAAGGTGTTCTTTATAAAGGTCCGAAATAACCGCCGTGAGCTTGTCATAGGCTTTTGCGAAGTTCAGCCCATCCACACTTTTCAGTGACAAAAATAATGTGGGATACTGATTCAGCCATTTCTCGCAAAGCGTTCTCTCTTTGAGAATAGAAAGTCCGCTGAACAATCCTTCGCTATTCTTGCGGGCATCGAAAAACTCCGACAACATGCTCATGGCCAAGGTTTTTCCAAATCTTCGAGGGCGGGTGATCAGCGTGACCTGCCTGCCATCTGTCCGCAGCAGTTCCTGGACCAAACCAGTCTTGTCGATATAATAATATCCATTTTTTCGGATATCCGCAAACCCTGAGCGACCGATGGGCAGTTTCATTTCATCCATATCCGCAAGCTCCTTTCCAAACAACTTAAGACACCGCGTCCCTTTTTCTGTTTCATCTTACCATGAAACATTTGCACGGTCAACATGGCCCGTTTTTTCAGCGCTTCTCGTAAAAAACACTGGCCCTCCTTTTTGTTTCAGGATATAATGGAAAAGTAAATACTGAACTCAGAAGGAAACAAACCATATGGAACAACAAATTGATTTTGTGGTCACTTGGGTGGATGGACAGGATGAAGTCTGGCTGAAACGCAAGGCGCTTTATACCCATGACAATGAAGAGGGAATCGACAATCGGGAATGCCGCTATCGGGACTGGGGCCTTTTGCGCTACTGGTTCCGCGGGGTGGAAAAATTCGCTCCCTGGGTTCACAAGATTCATTTTATCACAGAGGGCCATCTTCCCAAATGGCTCAATACCCAGCACCCACAGCTCCATATCGTCAATCACGCGGACTATATTCCTAAAGAATTTTTGCCCACGTTCAGCAGCCATGTGCTGGAAATCTGGATGCACCGCATCGAAGGCCTTACAGAGCGCTTCGTTTATTTTAACGATGACTTTTTTATCATTCGTCCGGTGACACCTAAGGACTTTTTTTATCATGGAAAGCCCTGCGACATGGCGGCCTTTCAGCCTGTGGTCGCCAATCCATCAGATCCTCTGATGTCTCATTTATATCTCAACAACATGTTAGTATTATGCAAATATTTTGATAAGCGCAAAAACGTGCGGCAGCAGCCATGGAAGTATTTTCATCTGGGCTATCCGCCGCTATACTTCTTTTATAATATCCTGGAAATGGCGTTTCCACTATACTCAGGGCTGTATACCGTGCACGGACCCATGCCTTTTTGCAAATCCACGTTTGAAACATTGTGGGAACTGGAAGAAGAACTTTTGACAGAGGTGTCAGCCAACCGCTTTCGCAGCAAAGAAGACGTGACACCCTACTTATTTCGAGAGTGGCAAAAGCTCTCAGGGAATTTTCATGCGAAAAACGTGCACAGAATGCTTGGGTATTTTGGCATCAGCGAAGATAACGCCAAACTGTTGAAAGCCATAAAAAAGCAACAGAAAAAAGTCCTGTGCCTCAACGATGAACCAATGGACCGGTCAAAGGAAGACCAGGTCCGCGCTGAAATCCAAGGCGCTTTCCAGCACATTTTGCCAGGCATGTCATCCTTTGAAAAACTCTAACGCACCCCCACCTATGAACGCAGATGATTTGTGCTACAATTGTCGCAGACATCGCATAGAACGTTATGAGATTTGTTTGCCACAGACTTACATTCCCTATCTTTTGCGCTGTTTTTCTGAACCCTTTTTAAATTTTTAGCCCTTGACTCGCATTACAATACGAAATATATGATATGGAATGATCCGTATCGTTTATTCCACAAAGAAATTCAAAATTATTACAGTTATATATTGACAATCAGTAAGTTCTATGTGACAATACTGATATACTAAAATTTGGATTTTATTGAATTGAAAGGAGTGAAATATGGAACTTTTAGACGATTACATCTTGCAAACAGAGGGTAAAAGCCTTATACTAAAGGAAAATGAGGCGGCAATCAAAAAAGCCGAGGCCGAAGCCACGAAAAAAGCGATGGAAGAAAAAGATCGGAAATTCGTCACAAAACTATTGAAAGAAAACTGGGCCATCGACAAAATCCAGGAGTTCACAGAGGTGCCAATGGACAAGATTTTGGAAATCCAGGCAGCTATTCATTGAAAACGGTTTCTAAACGAGACGGGAGATACATGAACTTCCTTTTAACTGACACTTTCATAGAAAAGGTGGTCGGGTGATCCGGCCACCATAAAACACAAAAATTTGCACACTTTACTTGACAACTCCCCCTGAACCGCAGTGGTCGAACGGTTATAGCAAATTCAACGCATTGAATGTGAACTTTTGCTCTTTATATCTCTAAGAAACACCCTCCGGATGCTCCGAAACATTTCCCTGACATAACATACAATGTGCTTCCATGGAAAAAGAAATCTCTCCTTTGGGTCCTGCAGTTTCTTGTGATACTTCCGATATTCAAAATAATACTTGCAGATATAGTTAGCGTTCCATGGCTTGTAAGAACCCGCATAATGCACGACCACCGGATTTTCTTTTCGCCATTCTCCTGTGAGCCAGCTCAAAGTATCCGCCGCGTCAAAAAAACGCGCCATGTAATTATAATTTTGATTTATCACGCCAATCTTTCCTTTAAAGGTAACGTTGATCATATCCTGATCAGGAAATTTCAAAACATCCCTTCTTTTTTCCGCTTGGCGCAGAAAATCTTCCAGCACAAAGGTTTCCCTTATTTTCGGCAAGTTCATCAGCAGCACGCCAGAATTAACATAAACATCATTCTCACATAACCCCAGCCTTGCCTTGTGCTCCCCATCGATGATGCTCGTTTTGCCCGCAGGTGTATCAGGGCTTCCAAGCAGAACCTGCCCTTGAAAGTCTGTTTCGTATAAGGAATGAACAGGGCCGCGAATCATAATGTCCGGATCCAAATACAATACACGTTTCAGTGTTTCTGGCAATAATTCGCCGCATAAGAGCCTGTAATACATTTCTTTTGGAAAATATCTGGAATCAGGAGCGTTCTCAAAGATGGACTCCCGTGCAAAAACAGGTATGAACCGACCTCCCAGGCTCGATATGTAAGAATCTGGAAAATCCAAATTTTCCTCTGAAACAGATGAATGGATCAGATAAACATCAATTGGCTCTGTTTCATGCCTGAACAGGGAAGCCAGCATCACCTGTAACGGCTCCATATAGTTGTCATTGATCGTCACCAGTATATTCATGCTCAGTCTCCTGCCTTTCCGTTTCCACCTGCTATCGCTTTTCCCTTTTCTGCGATTCCATTAACTTTTTGAAATAAAAGCTTTCCCGTTGCGCTTTAATACCCTTAACGCACCCTTTCCAAATTCCAAAGCGCATGCTAACGGGCGTTTCAGCGCAAACATGAATCGCTCCTTCCCGCTCTCTAACTTTCTGTAATAACTGCGATATTCAAAATAATATTTTCCTATATAGTTCGCATGCCACGGTTTGCAGCTTCCAAGATAGTGCACAATACGTGGCTTCTCCACGAACTGCCCTCGGAATATCCATTCCAGGAAATCAGACGCGTCATAGAAAGCAGCCCGGTAATTATAAATCGCGTCCGCGATTCCCGTATTCTTTCTAAAAACAAGACTAATAATGTCCTGATCAGGATATCTCAAGATTTCCCGATTTTCTTTCAATTGAAAAAAAATTTCTTTTTTCACAGAGGGTTTTCGCATTTCTTGAAGATTCAGCAGCAATACTCCCGAATTAATATAAATATCATCTGCGGACAACCGCAATTCTTTTTTACGTTTTCCATACTCGCCATCATTTCTTTTAGCCATGACTCCATCAGAGACTCCTATGATCGCGTTCCCCTGAAAGTCCATTTCGTAAAAAGAATCCAGGCGACCCCGGATGAGGATATCTGGATCCAAATACAAAACCCTCTCCAAAGTCTCTGGTAAAAGCTCACCACACAAGAGCCTGTAATACATTTCTTTTGAAAAATACCCTGTGACCGGAGCGTTCTCAAACATGGACTCCCGAGCAAAAACAGATATGAATCGTCCTCCCAGGCCCAATATATAAGAATCCAACAAATCCAAATTTTCTTTTGAAACAGATGAATGGATCAGATAAACATCCATCGGTTCTGTTTCATGCCTAAACAGGGAAGCCAGCATCACTTGCAATGGCTTCATATAATTGTCATTGATCGTCACTAAGATGTTCACTTCTTGCCCCCTTGTCCCCCAGCGCCGCGAATCTGCCAAAACATTTGACGCAGCACCTTGCCCAGCCAAGTGTGCCTAACAAAAACCCACAAAAACGCTTCGATGCGTTTTGTTTTTTTGGTTCCTTCAACCTTGTGCATCTGCCATAAGGTCTTTGCTGCCCGCCATTTTCTTCCATATTTTAATGACAAATTACATCTGCGTCCCAGTTTCCAGCGCATAAGGCGGTCTTTTGACGGTTGATCATTGATCGCACAAATCCCTGCGATGTCATCTATCAAATTTTCAAACCCTTCATATCGTTTTTCTTCTTCCGCCTCCGTTAAGGTTCGCCTGGAATGGCTGTCTCGTCTGACACAAACACCATATAACTCTTCCCGTATTGTGGGGCATTTATGAAAATACATGAAAGGCAGCAGCATCTGGAAATTCTGACCCACATCGTATTCAGGTATGCGCCGGTCCTGATAGATCTGAAAAAAATAACAGGAGCGCAGCATATAGCAGCCACAGCTAACATAGGTTCTTGCCTCTAAAATGTCCCAAAACAGCGCTTCGTTTGACAAATCTCCCTGTCTCTCACCTCTCTGCATGGGAGCTTTGGTCTCTGCGTCAAAATAATAAGGCAAGGAGCGTACACAGTGATACCTCGGGTGCTCTTGCAAAAACATCACTCGCTTTTCTATGGATTCCGGTTCCAGCACATCGTCACTGTCCGGCCAGATGAGGAATTCGCCCCGCACATAGGAAAGACCTTGATTGATGGCTGCGGAAGCATTTTTGTGAGGGGCCTGAATCAAGCGGTAATCGTAGCCCCTAGCTTCAAATTTGCCGCGATAGCGCTCTGCGGTCCGAAAAGTTTCATCAGTCGAACCATCATCCACTAAGATCATTTCAACATGCGGATATGTCTGGGCGAGCACTGAATCCAGCATTTGCGGTAAATAAGCCTCCCCATTGAATACAGGAGTAACAATGGAAACTTTGCCTTTCATGAATTCTTCCTGTCTATTCATTTCCGTGCCTCCGTTATCGCTACCGCTGACGCACCAGCTTTTGGTTTTCTATTTTATAGATGATGTCGCATTCATTGGCCAGGCTCATGTGGTGCGTTACCATCACCATGGTTTTACTGCCTTTCACCTGCCTGATGGACTCGATCACCGCTTTTTCCGTTTCCATGTCCAGAGCAGCTGTCGCCTCATCCATGACCAGAAGCTCAAAATCCTTATAAAGGGCTCTTGCCAAAGCGATCCTTTGACGCTGCCCGCCTGAAATCGTAGTCCCATTTTCACCGATCAGCGTATGGATCCCCTGCGGCATGTTCAGCACATCCTCCTTGATCTGGGCCAGGTCCAGGCATTCCATGACCCGTGCGTCATCAATTTCACTGTCTTCTTCAAAAAAGGCCACGTTTTTTCGCACAGTCGCTCCGTTGAGATATACGATTTGTGGGATGTAGCTGATCAATTCGCCGATGCTGCCTCTGCATCTTCCCTCTGCGTCCGCTTCCGCCACAATGTCATAATCATCGTAAAAAATCGTCCCTTCCTGGGGTTTTAAAAGACCTAAAAGGAGCCCCAAAAGTGTTGTTTTTCCAATCCCCGACGCTCCAATGACAGCAATGGAACGCCCCTTTGGAATTTCAATCGCCGCATTGCGGAATATGGGTTCCCTTCCCTCATAGGCAAAGGTCAAATTTTTGGCGGAAACACCTTTTTCAAAAGTAAGCCTTTTCTGTCTCAGACTCGCTGCCCGTTGCTCCTCCTCTTTGACCGTCTCGTGTCTGGCAAGTCCATCTTTTACCATTTCATAGGATTCCTTGGCAAATTCCAGCTCGTTCATATGATTGATGATATGATAGGCTTCTAAAATCACATTTCCTAAGGCCGCTGTATAGGCGATCATAGGCGCAAGGATGGAAAGCAGCCCCTTCCCTGATATTAACAATACTGCGAACGCCAGAAACATCGCGGTCTGGACCAATACCTGCATGATGGTCTGAATAAAATTGTTTTGATAAGCAAATTGGCTCTGCGCCCGCATGTAGCCTTCACTTGCTTCTTGGTAGCCTTTGATCACCGAATCCGTTCTCTCGCTCATCTTCAATTCTTCAAAGATGCCGTAGGCAATGCTGACCTGCGCGTTTGACTGAATTTCGTACTTCCTGCAAGCTTCTCCATAGGCGTTCACTTTTCTGCGAGCCAAGAGAAACAGTCCCGCCGCGAGGCCGAATATGATGACGCAGCTTACCAGCCCCAGCCAGCCTGAAACATAGGTCAGCATGGCAGCATAACCTGCCATAGTGAACACATTGACCCAAATGCCAATGTAGTTAGTAATGATCTGGACGCAGCGAGTCGTGTCACTGCGCACCATGACAATGGCCTGCATGATACTCTTCTGATTATGATGTTCCAAGTCTTCTTTCAGCAGCAGTTCGTATAGTTTCATGGACAATTTCTGTGCGCCTCCATACACGAAACGGTTGGTGAGCCTGCATTTGTACAGTGAAAAAAAGCCAATCAAGACAGCTGCCATTGCCATGAAAATCAGAAAGCCAATGATCGCTTCTGACGGCACCTTTTGGCTGCGGGCCACGCTATTGATCATGTAAATCACTGCGGAAAAGCTGAAGATACTGAGAAGTGGGCTGGCAATGCTGACAAAAACCAGCTTTTTCCACGAATGCTGTTCCTCGTTTTCCAGTGCCCCTACTACAAACTTGAACATTTCCTTCATTTTTGTTTTCTCCTGCTCCATGATAGCCTGGCCATCCATTTGGACCCCCAGATTGTTAGTTTAATCCATAACGAAAAAGGCAAGACCTTGTATGCTGTCATTAATAATCTGCGGCCTTTTGCCGCCCTGGTAGGCTCCAGTAAACGGGGCTGGAGCATCTGCTCTTTTTCACATGCGAACCAGACCGCTTGCTCTTTTATTTCATCCCAAATTGCTCTTGCCTGATCCGTATGGAGAATCACCAGCGAAGTTCCCATTCCATCATCCAGATCTGGCCGCACATGTTCCATGCCCCAGAAATCTCCAATGGTAAAATCACTATTTTTCTCTACTGTACAGAATTGGCACTCATGACAGGATGGCCGCAATATATAATTGCCAAAATACAGCTTACAATAGGCATCTGAGAAAAGGGAGTCCGCGTATTCGCGATCATTGATGATAAAGGATCGCGTATGTCCATGATCTCTATTTCTTTTATCTCGAAAAGAAAAGTCCGTCATGGTCCCCCCATGCCTGTCCTCCAAATACTTCACATAATCCTGCCAGATCCCTGGCGATGGCACGCCGTAACACACCAAATCCATTAGAATCAGCTTCTCATAGGAATGATTCAAAAAGAGCCTGAGGGCCTGGGTCTGGCAAGGCGTTCCGCAGAACAGCACCCACTGCCCTTGTTTCAGCTGCTGCTGGATCTTTTTGTAAATTCCCTGCAAGTCACTCTGAACATACTTGGTCCGTTTGATAGACCCCAGCTCCGCTAGGCTGCGAACCTCCTGATGCGCGACTTCCATGTTTTCCTTGTATCCCGCGCCATATACGCTGCCTTGCCGGTCCAGAACATACTGCGCCACAATGGAAAAGATCCCTCCCGATGAGCTGGAATAACGCAGCTGCGAGTCTTTTGCCCGCATGCCAAAATATTGATTCGCGCAGTCCGCTGCCACTGATTTATTGACAGGGCAAACCTGGTCACACCGGCCGCAGCTTGTGCATTTTGACTTGTCTGTTCGGGGATAAAAAAAGCCTTCTTTATCCCGCGCCATTTCAATGGCGCCAGCATCGCAGCAATCCGCGCACGCGCCGCATCCACAGCACATTGCTTTTTTCTTTATATCATGTTTTCCCATAGCTGTTTCCCCAATTGTGGTCAGTGGCGCCGCGTCCCACATGTTCCATCAAAAAAGCTTTGGATGTTTCTTTTGCTTTTTCTGCTCGTCTTTCGGCTTCCTCCCAGTCAACGGGCGCGTCAATGTCCATGTTCTTTCCCTCCTGACGCAGCCTGTCCGCAAGTCCGTAAATCCGCAGGATATTGCGAAGCCTGGCTCCCCGATTCGTATGGAGAAACACCATGAACTGTTTTTGATAAATGATGCTGAAAGCCGCTGCGTGAAAGGAATTAGTCACCACATAATCTGCTTTATGAATCAACCCTAAAAATTCTGCTGGTCCAGCCGCGGGCACTACTTCAAAGTTTTCGTCAACTGCTCCGGGGCCACCTTTTAGCTCACCGCTCAGAAGCTCTATACCAGGAATCTTTACCACAGATAACCCTTTCGCTTCTGATAGTTCTCTTGCGTAGGCCGTCAATGCCCCGTTGCTTTCCGCAAGATATACCAGAATATAGCCTTCTCGTTTTGGGGGATTTTCTATTTGCGTCCACTGTTCCTGTTCCAGCAGGAAGACCGGATCAAGCACTACTTCAAGGGGTTTTTTATAAAATTGCTTCACATAGGGCACGGCTTCTGCCTCTCTCAAGGAAACAACATCAACGTGCCGCAGCAGCGTTTCAAATTCCTCGTCATATTTAGGCAAAAGCGCGGCTCCCCCCAAGCTGGCAGCGTAGGCGATCACTTTTTCTTTTCGTTTGTTTTTAAAGGCTCCAAAGTATGCTTTTCTTAGTCCCAGCGTTATGTCTGGATTCCAAATTTGATCGCTTCCCACAAGATAGCAAGAATATGGGAGCCGTTTTAGCTGCCTAGTCAAAAAGATTCGGTTTTGCTTGGGATTCAATAGATGTTGATTTCGAAATCTTCTCATGTTAGACCGCCGCCGAAAAAAATCCTGCTTTAGGGTTAAATTGGATTTCCACACCTTATGCAGCGTACGGATGTGCCATGTGCAATCTTTCCAGTTTCTTTGCGGCACATAAGGCAGCCACCAATGCCTTCCAGACATAAATGGTGGTTCATACGCTGCGATTTCTGTTTTTATCTCCATGCCGCACAAGTATTGTTTTAAGCCGTATGCCTGCAGCATAGCACCATAATTATCCGCGCAGTGAAAGGTCAATATCCCCGTGTCCGCCCGTTCCGCTTCTTCCCCTTTTCTAAAAATTTCTTGTGCCAGAAGATAGGGAACCCTTAAAAGTCCATATAAAGGACCTCCAAAGATGATGCTCAAAAACCAGACTTTGAAAACAAAATCCAGTTTCCAAAACAAGGGCTGTTTTAATTCCGCAGCAGCTTGTTTTTTTAAGAATCCGCGCCCTTCCTGATCAGCCGCCTCTTTCATCTCCAGAAAAGTATGCGCTATTGTCCAAGACAGATTATGCTCCCAAATTGCCGCGAACGCGATCTGACCCTTTGCGTATTCATTGTCTCTGCAGATCCTGTAGCAATCAAAATAGTAACTGCTTTTTACCACCTTCAGAGAATGGGTGACACTCGTATCATGCATCCTGTACAGATACCATTCCTGAACCAGATGCGCCATATGAATCTCTTTACAAAGCAAATGATACATGAAAAAGGTATCTTCTCCCTTAAATAAGTTTTCATCGAACCGTAAAGTCCCTATAGCGCTTCTACGAATCATTTTGCCGCCAATGCCCCAGAGCACATGCTTAAATTTCGCATAAAACCATTCTTCACATCCTGCGCCTTCTGCCAGTTCCCATTGAACTGCGTCCCGCTCTTTTACTAGCTGGTTCCACGCCCTGCTCATTTCGTAGGATTCCACCTCTCGCCAACCACAAAAGATCAAATCCGCGCCGCGTTTCTCCATTTGCCGGGCAAAGTTTTCCACCAGCTCGGGGTGTACCATGTCATCGCTGTCCACAAACAGCAGATACTCTCCTGTCGAGACTTCCAGTCCTCGATTTCTTGCCGCTGACACCCCTTTATGCTCCTGACGGATGATCTGAATCCGGTCATCAGCAAAGCTAAGCTGCCTGCAAATCTCCAGGCTTTTATCTTCTGAACCGTCATCAATCAGGAGAATTTCCAACTCCGGGTAGGTCTGACAAGCAAGGGACTCCATGCACTGCCGGATAAATGATTCAGAATTGTAGACAGGAACAATTACAGACACTTTTTTCATTTCGTTTTCTCCTGCTGTTCTTGATTCAAAAAAGACACATAATCGAAGTCATCTAAATACCGCCGTATACGGAATTGTTCTTTGTGATTTGTCAGAACTCCCAGTTCTTCTTTCTCCTCAAATCCCTTCATGTAATAGGCTGATCGAAATTCTGGATATTCAGTTTTGGTAAAAATCACCTTGTTCTCGTAGGGCAGCTGATCAAACCTTTTCAAAGTTTCATAGGTGCAGCCATCTTTTTGTGTTCCTACGATGAACAAGTTGTCCCAGTTGATCCTCTTTTTCCGCTCATTCCATTGCCGCACGCCTTCTTCAAAGGTCTCATAATGCACAAATTGAATCCTCACATCTCCCAGCATCCCAATGGGATACGCCTCTGGCCCGCTGGATTCAACGATTTCCTGATCCATGTACCACTTTAGATTCTCCACCATTTTCACAAAATCATTCATTCCTATGCTGAGATTAATGGTTGGCGAAAGATAGGGCAGGTCCATGTCATAATACATAAATGTTCCATTGCAATTTGACGCTATGATAGTAAAATCTCGATTTTTTAATGCCAGCTGCTTCTTTTTCTTGTAGCGCATTAATTCTTTATCCCGAAGCTTCCTATAGATGCTCCAATAGACCTGGTCTATTGCTTTTAACATATTTTACACTCCATATCATTTCTACTGTACCGCAAAACTCAGACATTGCGGTTATTCTCCACTCTTTTTACGCTTGTTCCACATCGATTGCAAGATTCCCATCCATTGTTTGAATTCTGCTTTATTACGATAAGCTGCCAAAAAAATCAGATTCGGAACGATCAGGCACGGAATCGCTGTCACAAAGATGCCACCCCAACCGCCGAAGGGTATCAGCCTGCACACTGTAAACACAGCCGCGCATGCTGCCACGATCCAGATCACATACATGGCCAATGTCTTTATGTAGCTCCACAGGTATTCCCGAGGAAACAGCAACGAAAAAATATTGTGAAGCAGCCACGGCAGCTCCACGCCCAGCACTGCGATCACCGAAGAAAGCAGCACACCACAAAGCCCCATGTGCTGTACCGTCCATATGCTCAAGATCAGATTCACCACTGCCGCTGTCAGAGGGCGAAAGCGATCCTGATGCCAGATACCAGCCGCGTCCTTATAGACATTGATCATGCGAATCAATTCCAGAGAAACGAAATAACAAACAAACAGGATGACCATTTCAAAGGGCAGCAGCAGCTCCTTTCCCGTCCACACCCGCATGAAGGGCTGGTACAAACACAGCAAACAGCAGGCGCACCATCCCATGACCCAGGACACGGCAAAGGTCATCATCTCAAAATCTCGGTAATTTTTCTCTTTCGATTCCGTGATCAGACTGTTTCCGATCCCTGCCAACGCGGATTCAAAGAGCACCTGCACCAGTTTGATCACCGCAAAGAGAATAAAATAGTAATTTTGGTAAATGGCCAGTGTGGTTAGCCCCAGAAACGCGGAGATAATGACCGAATCCGTTGAATTTAATATTACATCACCAATTTTTACTATAAACAATTCCCTCACTCGCCGAGTAATCCGCTGACTATGCTCGCTCTTCAGCTCGCCATATGGCTGGCAGGCCGGATACATTCGTTTGGAATATGCCGCAGAAATAAGATTTACTCCAATTCCTTCAAAAATAAAAACCGCCAGGTACAAATAAAAGTCGCGCAATAGACAGATGGCCACTAGCTGAACTGTATTAATAAGCACAACAACAATCAGATTCGCCTTACTGATAATGTCACTGCGCATATGAGCCTTCAAAATGCATTTCTTATACCCAACCACCAAATAGGATGTTACGGTAGCTATCAGATATAAGAGGTACAACACATAAATATTTATATCTGGTGGAATAGGTCCTTGAATCAACTTAGGTATAAAGGGCAGTAACAGCAATCCCACTGCCGCAATGAATACACCAATGGTTGTATAATACTTTCTATACAGTTTCATCAATGCGCGGATCGTTTTCAAATCGTCCTCTGCTATTGGTTTATAGAAGCTGAACACAATTGCGCCTTCTACACCTAACTCTGCGATATTCAGCATCTGAATGATAGATGCGAAGAAACCGTTTAACCCCAGATACTCTACTCCGAGGAAATAGAGCATGGCTGTACGTAGGAAAAAAGGGGCTAACGTTAGATATACCACTAGTATTCCCGCAAAGATCGTATTACGCGCCATGTTATTCATCCGGTCAATTTTCAATGCGATTTGGTCCTCCTGTTTCCTTCTCCCCTGCATCAGATAATTTGTGGTAATAGATCAACTTCCAACAAGCCCTTTTTAATTTTCTCGTTGATTTCGTTGCTAAGAACACCGGATATGCGATCCGAAGACTAAATAGCAATACGCAAACGCAAGATGGGAAATCCAAGCCTTTCCAGGGGCAGACCGGAAATCTCGCAAGCTCCCGCAGCATTGCTTTCCATTTACGCACGGCTCCCCAGAGAGATGCGTTAAATTGAATTTCCTGACGTGCGGCTGCCATTAATCCGTCAAAACCCAATTCGTTAATCTGTTGATCAATCAGAGCATCGCCCTGATCTCCCAGGTGGTCACGAAGATAGTCCGCTGCCGCTATGTTGTTTTTCAATAAATCCTGGTGATATCGTTGCTGCATCGAACTTTTGCTGCGCTGGTTATACACATAAAAATTCGAACTGGAAAAATAAATCTGCTCCGCAAAATAGACACATTCATACGAACATACGAGATCCTCCTGAAAAAACAGCGATGTGTCCGAACAATGATGCACTAATAGTAGATCTTTGGCAATGATTTTGTCCCAGAGAGATGGTGCGATCACCCTCCTCCATCGTATGGGTCCCAAATATTCTGCCATCTGTGAATAAACTTCTGTTTTTAACCGTTCCTTTTCATATAATCCCGGTTCTAACGGCCATGGACAGGCAATCCTCTCCCCCGACACCAGCAGCCGTGTATATCCAAAAATAAACATATCCGGCGGTTCCGGTTTTGCAAGCACGCTGATAGCCTCCTGTAAAAGCCCCTGTTCGATCCAATCATCAGCGTCCGCATAATAGATGTATTTTCCCGCAGCGCAAAATAGTCCATCATTTCGTGCCGCCGCCACTCCCTGATTTTTCTTATGAATGATCCGCACTCTGTCATCCTTTTCGGCATATGCGTCACAGATATTTGGCGTAGCATCCGTGGAGCCATCGTCCACTATGATCAATTCAAAATCCGGGTAACTCTGCGCCAAGATGCTATCAACGCACGTTTCCAATTCACGCTCATTATTGTATGTGGGCACAATAATCGAGAAAAAAGGGCCAGTTTCTCGTTTTTTGTCTGCGTTCATAAAAGGTCCTCCCTATCGTCATCGCCTGGAATTGCCATGGATTCCTATTTGTTCTCTACTCCAATATTTATTCGATACCGACCGTACTGATAAGGTATCCGTATCGCTCAGCTTCCTGCTCATTTGCCAGAAAAATATTTTTCCCAGTCTGGCTATCTGTAAGCGATACGTACACTTTATAGCTTGCCTCTGAAAGTTCCCTTAAAGGAACATCCTTATGAATGGTCAATACTTCTTCTGCCTGCTTTCCTCCAAAAAGCTTGCGCAAATTCTGCGGCACCTCATAAGTCAAAAGCTCATCCTTCTCTTCATTATAGAAACTAAGCTGAACCTTCACATCTCTGTAAAGCGGTGCGAAACCCACATTTCTAAAGGTAACGTCTGTTGATAACAGATTCTTTACAGGCTTATGTTCCAGATTCGCATCTGTGATCAGCAGGCGGTAACCCAAGTGCCGTTTTATATAAGTCAGCCCATCCATGCCAGAAAAACAGCCTTGCTCCGCAATTTGCTCTCCAGCCCATTTCTGAAAGACCTTTTTGTCATAATCCTGATTCAGATATGTGACATGCATAGTTGATAAATCTTCTATGGCCCGATCCAGATCATTAAAAGCGTTCTCATGGATCACTTCGCCGCCATTGGGCACATGGCCGCACAGATCATTTTGAAATTCCAATTCATCTTCCCTGGACCAGCTGGAACGCCAATCCGCCGTATCCGCGCTTTCCACTCCATAAGTGCCGTAAT
>CAJTYS010000058.1 GCA_910583765.1 uncultured Eubacteriales bacterium | reverse complement strand
CGTCTGGGTGACAACCAGAAGGTCGGCGGTTCGAGCCCGCCACAGATCACCAAAAGACAGAGAACGCAGGACTTTGAGATAGAAGCCCTGCGTTTTTTGAATCAAAATAGCGTTGCCGCAGGGCTGTGTTCATGAAGCCACAAATCTGATTGTGCTTTCAGCGCAAATCCACGAAATCACATGCGGGGAAAGAAGAAGCTAGAAAGGAGCCAGAGCTATGTTTTGCGTTGCGATCTGTGATGACGATGAAATTCTATGCGCCCAGTTGGAGCGGTTCCTGGAACCTTACATAGAAAAAGAGTCCATAAAAGCCGATGTGTTCTACAGCGGAGAGAAATTATATGACGCATTGTCCCATGGCCAGCATTACGACTTGATATTTTTAGACATCCAACTGCCATCCATGAACGGCGTGGCTCTGGGAAATAAAATACGAACAGAGTTGGAAAACGAAAAAACGCACATTGTCTACATTTCAGCCAGGCAGGAATATGCGATGGAGTTATTTGCTGTGCGGCCAATGAATTTCTTGATAAAGCCCATCACAGAGAAAGCAGTCTTGGAAAACATGGAGCAAGCCATGAGGCTATCTAAAATGTATGATTCTTTCTTTGAATTCAAATTCGGCAAAGAATATTTCCGCATCCCATATGGGGATATCTTGTACTTTGAAAGCAGGAATCGAAAAATCCAAATTCATACGAAACATGGAACAAAGGAAGCTTATGGCCGAATCAGCGCCCTGGAAAAAAAGGCGCCGCCAAATTTCGTCAGGATCCACCACTCCTACCTGGTAAACCGCACGTATGTCACCTACTGGAAATCCGAGGAAATTCTTTTGACTGGAACGATTTCGCTGCCAGTCAGTCAAGCCTACCGAAAAAGCGTAGGCAGATTTTTACTTCAAGGTGAAAGGGAATGAATGAGATGTGTTTCAATATAGAATTATTCATGTGTTTGGCTGGTAATTTGTTCAGCATGTACATCATCAGCCGCTCTTTTTCCATCTTTTTTGAGGCAGATGCTTCCACAAAGAGAAAATGGGCAAGATTTTCATGCTATGGGGTTTATTACTTGTTCAATAGCATAGCGGCTTTCTATCTCTACTGGCCGCCAATTATGATTATTTCCACAAATGTCGCTGGCTGCGCACTGGTCTCCTGGAGTTATCGCGGGAAATGGAAGCATCGAATCTGTGCGGTGCTCTTGATTGTCACCATGAGCATTGTCTGTGAAAATGCCGTATATTATTACCTGAACAGCCTGCATGTCGAACATATCGATCTGATCTGCATCCTGGCAACGAACCTGTTGTTTTTTATGCTGGTATTATTGCTGCAAAAAGCAATCGACTTAAAATATGGAGAAGAGTTCGCTTTTTTAGAGTGGGCCGCAGTCGTGGTGATCCCTGTGTGCAGCCTGTTAGTTTCCGTTATAGTACTGGATGACTGCAAAGGCGAAATCACTGTTCTGATCGGCGGGATCAGCATGATTTTGATCAATGTTTTTCTCTTCTTTCTGTTAGATCGTGTGCATAAAATGTATCGCGTACAACTGACCCTTGCCCTTTTAGAACAACAGAACCAAGCCTATGAAAGCCAGATGGAATTGCTGCGGGATTCAGAAGAGCGGATCACTTCATTAAGACACGATATCAGGAACCATTTTCTTGTGTTAGATCAACTAGCTGAGCAGAATGATTGCCAAGAAGCCAAAAACTACATTCACAGTTTGATGCCCTTGGTCGAAGCACAGCAGAAACTCATATTCACTGGAAACCCTGTGCTTGACGGTTTCCTGAACCTGAAACTAAATGAAGCCTCCATATATGGAGCCCATGTGGAAACGGATCTTCAAATCTCTAAAAACATTCCCATTGCCCCTAAAGATATGAGCATTATTTTAGGAAATCTCTTGGATAACGCGATAAAAGCCTTAAGTCTTTGTAAAAAGAAACCTCCGCTGCTAACCATTACCATGCGGCAGGAGCCCGGCGCTTTGTTGATCGAAATCAAAAACTCATATAATGGAGCCGTCCGTAAATTCGGAAACAGCTTTCAGACGACAAAACGCAAAAAAGAGGGGCATGGAATCGGGTTAAAAAACGTGCAGCGAGTGGTCGAAACCTATCATGGGCAAATGGAAATCGACTATACAGAGGAACTGTTCATAGTTAAATTGGTTATGTTCATTGAATCACAAAACCAGTAAATAGAGTCTCCTTGCACATGCCACACGGATTACATTTTATGGAATTCTTTTTTAATTTCTACATGAAAACATATGAATTCTTACAAGTAGAGAAATTCTCCTAAAACATTTTGTATAATCAAGCCATGAAATTTGCAGAAATTTGCAATAAAAAGGCGAGAAACTTAAGTAGAAAATGAGGTGAACAACATGAAAAAAGTATTAACAAAAATGGAAAAATTGCTCGCAAAGGCAGCGTTAGCTTCGGCTTCCCAAAATGTAAACTCAACTTGCAGATGCTATGTTTATCAGGAACCTGTACCTGAATGCGTGAAAAAGCTGAGTAAGGTAAAATGATCGACTTTCTGACAAAAAATTCAGTAGAAATTTTGATCAGAAATGGGATCATAGAGGAATCTGAAAAAGAGGTGTACCGTTTCGGCATCAGTGGACTTTATCGGTTCCTCATGAACATCATCACTTCCATTATAATCGGATTGTTATTGGGCATGCTCTGGCAGACGGTCATATTCTCTGTGACCTATATCCCTCTGCGGCGTTTTGCCGGAGGATACCACGCAAAGACGCCGGGTAGATGTTATTTCCTGTCGTGCCTGCTGGTGGTGTGCGTATTAATGCTCCTAAAACATGTGGCCTTTTCCGTGACCGCCGTGCTGATCCTAACAGTCGCCGCTTCGGCAGTGGTTTTCATCAAAGCGCCTGTGGCCAGCGAGAACAAGCCTCTCCTTGATCAGGAAAAGGTTTTGTACCGTGAAAAGGCCCGCAGAATTTTGCTTCTGGAAGGCATAATCGCCATGGCGCTCACTTTCTATTCTGTGGAAGTGGCTAGCTGCCTTGCGGTTGCTATAGGGTGCTGCGCCCTGATGGTGATGGTTCCTATGCTCCTCCCTCATAAAGCGAGGGCAAAAAAATAGCAACGAGAATAGGCAGTCCTTTCTCTAGATGTTCCAATGATTTCAGAGCCATCAATAGCTCACCATTGGAACTCGGAAAACCGTATAAATAATGTGACTCAATGGACCGGAAACAAGTTTTGTTTTCGGTTCATTACGTTTCAAAGCGCTAAACCAGACGAAACGCCATTCCTTTGCTTCCAAGAAGGATTCATGGTATAATGGAAAAAATGATCATCGAGTCACGGTGAATGATCATGTTTTCAGGGGTAGACCGTGATGTTATGAACACAGGCATGAAAATTCTATGCCAATCACAAAAGGGGGATTAGACATGACAGACTTTTTAATGAAACCAAAAATTGATTTTGCCTTCAAAGAAATCATGATGAATGAACAAGCCAGGATCGGTTTCTTGTCGGCCATGCTGGGATTGGATCCAGCAGACATCCGAGAAACGAAGATCCTAAACACCAATCTGAGGAAGGAACATAAGGATGACAAGCTGGGAATTCTGGACGTACGGGTTCTGCTCAACGATGATACGGAAATCGACATCGAAATCCAGCTTTCGCCACTGAGCATATGGGCGGACCGATCGCTGTTCTACGTGTCAAAAATGTATACGGAGCAGATCCATGAGGGAGAAGATTATTCCACCTTCAAAAAGTGCGTCAGCATCAGCGTCGTGGATTTCAAGTTGTTCCAGGGCGAATCAGAATTTTATTCTTGTTTTCACATCCAAGAAGACACAAGGCACATCCTTTACACGGACAAAATGGAATTCCATGTGTTGGAACTGCCGAAGCTGCCAAAGGAATTGAAGGAAGACGCAAGCGATATCCTGCTATGGGCAAAATTCATCAATGCGGAACGGAAGGAGGAATTCGACATGCTGGCAAGCAAAAACAAGTACATCAAAAGCGCTTACGAGCAGCTGCAGGTCATCAGTCAAAGCACAGAAAAACGGCTGGAATATGAAGCTAGAGAAAAGGCCATCCGCGACCATAACCAGATGATGCGCGAATCCCGAGAGGAAGGTCGAGAAGAGGGTCGAGAGGAAGGTCGCAAAGAAGGAATAAAGGCGATGATTCTTGACTATTTAGAAGAAGGTTTTTCAAAAGAAAAGATCCTGGCAAAGCTCCAGCTGCGCTTTGAACTGACAGAGGGACAGGCCGGGCAGTACTTTGAGCGTTACGCCAAATCTTGATGAACGGCACATATCACACCAAGATAAAGCCTACATTTCGTCTAATTGGCCATTTATCCAGTCATCCGTCAAAAACGGGCTGATTATCAATCGGCAATTTGAACCCGCCATAGATCACCACAAGACAAAACGCAGGACTTTTCACATTCAAGTCCTGCGTTTTCATATCCACGCTTCTGATTCAGCGGGAAGCCTGGCTTTCAAAAGCTGCGCTTTCACATTTTTTCAGAAGACAGTGATACCCCTTTCCTTTTGCATCCAGCCTTTTACTCTGGTATCCGAATATCATCCAAGATCCCGCTGAGCTTCGCCATGGTGATGCCATAATTGGTGATGGGCACTCCCGCGCCTTCTGCTGCGGCAACCCGAGATAGGACGTGCCTGCGATTAAACATGCAGCCACCGCAATGGATGATCAGATCATAAGGCGACAAATTCTGTGGGAAATCATTTCCCGCTACCAGGCTGACCCGTAGCTCCTGTCCATAGCGTTTTTTCAGCATCCGAGGGATTTTCACCCTGCCGATGTCCTCTTCCAGAGGCGCATGGGTACAGGCTTCTGCGATCAGGACATGGGAAGAAGCATCTAATCCATCAATAGCCTGCGCGCCCTCCACAAAGGCATGAATGTCCCCTTTATAAGCGGCGAAGAGCACAGAAAATGAGGTGAGCTGGCTTTCAGCCGGCTTTTCCTCATGCACCTGGCGAAAGCATTGGGAGTCCGTGACGATCAAGGCTGGCGGCTGGCCAAGCAGCCCAAGGCTATGGGAAAAACGATCCGCTGTGGTGCATACAGTGGTGCAGCGATTGTCCAGCAACTCCCGAATGGTCTGCACCTGAGGCAGGATCAAACGGCCCTTTGGCGCCTGGATGTCCTGGGGCATCACCAGCAGCACCAGTTCCCCCTCATCCACCAGATCTCCCAAAATTTTTTGCCGCTGAAAATCCTCTGGAACAGCGTTTTCCAGCGCTTTTTTCACCTCCGGCAGCCCATCTCCCCGAGATGCGCTCACTAAAATCGGCGCGATGTCCAGCTCTTTTTCAGCACCTGTCAGCAGGCAATCAGGATCTTTACGTTCATCTGCCTTCCCCAGAACTCCGATCACTGGAATTTCTTTTTCCCGCAGCTCTGAAAGCCACTTTTTTTCTTCCGTGAAATCATCGTCATCCAGAACCAGGATCGCCACGTCCGTCTTAGCGATGATCTCCTGGGTTTTTTTCACCCGCAGGCTCCCCAGCTCTCCTTCATCATCGAATCCAGCGGTATCTATGAAAACCACTGGCCCTATGGGGTGCAGCTCCATGGATTTCAACACCGGATCCGTGGTAGTGCCCGGATGATCGGACACCACAGAAATTTCCTGGCCAGTCAAAGCGTTGATCAAAGATGATTTGCCGCTGTTTCTCTTGCCAAAGATACCGATATGCAGCCGGTTGGCCCGAGGCGTGTCATTCAAACTCATATTCGTTTCCTCCAAACCCAGTTCACAAAGCTACAGCCTGAAATCCCGCCGTCCCTGGTGGATATCTCCTAAATGCTCTCTTACCAGTTCCTTGACTTTTTCGTTTGGGATCATTTCCAGGCGTTTACGAATGATGGCTTCGCCCTTTTCCTTGGTTTCCGGGGAAGCGTAGTCTTCCAGGTATTCTTTCAGAGTCATCAAAGCGTTTGGCTGACAGATGTTGGCGATCTGTCCGCTCTTCACCAGGCTCATGAAGCGGTCGCCAGTGCGCCCTTCCCGATAACACGCGGTGCAAAAGCTAGGAACGTGACCCTCATCGATGAGCCAATCCACAACCTGGTTCAAAGTCCTGGTGTCGCTCACATCAAACTGAGCGGAATTGTCTTCCTCCGGCTCTTCTTCCACATAGCCGCCCACGCTGGTTCTGCTGCCGCCGCTGATCTGGGAAACGCCCAGGTGCAGAGCAGCTGCCCGCATTTCTTTGCTTTCTCTGGTGGACATGATGATCCCCGTGTATGGGACGGCGATGCGCAGCACGGCGATGATCCGCTTGAACACGTCATCCGGCACGCCGTTGTCGAATTCGTCTGGATCAATGTCATCTGCGGGACGCACCCGAGGCACGCTGATGGTGTGCGGGCCGCAGCCGAAGGTGTCTTCCAGATGCTGCGCGTGCATCAGGATCCCTACAAAATCGTATTTGTACATGTTCAGGCCAAACAGCACGCCGCATCCCACATCATCGATGCCCGCTTCCATGGCCCGGTCCATGGCTTCCGTGTGATAGGCGTAATCGCTCTTCGGACCAGTTGGGTGCAGGTATTCATAGGATTCCTTGTTGTAAGTTTCCTGAAACAAAATGTACGTGCCAATGCCTGCATCTTTCAGCTTTTTGTAATTTTCCACCGTGGTGGCGGCGATATTCACATTAACCCTGCGGATGGCGCCGTTTTTGTGCTTGATGCTGTAAATGGTGTCAATGCATTCCAGAATGTATTCGATGGGGTTCATCTTCGGGTCTTCGCCAGCTTCCAGAGCCAGTCGCTTGTGCCCCATGTCCTGCAATGCGGTCACTTCTTTTACAATATCTTCCTGGGTCAGCTTTTTCCGAGTAATGCTTTTATTTTTCCCATGATATGGACAGTACCGGCATCCATTGATGCAATAGTTGGACAGGTACAGCGGCGCGAACATGACGATTCGGTTGCCGTAAAATTTTTCTTTGATCCGCTCTGCCAAGCTGAACAGCTCCTGATGAATCTCTGGATCTTCGCATTCCAGCAGCAGAGCCGCTTCCTTGTAATTCAGCCCTTTGCAGTCCTCGGCTCGTTTGATGAGCCCTCGGATCAATTCTAAATTTTCCTTATTTTCCTCTGCGTAGGCCAGGGTTTTTTTGATTTCCGCGTCATCGATGAATTCTGTGGCGATCTTTGATTTGCTGTTGTACATGATGTTTCCTCTCCTTTTTAAAGGGGCGTTCTCCCCAATGCTCTGATCTGATCTTCCAATAACTTTCTATCTTTCACAATATCCGTCTTTTCCAGGTTCGCTGGATAGATTTCATAGGCTTCTTTGTAGGGGCTGGGGGTCACTTTTTTCATGATCACGTTCGCGCCGCACCCGAAAGCGTTTTCCTTTTCCTGCTGATCGATGACTCCCAGCGCTGTAGTCACCGGTAAATTAGCCTTGGGCAGCAGCAGGCGGGTCAGGGCCACGGCTCGCTTTGTCAGTTCCGGACTGCCTTCTTTTTCATTTGCCAAGGGCGTGTCCGGATGAGGGATGAAAGGGCCGATGCCTGCCATTTGGCAATTCAGCTCTTTCAGCAGCAGCAAGTCCTGAGCTATGGTTTCCAGGGTTTGGCCCGGCAGACCGATCATAAAGCCGCTGCCTGTCTCGTATCCCAATTTGGAAATGTTTCGCAGACAGTTCACCCGCTCCGCAAGAGTGCCGCATGGATGAAGCTCTCTATAAAGCTCCGGATCCGCAGTCTCGTGTTTCAGCAAATAACGGTTGGCCCCGCATTTTCGCAAATGCTCCAGCTCTTCAAAGGTCAGCTCTCCGCAGCTGAGGGTGACTGCCGCTCCCATGGCTTTGATGGATTTCACAATGTGCCCCAAAGTTTCCTTGTGAAAACACGGGTCTTCTCCGGACTGGAGCACGATGGTCTGATATCCTGCGTCCACAGCCTGCTTTGCCGTGTCCAGAATTTCCTTTGGCGACATCCGGTAGCGCACCGCTTTTTTGTTGGTGCTGTTGAGTCCGCAGTATCTGCATGTTCTCCCGCAGATGTTGGAAAACTCGATGATCGCCCTAATATTGACAATATCCCCTTTTTCTCTTTTTCTCACTTCATCCGCCTGCTGGTAGACGGGGGTGAAATCCTCCAGCGCCAGCAGCCTTACCAGTTCTTTCTGTTCCATGGCTTTTCTCCATTCAAAAAATCTCTGTACCAGCCATGGCCATACAGAGATTCTGCTTCACGTAAATATGTATGCCACCGCCTTTCCATCAGAATTCGCTCTTTCTGGTTAGTACGATTCGATTGTCCATTGCCCTTGGAATCGGGACGAACCCTCTTCCTCGGTGCTACTCTATTATTTTACCACAAAATTGGAAAGTTAACCATATTGATTTTTAATTCTATTTTCCCTTTTAGATTGTTTTATTTTAAACTTTCAGATATAATGTTGACAAAGAAAGCCTGACCAAAGAGTGGTGGCCGGCTGCGCATCCTTTGAGGAGGTGGTATGATGACCAAATCTTATGAAAGGAGAAACAGCAGACTTGTTAGAGCTTTTGTCGATCCTGTTTTCGGCTGCCGGCATGATGTTCAGCTATGCTTCTTACATAGCGGGCAGAAACCGGTAAAGCAAAAACCACTCTGGCATCCCCAAGCTACGAGTGGTTTTTAGATTATCCGTTAAAGTTTTGGTGAGCCGGTCATTGCTGGCTCTCTTTTATTATTATACAACAAAACAACAGAAATTCAACAAAATTTTTTGTGGTCCATGAAAAATCACTTTTTTCACTCTTTGAACCAAAGTTCAATACAGCGCCGAAGCGTAGACCACTCGGTCGTGGCCCGCCAGGTCTTTGACTACATGGACCATGGTGAAAGCCGCTGTCTCTTTGATGAGCTGACACACTTCCGCAGCCTGGTCATGGCCGATCTCCAGCGCCAGCACCCCCTGCTTTTTCAAGTGATCAGGCGCCTGTTCGATGATCTTCCGGTAAAACTCCAGTCCGTCCTCCCCACCATCCAGCGCCATCATGGGCTCGTGGGATTTCACTTCATCCTGCAAAATGGGGATCATGTGAGATTTGATGTAAGGCGGGTTGGAAACGATCATGTCATAACGCCTTTTGCCAAGGGGTTGATACAAATCGCCGCAGAAAAACTTGATCTTCACTCGATTTTGGACCGCGTTTTTTTTCGCTACTTCCAAGGCCTCCTTGCTGTAATCGCTGGCAGAAACTTTCACGTTCTGGCACAGCCTTGCCAAAGAAATGCCAATGGCCCCGCTCCCGCAGCAAAGGTCCAGCACTTTCCAAATGCTCCGCTGACGGATCCGGCCATTGTCTCCGCGGATCATCTTCGCCGCGCCGTCCACTAGGATCTCCGTGTCTTGGCGTGGAATGAGGACGCTTGGATTCACCTGAAAGGTCAGCCCCATGAACTCCTGAGTGCCTGTGATATGCTGCAGCGGGATCCGCTTTTCCCGCTGACTGATCAGATCAAAGTACTGCTTCTGAATTTTTTCGTCCACTGGTTCCCTGGCTTTAAGGAACAGTTCTACCCGATCCGCGCCAGTCAGATAATAGTAAAGCAGCTCTGCGTCCAGGCTTGGATCCATGCAGTGGGCTTTCATCAAGCGGCCTGCTCCCAGTTTTATCATTTCACGGATCAGCATGGGTCATCCTCGCTATTCTGTCCAGGATGCCCGTCGGCTTTTTCAGGCTCTGTCTCGGCAGCGAAGCTCGCTGGTCCCGCCAACCCTTCCGGCTCTCCCTGACCTTCTGGAGCCGCTACCTGCAGCGAGCCGGAACCGCCTCCGCACTCTGCTTCCATCTGCTCTTCCGCAGGTTCTGGCAAGGGCCTTCCGTCTTTGTCACACAGCCCTTCGTATTCTGGAGTTTCCGGTTCCACCATGACTGCCTTCATAGCGGCAATGGCCACCTCCAGCTGCGCGTCCTTTGGTTCCGCTGTGGTCAATTTCTGCAAATAAAGGCCTGGCATGCTGAGGATCTTCACCATCAGGTTATCGCTGCGGCCCGCCCACCGGAGCAGCTCGTAAGAAAGCCCCGCGATCACAGGGATCAACAGCAATCTGGAGGTGACGCGCCAAAACAGATTGGGCCAGCCCAGCAAGGAAAACAGCACAAGGCTGATGACCATGACAAACATGAGGAAGCTGGTGCCGCACCTTGGGTGGAGGGTGTAAAAAGTCTGGCAGTTTTTCGGCGTCAGTTCCAGGCCGTTCTCAAAGCAGTGAATGCATTTGTGTTCCGCGCCATGATAACGGAACACATTTTTGATATCCTCCATTTTAGAAATCGCCAGCACATAGATGATGAACAACAGAATGCGCACAAGGCCTTCGATGAGGTTCATCAGCACTTCGTTGGAAGTAAAGCGGCCCATCCAATTGACCGCGGCTGTGGGCAGGATGATGAAAATGCCTACGGTCATGACCAAAGCGATGATCACAGAAGCATACAGCATCACGTTCCATGCGCCCTTTTCACCAAATTTCTTTTCCATCCATAAAGACAGCTTGTCCTCTTCATACTCCACAGCATCCGGTCCATCATAGCTTTCCAGCACTTCTGCGGAATACATCAGAGTTTTGGTGCCTGTCACCAAGGAAGAGACAAAAGCGCACACGCCCCGCAGGATGGGGATTTTCATCCACTTTGGAGTTGGTTTCAGCTTTTCAGTTTTGATGTGTATGTCTTGATTCGGCAGGCGAACCGCCACGGCTGTTCGATCTTCGCCTTTCATCATGATCCCATCGAGAACAGCCTGTCCTCCCACTTTTGTCGGGCAGGCATCCTTCAAAAATATCTTTTTCAGATCCATTCTTATCCCTCGAGTTTGATTTTCTGGATGACTCGTATAAAGTCTTTGTTGTTTCTCGTATGCGCCAAATTGTCGATGATGGTTTCCGTCACTTCCTGAACGCTGTTGTTGGAAAGAGCCCTGCGCATGGACCAAACCGCTCCCAGTTCTTCTTGATCCATGAGCAGATCTTCTTTTCTGGTGCCTGATTTGTTCAAGTTGATCGCAGGGAAAATCCGCTTTTCAGAAAGCTTTCTGTCCAGATGGAGCTCCATGTTTCCGGTGCCTTTGAATTCCTCAAAGATCACATCGTCCATCCTGCTGCCTGTTTCCACAAGAGCAGTGGCCAAGATGGTGATGCTGCCGCCTTCTTCGATGTTTCTGGCAGCGCCAAAGAATTTTTTCGGCTTGTGGAGCGCGCCTGGGTCCAGCCCGCCGGAAAGAGTGCGTCCGGAAGCAGGGACCACTAGATTGTAGGCTCTTGCCAGTCTGGTGATGCTGTCCAGCAAAATAACCACGTCCTTTCCGTGCTCTGCCAGTCTCTGGGCCCTTGCCAGCACCATCTCCGCTACCTTTACATGATGCTGCGGGAGTTCGTCAAATGTGGAATAAATGACTTCCCCTCCCCGCAGAGAACGCTTCATATCTGTGACTTCTTCTGGTCTTTCGTCTACCAGCAGAACGATCATTTCAACATCTGGATATTTATTTTCAATGCTATTGGCGATTTTTTTCAAGAGAACGGTCTTGCCGGCTTTCGGCGGTGCGACGATCAGGCCTCGCTGTCCCTTGCCGATGGGCGCGATCAGATCGATGAGCCGCATGGACAGCTCGCGGGCGCCGCCTTCCAAGGTCAATCGTTTGTTAGGAAAGATCGGTGTCAGATCTTCAAAGGAAGGCCGCTTCATGGCAACGCCTGGCTCGTCTCCATTGACAGTCACCACATACAGCAACGCGCCAAAGCGTTCTCCTTCATTGGGCTTTCTCGTGATCCCTCGGATCTTATCGCCGGTCTTTAAATTAAAGCGTCTGATTTGCGCGGGAGAAACATAGATGTCCTTTTCACTGGTCAGGAAGTTGGAAAAACGCAGGAACCCAAAGCCGCCTTCGGCTAACTCTAAAATGCCTTCCACTTCTGGCCGGTCTTCCTTGTCTGGGACGACTTTTCGTCTCTCTTTTCTGTTTTCCTGGGTTTCCTCTGCTTGAGCAGCAGGTTCTTCCTTTTCGTTTTTCGCGGGTTTCGCGGTTCTTGGAATTCTTGAGGTCCTTGTCTGTCTTGTGGGCTTTTCCAGCCTTTCATCCTTTTCTGGTGCTTCTGCCGCTTCTGCTGATTCTGGTCTTTCTGGATTGTCATCTTTGCTGGCTTGCTCTTGCTTTTCCAGCCTGTCTGCCGCGGGCGATTCCGGGTTTGACGCTTCTGCCGGCTCGTCTAAGGCAGACAATGCTTCAATGAGCTGCGCCTTTCTCATAGACACGTATCCTTCGATTTTCATGTCTTTTGCCATTTGTTTCAGCTCGACTACTTTTTTGCTTTTCAGTAATTTTTCGTCCATAACATGTTTGCACATAAAGATTTGCTGTGCGATTCCTTTCTTTCTGTTGTTGTCTTTTTTATTTCCCTGGAAATGTTTTAGATGAATACGGATGGGAACGTTGAGATATCCAATAACAATACTATATACCTAAACGCTCCCAAATACAACTTTTTTCTGAACTTGGCTTACTCTGTGGTGCTCAAAATTTCTTTGTTTTTTTCCACCTGGCTGATCTTCATGCGATCCACGTCTTCTGGGTTCACTTTTTCCCGCAGTCCCAAAATGGTCGGTCCCAGATAAATGGTGTTCAGCACTTCCCCGTCCAAGGAAATCTTACTGTACTCTGTGAAGTTCTGCCCTTTGATATAATAGTCATCACCGATCTGAACAATTTTGTCGATCTTGATCTGCTTGATGCCCATTTTCATCTTTGTTTTCTTGAATGGCAGCTTTCCGCCGTAGATGTAGGCATCCCCATAAAGCATGTCATAGGCTAGGGTCTCCAGATTCTGCATGTAATTGCTGCTGCCTTGGTAATTCTGGTGATAAGACGTGACCAATCCTTCGTGGATTCCCACTTGATCCAGCACCTCCGCGCCCAGCTGGTAGGCCGCCAGATTTTTGTCTTCCTTTTTCATGCCGAAATTGTTCCAAATAATATACTGGGTGGAAAACAGATCGCCGGTTTTCATGCTTTCCTCTGTCATGTCCAGCGCCGGAAGATGGTCGCCATACATGACCAGCACTACATCTTCATCGAATCTGGACAGGCTGTCTGTCAGTTCTTTCACAAACAGATCCATCTCATAGACCTGATTGGCATAATACTCGTACTGCCACCGTTCCTCTTCCGATGGCGCTTCGGTCACTGTGATCGCAGGATTTTCCAGCACCTGCTCTGTCGGGTATTTTCCATGTCCCTGGACCGAAATGGTGTAAATGTAATCCCTGCCTTCTGTGGATTTCATGGCTTCTGTGATCTCCTCTGTCAGCAGGCCGTCCTTTGCCCAGTTTCTGGCGGTCTTCACTACATTGTTCATGTATTCCAAGGAGGTGAAGGTGTCATATCCCAAGTTCGGGAACACTTTGTTCCTGCCATAAAACGCGCCTCTGTGGTTATGTATGGCGTGGGTGGAGTATCCCATGTTTTTCAAGTCAAACGGGATGCTTTCACATGTTTTTTCCAAAAGCACGGATTTGTACGGATATTCTCCCGGACCGAAAAATTTCACACTGATTCCTGTCATGGACTCAAATTCTGTGTTGGCGGTCCCCGCTCCCACGGAAGGAACGGTCAAATAGCCGGAAGAGTACTCTTTCATCAGCTGACGGAAGTTTGGCATCGGATCTTTAGAATAGCTGAATCCTTTTACCAGCTTGGGATCAATAAAGGATTCCAGCTGCAAAAATAAAATGTTCGGATGTTTTTCATCCACATCTGATTTTTTCGGTTCGTAGACGCCTTTGTCATTGAGTTCATCGCCGTTGAAAATATTTTTCACCAGGTTTTCCGAATAGTCCGCCGGCTTGTGGATGCCCGTGTTGAGCCATGTGCTGATAAAGCAATACGGAACGCCATAATCCCTGTACGCATACGCCAGGTTTCCAAAAAAAGTGGCCACGGTCTTTGTTTTCACCGCTGCCTGCCAAACGCCAAAAAAGCATACCGCAATGATGAGGACTGCCGCTATGCTGCGTTTATAGTTGATCTTGCCGCTTTTCTTCGGCGCAAAGAGGAACAGGAACACTAGTGCCGCGATAGCGACCAGAATGCCGATGATCACCAGGATCAAAGTGGCGGACGAAAAGTAGTTGGTGGCAATGGAAAGACCGTCTCCCGCATTGGCCAAGTCCTTGACTGTGAAAGGCGTCATGCGGTTCAGCAAAATGATGCCGTTGGTGATCCCTAGTGCCAGCCATGGCAGAGAAATGATCACATAGCAAAAGAGCCTGCGCCTGAAAAGCAGCACAATGGAATATGTGGCAAATATGATGAATGTGTTGAATAGAAACACGGTCGGATATTCTATGAAAAAGCCTAAGCTGGCAATGAGAGAGTGGCGGGCCATGGTTTCGATGAACAAGTTCATGCCCAATGCCAGCAAAGCACAAAGCACCAGACTCTGTTTCAGGTATTTTCTATAAAAATGTTTGAATTTTTCCATATTCTTTTACTCCTGATGATCTTTCGTATAATCAACCATAAGGTTGGCGATGGCCGCGAACTCACACAGGTCCAAAGTCTCCGGCCTTCTAGCCGGATTGATCCCCGCAGCAGCAAGGATTTCTCTGATTCCGTCTTTTGAAATGCCCGCTGTTCCTGTGAGGGAGTTGAGCAGTGTCTTGCGCCTCTGTTCAAATCCCGCTTTTATGCACTGGAAAAACATGTTCTCATCTGCCAATTCCACAGGGTGTTCTCTGCGCACGTCCATACGCAAAACAGCAGAATCCACTTTGGGCTGGGGCACGAACACTTCCCTGGGCACAGATAAGATCTGCTCCACAGTGCAGTAATACTGGACCGCTACGGAAAGCGCCCCGTAAATCTTGCTGCCTGGCGCTGCTTTGATCCGGTCCGCTACTTCTTTCTGCATCATGGCCGTGATACTGTCAGCAGGAATCTGGTCTTCGAGAATTTTCATGATAATGGGGGTTGTGATGTAATATGGGAGATTGCCGATGATCCTTACCTTACCGCCGCGGCCATGCTCCTGAATCAATGCTTTGAGATCAGTTTTCAGCACATCTTGGTTCAAGACTATGACATTGTCATACTCTTTCAAGGTTTCTCTTAAAATCGGGATCAGTCCTTTATCGATTTCTATGGCGATTACTTTTGCGGCTGCCCGGGCCGCTTCAGCTGTCAGCACTCCGATCCCTGGGCCGATTTCGATCACTAGATCATTTTCCCCAATCAAAGAATCCTCGATAATATGATCAATGATGTTTTTGTCCGTCAGAAAATTTTGTCCCAAGCTCTTAGAAAGGCGGAACCCGTGTCTTTCCTTCAATTCCTTGATTGTGGATGGCGCATAAAGTTTCATTCATATCTCCTTGAGACGCAGCATAAATTCTTCCCTGGTAATGCCGTACTGGTTCAGTTTCGCCAGAAAGCTTTTGCTGTTTCCATAGCCAATGCCCAGCAATTTTCCCAGCCGGTCTCTTCGCTGGGAAGCGTCTGGACTTCCTACCAGCTCTTGCTCCCGCAGGTCCGTTATGGTGAATTCGTCTCTTTTTTCTTCTATTGTATAGTGTGCCTTTTTTAGAGCCTGGCATATGGCTTCTGGGGAAGCGTTTTCAATGCCGATGTCCCCGCTTTTGACAGCGTCTTTTTGGGAAAGATGCGCTTGGGCTGCTTTTGGAAACTTTTCTGTCAGCCGCCTGCGGATCTCTTTTCCCGCGAAATCAGGGTCTGTGAAAATGATGATCCCTGTTTCCTCATAAGCCTTTCCGATCAATTCCCAGGTTTGTTTTTTGATGCCGAATCCGTGGGTCTCAATGGTATGGGCGTTGACTGCTCGTTTGATGGCTGCTGTGTCGTCCCGCCCTTCTACCACAATGGTTTCTTTAATCTTCATCTTTTGCTTTATCCTCTTTGCTCTCTGTCAGGGCCTTGTCCGATTCCCGTAAAGACGGGAACACGTAAATCTTTTCTCCTGGCCGCACCAAGCGAAGCTGGACCCTGCCCTGCTCTTCGATGTATTCAGGATCATTGATGTGTTCCAATTCTTTTTCCCTTGCCTCCTTTGTGCTGCGCAGCTGGGATCTTTCATCCTTCCGGTCCCTCTGCTCCTGCTTTAGGCTGATGATATTATAGATGGATACAGAAACGACCGCTATAATGGCAAGGATTATAGCGGCATAGATCAATGTCCTTTTCCGTTTATTCCGTTTGATGCTGGTCCTTCCGCCGCCATTGGTGACTGCCTTTGGAGCCAGATTCGCTATCTTTTGTTGTTTTTTCCTCTTCGCCTGCCGTTTCCTGCGAGCCTCCTCAATATCAATGACTTGGCTGCTGTCCTTAAACTGGCTGCTTCTTCTCTTCTTTGCCATTTGTATTCCCTAAATCTTCTCATCATCATCTCGGCAACGCCGCTTTTAAAATCTTAATCCGCAGCGTTCATTATACCACGGCCCTCCTTTGAAAATATTATCCCCAGGCCGTGATTCAATGGACGCTTCCTTTCGGCAACGCCGCTTTCAAATCTTAATCCGCAGCGTCCATTATACTGCGGCTCTCCTTTAAAAAATAATCACAAGCCGCAATTCAATGAACGCTTCCTCTCAGCAACGCTGTTTCAGTCTGCAGCGTTCATTATACCACAAAAAAATTTCTTCCACAACAATGCTCCTGCTCCAAATGCCGCTGCGGTATGCAAACTGAGGCTTCCATATGCGCAGTAATACAAAAACTGGGAAATCATCACAGCCACTGCCAGCCAAAACATCAACTCAATCCCTGCGCGCAGCCATTTGTTCAGTGTGATCCGCTTTGACGCCAGGGAACAAAGCTGGTAAAAAACCATGAACGCGATCCCCGCCCCAAACATGACCGCGCACTGTCCGGCCTGCTCCTTGATCAGGTCTGTCAGCGCCATCATTTCAGTATTTTCTTGAGAAGCCCTTTCTCGGATTTGTCTTTTTTCTGTGTGTAAGCCAGGGAATTGACTTCACCTGTGATCACGGCCTTGCCCTCTGCCAGATCCAGCATTTGAATATGTAGTTTCTTTCCTTTGATGTTCAGGCCTCCTGTTTTTAGATTGGCCCTGATTTCCTCTTCATCAAAGTTATCGATGTCCGCCACATCTGTCACCGTGATCTTCTCTCTGTTGTCAATGGTAATCATATGGTTTTCCATAGGCGTATCCCTCCTTACCAGTATTATATTACAGAAAAATTATCATAGAACCGTGTTGGTTTTATTAAAAAAATCTTACGATCCAGGGATGTTTTCCTTAAATCCTTGTTTGGCCGCAACAAAATTTCCGCCACTCCCCGAAACTTCCCAAAAATTTTCAAACACAGCAACGGGGAAAAATATCAAATATAAAGTAGGAACACCGGATTTGTTGCCGATCATGTGATATACTATTCAAGTAAATGCGTGTAATAGTTGGTTCGATTTATGAGGGGAGGATGGCAGATGCGATACCTTTCAGTTGCTGAAATAGCAAGAAAGTGGAATGTCTCGGAGCGCAGTGTTAGAAATGATTGCGCTCATGGCTGTATAGAAGGCGCATTTTTGACTGAAAAAACCTGGAACATCCCAGAGAACGCGAAGAAACCGGTGCGTTCCAGTAAAAAGGAAGAACAATCCGTCACGCTGCGGGATATTTTACAGGATGAAAAGAAAAGAAAATATTCTGGTGGCATCTATCATAAAACACAGATTGATTTGACATACAACTCAAACCATATGGAAGGCAGCCGTCTGACCCATGACCAGACCAGATATATTTTTGAAACAAATACGATTGGTATGGAAAACGAAGCAGTGAATGTGGATGATATCATTGAAACGGTAAACCATTTTCGTTGTATTGATCTGGTTATTGACAGCGCAAAATCTATACTGTCTGAAAAACTGATTAAAGAGCTGCATTTCATTTTGAAGAGTGGCACCAGTGATTCCAGAAAAAATTGGTTTTCTGTGGGCGATTATAAAAAGATGCCCAATGAGGTTGGCGGCATGGAAACCGCATTGCCGGAAGAAGTCGCTGATCAAATGAACGCACTGTTGACAGCGTACAATGCCAAGGAAGAAAAATCTCTTGCGGATATTTTGGACTTTCATGTGAAGTTTGAGCGTATTCACCCCTTCCAAGATGGGAACGGTCGCCTAGGCAGACTAATCATGTTTAAGGAATGCCTGAAACATGATATTGTTCCATTTATTATTGAAGATCATCTAAAACTATTCTACTATCGCGGATTGAAAGAGTGGAATGGTGAAAAAGGCTATTTAACCGATACCTGTCTGGCAGCACAGGATCAGTACAAAGCGTATCTGGATTATTTCCGAATTCAATATTAACTACAATGGAAATATCAGGTTTCTGTGTAAATGACGGCGTTTCACGGTGTCTCCGTCTGTCTTCCTCCACTCTAATAAAGGGTAATCACTACGTAGCGAAATCATATTCCAGGGGCGCTCCGCAGTCCAAAAAACCACAAAGCGCAGGTTAGGAGTTCCCGCGCCCTATGGTTTGATATGTTAGTTGTTAAATCTGAATTGCTGTTTCATGATCAGCTTCGCGGGGTTCCCGCCTTGTTTCACTGATCGTTTCATGACAGATCCGTTCCTTGCATTCGCCTGATGGCGCGCTATTTCACTTTGCACGCCTTAGGCAGGCCCTTCTTCTGGAACAGCTTCTTGTAAGTCTTGGCCTTCTTGTTTGGCACGTCCACTGTTACCTTCTTGGAAACTTTCTTGAATGCGCCATTCTTGATGGTCTTTTTCGTCATCTTTGTGGATTTGATGACAATCTTCTTCAGTTTTTTGCTGTTCGCAAAGGCATTCTTACCGATGGTCTTTGTCTTCGCTGGAAGCGTCACCTTGGTCAGGGCTTTGCAGTTTTGGAAAGCGCCAGCTCCGATGGTGGTTACGTTCTTGCCAACTTTGATGGTCTTTACCTTCTTGTTGCCTTTGAACGCATTGTTCGCAACGGATGTCACTTTGTAAGTTTCTCCATTGATCTTGACGGTCGCTGGGATTGTGACGTTCTTCGCATTCTTCTTTGGCTTTTGGTAAGTTACCGTGTTCTTCTGCTTTTCCACTTTGTAAGTAACGCCATTGACTGTTTTTTTAGTGCCAGGTTTCAGTGTTGTGGAAGTGGCCGGTTTTGTTGTGGAATCACTTGGCTTCGTTGTGGAAGTGCCTGGGTTCGTGTTTGCTGCGGCTTTTACGGTCACTACGCATGTGCCCGTTGCCGTGCTTTCTCCGATTGTGGCGGTCGCTGTGATGTTAGCGGTTCCTTCTGCGATGGCTTTCACTGTTCCGTCTGTGGCTACAGTGGCAACTTTGTCATTGCTGGATTTCCATGCGGCTACTGGTTTTGTGGCATCCGCAGGGGACACTGTCACTTCCGCAGTCAGCTTTTCTGTGCCGCCTACTGTCAGTTCTGTTGCTGCTTTTACTTTAACGGCTTCGACTGTGGTTACGACTTCTGCTGGTGAAACATCTGGGTTTTCTGGTTTTTCTGGATCAGTTGGAGGTTCTTGTGATTTTGGAGTAACTGTGATCTTACGCGTCTGCTTTTCGCCCACGGGATCATCACCTTTCTTCACTTCTAAAGTGATGTTCGCTTCGCCTTCAGCTACGCCTGTGACCTTTCCATTCTCATCCACAGTGGCTTTTTCTTCGTCTTCTGATGCCCACGCTACTGTGTAAGTGTCAAGAGCTGGATAATCAGCCGCTAATACTGTTGCGGTTCCCGCCAGCTGCAGTTCTCCATCTACTGTCACTTCCGCTTTTTCTGGCGCAGTTATGGCAACTACTGGCTCTGCGTCCGCTTCTGCCATGCTGAAAGCAACTCCTTTCAACGGCACTGTCGCCGGCACCACGGTGAGCTTTGCTGTTGCTGCTTCCCCTACAGTCGTGTCGCCTTTTTTCACTGTCAAGGTGATCGTTGTTTCACCTTCCTTCACGGCTGTGAGCTTTCCGGTGTTCTCATCTATGGTAGCAATATCTCCACCATCATCTGCTTTGCTGCAACTCCATTCCACCGTATACTCAGCCGCGCCTTCGTCCTGATACCCTGTCACAGATGCAGTGCCTGCCCGGTTGATTTCGCCGCCCACTGCTATTTTGGTATCTGCCGCCGGAACGGTTATCTCAACATTTTCACTATCAGTGGTAGCCTGGAATGTGACGCCTGTGTTTACGTTTTGATTTGCTGGCTCATCAGTTGCGAACGCCGGACTGATGCTGACCACGCTAAAGCACATGGCCGCTACTGTGATCATTGCAAGAACTCTTCTCCATGAGCCTTGCAGGTTCATTTTTAATTCTTTCATGTTCTCTTACCTTTCCTTAATTTTTTTCTTTTTATGGTGATGCTTTGTTCAAGAAATTTATGTTTGACACGGGGAACGGATCCCATTGCTATGGAAATGAAGTAAAACCGCCCTCGGAAAACGCTCCTCAAAAGCGGTCATAATTGGCCTATTTTTTGTACAAAAAAGACACTGTTTTTGCATAACGGGTTTATTATGCGAAAACAGTGTCCAAGTATTGCTATTACTAGTTTCTGGACATGCTAAAAGAACAGATTTATGGTCTGTCTGTCTGTCTGTCTGTCTGTCTGTCTGTCTGTCTGTCTGTCTGTCTGT
>CAJTYS010000057.1 GCA_910583765.1 uncultured Eubacteriales bacterium | reverse complement strand
ATCAAGTCAGAGCTTTTCAATCCTACTCGGATGATGTTGATCCCTGCGTTCATGAGGATCTTGTACATTTCCTTGGTGGTGGAAACCGCTTCCTGCGTGGTCAGGGGCGTGTAAAGACCTTGCTGGCACATGTCCATCAAATGGGTGCCCGCAATGACGATGGTGGGGTAAAGACGGGCGATGGCAGGGCCGATCTTTACCGTTTCTCTGGCAGAGTAGAGACACTTTTCCAAAGAATCCTCAGGAAGGCCGATCATCAGCTGGATGCCTAGCTCAAAACCATAGGACTGAATCAGGCTGGCGGCTTCATGAACGCAGCTGCTGTCGTGGCCGCGGCCAGAGGCTTTCAGGACCTTTTCATCAAAGGACTGAACTCCCAGCTCAATGGTGTCCGTTCCATAAGCCTTCAGATTGTCCAGGATGTTCCGGTCAATGTAATCAGGACGGGTGGAAAGATGGATCTTGTGGACCAATCCTCTTTGTTTGTAATCCTGGGCGATTTTCAGATAGGCGGACTGCTGCTTCATGGGGATGCCGGTAAAGCTGCCGCCGAAAAAGGCGATTTCAATGGTTTCCATGCCAGGACGGTCCGTCAGAGTGGAAAGCCAGGTTTCAATGGTGTTTCTGATTTCATCGCTGGTCACGTCAGGCTGCCGGGCTGTGATGGTTTTCTGATTGCAGAACACACAGTCATTGGGGCAGCCCTGGTGGGGGATGAAAATAGGGATGATAGCGTGTTTTTTCATATCAAGATCATCGGTTTCCCGTGCCCCTTTCTGTTTCCTTTCCTAGAGTGTAACATAAGACCGGCCGCCTGTCACGGGGGAGACAGCATCAAGACGAAATCTTCCGTCATCTTTCGCCGGATTTCGCAGGCGGGAGCGCGTTCGGGGTTTTGAGGAAAATGGGAAATGACGGTCTTTATGATTGACATCATGCGGGGCAAGGGGTACGATAATAAATAAGACGCAAGTGAACGTATCAAGTGTGAAGGAGGAAAGTTTGTGGCGAAGAGAAAAAAGAAGGGAAGCAATGCGCTGATTGTGATCCTGATCATAGCGATCGTGCTGCTGGGAGCAGGAAGCTTGCTCCTTTACTACGCAGAGCCTTCTCTGGCGCTCAATGGAGATGAGGCAGTGGAACTGGGCCTATGCCAGGTTTACAAGGACCCTGGCGTTTCTGCGAAAAAATGGGGACAAGACATCAGCGATCAAGTGAAAGTGACTAGCAGCCTGGATACCCAAAGGCCAGGGCAATACGTGACAGTGTATACCCTGGGGAATCTCAGGGTGGAGCGTCATATCACAGTCAAAAGCACCATGGATCCGGTGTTGAAACTGAAAGGAAAGGATCATGCCAGCGTGCTGCTGGGGGAAACTTTTGAGGATCCTGGATATTCTGCGTCAGACAGGCAGGGAAGAAACCTGACCAAGAAGGTCAAGGTGAAAAAGCCGGATCTGCGGAAGGCAGGCAAAAAAGAGATCAAATACAGCGTCACAGATGGAAATGGCAAGACCACTATGGTGACTCGGCAGGTCCAGGTGCTGCCCAACACGGAGTATGAAACATCGGGACTGCCCATCTGCATGTATCATTATGTGTACGATGAAAACGATCCGCCGGATGATCTATATAAACGATACGGAAATTATATTGGCGCCGCGGCGCTGGAAGAAGAGCTGGAGTGGCTCAAATCAGAAGATTATTATTTTCCAACTTGGCATGAGGTCAGGGATTATGTGGATGGCAAGCTGCTGCTGCCGGAAAAGAGCATTGTCCTTTGCTTTGATGACGGGGCAAAAAGCTTTCTGGAGGAAGGCATCCCTGTTTTAGAAAAATGCAGAGTGCCGGCTACCTGCTTTTTGATCGGCTCGGAAAAAGGCAGGGAAAAAGTAAAAAATTATGAGAGCAAGTACGTGACATACCAGTCTCATTCCTATAACATGCACAGGCCAGGGGGAAACGTGGGGCATGGCGGCATTTTCACGGCACTGGCAGAGGAAGACGCTTTGACTGATTTACAGACTTCCATCAGGATCTGCGGAGACGATGACGCATTTGCCTATCCTTATGGCGACTATACCCAAAGATGCAGAGACATCGTGGAAGAAGCGGGGTTTTCCTGCGCAGTGACCACAGAGGAAGGAAAAGCGAAGCCGGGCATGGATCCGCTGCTGCTGCCGAGGATCCGTATGAGTCTGGGACAGAGCCTGGCCCACTACCAGTATTTAGTGGCGCCGCCGGAGAATGGCGAGCAAAGCGAGACGGGATGGCGTTGACCTGGAGGCCTGTGGCAAGACAGGAGAAAAATTAGGAGCGCAAGGGGGGATCATTCTTTAAATGAGGGTATGAAAAAGAACATGAATGTGGTATCTTAGTAATAGGGAGCAAGACTGTTAATAAGGAGGGAACAAATATGAACACGATTCATATTGCTAATTTTGGTCCAATTAAAAAAGCCTCTCTGGATTTGGAAAAAGATATGCAGGTCCTGATCGGCCCTCAGGCGGCAGGTAAAAGTACGATTTGCAAGGTTGTGTATTTTTTCCAAAAGATACGGGACTACACGCTGGATTTTCTAATGGAATCCGAGCAATTTACCAATCATCATGAGAATGAATATTTTAGTCAGTACATGAAATATCTGACTAAACAGTTCATGGGCTGCTTTGGCAAAACGACTCATATGCGGGACTTTCAACTGGAGCACCGATTCCATGAAAAACAAATCAGCATCAAACTAAATGAGGACGGATACATCAGATTTAGATTTGATCAGGCTTTAAAAGAAGGAATCACAGCGTTGATGCGTAATGTGTCGGAACTGCATTTAACTGAATTAGGACATAACAAATTGAACTCCATTATTGACAGTCTTACTGCGTTAAGAGTGATGAAACAACAGCTCCAAGGAACTTTGGAGGATCTTTTCGAAAATAGCGCGGAGATCATATATATTCCGGCAGGGAGGAGCCTTTTAGCGACAATGTCGGAGCAGCTTCGCGATTTTCCTATTTCAGATATGGATTTGACCATGCAGGAATTCGTGAATTTGATTTGGGAGACAAAAAGAAAATTTGGAAACAAAATCCCGGATTTAGTAAAGGATTATACAAAAACAGTAACAGGACAAATCAACAATCGTTCTGTAGAAACAGCGTATGATTTGATTCAGAAAATTTTTAAAGCAGATTATACCAGTGAGAACGATGGAGAAAAGATTTATTTTGACGAGCGACATTGGGTCAAGCTGATGTATAGTTCGTCTGGACAACAGGAAGCGCTATGGATTCTAATGCTGGCGTTCATTACGATTTTGGAGGGAAAGCATCGATTCATGGTGATCGAAGAACCAGAAGCGCATCTGTTTCCCATTGCGCAAAAAGACATAGTGAATTTGATTTCCTTAATGGTCAATGTCACAGGAAGTAAAGCGATTATGACAACGCATAGTCCATATATCCTTACTTCGCTTAATATTCTATTATATGCGCAGAAGGTGGAGAGCCAGCATAAAGGAAGCGGCAGGACAGTGATTCCAAAAGATTTTCGTATCAGCTTTGCAGATTTTGCAGCCTACAAAGTAGAAAATTCGCAGAATGCAGAAAAATGTCTGGAAAGTTTACTGGATGAAGAAAGTCATATGATTCGAACAGAGTACATTGACCATGTTTCAGCTATTACGAATCATGAATTGGAAAGTCTGCTTGATATGGAGATGGAACAATGATATGTGATAAATTGCATGTATGCGCAGAAAGCCAATTTGCTGGAAGAAAAGTAATCAATTGCGGGAACCATAATGTTGAGAAGTGCATAGAATCATCAGATAAGCGTTCAAAGGTGAAGTGCGAGGAGCGGCGGAAAAAGTATATATTAGAGAATACAAAGAAAAATCATGTGATTTCCTACAAAATGGATGGTGGTATCATTGTAGTAGATAAAACTGTGCCTGCCGGGACTTGTAAATGTGATTATCTGTTGTTAGTGGATGGGTTAGAAGGCAGGGCTATTCTGGTCGAATTGAAAGGCGTAGATATACCACATGCATTAAAACAGATCCGTGAAACATTATTGCTATTCCCTGAATTCTTTCAGTCGTTTTCAGGCGTTTATGGTAGAGTGGTCGCCACTGCGTCAGTGCCAAACTTAAAAGCCAGTCCCGATTATGTGAATTTAGTTCGCATGATTCGGCAGCGATTTGGAGGCGGAAACATTAAGATCGTAGAGCGGGAGTATTTGGAAAGAGATGTTGATTTGATGAAAGAAGCCTAAGTTTTAGCATCTGAAGGTTCTGATTTTACTGGCAGGCAGAGGCCACTTGGTCTCCGCTGCCAGCCCCTGGTAATGCTGCGTTTTAAATTTACAAAGAAATATCTCACCGTTCACTCAAAAATGATGTCATATAAATCGGCAGGAATATAAGATTCTCTTTTTTCTCAATATCCTTCTGAGAAAGGATGTAGCAATCTTTGATGCTATTAGCGTATTTTTTTCTGAAGTGATTCAGCGATTCATGTTTTCCACTTCCAGAAGATTTGACTTCGATTGCGGACACTTTTGTGCCTTGTGAAATTAGAAAATCAATTTCATAATAATGGGTGCTATTGCTTTTTTCCCAGGTGTGATAATATAATTCCCTCCCTGTGGCGTTTATCATCTGCGCAACGAGATTCTCGTATAAATAGCCTAGATTTGCCGGAAGTTTATCTGAAAGAAGTTTGGCATAAATCTCATTTTCAGCCACTGGCCTATCTATGAACATCAATGTGATAAATAGTCCGATATCAGCAATGTATAATTTGTACCGATCCAAATCTTTGGTAAGTGAGAGACTCACTCTCGGGTCGGTTGTGTTATAAGACGGCAGAACAGTTTTTGAATCAATGAGGTCATATATAAGGTTATCATCATTCCGTCTTTTTCGCGTTCCTGTTGCTGTGGGCAATCGATATCGCTTTGTGTCTTTAGACAACTGCGCTGGTATAGAATGATAAATCGCAGAGAGTCTGCCTGATGCGTCGATTTTTTTAAAGTCCTCTTCATACAGATTGATGATTTGCCTTTTGATCTGATCAATCATTGAAAAATTATCGCCTTCTAAGTAAGCTTCCACTGCCTGCGGCATTCCACCAACAGCCATGTAAACTCTTAAATCCCGCATAAGCTTGCGATTTATCTGCTGGCCAAGGCTTTTCTTTTTTTCAAACAAACCTTCAAGAATAGCGTAGTTTTGTCCTGTCGCATCACAAAATTCCTCGTAATCCATTGGATACATTTGAATCTTCATTTCTTCAGATGGAATCAGTATATCTTTCACATTTTTCTTGATGGAAATCAGCGAACCTGTCTCAATATAATGAAACCGTCGAAATCTGAAAGCATTAATATGTCAATAAATTTGAAAGTGCTGAGAGGCTTGAAATACTGTATATCTTGGGGAAAAATGATGTTTTTGTTTCCAAAACAGGAAATTAGAAATTAGGTATGGTGAGCCGTGGGGAGTAGAAAAAATTAGTGAGTAGGAAACAAGTAGGTAACACGATAAAGGTAACAGAATCACAAATAGATGGAATTGTGGAAAATGCCGCAGCCTTAGAGGTTACGGCATTTTTTCCAACTCGGATCGGAGCCATTCGATATCCCGTTTTGTATAAACGGCTTCGGTTATATCCGAAATTTTGTGACCAACAAGACGTTTAATGACGTATTCATCGACATTGGACTTCTTTGCCATTGTGATAAAGGTAGTTCGAGGGTCATGCGGTCTATGATCTTCACGAAGATTTAAGGTGGACATTACTTTAAAAAAGCGTCCAGCATATTTATCGTAAGTTAGTGTCATTCTTCCCTTGGATACGTCAGGGTCGTTAAATAAACGGTTACTGCCAAGGTTGATCGCCTGGTTATAGTTTTTTTGCACGAGACTTCTAATTCGTGAATGTATGGGGACGATTCGGTGCTTCCCGGATCCGGTTTTCATGCCACCAGTTATGCACCAATTTTCTAAATCTACATCGCTAATTTCCAAAATAGCGAGTTCTTGTGGTCTCCATCCCATGTAGCATTGTATAAGAATCCAGTCCACAAAACGTACCTTTTCAAGATTTTCCCAGAGAATTCGCATTTCAGAATCGTCAAAATTGATATGACTTTTAGTTACCTCTTCTTTTTTTTGAATGATGTCATTGGAGAGGCCAAAAGTACGGGCATAGTTTTTGTTTACTAGCTCATATTCCAGTGCGTAATCCAGCATAAGATTGAATACGGATTTAATCCTAGCCTTAATGGTAGGTGAAGCAAGCACTTTCTGATCGGAATTTTTTCCACGAGAGGATATAATGTATCCGTTTTCCATGACGCTTTTGATATGCCGTGGGCGTAAGTCCTTTACACGCATGCCATAGATTGTGTGGCAGTACCGCCAAGCGGAGGCGATGGTTCTGGAAGAAGATTCACTTTCCAGGGTAGGAAAATATGCTTCCGACCATTTCTGGTAAAGTTCTGCCAGTGTAAGATTACTGTTTTGTAGGTCGTAAGGATTTGCACCATATTCTGCTAGTGCTTGCAGCGCCTCCTTTTTTGTTTTGAAGGTGCCAATTGGAACACGGTTTTGTACGCATTTTCCCGTTTGCTCGTCGGTGATCCATCCGAGGGTGACACGGGCCAGGTACGGCTTACGTCTGTTTCCGGATAATTTTGTCACACTCCCATACCCGTTTGGCAGTTTCATGATATCACTTCCTTTACAGTTTAATTGATTCGATTGCTGCACCGAGTCCTGCGTATCCAGTCTTTATCGGCTCCAGCCTTAAGAGAGAAGATAAAGAGATTGTTTTCTGGTTAGGAGACCTGTCATTAAGGACAGATGTGGACAACAAATAAAATTCCCAATGATCCAGATCGAGAATAGACGCTTCGTAAGACAGTGCGGAATATAAGCAAAAAACATATAAATCACAGTTACGTTTTACTTCTGCGGCGTATTCCTTGCCATCCCAGGCTCGCTTGGGTGCGATATCAAAACGTATTTGTGAGCGAGCGTCTGTGGTCCAGGATTGTAAATAAGCGGCAGACTTCACTTCGATACGTCTTCCGAATGGACTGGTTATATCAAAAGGCAACCAATCAGAACGAATTTGCGTATTGAAAGACGCATAATTTTTAAATGAGGAAAGAACGAGGAATTCAGCCATTACTCCACGGTATGTGTTGTTGAGAAGATCTGAATATGCCCAACGCCAGAAATCGCTGACACTTATTCCAGTTGAAGTACCATGCGAGGTGAATTCTTCATTTCCTGTTAGTCGTTTCATGTTGTCCTCCGTATCGCTCCAAGAGCGTCCATATCACATGTTTATCATCGCAGGATGCGATTGAATAGGTGGCAATAAGGGCTTTATCTTCTGGCACATCATGTAAGCCTAAAAGATAATCCACAGACACATTGAGAGCATCCGCAAGTGATACGACACTATCAACGGTAGGCATACGTAGGCCATTGAGATACCGAGATATGGTGGCCGTAGTCACGCCGGATTGGGAAGAAAGCTCAACACCGTTCAAGCCGCACTGTTTCATACAAAGCGATAGACGTTCCGAGAATCGTTTGATATCCATGGCAGTGTGAATACGATCTTAACATTATTAGAATAGATCGCTAATGTTCTCCTTTCTGATACTGTGTGTAACGCCGGTACCATTCTAGACTGATAACCTTTTTTCGCTATCAAGATATTTCTGTTCTCTAACGTAGTTTTCGACTTCGGTTTCAAGTCTTCCGATGTAGCGTTGCTGCCTATTTGGTGGCAATGTGCGGAACAGTTCTAAAAGCTCGTCCTCTTCTGTGGTCGTAGTCTTTCGAAGCGGCGCCTCTTGTCCAGTCAAAAGGTAGTCAAGTGACACTCCAAGAAAATCTGCAATGGTTTTCATGTGCTTTGCGGGAGGGTCGGTTTTTCGAGTTTTCCATGACGACATAGTCGATGCTCTAATATCCAATTTTTCGCAAAGATCAGATGCTTTCCTGTCCGTTTTATCCAGCGTTTCATATATCCTTTCAATAATTTCCATTAAGATCCTCCTCAGCGTAATTATATACGAAAATTAGTATAAAATTGTTTACAAATTCGCAAATGCGTGCTATAATAATTACAGAAATAAAAAATGGTTCGCATTTGCAACACAGCGATATGTTTTTTTTCTGTGATTTAAAGCGTGTAAATAAACTCATTTACAGTATAGCACGCAAACACGAGAAAATAAATAGCAAATGCGAGAAAGGAGCGATACGCAAATGAAAAATGAACCATGCGGCCCGAGAACAACTTCTCAGTGGGCCAAAGACGTTAAAAAAGCTGCGATTGACAAGGACATGACCCTTACGCAAGTTGCGGAGAAGATTGGGTACGGCTATCAAACGGTGTCCGCTGTTATTAACGGCAGATACGCGAACTCGAGTTATCGAGAAATCGCAGCTAAAATCAATGAAGTGCTCGGCACAACTGGATTGCCTGAACGCACTAACTCTCCATCCGAAAAATGGTGTGAAGAAGTTAAAATTGAGCTCATTAAGCAAAAAATGAGCATCAGCCAGCTTTCGAAGGAGCTTGGCATATCCAGGGATCGAATCTCGTTAGTGATTAACGGGAGAGTGATGGATGAGGTGATCGTGAGCGCTGTCAACAATTTACTGCACATCACATCATCGGCCACGGCCACATCTGGTAATTAAATTATATCGGAAAGACAGGTGATATGAAATGGGAAAACACCGTATAGCTGAGAACAACAATGTATATTTCAAAGCTAGAAAAAAAGCGGCAATTTACAATGAGAGACTATATAGCCGAGAAGGAGCCGCAGAGCTTTTGGGAATATCCGCACCAACATTAAGAGACTATGAACTAGACATCACAAAGGTCGTGCCGATAGACAAGGTGGTTCTTATGGCGGATTTGTATAACGCTCCAGAACTGGTCACGGGATATTGCATGAGAGAATGTCCAGTACATGGATTTCTTCCATTGGCGACAGAAGAGAAAAGCATCCAGGGAATCGCGTTGCGAATCTTGGGAGGATTTGATGAGGAAGAGTTAAAGTCCATGAAAAAGAGCTTGATTGAAATAACGGAGGACGGAATCATCAGTAATGATGAATTCCTAAAATTCAATTCGATCTTGAAAAAATTAGAAACTCTTGCGGAAATCATCAGCGAGATAAAGATTATTGGAGAAAAATGCACGAAAGGCAAAGGGTTGACAGAATGAAGACGGTGAAGAAGTATCTGTTGAACAACTGGCCATGGCTGACCATTGGAGTGTTGCTTACTGCGGTATCTGTGAAGATGGCTCACATAGAAAGAGGATATGTGGCTTATGGCGGTGAATGGCTAATCATTCCGCTGATTTTGACAATAGCTGTGGTGATGAATAGGTGAATATAATTGGCCGCTAGAAAGGAGGAAATTAAATGTGTGAGATTTGCGGACAGATTCCATGTCATCCAAGCTGCCCAAACGCTGATGAAGAATTACCAGTAGAACGGTGCGTGGAATGCGGGGAGGGAATCTACAGCGGAGAAAAATATTTCGCTAGTTGCATCGGGCCGATTTGTCAGATTTGCATGGAAGACAAAACGGTAGATGAAATCCTTGAATCAATGGGAGAGAAAATGACAGTGGCGGAGGTGGCGTAAATGGTGTTAAAAGAAAATGGGCTTCCGATTTTTCCGGAACTGGAATTTGAAGAAAAGCGGCATATCTATCTGCTGGACGGCCAAGTCCTTCCAAGCGTCACCACGATCATGAGCCCTCTGAACAAAGCGTTGTATCAAGGCGTTGATGAAAGTGTTTTAAGAGCGGCGGCAAACCGAGGAAGCGCGATACATAGCGCTGTTGAAAACTATGCGCTTTACCGGATTAAAGACGTTGAGCCAAAATATTCCGGATATTTTGAAGGCTTTTTAAAATTCTGGAAAGAGAACGATCCAAAGCCTTTGGCCACAGAGAGCCGATTGTACCACAGAATTTATCGGTATGCGGGGACTGCGGATTTGCCATGCGTTATCAATGGCAAGAGCGTTCTGGTTGATTACAAAACTTCTGCGGCTGTGAACCAAATGCTTACGGGAGTACAATTAGAAGCTTATGCGAAGGCATATGAGAGCCATGGATTTAAATTTGATGAAAAAGTGATTGTCCATTTGAAAAAAGACGGTTCATATCAGGTCGTCCGATATGCTGCGAATGACGCGGAAAGCTGGGAGGTATTCGGAGCTTTGATGGTGATATGGAACCATATCCAAAAATATAAATAAGGAGGTTGACATGGAAACGTTAGCTAGAGAAGCGGTAGTGGCAAAAGTAGCGGTTCCAGATGGAATGAAGCTGGAAAAGGAAATGCGGCAGGAAATTAATTTGGTCGAAGCAGAAGCGCAGAAGCTGGTGATTTCCACAGACGAAGAATATGAGCGGGCAGCCGAGATTGGCAAACAAATTAAAGCAAAAGCGAAAGCGGTCACAGACTTCTTCAAGCCGATGAAAGACCAAGCTCATAAAGCGCACAAAGAGCTTTGCAACAGAGAAAAGGAACTGCTGAAACCCCTCAAAGACACAGAAGCTTTTTTAAAAAAGGGGATGACAGAATATTATCAGGCAAAAGAGCGGAAAAGATTGGAACTAGAAGAAAAAATAAAAAGAGCGGCAAGTGAAGAGTGTGAACGCAAATTGGACGAGGCCGTGGAACAGGAAGCGGCTGGGTGCGATGAAGCGGCCGTCGCAGCTTTAATCGACGCACAGATCGCAGAAACGGCCACCAATGCGACAGTCCGCATAGATAAGCCGAAAGTGAAAGGAGTCAGTAACACTAAGGATTGGGAAATCTTCGAAATTGATAACGAAAAAGTTCCTGTGAATTTCGCAGGAAATGAAATCAGACCCGTAGATGAAAAGGAAATCATGAAGCTAATACGGGAATCAAATGGGACAATCCAGATTCCTGGTGTTCAGTATAGAGCGGTAACAAAAATAAGCATTAGGAGGCATTAAAATATGGTGGATGTATTGAACCTGGTCCAGTATGACGCAGGGGGCGTGGAAATCAAACTGGACCCAAATACCGTGAGAAATTATTTAGTGAGGGGAAATGGAAATGTCACAGATCAAGAAGTCTTATTTTTTATGAGAACATGCGAAGCGCAGAAGTTAAATCCCTTGGCATATGGCGAAGTATATTTGATTAAATTTGGAACTGAGCCAGCACAATTAGTGATCGGAAAAGAGACGTACATGAAAAGGGCATTTAAGAATCCGAATTATAACGGCATGAAATCCGGAATTGTGGTGCAGAGAGGAGATGAAATCATACAGAAGGAGGGAACTTGTCTGTACCCATCGGAAACTTTGATTGGTGGCTGGTGCAGGGTTTTCCATGAATTGAACGGGAAAGAGGTGGAAACCTTCAAAGAAGTGGCGCTGTCTGAATATCAGAAGTTAAACAAAGAAGGAAAACCTGCCGCGAATTGGGGGAACAAACCTTGTACCATGGTAGAAAAAGTGGCAGTATCGCAAGCTATTCGTGCGGCTTTTCCAGACGATTATCAAGGATTGTATACCGCAGAGGAATTTGGGTACACAGATCGTGAAGCGGAGAATAGGTTGGAAATGGATGGAAAGAACATCATAGAGGTGGAACAAGCGATATGTATATCTCAAGAACAGAGAAAAGAATTGTTAGGGTTAGCCACTGAATTTTATGGTTCCAAGAAAGGAGAAGACGTAATTCGTAGAATTTGTGAAAAATTGGGTTTGGAATCCACTGCAAACATGACAACCCAACAGTTCGACAAAGCCATGGAAATGTTGAATAAGGTCATCCATAAAGCAAAAGAAGAACGTGCGGCCAGGAACCGTGAAGAATCCGAAAACATGAAACTCGCAGAAAGTGGCCAACTGCCAAATGAGAGTTACCAGGGGGAATAAAATGAACGAAGAAAAAAGTTTGCTGAGGATCCACACTCAGGAAGATCGGCAGGCTGTGGCCGGCATTCTTGTGAAGAATGGATACACGGTCAGGCAAGTCAAAGTGCCAAGAGCGAATGGGAAAAGCTATTATCTCTGCCTGGAGGTTAGAATAGAGGAAAGATCTTTGGAAAGTCAATAAGTGGAGGAAGACGAATGGTCAAATTTATTGTATATGGAGAGCCGAGAGGAAAAGGCAGACCAAGAGCAGCCATGCGCAGATACGCCGGTGAGGATGGAAAAGAGCGGAGCTTTACAAAAATCTACACGCCGGAAAAGACTGTGACATATGAAAATCAGGTCAAGTTAGAGTATGGAGTTCAATGTCACAATTTTCGCTTCCCAGATACGGCGATGTTAGATATCCGCATCCTTGCTTTTTACAGTATACCTAAAAGCACATCAAAGAAAAAGCGGCAATCGATGCTAGAAGGAACGATCAGACCGACCAAAAAGCCGGATTTTGATAATGTGGCAAAAATCATTTGCGATAGCCTAAACGGAATTGCGTACCGTGATGACGCAATGATTGTGGATGGTACGTTTCAAAAATTTTATGGGGAACAGCCAAGAGTAGAAGTGACGATTCGTAATGTGGAAAATGTTAATTCGCACTAACTGGCCAGGAGGAGAAAATGCGGTTTTTAAAAGTTTTAAAAGGCATCCATGATAAATGCGTCCTATATCAACCTAAGAATGCGTTACAGAGGAATGTAGGAGTTGCCAAAAGGTGTGAAACGGAAGAGAAGTCTTTAAGGGTTCGGCCGCAGGATAAATGGGATGTCAGAAGGCGATGCAAGTATAAAAAATATGCTCTGCATCACAAGAAAAAGAGGGTACGGAATAAATACATGAATCGGTTAAAACGTGAATTCCCAGACACATGGCTTGAGTTCAAAGAGAGAACAAAACCACGATGTATGAATACGCAAATATAAAAGCCTATAAAGCCGGGCGAGAAGGCACCCATCTACAAATCTTCATTCCAGAAATAAATTTGACGGAACCCATTTTAAAAAAGCAAATCAAGGATTGTATGGTATGGCTGGATGATGGAAGGCATATAAGCGCAAAACAAAGAAAAAAGGCATACGCTACCATCAACGATATGGCTGCGTTTACTGGGTATTTGCCAGAAGAAATGAAGGAGTGGCTAAAATACGAACATATCGTAAGGACTGGAGGTAAATATTTCTCTTTATCCGATTGTACGATGGATACCGCAAGAGCATTTATTAATACAATGCTTGACCTAGCGCTGGAAATGGGAGTGCCACTCCGAGACTTCGGGAGAAATCGAACCGATGACATTAGCCATTATCTATGGGCTTGTCTAAAGCATAAGAAATGTGCGGTATGTGGCCGGGATGGAGAAATCCATCATGTAGATGCGATTGGCATGGGAGGTGACCGGAGAGAAGTAGATGATTCAAAACATAGAAAGATTTGTTTATGTAGAATCCATCATACAGAAGCTCATACAATGGGCATGGGTTCTTTTGAGGAAAAGTATTTTGTTTATGGGATTGAATTTGTGGAGGAAAATCATATGCAGGCATGCAAAATTTGGAATGAAAGCGATTGCGGGAAAAAGGTTTGCTGCTTCGAGTGTGGAGACAATGAAGATTGTAATGATTTCTTTGGAGAATGCGCTGGCATGACAGCGGAAACCTATCAGCGGTGCCCTAACAAATTAATAGAAGGAGAATGCGATGACAAATGCGGATAAGATCAGAAGAATGAAGGACGCAGACCTAGCGATGGTAATAATGTGCCCTAAAGACATGGCGAATTTCAGCGGAGTATGCGCAGGATCAACATGCATGGAATGCACAGAAAGATGGTTAAAACAGGAAGTTGAGGAAGAAAGAACATCAGAAAATTATTAAGGAGGTTGAGAAAATGCCAAAAGGAAGCAGATTCGGCTATTGTCGATATTGTAAAAGCAGGATTTTGTGGCTCAAGACTGTTGCGGGAAAGAATATGCCGGTTGATCCAGGTATGGCAAGCTATCGAGAGGTCGCCGGGGGCAAAGAAAGGTTCGTGACACCAAATGGGATAGTGATCGTTGGAGAAGAGTGCGCTCCAGAAGTTGCAAGTGGATATGGTTATATACCGCATTTCGCTACCTGTGGAAAGCGATAGTTGACACAGAGAAGAGAATAGGCAGGTGGTAGATAGATGGCGGAAAACAGAAAGTATTATTATCTGAAGCTGAAAGAAAACTTTTTCGATTCCGAGGACATGAAGCTATTGCAGGGCATGAAAGATGGGTACGTGTACAGCGATATCCTTTTGAAAATGTATCTAAGAAGTCTTCGGCAAGAAGGGCGGTTAATGTATAGGGGAATCATCCCCTATACGCCAGAAATGATCGCCACGCTTACGAATCATCAGGTTGGAACAGTGGAGAAGGCGGTCGGCATTTTAGAGCAGATGGGTTTCATCGAAATATTAGACAATGGAGCCATTTATATGACGGACATTCAGAATTTTATAGGACAGAGCTCTAGCGAAGCTGACCGAAAACGAAGGTATCGAAAAGAGATAGAAGCTGAAAAGTCAAGGCTTTCAGAAGGTTGGGACGGGACAAATGTCCAGACAGAAGGTGGGACAAATGTCCGACAAAACTCCGACAAAACTCCACCAGAGATTAGAGATAAGAGATTAGATAATAGTATTAATATAAATATTAATACTATTGCTCGGAGCTCTGACAAACAGACCTCCGAACCGGAGGCGGACGTGGCGGCGCTCATCCTAAATGATGGATCCGAATGGAAACCAACGGAAGCATTAGTCGCAGAATACGTAAGACTTTATCCAAACGTGGACGTGAAGCAACAGTTCAACGAGATGCGTAGTTGGTGCTTATCGAATCCGGACAGAAGAAAAACCAAACGAGGGATCACAAGGTTCATCAATAACTGGCTGTCAAAAGAACAGAACAAGGGGCCTCAAAAATTTGGAAACAACAGGCAGTATTTACAGTCAGAGCAGAGATATACGCCAAAACCGAACGTCCCTAAAAAATACGTGCCGCCTGACAAAAATGATGCCGTGCAAATGCCGGAAGAAATTAGAAAAAAGATTGATAAGAGTCTACGATGATCAAGATTATGGGGAAACAAGCGAACGAAAAAAAGAGTTATTGAAATGGCGAAGGCGAAGGTTTTGCGGAAGACGGATCAGTCCCATATTTGACACGATGAAAACATGGGTTTGAGAACCAACTGGACAAGGGGTACGAAATAAAATGGCAAAAAGGAAGAAAATGGACGATGAATTGTTGACTGAATACGGAAAAGAAATTCAGGAACGAATCAGGTGTTGGAAACACATCAACGAATCAGGATCGAATGATCCAGGTTGGCCGGACGGAGTGAACATGAACCTTGTGAGAAACCATGTGCTTTATTATAAACGAAAAATCATGGAAATTTGTGAAACGAACAATTGGGAATTACCAGGTGAATTTTATCTGCCGACCCCACCGCTCGTCAAACAAAACTACATGGCGAATCTCAACCAAAAGGAACGGGTGGAGCGCTTACGGGGCTATGGTTATCAGCTCCAAACTAGAAAGCAAAATTTTGATGATGCGCAGACATCAATTTTATGAGGATTCTCATGAAATGCGACAATTGATCAAATACCTCAGCGGCAGCTGCTGGGCGGTTGGAGCGGAATTCTTACTGCCGCTCATATTGTTAATCGTTTTACTGAAAGAGAAAGAAGGAGGTAACGACAATGAAACTAATCAAAGTGACCACGGATTTAAAAGTGACGACGCATGAATTCCCAACAGGCACCTATAAAGAACGGAACCGCCGCCTGCGGGAGCTGATCGGGAACGGGTGCGAAACGTACGAGCATGTGATGCCAAAACGGTTGTATGAACGTTTCGGCATGGAAAACACCCCAACGAGGATCCCGGGGCAGTGCGTGAGCATGTTAGTCGATGGAGAGTTCTTGCTGAAGGAAAACGTCCCGAACTTGGCCGGCTGCTATCTGTACGGGACGGACGAACACGGCCATCCGATCATGGGGAACGTCCTCTTTGTCGGGGAAGAATGGGGAGAAGAGGGAATCGATTTTTGCGGCATCGAAGAATCCACATTTCAAACCCTGGAGGGCCAATTGAAAAAACTGACGCGAGCGCTTAGCGAAGAAAAGCGTTGTCCAAGATGTGGAAACACAGAAATAGAACCGGATCACAATTTCTGCGTCATCTGCGGCCTGGATCTGAGAGAAAAAGAAAACGTTTCCACGGTTCGGCGAAGCGCATGTGGAGGTGATAGAAAATGAGAAAAAGAAACAGGCGAAACAAGCAGCCGATTTGCGAGTGTTGCGAAAACCTGATTCCAATCGGGGAAGGTGATCACATTTGCGGCGAAGGCGACGAACCTAAACTAGTTCTGGATGATTACCAACCGGCTGACGATTATGGTTGGGGCGGCGGCAAATTTTTTAGAGAGGCGTAGGAATGGGAACGTTATTTTTAAAAATCGCGATGGCAATAATGTGCGTTGTGTTATTTAGGATTTTAAAGAGGCTGGCTGATTTAGAAAGAGAGGTGCGACGTTTAAAAGAAATTGGCGTGCCAAGGGCGGGAACCCGAATGAGATAGCCAGGAGGCTGTAGCGATGAAAATAGGACTGATAGACGTGGACGGCCACAATTTTCCAAATCTTGCCCTTATGAAACTATCCGCTTGGCATAAACGGAAGGGGGAGAACGTGGAGTGGTGGAACGGATTAAAGCATTATGATGTGGTCTACAAAAGCAAAGTTTTTGACGACACCTACACCAAAGACATGGAGCACTGCGTGAACGCCGATCGGATCGTGGAAGGCGGCACGGGGTACGGATTGGAGGAAAAAATGCTGGAACAATTAAACATGGGAGGACTCAGCAAGATAGAAGTGTCCATAAAGAGATTGCAGATGTTTGAGCCGGGGGGGGGGGGGCTACTATTTAGCCTTCAGCGGCGGAAAAGACAGCGTTGTCATCAAAGCCTTGGCGGACATGGCCGGGGTCAAATACGACGCGCACTACAACGTCACAAGCGTGGACCCGCCGGAGCTTGTGAATTTTATTAGAGAGCATCATCCGGACGTGGAATGGGACTTTCCTAGAGACAAAGACGGGAAAAGGATCACGATGTGGAACCTGATACCCCAAAGGAAATTCCCGCCGACACGAACAAAGAGATACTGCTGCGACTTTCTGAAAGAGCGAGGCGGCGAAGGCCGGTTCTGTGTCATGGGAGTGCGTTGGGCGGAGTCAGCAAGAAGGAGAAACAACAGGGCGGGGCTGGAAATCAACTTCCAGAAAGACAAAGAAAAAACCGTCAGCGTTGATCCAGACAACCCGGACAACGCCGTGATGGTGAGGCCGTGCCCAACCAAAAGCAAGAACGTCCTCAACCCGATCATCGACTGGTCCAATGAAGACGTGTGGGAGTTTATCAAAAGATACGATATCCCATATTGCAAGTTGTACGATCAAGGCTATGATCGGTTGGGCTGCGTTGGCTGTCCGATGAGCAGCAATGCGAAGGAAGAATTGAAAGCGTATCCAGAATTTGAACAAGCCTATTTGAAGGCCTTTGAAAGGATGCTGGACATAAGAAGAGAAAATGAACTTGAAACAACGTGGAAGACCGCCCAGGACGTGATGGACTGGTGGCTTAACGGATAGGAGGGAACAGAGGAAATGTTAATGGGCTGTGAATATTGCCAATGGTTTAGATGTGAAGCTGACTACATCCCGGTCAAAGGCACGATGGGAACCTGCGTCAGGTATCCGAAAACCATTGAAAAAAAGAGCACGAGCATATGCGGAGAATTTAAACGCAGACAAGGACAACGGAGGAGGAGATGAAATGGAAAAAACAAAAATAGACTGGTGCGACAGCACCTGGAACCCAGTCACGGGGTGCAGGCATGACTGCGAGTATTGCTATGCGAGGGGCATTGCGGAAAGATTTAGACCTTTTGATCTTCCCCGCCTGACAGATGAAAAACAGGTCAATGATTTGCGGGAGGCGGTGACAACGGTATGCAAAGATGGAAAAGAACGCAAGTGCGCATATCCATACGGATTTGAGCCGACATTCCATCGTTACCGCCTGAACGACTACATAAACAAGCAAGGCAGAAACATCTTTGTCTGCTCCATGGCCGATTTGTTCGGCGATTGGGTGCCGGATAGCTGGATAGAGGAGATTTTCGCTGCTTGTGAAAGAGCGCCGCAACATAACTATTTGTTCCTCACGAAAAACCCGGAACGTTACATCGATCTGGCCAAAAAAGGGATTCTGCCGCACGCTGACAATCACTGGTATGGATCCAGTGTGACAAAGCCAGAGGACATGTACACATGGTTTTCTGAAGGCCGTCACTGGTTTTTATCCGTGGAACCAATGTTAGCCGATCTTGGGAAAATGGATCCGAAGGCGGAGAAACCGAAATGGGTGATCATAGGAGCGGAAACAGGGCATAGGAAAGGCAAAGTGATTCCAAGGCGAGAATGGATCGAACGTCTAGTCGATGGGTGTGAAAAATATAAAATCCCAGTGTTTATGAAATCAAGCCTTGAAGATATTTGGGGAGAGCGGTTAATACAGGAGTTCCCGGAAGGGTTAAGGAGGTGAAGACATGAGAGCGAAATTGCAGATCGAAGAAAAAGCGAAGTTCGACCACTATATCGAGATCGAAGTGGAGAACGAGGAAAAATTGAAAGAATTGGACAAGCGACTGGAGCGGGAATTCCAAGACCTGGACGAAGTTTGCGAAGCCTTGAAAAGCGTGAAAGACGTGAAGCTCGTGGACGTGTGCTGGGACGACAGCGGCAGCCCTGACGAGTTTGAGGTTTTGGATTGGTACGATCAGCGGGATTAAGAAGCGGGAGGAAGACAAAATGATTGACGAAAGAAAACTCGTCGCCAAGCTGGAAGACATGGCGAAGGAATCAAAAGAGGCATCCGGCCTGAAAGAGCCGGCCCTCTTACGAAAAGTGATCGATGAAGTGCGGAACATGGCGGTGAACGAGGAAATCCAGGAGCGGATACGCCGGGCGGACGCAAGCGTGGAACGATTAACAACAGATGCGCCTGTTGAAGAGATGGGAATGCTTCAGCTCGCACACAATGCTTGCTACATCAGAGACGGCAAAGCGAGGTATCGTGACTACGACTTTGACGTAGATGCGAGGGAACTAACAAGAAAGCTTCTTAAGGCTTATGTGGGTGAAGGTGATGTGTCCGATTCCGATGAAGATTTTGACGAGATAATGATTGAATATCTACAATACGGCACGGATTACATAAGGGGATTGATCGCCTTGTTTTATCGCAATCTGTGGGCCGCAGCCGAATTAAGAGAACGCCTGAAAACTTATGAAGACGCGGGACTCTATCAAAAAAAGACAGAGGACACAAGCGGCAGATGGATACCGGTGACTGAAAGGCTGCCAGAAGATAATGAAGAAGTCTTTGTGACAATAGCAGGCTCAACGGGAAATTACACAAACATCGACTGGCACAATCCAGACGGTGGAGGACAGTGGGATCCTTGTTACGGAGATAACGTGATCGCCTGGATGCCGCTGCCTGAACCGTATAGAGGGAAATGAGACGATGAAAACAAAAGAAGTAGAAAACGAAAGATTGACAGAATGGGTTGACGGTAAAGCGATCCCAAGAATGGACTTGAGATACAACGGCCATGAAAGGTGCTTGCGAAAGCTTGCGATACTGGAAGACAAAGAACAGCCAAAACTTGTAAAAATATTGCGATTGGATGAAGATGTTAAAGTTGGAAATCTGAATTTCAAAGCTGGCTGTAAGTTGGAGAAATGCCCAGCGTGCGACAGTTTCATCAGTAACGACACGTACTGCCGGTACTGCGGACAGCGGCTAAGGAGGTACGGACATGCACATGAAGGATTGTGAACACTGCCTAAGAAGGCTTAAGTGCCAAATCTTACAGGAGAAAAAAAGGAGGTCGTGGTGACAAGAGAAAGAAAGCTCGAATTGATAATCGCATGCGTTGCGACATCGAGTCTGAACAAAGAAGACAAGATGGAACTGGTCGAATTCATCGAGCGGTTGCGCAGGATTGAAAGAATGTGGCGAATGCGTTGAGACACCATGAGAGCGAAGTCAAGGTGAAAGAGTGGAAGAACGGAGGTCAAGATTATGTTAGCGTTTGTAATAACACAAGCGGAGTGGGAAAATCTGCGGCGGCGGATTCAACTCATAGAAAGTCGAATTAATGCGTTAGAGGACGGATTCCAAGTAGTGGCTGGTCAATTTGAGGAAATGGTAAAGGCGGACAAGGAAGTCATCAAGGAAACCAAACAGAGCATGACGATAGAGTTGACGAAATTAGCGGGGAGCTTGGAAAAAGCCATCAGTGAAGAAATCGATCAAAAACTCAAGGAGGAATTGAAATGAAATATAAAGTGGGAGACAAAGTGAGGATCAGAAAAGACCTCGCGGAATATACGAACATGGCGAAAAAGCGGGCGTGGGCCGGAAAGACCATGACGATAACGGCGGCCGATGAGAACAATAAATATTACGGGATGCTTGAGGATAACTTTGAATTTTCTTGGTACGAAGACATGATCGAAGGCCCGGCAAAGCCGGAAATGTCCGATGACGAAGTCCTGCGGCTGGCCATAGACACCTACGGGGAAGACGAGCAGATCAGGGTCTGCCAGGAAGAAATGAATGATTTTGTCAAGATTAGTTGACACATTTTCTTCAAGGATTTTGTATCCTATGCT
>CAJTYS010000056.1 GCA_910583765.1 uncultured Eubacteriales bacterium | reverse complement strand
GCCTTTCATTCTACCTCTGTGGACTCTTCTGCGTTTAACGCGCTTTGGCATTAACATCAGCGTTTCCTCCTCTCTATCGTCTATTCTTCAGGTGCCGCTTCTACAGCTGCGTTAACCTGTGCTTCTTCAACTTGTGCCTCTGCTGCTTTTGCTGCTTCTGCCGCTGGATCTGGCTTCGGAGTCTTTCTGACTCTTGGATTTACAGCCTTTGGCAGTTCCGGCTTGTCGTCCCTTCTTCTGTTGGTCCGTCTTCTGTCGCCGCCGTCTCTGTCTCTTCTCGGCTTTCTGTCGCCGTCTCTTCTCCGTTTGCCGTCTCTTCTGCCGCCGCCTGCTTCTTCACGCACTGCGCTCTTCAGGCCTTTGTCGAGGATTTCGCCGTGGTTGATCCAGACTTTTACGCCCAGCTTGCCGTAAGTGGTGTCTGCTTCCGCGAATCCATAGTCGATGTCTGCTCTCAATGTGTGGAGAGGAACGTTTCCTTCGCTGTATTTTTCAGATCTCGCGATTTCAGCGCCGCCAAGTCTGCCGGAAACCAGAACTTTGATGCCCTTCGCGCCGGCCTTCATGGTCCTGCCGATGGCCTGCTTCATCGCTCTTCTGAAGGAAATTCTTCTTTCCAGAGCCTGCGCGATGCTCTCTGCTGTGAGCTGCGCGTCCAGTTCTGATCTTCTGACTTCTTTGATTTCGATGCTGATCGCTTTCTTTGTCAGTTTTTCCAGGTCTGCTTTCAGTTCATCGATGCCGTTTCCGGATCTTCCGATCACCATGCCTGGTTTTGCTGTCAAAACGATGACTTTTAATTTATTTTCCGCCTGACGTTCCAAAAGCACTTTGGAAACGCCTGCTACGTACAGCTTTTTCTTTACGAATTCTCTTACTTTGTTATCTTCGATCAGGAAATCCGCAAAGCTGCCTTTATCTGCGTACCATTTGGAATCCCAGTCCTTGATGATTCCAACTCTGAACCCATGTGGACTTACTTTCTGACCCATTTGATGAACCTCCTATTCTTAATTCTTTTCTCTTAAAGTGACGCCGACATGACTGCTTCTCTTTAAGATGATCGATGCTCTACCTTGTGATCCGGCTCTCCATCTTTTCATAGTCGGTCCTTGATTTGCATAAACTTCCGCTACGTACAAATTGTCTGTGTTCATTTCTTTCACGTCGGCATTGGCCAGTGCGGATTGAACGACTTTTTCTACGATCTCAGCACCTTTCCCAGGTGTGAATTTCAATATTGTAAGCGCCTCACCTACGTCTTTTCCTCTTACAAGATCTGCAACAGGCTTAAGCTTGATCGGAGACATTCTTACGTATTTTGCAATTGCTTTTGCTTCCATTTTTCATGTTCTCCTTTTCTTACTTTACTTTTGATGACTTGTCTGCGGCATGACCCCTGTAAGTTCTGGTAGGAGCAAATTCTCCAAGTCTGTGTCCAACCATATCTTCTGTGATATATACAGGTACGTGCTTTCTTCCATCATGCACCGCGATTGTGTGCCCTACCATCTGTGGGAATATCGTGGATGGCCTTGACCATGTTTTAATAACTTTCTTTTCGTTAGCCGCGTTCATGTCATCGATTGCCTTCAGCAGCTTTTTTTCAACGAAAGGGCCTTTTTTCAGTGATCTACCCATTCTCTATGCTCCTTCCTTATTTTTCATTTCTTCTCTTTACGATATATTTGTCAGAAGCCTTTTTCTTCTTTCTTGTCTTATATCCAAGAGCAGGCTTGCCCCAAGGTGTGACCGGACTTACGCGGCCGATCCCAGCCTTACCTTCACCACCGCCATGTGGATGGTCGTTAGGGTTCATAACAGAACCTCTGACAGTTGGTCTGAAGCCCATGTGTCTTTTTCTTCCTGCTTTTCCGATCTGGATGTTAGCGTGGTCACTGTTTCCAACTTCACCGATGGTGGCTCTGCATTCTAATCTGATCTTTCTCACTTCGCCGGAAGGCAGTCTAACCTGTGCTTCTTTGCCTTCTTTTGCCATGAGCTGCGCGCCGTTTCCTGCGGATCTAGCCATCTGTCCGCCTTTTCCAGGCTTCATTTCGATGTTGTGGATGACCGTACCTACTGGAATGTTGACCAGCGGAAGGGCATTTCCCACTTTGATGTCCGCCTCAGGACCGGAGACGATCGTGTCGCCCACTATCAGGCCCTGCGGAGCGATGATATATCTTTTTTCTCCATCCAGGTAATGGATGAGCGCGATGTTCGCGCTTCTGTTTGGATCGTACTCGATGGTGGCGACTTTTCCTGGAACACCATCTTTGTTTCTCTTAAAGTCGATGATCCTGTATTTCGGTCTTGTGCCGCCGCCTCTATGTCTTACTGTGATCTTTCCTCTGGAATTTCTTCCCGCGTGCTTTTTCAGCGTCACAGTAAGGGATTTCTCAGGAGTCGAGCGGGTGATTTCTTCAAAGGTAGAAACTGTCATCCCCCGACGACCAGGAGTAGTCGGTTTGTATTTTCTGATTCCCATTCTTTCTGCCTCCTATATTATAAGCTCTGGAAGAATTCGATTTCTTTGCTCTTTTCTGTCAGAGTGACGATTGCCTTTTTGCTGGCAGCAGTCATGCCCACGTTTCTTCCCATTCTCTTTTTCTTACCAACAACGTTCATGATGTTCACTTTTTTTACTTCCACATCGAAGATTTCTTCTACGGCCAGCTTCACCTGTGTTTTGTTGGCGTCTCTGGCAACCTTGAATGTGTATCTTTTGTTCTGTGCATCTTCCATGCTTTTTTCAGAGATGACAGGCTTTAAAATTACGTCGTAAGGCGTTTTCATTATGCGTACACCTCCTCAATCTTGTTAATCGCGTCTTTTGTGACAATGAAGTTCGTATAATGGATGATTTCATAAACGTTCATTGTGCTTGTCAGAACGGTTTTCACGCCTGGGATGTTCGCCGCGGAGCGGATGACGTTCTCGTCTTTTTCCGCCATGACGATCAGAGCTTTTTTCTGTGCTTTGATGTTTTCCAGGACTTTGACCATTTCCTTTGTCTTAGGCGCGTCGAATTTCAACTCGTCTAACACAATGATTTCGTTTTCCTGTACCTTTGAGGACAGGGCTGATTTCATCGCCAGTCTTTTCACTTTCTTGGAAACCTTGTAACGGTAGTCTCTTGGCTTTGGCGCGAACGCGATTCCGCCTCCTACCTGTGATGGGTCTGTGGAGCTTCCCTGTCTGTGACGGCCCGTTCCTTTCTGTCTGAACGGCTTTCTTCCGCCGCCTCTTACTTCCGCTCTTGTTTTAGCGGACTGGGTTCCCTGCCGCTGGTTCGCCAAGTAGTTTTTCACTACTTCGTGTACTGCGTTCTGGTTAGGCTCGATTCCGAAGATTTCATCGTTCAGTTCGATGGTTCCGGCTTCTGCTCCAGTCATGTTAAGCATTGTAACTTTTGCCATTTTACTTCCTCCCTTCCTGAAGTCTTCTCTATTTGTCCTGTCCCTTTACTGCGTACTGAATGCGAACCAGGCCACCTTTGTTTCCCGGTACGGCACCTTTTACCAGCATCAGGTTTCTCTCTTCAATAACTTTTACTAAGACTACGTTCTGCACGGTGATCGTTTCGTTGCCCATTCTTCCAGGTTCTTTGTTTCCCTTGAAAACTCTTCCTGGATAGGACGCGCCGGCTTTGCCTCCGGTCAGTCTCTTGTGCTTGGAACCGTGGGTCATCGGGCCTCTGTGGTGTCCGTGTCTCTTAATGACGCCCTGAGTCCCTTTACCTTTTGATGTGCCTGTGATGTCCAGCTTTTTTCCTTCTTCAAATTCAGCGACTGTGATGGTCTGTCCCAATTCATAGGTCTCGCCTTCTTCAGTTCTGAACTCTGCCAAATGCTTTTTCACAGGAACGCCAGCTTTGGCAAAGTGACCTGTCATCGGCTTATTTACTCTGTGCGGCTTCGTGTCTTCAAACGCGACCTGCACTGCGTTGTAACCGTCTGTCTCAACTGTTTTGATCTGCGTTACTACTTCCGGTCCTGCCTCGATCACTGTTACAGGAACAACTTCGCCTGCTTCAGTAAAGATTTGAGTCATTCCCAATTTCTTTCCTAAAATTGCTTTCATATTTCATCCTCCTATTTCTTACAGCGGATTGCTCTGGTTTGGAAGGTTTCCCGCAGGAAATGCCTAAAGTTTGTTTTAGCTGCGTTTCACTGCTGAAAGTTCTAGCTCAATTTGCAACTCTTACTTAAAATTCGCTAGCGCCTGTCCCTCTCATGCAATCTTACTAAGGGGAGTACCCTTACGTTTTCATTGGGCCATGAGCCCTTGCCTTTCGGCCTTTTGGGTTACAGCTTGATCTCGATGTCCACGCCAGCTGGCAGGTCCAGCTTTGTCAGCGCGTCCGTGGTCTTGGCCGTAGCGCTTGTGATGTCAATCAGTCTCTTGTGCGTTCTCTGCTCGAACTGCTCTCTGGAGTCCTTGTATTTGTGGACGGCTCTCAGGATCGTGATCACTTCCTTTTCTGTTGGAAGCGGGATCGGACCAGACACTTCTGCGCCTGTCTTCTTTGCTGTCTCTACGATCTTTGCCGCGCTCTGATCCAAAAGAGCATGATCATACGCTTTCAGCTTGATTCTGATTTTCTGTAATTCGCTCATTTTTTCCTCCTAAAATATTCTGTACTGTTTTCGCTATGCTCGTACAAGGGGTTCGGATCCCTGCTTTTTTCAAACAGAGATGGTTTTTATCTGCTTGGCACACGGTTCCGTGTGTTTCTTATATTTTTACACAAACGAAAAGCCAGCGAATCCCTTCGCCCCCATCTGGTGGGAACAATTCTCAGTAGAAATTATCCTATAGCCTGGTAACTTCCTACATCATCGCCTTACACAAGCCTATGTAGTATATACCACCCTGCTAAAAATTGCAAGGTTTTTCACAAAAAAAGTTAGTTGTTTTTTTGAGTTTTTTGAAAGGCAGATACGGGTGTTTTCAATATGTCCAGCCCGCCTCTTCTGCACACGGCTCCTGGCGTTTCTTTTCTGGAGAAACAAAAAGGAATTGACTGAATTTTTCAACCAATCCCTTGTTTTTAAGCGCTCTTTGTTCTCTGGTTTTTAAAATCCCAATTCCTCGTTGACTAAGATCACATGGATCCTGTCAGCCACGCAGCTGAACCTGGTGGTGACAGTGTAGGAGCAGATGGTCTGTCCCGGATTCAGACATTTTCCACACTTTCCTGTGACCGCGCAAGGCGTTTTCCTTCCCAGCCTAATGCAGTTTGGCGGGCTGGCCTGCGTGCGGATCCTAGCCAGCGCCGCGGCTTCGTCTTCTGTGATTTTGTTGACTCCAGCCACTACGATGACTTTGTGCGGACCAAAACACATGGCTGCCACTCTGTTGCCGTTCCCATCGATGTTCACCAGCTCACCCTCCATGGTGATGGCATTGGTGCTGGTCAAATACACGTCTGAAAGCAGCGCTCTCCTTTTTTCTTCATAGGCCTTTTCCGGCGGCGCTTTCTGGGCGTCGATCACATTGGACAGTTGATCCTTGATCCCCAGTTCATCCAAAGTCGCGGACCCGCCCCAGGATACTAAGTCCCCGGCGCCAATCATGGAAAGGATCTTTTCATTGGCTTCTTTTACGGTGTCGCAATAGTATCCTGCCATGTTTCGCTTTTCCAGGTTTTTGATGATATGCTCGATCTTTTTCTGGTTTGCCTGCTTCACAAATCCATTCATGGTTTTCACATCCTCCCTTTCTCAGCGCTTTCGGCTCCAGGCGTTTGCGCCTGCTCCAGACGCTGTCTTGACATCAGCGGATTCACCGGCTCCTTGCCTTCCAAAGCAATGGCCGCCGCCTTCATGCCATAAGCCGCCAGGTCTTTCACATTGTCCATGCCCCTGACCGTGCCATCCAGGATGGCTGCGGAAAAAGCGTCGCCCGCTCCTTCTTCATTGATAAAGGCCAGCACCTGATCCGGCCGCAGAATCCCTTCCGTGAAGCCCTCCTTGTAGTAAACGCCCCCACCGCTGAGGGTGATGAAGATCCTGTGCACACCTTGATCCGCGAACCACTGTCCTGCTGCCATAAGCTGTTCCTCGCTGAAGATCTCCATGCCGCAAAGGACTGACGCCTCGCCTCTATTGGGCTTTATCGTATGAAATTTCCCGATAAAGTCTTTTGCTTTCTCTGCGTCTTCTTCTGTATGAGGGTCAAAAAACAGCGGCGTGTCCGTGATCTCTGTCAAGTGTTTCAGCGTTTCCTGGGGCAGGGAACCGTCAGCGCAGATGATCTTCGCTTCATCTAGTCTATCCTTTGCTTCGTCAATGATCTCTTTGCTCATGCATTGGTACGCGTCTGTGTTGTCCACTGCGAATTCCAGATCTCCGATGATGTTTAGGACCGCGACGTTCATGGCCGTGTTCTGGCCCTCCAGCAGATGGAAGAACTGGGTGTCCACGCCTAATTCCTCCATCTGGAGCTTTGCGCCCCTCCCTGTGATATCATTGCCTGCCACTGCTGCCAACGCCGTGTCAGTTCCCATGCGTCCCAGGTTTTCCGCGATGTTTCGGCCTGTGCCGTTATAAGAAATGGAAACCTTTCCTGGGTTTTGCTGCGCTGCCATCATTTGCTCGAAAGCATTGACTGTGATAGTTCCTTTGACTCCGCCGATCACAATAATCTCACTCATTTATTTTTTCTCCCTGCTCGTTAAAAATCTTCTAAAAATATGCTACCGCCAATGAATTCCCGAATAATGGAATTGTTTGGAATCACGGTTTCATCCTGAATTTCTTCAAAGAAATCAAGGAACCGGAGCAATCTCTGGGCATCCGCGTATTCCATCTGGCTTTGGTCAATGGCATGAAGCAGCGGCGCGGCATGACGCTTCAAAACCGCCAGTTCATAAGTAAGGGCTGAATTGAACAGCACGTCTGCCTCTCCATTGAACGGAAAGATGTTCTTGTCTTCTCCTTGACGCACTTTTGGCCATGAGGCGATGGTGTCTTTCGCGGAATACCCCCGATAAAGACTATCTCTGACAATCCTCCGCAAGATCCGCGCGTCTGTGGTGGGGATCCTGTTGTGGCTATCTATGTTCAATTGGGTGAACGGGCTGATATAGATCCTGAATTTTTCTTCTTCTGAGATCTTTTTCGTCAGCTCTCCATTCAAGGCGTGGATGCCTTCGATCACAGCGATTTCTCTTGGTCGCATGGAAGTGATTCGCTTTCCGAAGACTTTTGTGCCTTCAATAAAATCAAAGGTCGGCATGTCCACGGTTTTTCCGCTGAGAAGGTCGTTCATGTTCCTATTGAACAGATCAATGTCAATGGCGTCCAAGTCCTCGTAATTCGGTTTCCCATCTTCGTCAAAGGTCACGTCTTTTCTCTCAATGAAATAATCATCCGTTCCCATGTATAAGGTCTTGAGGCCGTTCACTTGCAGCTGGACGCACAGCCTTTTGGCAAAGGTGGTCTTTCCAGAAGAGGATGGCCCCGCGATGAGCACGATGCGCTTTTTGCTTTTTGCGATCTTGTCCGCGATTTCCGCGATCTTCTTTTCATGCAGCGCTTCTGAAAGCAGGATCAGATCTTTGTGATTGTTGTTCCTCACTTTCTTATTGAGATCCGCAAGATAAGAAACATTTAAAAGCTTGTGCCATTTTTTCGCTTCACCAAAGGCAGCGCACAGCTTTTTCTCATCCTTATACCTTGGGATGGTGTTGGGATCCGATGGATATGGAAACCGGAGGATCACGCCTCGTCTATATTTTACTAATTCAAAGTGACGGATGCGGCCTGTGGAAGGCACCATGCTTCCGTAAAAGAAATTTTTATACCCGTCCAGATCATAAAAAATGAACGCTTCCTTTCCTGGACAGTTTTCTAAAATCGCCGCTTTTTCGTCTGAATGAGACCAATATTCTAAGGTCTTTTCTCTGCCAACTACTTCCTTTTTGATCGGAAGGTCCATTTCTACCAGTTCTTTCATCCGGTCTTCCACGGTCCGCACCTGCGCTTCGCTGATGGTGCGCGGGGTTTTGATTTCCGTGTACAGGCCCTTGTTCAGGGAATTCTGTATTTCTACCGGAATGTCGCCCAAAGTGTCTTTGATGGCTTTGAGATAAATGAAACACAGGCTGTATTGGTATATCAGATTGGCTTCCTGGGTGCGCATGTCAAGAAGCTCCACAGAACAGTCTTTTTCAATCTGAAAGGTCAGTTCCTTGATTTCGTGATCCACTCTTGCTGCCAAAATCGTATAGGGCAAATGTTTCACGTAAGGTTTCATCAGTTCTTCGATGGTCACGGCCTGCTGCACTTCCAAAACGCGTTCCGACTCCTTTGGTCCTGTTTTTAGATTGATCTTCACTGCTTCTCCCTCCTTTAAAAATAATATTCTCTAGTATATCATACTTTTTGCGAATGTGGGTAAAATACATGCTGAAGGGAGTGATAACTTTGAAAAAGTTCATTCTTGCGCTGATCATTATCGGCGCGATCAACTGGGGTCTGATTGGATTTTTCCAATATGATCTGGTTTCCAGCATCTTTGGACCTAATCTCCAGGCCATCAGCAGAATCATTTTTGCGGTCGTTGGCCTTGCTGGACTTTATGCAATCTCATTTTTCTTTAGCAAAGGAAAAAATTCCGTCTGACTTTCAGACGGAATTTTTTCGGCTGTCGTACCTTTAGCATTCACAGTCGCAGTCAGGTTCGCACACCGGCTCCTGCCAGCAGTCATCGCCGCAGCCAAAGGCTCTCGGATTGCAGAACAGCATCACTAGGATGAGAAAGAAAAACAGCAGGGAAGGCTCGATCCCTCTGCCATGTTCATGATAACATCTCATATGAAAATTACCTCCTAACAAACTCTTTTTCTATCACTATATGCGGGCCTGCGGATTATGTGCGCCGCCCGCTCTGCCACCATGCTCGTATACATATCCGGCAAGCTTTTCAACAGTGGTCGTCTGGGGAATCGGACTTAAGCATGCTTGGAAAATAGCACAAGCGGTTGGAAACGCCGTGGACAAGGTAAAGGGATGGCTTAAGTTTGAATAAGGCATTGAATTCACAAAAACTTTTCAGAACACAGGAAAGCACCACTTTTGATATTGTATGAAAGCCTATAAAAAGTCACGTAACGCCTTTTTTCCTTTTCTTTTGTTTGTCACTCGAGATTCTAAAAATGAGGCACATGTTCTTCTTGATTTCGTTCATGAGCCAGGACGAATGGTAAAATCCCCTTACTTTCCAGTTAGATAGAAAATTGCGGAAAGCAAATAAAACTCGTTTACGCAATGACATATCAAGCCAGTGGTTTTCACGTTCTTTGAGCTTAGCGCTTAACTCCTCAACCGTGATTTCTTTATTTTCCATGATCGTTTCTTCATCTAATCCGAGTAGATCGGACAACTCCTGTAACTCCCGATGAAGCATGGCGCGGTCAAACCTTTCTTCTTTTGTGTCATATGAACTTCGTTTCATTTTGTTCTCCCAAATTCCATTCAGTTCTTTACCATAGCCTTCTTAATTATACAGTATCTATATAGACATTGTCTATATATGAAGTTATGTCATGAGAAATTTCCGTATAAACTATACTTGGATAGGGAGGGCTTTTACCATGAAATATGTGCATATGAGAATCTTGGAATTATTGCGGGAAAACAATTTATCGAAAAATAAGGTATGCAAAGATCTAGACCTGCAGCGTGGCAATTTCAATCGCTATTGCCGTGACGATTTTCAGCGCATTGACGCGAATCTCATTTTAAAGCTCTGCGACTATTTCCACTGCACGATCGCTGACCTTTTGGAAATCAAGGAAGAGAATTAATCACTGGTTCAGCCTTTGTGTACCGCGCTTTGTCCGAATTATAACATCAATGAATAGTGCTGTCTCATTCTTTTCACAGATGTCGCCCCTAATAAGATGACCCTGCTCCTATTTCCATTTCACGAATTTCGTCAACCGAAATTTCCACCCCATCTTCCAAAACGATCCTGCGATTGTCAGTGTCGATCGCCATGGCCTTGCCCGTGATCGTGACATACATGCCCCCATCTTTTTTCTCATCAGGCTGAAAATAAGAAACGGTTATTTCCGGATGGCGCATGATTTGTTTTCGCAAAAAACGCAGCCTTTCATCCAAAACCTCCTTTGCGTCCTCGCTCAATTCCGCTTTCCTGTCCATCGTGCGCCCCGTTTCCACGATCGCGTCTTCATACCCCTGCAGCGCGGCAAAAGGCGAAAACTGCGCCGCCCGATCGGCTCTGGACATTTGCGGATGGACAGTCGAGACATGGTGTGGAAGGTCAATGATGTCATCGTAACGATTCTGTTTGTCGTTCATGGTTCCTCCTTATGCTTTGTGCCCGCCGATTTGGTGGTTCCGCTCCAGAGTGGTCGCACCATCTTCTAGATTCATTCCTCTCACGATCGCGTTTTTCCCAAACTTCTTTTTAATGTCCAACATGGCTTTCTGCATTTCTTTCTCTTGTTCCAAAACTTGCCGCTCTTTTGTCTCCTGCTCTCGCATGGCCGCGTAGTCGGTGAACATGTCAAGCTGCTCCAGTGGCCGCGCTTTCGCTTCCCCTTCTTTGATCACATGGTTCGCCGCGATCGACACTCTGCGTATCAGAAGTTTTGAATCCACGATCCTTTCATAAAGTTCCATGACCGCGTTCATGATCTGCTTTGTGGACGCGGTGGGCTTTTTCAGATTCGTGGTTCCATGCGCGTGTTTCGGCTTCGCTCGCCCATAACGGTCTATGGTGATGGAACCTTGATATCGCCTACGTATCTTAGGATCTTTCAAACTTTCCCGGTCATAGCCGATGGTCAACGCCATTTGGTCCGTCACCAATCCTTTTTCCACCAATTCCAGCGCCAGCGAATCGGCCATTTCCTTCACGATGAGCTTGCCTTTTTCAAAAGAATAAGGTTCGCGCAGCACTTGCCCGGAGCCCAGGCTGTTGTTCTTTGGTTTGTAAGCCTTAATGTCCGCCATGGTGCAGGGTTCCCAACCCCAAGCGTGATCGATCAACAGCTCCGCATTGACACCGAACAATTGATACAACAATTCCTCGTTGTGAAAATCCTTGGCCCCGCCCAGGGAGCACCTGGCAACGTCCCCCATGGTGAACATGCCGCGTTGCTCCAGCTTCCTGGCATAACCTCGCCCCACTCTCCAAAAGTCAGTGAGCGGTTGATGGTTCCACAACAGCTCACGATAAGACCGTTCGTCCAACTGGGCAATCCGCGCGCCATCTTCATCTGGCTCGACGGACTTGGCAACGATGTCCATGGCCACTTTGCAGAGATAGAGATTGGTGCCGATCCCAGCGGTGGCTGTTATTCCCGTGGCGCGCAAAATGTCCCTCAAAATCGTCTTGGTGAATTCACGAACCGTTTGCCCCGCGGCGTTCAGATACCCAGTCACGTCCAGAAACACCTCGTCAATGGAATACACATGAACGTCTTCCGGCGCCACGTGCTTTAGATAAATGCCATAAATCCGGGTGCTGTATTCCATGTAAAGCGCCATTCTCGGCACCGCGGTCAGATAGGAAAGGGCGCGTTCCGGGGATGTTCGCAGCCGCTCCGCGTCGTATGACGAGCCTGTGAATTCACGCCCAGGCGCGCTTTGTCTACGCCGCCTGTTGATTCGTTCCACTTGTTGGATCACTTCAAACAACCTTGGGCGGCCTGGAACGCCGAGAGCTTTCAATGATGGCGACACCGCCAGGCAAATGGTCTTTTCCGTGCGGGATTCATCCGCGACCACCAGATGCGTGGTCAGCGGATCCAAACCTCGCTCCACGCACTCCACTGACGCGTAGAAGGATTTCAAATCAATCGCCACATACGCGTGATCCTTTCGTTCCATTGTGCGAACTCCTTTCTCATGTGTTCCCATGATCCCCGCTTGTCCGTGATCATGCGTTCATTTTGATTTTATCAGAACATCCGTTCACAATCAACTCTTTTTATCAAAAAGAGGCCTTAACCTCGTAGAGCCAGATTCGCCTGTGTGACACAAAAACCCAATCGGTTTTTTGGCCACCAGACAATCCGGATGGGAATTTCGCTTCCCCATACCCTCGATTCCCGCCTATTTCCGAATACGCGGCGTTGGCTCCTATTGTCATAGTCGCGGCGTGACGGTTCATGTCACGGAGAAGGTCAAAATATAATATTGCCAAATCGTTAATTTTTACGCTTCCAGCCATGTGATTAGTGAACGAATTTTTTAAGAAAGAAGGCGCATGACCAATGGCAAGGCCGACTAAAGAAAAGGAGTTGTCACGCTCCCGCCACGTTACGCTACGCTTGACGGAAACACAACATGAAGCGCTCACCCACGCGGCGAAGCAAGCGAAGCTGTCACGCTCTGAGTACGTCCGTCAGCAGCTCTTAAACGGGAAAGTGGTTGTCATCCACGATTTCAGAGTGGACCTCCCAGAACTTCAAAAACTCACATCGGAGTTTCATAACATCGGCAACAATCTGAACCAAATCGCCAGGCACCTTAACGCTGGGGGCGGCCACGCACAGGAAACGCACGATCGCGTCAATCAGTGCGTTTTCCAGTTGTTTGGACTAAGGAAAGAAGTTTTAAGGATGGCGGGCGATTTCCATTCCGCCGCAAAATCCCGACAAAGGGCGCACGGAGGACGGTTTCATGGCGATACTGAAACACATCGCGAGCAAAAACGCTGATTACGGAAAAGCCCTGCGCTATCTGATGTTCCAGCATGACGAATTCACGCAGAAGCCGCTGCGGGACAGCGCCGGAAACATGACGCTTCGAGAAGAGTTTCACCTGGACGGGATCAACTGCGACCCGTTCACTTTTGACGTGGAATGCGAACAGCTGAACGACAAATGGAAAAAGAACCAGGCGTACAATGAGATCAAATCCCACCATTATGTCATCAGCTTCGACCCCAAGGACAGAAGCGAGCACGATCTGACTGGAGAAAAGGCTCAGCGACTGGGCCTCGAATACGCGAAGAAAAACTTTCCCGGGCATCAGGCTTTGGTCTGCACTCACATGGATGGAAATAATGGAAGCGGCAACATACACGTGCACATCGTGATCAACAGCCTGCGGAAATTTGACGTGGAACGCCGGGATTTCATGGAGCGTCCATGTGACTCCCGTGCCGGGAACAAGCATCACTTGACGAAAAAATATCTGGCGCATTTGAAACAGTCGGTCATGGACATGTGCCGCAGTGAAGGCTTGTGCCAGGTGGATCTGCTCGCCCCTTCGGAAAAGAAAGTCTCAGAAAAGGAGCACTGGGCCGCGCGGCGTGGACAAAAAGAATTGGACCAGCGCAATCAACAGATGACGGAAGATGGAATCGCTCCACGAAAGACAAAGTATCAGACACAAAAGCAATTCCTCAGAGACGCCATTGAAGACGCTTCCCACACCGCGCGTTCCATGGAAGAGTTTCAAGAAATCCTTTCCGAAAAATATGGCGTCACCCTGAAAGAAAGCCGTGGGCGATTCAGTTACCTGCACCCAAAACGCAGCCGACCGATCACCAGCAGGCAGCTGGGCACGAATTATGAAAAGGAACAGCTTCTGCGGCTTATCGGCGAAAACGCTCATGAAGGGAAACCTGCGGATCACAGACCAGCGGGGGAAGAGACCTTCATGGGATCGGCCAAGCCGACCCCTCCTTCAGCGCGGATTCTTGATATTGCCAATGACGAGTCAATGTCCATTCTTTTCGTGAAATCGGATTTACACCTAGTCAAAGATTTACAATCCTGTGTGAAGGCGAGACAAAGCGAAGCGTACGCGCAAAAGGTGAAACTGTCCAACTTGAAGGAAATGGCGAAGACCGTGGCGTACGTCCAGGAGCACGGGTATGACACGAGGGAAGGATTGGAGGACGCTCTGGCCATGGCAAAAGAGCGGACCGCCGCGGCGCGAAAAACGCTGAAGGCCACGGAAGACGAGATGCGGGAAATCAACAGGCGGATTCGTTACACCGGGCAGTATCTTGCCAACAAAGCCGTGTACATGGAGTTCTGTAAAAGCAAGAACAAGGGGAAATTTCGGCGGGAACACTCGGCCGAGATAACGCTTTATGAAACGGCCCGCGGGTTTCTGAAGGAGGATTCCAGTGACGGAAAGCCGCCGTCCTTGAAACTGCTGAAAGAGAAAAAGGCTGAATTGTTGGAGCAGAGAAAGGTGAATCGGGAGCGGTATCGCTGCTGCCGTGATCACCAGAAAGAATTGGGGATTGTTTGTTCCAATGTGGACATGATTTTGGGTGAAAGGCGTGGCCGGCAAGTGGGACGGGGAAAAGGGCATGATATCCTCTGATGCTTTATCAACAGATACATAACTTCCATGTGCAAGCATCTCTATCTTCTATGTGGAAGTAATTAGTAATATAATTCCAATTAAAAAAGATATCACGGTAAATATTATAGGCACAAAATAAGCCATACTGGTATTCATAATGTTTCTTATCGTAATTTTATCCTTACCTTTTTTAACCCGTTTGTCGTTTGATTGGGAATCTTTTTTGGGTTCACTATCTGAATCTAGGGTGGAGATCCTTCTATATTGCGGTGGAAGCATTTGAATCATGTTCTTATATGTCTTACTGCTTTTGCTTAATCTATTTGCATGAACAATGGAAATAAAACAGGCAAACCCTTCACATATCATTCCTGCGATAATAAAACACTTAGATGGTATATTTGCTAACTCTAAGCTTACCCCACCAATCGAAACAAAAGGACACAACATTATAATGATAGAGATATAGAGAAAATGATATATCCGTGAGTATAGCACTTTATCGCGATGTTCAAATTCTGATTCATACACTGCAAGGAGCGCAATTAACTCTTCCCTACTAAGTATATCATCTTTATTGTATTTAAGTTTGTCTTTTTTCATAATAATAAACACCTACCTTTCAAATTTACAATACAGCAATGCGTCTGAGAGCAAATACACCATATGATGATCTGTCATATTAAATAGCCTTCCATCTTTTACATTAAGAGTTAATTACCTACAATTAGCGAAGGTAAAATTCTTGCGTCCAAGAAGGAGGACACTTCTGAAAAAGAAGCAAATATGCAGCAAAGGGTTGGCAATCATGGCTTTAACAAAATGAGCATCTACATCTAGCAGCGCCGTCTCCTTATCATGCGAATTCATCTTCCTTCTCACCTAAATTAACGCTTAACATATCTCTAATGCGAATCAAGAGTTGATTAAAAGAGCTGCGAGGGCAGCGGCAATACGGCCGAAGACATGAAAGAGCAAGCCCGACAGTGAGCGAACCATGGAAGCGTTCTGGATATCGGTCAGGTGGTTGAGCCAGTTGAAAAACATTCGATTGGCTGGCGGATGGAGCTGACGAACGTGGAGAACGTGTCACCGGAGATTAGCGTGTCACCCTCTTGCCTTTTTCGTGAAGTGAGTAGCTCCACATCACGCTCCCGGTTCAGCCAACTGGAAAACGCCTGATAGCTTGGTAGATTAGGAAGCCATTCCAGCAGATGTTTTTTCGTATAGTCGTGAATCGCCTTCTGCTCGAATCTCCGCTGGCTGATGCCCCACAGGTGAACCGTTACACACTCCTCATCGCTAAATTGGGGACGGAAATTGTTGCTTTGGCGTTGCGTTACCGCTTCAATTGTGCTACTATTGTCGCAGACGGCGCAATAGAGCGTTATGAGATTTGTTTGCCACATACTTACATTTTCTACTCTTTTGCGCTGTTTGTCTATCCTTTGTTTAAATCTTTAACACTTGATTCGCATCTCTAGCATGATTGTAAAAAATCAGCACATCCCCTACAAAATATCGCTAAAGAAATTTTTGTTTAGAAGCCTGTCTATCTTTTACTTTTGAAGCTCCAATCTACTCTTAATAGCAAGCATACGAAATGATGCTGCATTAACATTAGCACATCCTCACACCGGCTGCTCTTCCAGTAAGTTTTTTATGACCACATGAGACACCCACCAATCGCCGTCCTGATCAAGAACAAAATGGCAATCAGGGCCATATGGCGTGTCTTGACCTTTAATCGTGCCTTTTTCTGGTTTTAGCAACGTGTTATCTTTCCCCAGCGTCATTTTCTTTTCTGCGAGAAACGGCAATAAACCGTCTTCCGCTTCCACTGTGACGCTGCCGCCAGGGGCCAGTTTTATGTCAATGTTTCTCCCAGCTTTTATTCTCACGTCTGTCGCCGCGTCGCTGCCACGCGTTGGTTTTTCTGCCACGAGTTTTAGCGTGCCTGTCAGATCCATGTCACGCTCCGCTTCGACAAGCGCAGCATGGAGTCGGAGATCGTGAACGCGCAAATCTTTTCCATCCACTCTTTCCTTCAGAAAGAGCGCTGCGTTTTGGGATTCTCCTTGAATCTCCATGGTTTCCCAGCCAGACACCCAATCCAACTCGTTGTGTCCGATCACATGGATCACACAATCTTGCAACGCGAGTATCACCACCTGATAGCCGTTCGCTTTCAAATTGTCGATCGTTAATTGGGACGCTCCATCGCATTCGATTTTCAGATCCGCGGAGGCTTCGCCTCCAATAGTCATATGCCCGCTTTTTAGCTGCAGGTTTCTTGGATTCAGAAACTCCCATTCTTTCCCTTCTCTTCCCCCTGAAATCTTTACGGGAGTGTTTTCGCTTTCACCCAATGCGTCCATGGAAACGGCGGCCAATATGACCATGACTAAAACACTGATCCAAACCATGGCGCCTTTCCACTTCTTGCGCTTTCTTGTCCTCATTCGATTTCTTGATTCCTTTCTCTTCACTCAATACGCTTCCCGTAATTCTTTATCGTCGCATAAGTGGATTTCACGATTTTGTGATTCATATCGTACACCGTTTTTTACTTGCTAGGATCGCTCCGCCTAATATAATCAATGTCTTGTTTTGAGCGGCAAGGCTCCGTTCTCAGACAAATCCTTGATGAGATCGTCCATTTTCTTGCCATGACTAAATCAAATATCATATTCAACGTCCACGATCAGGAATTTTCCATCCTTCATTTTCTCCAATGTAAAAATTGGAATGATGATGTCAGGCGCATATACCGTGACGCTCACAGTCACAATATTTCCTGATTCTTTGCGATGGCTCTTCATAAAGTCCCGCTCTATGGTATAAAACGTGAGGCCTTCATAAAAATCGCTGTCCGCTATTTGCTCTTGAAATTCCCGTGTCGCGATGTCCTGAATAGCCGCTTTTTTCTTCCAACCATATTTAACGCGCAACGCCTGTTCCACGGTGGATTGTATTTCTTGCTCCTCTCTTCCGCCCACAGCGCTGCCTGTCGTAAAAAACTGAAACGCAATCATCAACAAAACAGTAACGCCTAATATGACACAAAACAGTTTCTTTACCATTTGCTCCAAGCCCCCTAACGCTGTTACACAATCAAGTTCCTATCCGTACATAATATGCGCCTTGACTTTTGCTCTTGAAAAACGTCTCCCTAAAACGCAATCGGGAAAAGAGTGTCAAATGAATCTGTTTCAATGCGCCTTCAACAGTTTCATGGTTTCCCAGTTTCAACAAAATTTTCACTGAAGCCGCTGATCCTAACTGGCACGCTCCTTCCTATATCAAAGTTGGGTTTTCACCGTTTTTCTCTGCTTCTTACTCATTCTCAAATAAGATTATATGTCATAGCTGACATCTGATATTAAGTACTCTCCATTTGGCTGTTTCGTCAGTGTGAATACGGGAATTATGATGTCTGGAACATAAACCGCTACCGCCACCGTCACCACTCCGGGACGTTCTTCGTGCCAGCTTTCCATAAAGTCCTTATCAATGGCGTAAAATCTAAGACCTTCATAAAAACTCCAGGGGTCGAGATTCTCTTGAAATCCTTCTGTGGTCAGGTCCTCCAGCTTTTTCTTGCTGGCCCATCCGTATTTTATTTTCAACACGGTCTCTATTTTGCTTTGGATCTCTTCCTTTTCGGCAGAATCGCAGCCGCTTCCCGTGGTGTGGTACATAAAATAGCCAATGTGCGATAAAACGATGAGCACCAAAACGCTGCCGCTAATTATCATGATTTTTTTCATTCTCGCGCTCCTCATATTTTTCCAAAACAGTCTTTAGACTTTTCGTCTCCCTCTCATCAAACTCCATTTCAGACAACCTTCTGGTGACTCTCACCCTGCCTGCGTCACCGTCTCTGAATGCAGAAATGTCATCTTTCGATCAGATTGGATTTTGATCGCATGTTTGCCAAATCGGAAATCATCTCCACCCGCCATAACCGCCGTCCCATGTGATCGGCGGCAGAACACCCTCTTTCGACAGAGTTTCTATGTTTTCCTCCATTTCGTGGGAATGGGTCAGCGGTCTGGGTGGGACGTATAGAAACGCAGACAGGCGTTTGCCGTTTCGCAGCTGAAAAGCGTAGCAATGCGCATATCGCGTCACCTCCGTGATTTCATTTTTCTCCATCCGCAGCTGTTTACCGCCATAAAACGAAAACTCCAATGTTTTCCCGTCTAAAACAATGCGGACGATCTGCTTTGAGGAAAACAGCAGCAACCCCGTCCCCACGATCGCAAGCGCCATCGCTGGACACGCCAGCATGGTCGTCTCCAGCAAGCCTAGCTCTCCAAAATCCAAGATCTTGAAAACCGACGCGTATCAAAACACCAAATAGATGATCGCCGCGATTACCATGCATGGCACGAATTTACGCCTCTTCGTACGGTGTCTCGTTTGTTTCAATTCGCTTCTCCCCTTCTCTCGCTTTCTATGATATCATTCCCACTTCCCGCACACAATGGATTTCTCCCGCCATCCACTCATTTCCATGCGAATTATCATGAACCCCCTCAAACGATGACATTGAGGGGGTTCTTTCATGCCTTTAACGCCTGGGCTAAAAGCCCTAACGAAGTTACTTTTTGCTTGCCAAAAGGTCAGCGCCATGTTTTCGGCAAGGCTCCATTCTCGGATAAGTCCTTGATGAGAGCGTCCATTTTCTTGGCGTGGGCAAATGATGTATCGATACGCTGACAGGCTCTTTCCTGAAGTCAGATGAAACACGTATCTGCTGTCTGTTTTGGTGACTGATTTGATTTCTTTCGGGCTGATTTCTGTTCGCTTTCCACTATATGTGATAAAAGTCAATTTGTCTTCTGTCTCGCCCCACACGATGTCAACGATCTGTCTCCGGAAAAAGAGGAACCGGCCTGTGCCGACCAGCAGCATCACTGCGGCTGTGAGCGAGAATTGAATGATTTCCATAGCGCTTAGTTCCTCCAGAGGTGTCAAAAACAGAAAGATACTCATCCAAAGCACAAGGAATCCTATGAAAAAAATATAAAAATTCCTTGCAAATCCACGTTTCTTAGGTCTTAATTTAGGATCCTTCACCAGTGATCCTCCTTTTTATTTTTTGATTGTTCGTTATCTTAAATCCACTCGCTTCAATTCTCCAGTACCATAAACCTATGTTTACCCTTCCTGCACAGCCAGTGAAGAATTACTCATCCTATTTCCTTAAGCCGTTAGAATAAGTTGGATCATCGTCTCTTTACCCCGTGGCACTAACTATCATCGAATTACGAATCGTCCTTTATTGTAAATCGCCGCGCCGCATAATGTCAAGACGAGCCCTAATATGGCGTAAGGCATCGCTTCATCGCCTGGGAGCAACCCCTGCCGCTTTCGTATCAGCGCCGCCTTGTCCAAAGCGTTCCCTTCGGGGACAAACGAGACTCGCCCCTGTCCCATGAAGGCTTTCAACGATTCCTCCTTTATGAACTTCGCGTCCTTATAAACAAAAACTCGATCATTTCGATTTTTGATCGCGATTTCATCTCCTTTGACACTGAACTCCATGGCCCCTTTCCGTCCCTTTGGAATTTGATACGCGTATAAAAAATTTCCGTTCGGGTCATAACGATTCACGCAGGAGAAGTCTCGGAACATGATGTAAAAATCGCCGTCCTCCGCTTCGTATGCCGCGTCTGGAACGCCATGAACCGCCAATTCCTGCGTTCGTGCTTGCTCATAGTCTTCGCTTCCTGACATCGGTTCGAAAGCGCCGATTCCCCTGGCCATGAAAAAGCCAAACAGCAATGTCGCGCTTATCCCTGTCACAATGCAAAAAATCCCCGCTTTTTTCCAAATCCCTGGAGCGATCGTTCCTATTTCTTTCTGGCGCGCCTTTGGCAGCCACTTTAAAACTTGTGTCTGCGCTGAATGTTCGATGCCGTTCACGCGGTTTTCTTCCTCATCCTCTTTTGGGAATAACACCCTATGTTTTCTTCCATCCGCCCTGATCAAGATGATCAAATTTCCCGCGCATCCTGAAAAAGGCGCGCAGGTCCTCCAGCATTTTAAAACTTCGACCTTCTCATAAGGGATCGGCTCACCTTCTAGCTAGTTGATCCAAATCCCTTTTGGGGAAAAATAGTACCTGCGCTTTAAGACCAGAAGGACACCATAATGCGCGAGAAAGGCCCCGGCATACATAAAGCACCATGCCAAAACTTCTTTTACGGTTCCACTGGACTCGTATAATCGCTGCGTGGCGATCGCCATGGCGACCAGGCAAAGGCCCCTTATGATCCATAGCTTCCAATCTGAACACTCTCCTTCCAAAACCTCTCCGGTCTCGTTCCGCGTCGCGTTTCCTTTCTCTTTCTTTGTTTTGATTTTAGAAGGGCGGGGCAGCGCCATCACCGCGGATAGCGCGACCCCTACTGACATCAATATTAACACTGCCGCTAACATGCTCATTTCTGTGCGTTCCTTTTGACTCTAACGTCTACAAGCCCATATGGTTTTTCTGATAATACTTTTGCTCCGCTTTGGAAACGTCATATAACCAATCTGGTTCATCCTGATGGTAATATTGAATCGGCACCCCGTCCTCATTGTGAATGAAGACGATTTCATCCATTTCGCGGTCATCATTTTTGTCATCGTCATCTGAGAGCTCTTTTTTCATGTCTGCCATGTCCAAGTCATAATGCTCCATGTTCTTCACGCTTTTCAGTCTGTCGTCCTGGTATTCCAGCCATTCTTTTCGACACCAAAAGCCTCCCTGCCTGATTTCGGATCGTTCTTGCCATTCGCCATCGCATAGGAATTCCCGCACGTTCACGAGCCTGTCCCCATCATATTGACACACATGGATCCTTTCCAACTCATGGCGGCCCCGATACCAATCAAACACCATCCCCAACTCAATGCTGCCCCTTCTTTCAATGAATTCGATGTTCCGTATGGTTCCGGCTTCCCCTTCATTGACATCGATGGTCGCGTCCACGAATTGTTTGACCATGACGAGGCCTTTTTCCCCGTGGCAAAATTCGTAAGAAATTCGGCTTTTTTTCGTCACTTGCTTTAGAACTTTCCCCCGTGCGCAGCCACCCACTGCGATAGGTTCGTACACGCTGGGACAATAGTATCCTCTGAACACGCCGTATCCGCCTGAACCGTGTTCCACCTTCGTGACGCGTTTTTGCGCCCGCTCATATAGCTCAAGGGGATTCAAACGATTCCCCGCTTCATGTAGTCGCTGAAAAAGCTCGATTTCTTGCAGAATGGTTTTTTTGTCATTTTTGAATCGCTCCAGGCGCAGAGTTTCAAAGTCAAAAGAAATCATCATGCTCCTCCTCTAAATACTAAAGGACTAAATTTAACGCCTTCATTTAAACCTCGCTCCATGTTGAAAACGCCATGTCCACTACCGTGTAAAAATACGTCATCATATACAACTCCACTCCCCACAGCACACAAGAAATCACCAAGCCGCTCTTCATTTTTTTATAAAATATGATCCCCAATGCGATGAAAACACCGCTTAGCACTTTTATTACAATAACGATAGGAAAGAAGCACATGGAAATCACGACAAACAACGCGGAACAGAGCTGAAATGTCAAAACAAATCCTTCTCGCCTTGTCAAACGGCGATGTTCTATTTTGCTTTGCCGCAAGTGATTCCTAGTGAGAAAAATCGGTAAGAGCAACCCTATGAACATAATGTCCTGATAAAAAAACGCGATGGCTATCATTTGGAACCGAAACTCTTCTACGCTTATAGTTGCGTTCAACCATTTGAGTTCAAAACACGTCACTACTACGGCAGCGATACTCCCCAGGAGCAGCGCCTTTTTAAGACCGGCAACAATCACTTCTTTCATTTTACGTTTGCTCCTTGCTTTTACCGGATTCATAATCCTTACTAAGTATCCTATCGATTCTCCCTTTTTTGACTTTTGCATGCCCGCTCGGATCCACGTAATTCACCGGGGTATTGGCGCAATACACATACAAATACGGTGTCTCCGGCTCCATGTTCTCCCCGCAGTACGGGTTCTGACTCAAGAACCGCCCGTTCCTCTGGTCTTAGCCATCACGTCGCCTTAGTCTCTTGTTTCCAGCGTCTCTATTTTTTCATTATACTTGTTTTCTCGCCAAGCCACAAGGAGTCTTGCATTTTTAACCATGTACGGGAGTTTGACACCAGAAGGATGGGAAAAAACGCAGAAAGCATTGAAATCGCT
>CAJTYS010000055.1 GCA_910583765.1 uncultured Eubacteriales bacterium | reverse complement strand
TAATATAATTTGTCAATGGCATCGCTGGCATTGGAAATAAGCTCTCTGAGGAAAATTTCTTTATGGGTGTAAATGGAATTGATCATCAGATCCAAAAGTCTCTTTGATTCTGCTTTAAACTGTTTCTTTGCCATACTGTATTCTCCTTATTGTTAAAAATGTTAGCACTCATCTTTATTGAGTGCTAACATTACTATACATCAACTATTCTGGAAAATCAAGGGGTAATTTTCAGGTGCTCGAGAAATTTTATTCATCCCATTTCAGATCTCTTTTATTTTAGGAACTCTGCGAAGGCGATACGCTTCATTCTCACAGACCATACCTGCGCGACCGCCCGTTGCCTTGAATCTGAACTTTTCCCTCATCCGCAAGCTCTGAAAGGATCACTCTCGTGCGCGCTGAACTGAGTCCAAGGTGTTCAGCGATCTCTTTAGCCTTACTGTCTCCTTCGGACTCTAGAAAGTCCATAATTGACTTTTTATTTTCAATGGTTTTCACGGTTCTTCCATTTTCAGCTGTTTTTTCTGCTTGTTTTTCAGCAAAAGAAAGCATTAAGATCGTGCGATCAGGATCATACTGCTCTTCAACAACAGGCTTCCTCCACCTCTGCGATTCCGTGGTATATCTAATGGATAACTGACCATGTGCTCCTCGCTCTCACTCCCACAAATAATTATCAATGAGTCGAGTCTTCCCAAACCTAACGGCAACTGCCGCCAGCGCAGGCTTTTCCAACTTTTCAATAGGCTGCAGGAGTTCCCAGTCCACGAATTCCACGTAATCCACGTCTGCCAAAGGCTGCTGGGAGATCATGCGGATCATCTCTTCCCTAATCGTCTTCACATCCCGCTCCCCAGCGGCAATGGCCTTCTCCGCGTACTCCAGCGACTGGTGGATCACAGCAGCCTGCTGCCGCTCTTCTTTTGATAAATAGGTGTTCCGCGAGCTTTTGGCCAGGCCGTCAGATTCCCGTACGGTTGGACAGCCTACCACCTCCAGATCAAAATCCAGATCCCGCACCATCTTTCGAATCACCGACAATTGCTGCGCGTCCTTTTGCCCAAAATAAGCTCGGTCCGGAGAAACGATATGGAACAGCTTGCTCACCACTGTGCAAACGCCCCGGAAATGACCGGGCCGGTCTCCTCCGCACAGCCCTTCTGTGATGGTATCCATATCCGTATAGGTGAAAAAATCCGGCGGGTACATTTCTGCTGGACACGGATGAAAAATCAAATGCGCGCCAGCTTCCTGGCAAATGCGGCTGTCCCGCTGAAAATCCCTGGGATATGCTGCCAGATCTTCATTTTTTCCAAACTGCATGGGATTGACAAAGACGCTCACCACGGTCCTGTCGTTTTCTGCGGCGCACCGGCGAATCAGGCTCTCATGGCCTTCATGGAGAAATCCCATGGTAGGGACAAGGCCCACGGTCAGGCCCTGTCTCTTCCACTCTTTTACCATCTGTCTCGTTTCTTTTATGGTCTCAGCTATGTTCATCCCTATTCCCCTTAGTAAAGTTTCTCTAACACATCGTCATCTATTTTAAAGGTATGCTCAGGGGCGGGGAAGGTCCCATCCTGCACTTCCTTGATATATCCCTGGAAAGCGTCCTTCACCACTTCTCCCACATTGGCGAATTTTTTCACGAATTTTGGCGTGAAGTCCGAGAACAGCCCCAACATGTCCTGATAGACCAAAACTTGTCCGTCACAGCCCGCGCCCGCGCCAATGCCAATGGTCGGGATGGAGATTTCTTCACTGATACGGGCCGCCAGCTTTTCTGGCACGCATTCCAAAACAACAGCGAACGCGCCGGCCTTTTCCACTGCCCTGGCCTCGTCCAGCAGGCGCTGCGCCGCTTCTTCGCTCTTTCCCTGGACTTTGAAGCCGCCAAAGGCGTTGACAGACTGGGGCGTCAGTCCGATGTGCGCCACGACAGGGATGGAAGCTTTGACAATAGCCTCGATCTGCGCTGTTACTTCAAATCCGCCCTCCAGCTTGACTGCCTGGGCATGTCCCTCCTTAATGAGCCTGCCCGCGTTCAGCACCGCGTCATACACGGATGTTTGATAAGACATGAAAGGCATGTCCGCCACTACCAGCGCGTTTTTCGCGCCTCTGGTCACGGCCGCGGTGTGATGGATCATATCCTCCATGGTCACTGGCAAAGTGTCCTCATACCCCAGGCACACCATGCCCAGGGAATCCCCTACCAAGATGGAATTGACGCCTGCCTCGTCCATGAGCTTGGCGAAGGAATAATCGTAAGCAGTGAGCATGGTCAGCTTTGTCTTTTCTTCTTTTGCTTTTTTAAAAGTAACAGTTGTGTTTTTCATTGGTCTTTTTCCTCCAGTATGGTTCTTAAATTTGAATAATCCCTTGTTTCGTTTTTCTTCTGGGCAACTTCCACCAGCTGCCTGGATAAAAGCCGATAAATTTCCCGTTTTTCACCTTCCAGTTGAGCCAGATGGGACTGGACCGTCTCCCAATCACCTCGCTCCACAGGTCCTGTGAGGGCCGCGGGAACGCCCTTCTCACAGATGTTTTCCATGTTTCCCCGCATCAGAGGCGCCAGCATGCGCAGAGCCATGTCCTGCTCAAAACCGCATTCTGCCAAAGAGTCGATGGCCATCTGAGCCAAACCCGCCATGAGATTGCTGGCAGTGCTGGCCGCCATATGGTACTTCTTTTTATTGGCAGGATCCATGACCGCCACTGGATTTCCCTTTGCCGTCAACAGTTCTTTCAAAGGCAAGACCGCTTCTTGGTCTCCCTCTCCAGTGAAAAAAGCGCCTGTCAGATCTGCCCTTTTGCCGCTAATGGCCTGCATGGGGTGCAGGGAACAGCCATATACCCCAAGCTTTTGCCTTTCCTGGAAAATCTCTGAAGAAAGGGAGCCGCTCAGATGACAAAAGATCTTTCCTGCCAAAAGCCCTTGGCACTGCATTTTTATCTTTTCCCAAATCTCTCCGATCATGTTGTCCGGGGTCGTGATCATGACGACATCGCTTGCAGAAACGACTTGCTGTAAACACAAAAAAACGGCTGATCCCGTATCCTCAGCCGCTTGCTTTGAATGCTTCAAGGTTTTACTGTAAAATCCGCTGATCTCTGCCTGCGTTCCTTGTAAATAGCGAGAAAAACTGCATCCAGCTTTTCCTGCTCCAATAAATCCCAGTTTCATACGATCACCTCCTTATGATGGATGTGACGCCGTCGTTCAAGTCCCATTCGCAACATGATGGATATAGGCTTTTGACAAAATATGAAGTTTTGATATCTGACCTTGCATGTGTTTGGAACAGGTTCTCTGTCAGACGCAGATGTTCCCAAACATGCTCTACGCTTTTCTGTGAACTAGCCAATAGACTAGTGCGACCAATACTCCGCCCCCTACGATGTTTCCCAGGGTGACGGGTATTAAATTGTCTACGAAAAAACTAGTCCAATTCAGGTTTTCCAGTACCTCTGTTCCCAGGCCCGACTTGACTGCGAAGATCTCATTGGCCTTTGCTAAAATTCCTGTTGGGATAAAGTACATGTTAGCGATGCTGTGTTCAAATCCGCAGGTGACAAAGAGCCATATGGGAAAGAAGATGGCACCTATTTTTCCCACAATGGAGCCGGCACTGAAAGAGATCCACACGGCGATGCACACCAGCCAGTTGCACAGGATCCCCAGCACAAAGGCTTTGCCAAAGCCCAGGCCCACTTTCGCAGCCGCTGTTTTAATGGTGAACGCGCCCAACATGGAATCGCCGCCCCCCAGCTGTCCGCTGTAATAAATAGCCGCTGCAATGGCTGCCGCTCCCAGGAAATTCCCTACATACACGATGACCCAGTTTCGCAGCATCCTCCCTATGGAAACCCGTTTGTCCGCTGCTGCCGCCAGAATCAGCACATTGCCTGTGAACAGTTCCGCGCCTGTGAGGATCACCATGATCAGACCCACGGTAAAGACTGTTCCTGCCAAAACTTTTCCCAGTCCAAAGGTCTCTGGATCCAGCAGCAAATTAAAAGCCGCCGTGTTAGAACCTGCTCCCGCTAAAGCGATGAACGCACCTGCCAGAAAACCAAGGATCAGGAGCCGCGGGAAACTGCCTCCTGATTTTGCCACTCCGGTTTCAATGGCTGTGTCAAGGATCTCTGCTGGTTTTAAATCTCTCACTGACTGCATTCCCCATTTCTCTATTGCTTGCGCATGATCCAAAAAAAGAATCCCGACATGCCGTCAAGAACATAATTCACGCCCTATCTTTGATAGGGGGGTGTCCTGTTTCCGCATCTGCCTTCCGCTGCTGTGGCGGCTTGACATCCGCTGTCGAAAACTCCGGACTCCCGATGTTAAAACGTAGGTTGAATTATAGATTCCCAACGAACACTTCAGGATTTCATAATCTTATTGTGTACTTTCTGATCTGAAATAAACATCGATTCCTCTTCCAAATCCAGACACGCTTTCCTGTTTGCGGCTGTCCGGATCCTCGTTGTTTTGAACCGATTCTTATTATAGCAAATGTCCCTCTGCTCTTCAAGTCATTCCATGATTTTTTTTACTTTTTTAACGCTTTTCATAGGTCAGGGTGTAACCGTCCTGCTCCATGATCATGGCGCCGTCTTCCATTCGGATGGCCTGGGTGTTTTCTTCCCCGTCCCTAGTATATTTGATGCAGTAATACAGACCGTCCTGTTCCCAGGAGCCTGTCCCCGTGTCACCGTCCATGTCCAAAGTCACCTCACCGTTTTCCTCAAAGGTCAGGATCGGCACCTGGCTCACGCCAGCGGCTTTCTTGTATTCATCTGCGGCCACCTGCCGGGCCCCTGCGGTGATCTCTGTCATTTCCCAGCGGCCAGCCACAGTCTCGCTGCCTTCCTGCGGACCGCCGCAGCCTGCCAGAAGGAAACTGAAAAACGCTGCTGCTAATAAAACTGCTGCTTTTCGTTTTTTATTTGCTTTCATTGGTTCATGCTCCTTTCTTCCCATCTATTTCCACCTCATGATCCACTCACAGAGAATCCAGATAACTCTGGAGAATCAGCACAGCGGCTTGCTTGTCAATGACTTTCTTCCGCTTGCCCCTGCTCACATCCGCGTTGATCAGGACTTTCTCTGCCATGACCGTTGTCAGGCGTTCATCCTGATACACTACCTGAATCTGGCTCATCCCAGAACTTCTCAGCTTATTTTCCAGCATGGTTTTGAATTCATATACTTTTTCCGTCTGAATGCTGTCGGTATTGTCCAGTTTTTTAGGAAGACCCACCACTACGGTGTCGCAGTCATGCTCCTTGATCAGCTCTATGATCTTTGTGGTGTCCTTACGGATCCCCACCCTTTGGATGGTCATGATCCCCTGCGCGGTGATCAGCAAAGGATCGCTCACTGCCACGCCAATGGTTTTGTCCCCAACGTCAAGTCCGATTTTCTTCATAAATATCCTTTCTCGCAGATGACAGAAAAAGCGGACCCAAAGCATATGGTCCGCTCTTTGTTACGATGAGTTTCCCTATTGTTTTCCTAAATAGGATTTGATCAATTCCTCTACCAGATCATCCCGCTCAATGCGTCCCATGATGTTGCGCGCGTTATTATGGCTGGTGATATAAGATGGATCGCCTGACAGGATATAGCCTACCATCTGATCAACGGCATTATATCCACGTTCTTCCAAAGCATCGTAAACAATATTTAAAATTTCTTTGATCGTCCGCTGTTCGAGCTTGTCGAAATTGTCATACATTCTGGTCTGTCTGTCCATGGGTATGTACCTCCTTACTGTCCCGTTCTTTGATTATACACGTTTGTACAATGAAGCACAAGAACTTTTGTGTATTTTCACAAAGACTTCAAATGATTCAAATGGCTTTTAAATGAGTTTCCTGTCTTAAAAGAGGGTTTCTGCCACAGCGAATGCGTCTTTGATTTTAGAAGCGTCCTTGGCGCCTGCCTGTGCCATGTCCGCTTTGCCGCCGCCGCCGCCGCCTGCTGCTGCCGCGATCTGCTTAATCAGCTTGCCTGCGTGATATCCCCTTTCTACCAGATCATCGGTAAGAGATACCAAGAAAGTGACTTTCCCGCCATTTTGGGTAGCGAACACCATGGCCACGTTCTTGTGTTCCTTTTTCACGTCATCGGATAAATTTCTAAGGTCATTGATGGTATAATCCTTCAGCGATCTGGTAAGGAGCGTGACTCCATTGATCTCCTTGGCTTCTTCAAGCATCTTGTCCATAGCGTTTCCAATGGCGTTTTTCTTGAATTCTTCCAGCTCTTTTTTCACAGCTTTCAGTTCTTCTGTCATTGTGCAGACGCGGTTTAAAAGCCCTGCCTGATTGGTCTTGAGCGCGTCCGCGGCTTGTGCGATGATCGTCTCCGTTTCCTTAACCTTTGTCAGCAGCGCCGTGCCTGTGATGGCTTCGATCCTGCGGACTCCTGCCGCCACGCCAGATTCAGACAAGATCTTGAAAGCTCCGATCTGGCCGCTGTTGGAAACATGAGTCCCGCCGCACAATTCTTTGCTGTAATCTCCAATGGAAACCACCCGCACCACATCGCCATATTTTTCACCAAACAAGCCAACAGCCCCTTCCTTGGCCGCGTCTTTCAAGGACATTTCCACAGTGGAAACCTCCAAGAAGTGATTGATCTTGTCATTGACGATCTCTTCGGTTTGTTTGATCTCTTCTGGTGTCATGGCTTCAAAATGATTGAAGTCAAAACGCAGGGAGTCAGCCGTCACACTGGAACCTGCCTGCTGCACATGTTCTCCCAAAACTTCTTTCAGGGCTTTGTGGAGCAGATGGGTGGCCGTATGATTGCGGGCCGTGCTGTTTCTGTTTGGCGCCACTACGATACAGTGGACTTCATCCCCTGGCATCAATTCTCCAGACAGGGCCTTGACCTTATGGGCGAACACGTTCTGGAATTTCAAGACTTCACTGACATTTCCCGTAAAGTGATCATTATAGATGCGTCCAATGTCACAGGCTTGTCCGCCGCTTTCCGCGTAAAACGGCGTCTTGTCCAGAGCGATCCTGCAAATTTCTCCTTCTTTGAGGCTTTCCACCGGCTTTTTGTCCCAGAACATGCTCTTCACCACGCCAGTGTCCACCACTTTGTCGTAGCCAGTGAACACGGTGCTGCCTTCAAAGGCAAAATCCACAGCTTCTTTCCACGCCTCGCCCTCCTGGAACTTGCGCGCTGCTCTAGCCTGTTCCTTCTGATGTTCCATGTGTTTCGCGAAGCCTTCCACATCAGCCTCGCAGCCTTGTTCTTCCAAGATCTCCTGAGTCAGCTCCAGAGGAAAACCGTAAGTGTCATGAAGTTTGAACACCCTTTCTCCATCCAGCACGTTTTTTCCTTGTGCCTTCATTTCAGCCACGTACTCTTCGATAATGCTGGTCCCTTGATCAATGGTGCTGCTGAATTTATCTTCTTCAATGGTAATGACTTTCTTGATATAAACCCTTTTTTCTTCCAGCTCTGGATACGCTTTTCCAGAGATTTCGATGACCCTGCCGCTGAGTTCCGCGAGGAAAGAGCCTTGTATGCCAAGGAGTCTCCCGTGTCTTGCCGCTCTGCGCAATAGCCGCCGCAGCACGTAGCCCCGGCCTTCGTTGCTGGGAATGATGCCGTCAGCGATGAGGAAGGTAATGGAACGCAGATGGTCGGTGATGATGCGGATAGAAACATCCGTAGGCGCTTTTCCCCGTTCATAGCGAACGCCCGCCTTTTCCACTACTTTGTCCAGCACATAGCGGACCGTGTCAATGTCAAAGATGGAATCCACGCCCTGCATGATGGTAGCCAGCCGTTCCAGTCCCATGCCCGTATCGATGTTGGGGTGAGCCAGGTCCGTGTAATTTCCTTCTTCGTCCTTTGAAAACTGGGTGAACACATGGTTCCAAAATTCGATGTAGCGGTCGCACTCGCATCCCGGCTTGCAGTCTTCCCTGCCACAGCCGTACTCTTCTCCCCTATCAAAATAAATCTCCGAGCAAGGACCGCAAGGACCGGTGCCAATCTCCCAAAAGTTGTCATCCTTTCCCAGGCGCACGATTCGTTCTTCCGGAAAGCCGATCTGATTCTTCCAAATATTGTAAGCTTCATCATCTTCTTCATAAACAGACACCCAAAGCTTGTCCTGAGGAAGGTCCAGCACCTTTGTCATGAATTCCCATCCCCAAGTAATGGACTCCTGTTTGAAATAATCCCCAAAGGAAAAACTGCCAAGCATTTCAAAAAATGTGCCGTGTCTGGAAGTGTAACCCACGTTTTCGATATCTCCGGTGCGCAGGCATTTCTGACAGGTGGTCATTCTCTTTGCCGGCGGCGTTTCTAAGCCAGAAAAATACGGCTTGAGGGGCGCCATTCCCGAGTTGATCAAGAGCAGACTCTTGTCCTTTTCCGGAATCAGAGAAAAACTCTTTCTTTTATAATGGCCTTTTGACTCGTAAAAGTTCTGAAAAGCCTCACGGATCTGATTTAATCCCATTTTTTCCATTTGTAAAAATCCTCCTGAATCCAATCAACAATTAAAGTCAATTATACCACAATTCCCCCCAAGAACGCAAACAAAAAGCCGCGATTTCTCATTCTTTGGCACTTTCAGCGCCATAAAGAGATCAGCGGCTTTTCCGGCCTCAGCTACAGCATATTGTTTTTTGTCAGTGTTTTCGCGATACCGTCATCATGATCCAGGTCCTGCCTGGTCATGCCTAGGATCTGGTAATCCAGCATCCTGTTCCAGATCTTATCCTTTTCAAAATCCTCTAAAATTCCCATTTACATGACCTCCGTAAAGTGTTCTGCCGCGTCCTTCAATTCTTCTGCCGCGTTTTTCACGCCTTTACGAATCTGCCTCTGCTCTCTCGGTGAAAGCGCTGAGTAAGCGCACGCGCCCACTACCGCGCCCATCAGTCCAAAGCCTATGGCACTTGTGCATTTTCCCATTTTTTCCTACCTCCTGTTGATTTTTCGTTTCGATCCTATTGTTCCCGAAACCAAGATCGGATTATGCTGGCAATGCACGGAAATGAAAAATATGGAAATTTTTAAAATGGGTTAGAACAGGCCTCCAAAAAGGCCGCCTCTTCCATGGCCGTTGTTGTTATTGCAGAACAGTAAGTACAAAATGATCAGGATCCAAATGATGTTGCCGCCGTTATTGTCATTGTCGCAGCAGCATTCGTCATAGCACCGTTCCTTGCAGTCCCGCAAACATTCTCTTTCACAACATTCTCTCTCACAGCAATCTCTTTCATCCATAGAAATGACCTCCATAATACAATTTGTTTAATTCATACTATGCGGTCCCCTTTCATTCTGTGATTAATGGAGCTTTTCCGGTTTGAAAATGTGATCCGTGTATTCGATGCCCGGCAGGTCCAGGGCCTCCAGCTCTTCATCCCGCTCGCTGCTGCCGCCGCTTTCCTGCACCAGATCCGCGAAAGCCACTGTGTATTGATCCATTTCAAAATCCAGAGCTTCCTCAAAGATATAATCGTACTTTTCGCCTCCCAGCTGTTCCATCCTCACCAAAGTCAGCGCGTCTCGCAAAGGCACCTCCTTTTCACGAGGGATTTCCTTTACGATCTCCCGCACCCAGACAGTGGAATATAGGGAATACCAGTTGCGAAAACGAGTCAGCTCGTCTGCGAACAGCACCAGGTCCCGCTCTTCTTCTAGGTGTTTTGCCATGCCCACGAAAGCCAGCCTCACAGAATCCAGCAGCGTGTACATTTCCATGGCATCCTCTGGCAGCGCGTTTAGGATTTCAGAAAAATAATTTTCGATCATCTGGCCCATCACTTCCATGTCCACGGCTTCCAGCAGCTGATACATGGTTTCTGGTTCAATCTCCATGTCTGTTTCCATGAGATCAGCCAGATTTTCAAAGTATTCAAATTCAGAAGGGTCTTCCAGCTCCAGGAATTCTAGTAGTTTTTCCAGCTTCATTTCTGCGCGTCCTCCACAGTCTCCAGTTCTAAGTTCTTGAATTTTACTTTCACGTCTTCCTCAGAGAAAATCCGGTCGATCATGTTCACAAAGTTTTCTGAAAGGTCGCTGGCATAAAACACGTTCTCAAAATCACTGCCATCTGCCAGCATGTCCTCTTTCTTCAAAGTCCGCTTGATGCTGTAAGCCACTTCCTCCGATGGATTGATGATCCTAAGGGTCGGATAAAGCCGCTTGATGTTGGAACGGATCAGGGGATAATGGGTGCAGCCCAAAACAATGGTGTCCAGCCGGTTTTCCAGAATGAAATCGTCCATGTAATATTTGATGGTCAAATCCATGATGTCGTTTTGGATGATCCCTTCTTCAATGAGAGGCACGAAAGCAGGGCACGGAGTCTCATAAAGCTCCAACTCATCATTGAGCTGATGCACTTGCTGCCGGTAAGCGCTGCTGGCTATGGTAGCCTTGGTGCCGATGATGCCCACCTTGTTCATAGTGGAGCAGGTTTTCACGATCCGCTCCGCCGCTGGCTGGATGACTCCCACCACTGGCACGTCAGGATAGCGCTGCCGCAGGTCTGTCAGGCAAGTGGCGCTCACTGTGTTGCAGGCAATGACAATCATTTTCGCGTCATGGTTCACAAGAAAATCAGCGATTTGCCTGGAAAAGTTTTTGATGGTGGACGGAGCTTTAGAGCCGTAAGGCGTCCTGGCCGTGTCTCCGAAATAAATGATCTTTTCCTTTGGAAGCAATTTCATCAAATTAGGGATGCAGGTCAATCCTCCAAGCCCTGAATCAAAAAAACCGATCGGTCGATTGTCCATTTTGGTTATTTTCCTTTCCCTTTTGTGGTATACTGTTGTTATTATACGCTAAAATTTACGAGCTCGCAATTGCTCGTTGGAATTTTCGCATGTGTTTTTGCCCAAAGCCTTGGCAGAATGGGAAAACGCCATCAGGAAAACAGGAGGATCCTTTTATGAGTGACAAATCATTGAAAACAAGAGAACAGATCGACAATCATTATAAATGGAACATCGAGGCCATGTTCCCGGACGAAAAGCAGATCGACCAGGACCTGGATTCGGTGCTTGCCAAAACAAAAGAATTCGGCGGCTTTGCCGGACATCTGACGGAAAACGCCGCTGCCCTGCTCCGTGCGCTGAAGGAACGGGACGCAATCTGGCAGCAGCTGGAAAAGGTCTATGTGTACGCCCGCATGCGCAGAGATGAGGACAATCGAAAAAACAAATACCAGGCCATGACAGACAAATGCCAGACCGTCATCGCCCAGGTTTCCGCGGCCATGTCCTTTTTCACCCCTGAACTGTTAGACGCGTCAGAAGAAACGCTGCTTTCCTATATCCAGCAGGAGCCGGACCTCGCGGAATACGAATTTCTCATCAAAGACATCCTGCGGGAAAAGGCCCATATCCTCACAAAGGCCGAAGAAAACGTCCTGGCCCAGATGGGCGAGATCACAGGCGCTACCAACGATATTTTCACCATGCTCAACAACGCGGACATCAAATTCGGCAAGATTACTGATGAAGATGGTGACCAAGTGGAGCTGACCCATGGAAATTATATCAAATTCATGGAAAGCCATGACCGCAAAGTGAGAAAAGAAGCCTATGATCACATGTACGCGGCTTTCAAGGCCATGATCAACACCATTGGCACGGCTTATAATTACAACACCAAGACCGATGTGATCACCGCCAGGCTCCGCAAATACGACTCTGCCCGCCAAGCCGCCCTTTCTGGGGACAACATTCCGGGAGAAGTCTATGACAATCTGGTGAAAGTGGTAAACGACAACCTGCCTACGGTCCATCGTTACATGGAGATCCGAAAAAAACTCCTGGGCGTGGAGCAGCTCCACATGTACGACATTTACGTGCCGCTCATTGAACTGCCGAAGAAGAAGATCCCTTATGAACAAGCTCTGGACATGATGCGGGAAGGGCTGGCTCCTTTAGGTGAGGAATACATTGCCAGGATGAACAAAGGTATCGAAGCCGGCTGGATCGATGTTTATGAAAATGAAGGAAAGACAAGCGGCGCCTACAGCTTTGGCAGCTATGACAGCATGCCTTACATTCTGCTGAATTACACGGACACTTTGAAGGATGTTTTCACAGTGGTACATGAAATGGGACATTCCATGCATTCCAGCTACACCAGGGAGGCGCAGCCTTACATTTACGGCAGCCATTCCATTTTCACGGCAGAGGTGGCTTCCACGGTCAACGAGTCCCTTTTGATGCGCCATTTGCTGGACAAAGAAACAGATTCGCAAATGCGCAAATACTTGCTGAACCTTTATATCGAAGAGTTCCGCACCACTTTGTTCCGTCAGACCATGTTCGCTGAATTTGAAGACCTGACCCACAGGGCCATTGAAGAAGGACAAGTCCTGACAGCCGAGTGGATGTGCGAAGAGTACCAAAAGCTCAATGACAAATATTTCGGCCCTGTTGTGGAGCAAGATGACACCATCCGCTACGAATGGGCCCGGATCCCTCATTTTTACAATGCGTTCTACGTTTATAAATACGCTACAGGCTATTCAGCGGCTACGGCTATTTCCAACAAGATCCTCACAGAAGGTCCTGCTGCCAGGGACGCTTATATCAGTTTCCTGAAAACCGGTGAAAGCGATCATCCAATCGAACTTTTGAAGCTGGCAGGCGTGGACATGAGCAGCAAGAGACCAATTGAGCAGGCTATGGAAACCTTCAAAGACCTTGTGGATGAATTTGAAAAACTGGTGTGAACATGAGCATCATCAACATATACACAAACGGCACCAGCGTGTCGGAAGAGACAAAAAAAATCGTAGTTGAAAAATTTGAAAAAAGCGGCTTTACTGTCCGGAAGGATTATTCTCCGGACAGCCAGCTGCTGGTGTGCATTGGCGGAGACGGCGCGTTTCTCCAGGCCGTACATACTTATGATTTCCCTAGCATCCCCATTGTGGGCATCAATACGGGACATCTGGGCTTTTTCCAGGAAGTGTCGCCGGACGATCCTGTTGAACTAGATGCTTTTATTCGAGATTATCAGGCCGGCAAATACCGGCTCCAGCGGCTCAGCACCGTACAGGCCACAGTCACCACCCATACTGGCAGAAGGGAAGTCCTGCGGGGACTGAATGAGATCGTCATCAAGGGCAGCCCTTCTTATTCCGTGCATCTGAACATTTCCATTGGTGACAGCCCCATTGAAAAATTCAGCGGAGACGGTATTTTAGTAGCCACTTCCGCAGGCAGCACAGCCTACAATTATTCTCTGGGCGGCTCTATCGTGGATCCTCGGATCCGCCTGCTGCAGGTGACGCCTATCGCGCCTATGAACACCACTGCGTACCGCGCCTTCACTTCCAGCATCCTGCTCCCTTCCGATCTTTCCCTGGGCGTTGTCCCTGAAAATGGAAAGAGCAATTACATCTTCCTGTTGAATGACGGGATCGAACACGCTTATGCGCAAGTCCGAGAAATCAAAATCGAATTTTCTGATACCATTATCAATTTACTGCGATTCGAGTCCTATGATTTCTGGGATAAAGTGAAGACGAAATTTTTATAAGGTGAAACATGACAGAATTTAAATACATTGTGACAGAAGAAGATCAAGACTTGGATGTGAAAGGCATCCTGCGTCAGCACTTTCAGTTTTCCGCCCGCATGCGGAACAGGATCAAACGGGAAAAGCTGGTATATCTCAATGACCAGCAGACTCCTGGATGGATTCCCGTGTCCCCTGGCGACACCATCACCATACGCCTGCCTGAAGAGACCAGCGATTTTGTGCCGGAAAGCATCCCCATTTCCATTGTGTATGAGGATGACAGCCTGCTGATCATCAACAAGCAGCCTGGCCTTGTGGTCCATCCCACAAAAGGACACCCACAGCACACTCTTGCCAATGGCATTATGAAATACATGCTGGATTCAGGCCAGAATTTTAAAATACGCTTTATGAACCGGCTGGACATGGACACCTCTGGCATTGTAGCAGTCGCGAAAAATTCCCACTGTCAAGCTAGTTTCATGAAACAGGGACAAGCTGGTCAGGTGGAAAAGCGCTACCTTGCCATTGTGAAAGGGCTGGTGGAGTCTGATCAAGGGACCATTGATCTGCCCATTGGCAAACCGGACCCAGATCGGGTGGAGCGCTGGGTCATGGAGGACGGCGCGCCTTCTATCACCCACTACCGAGTTTTGGAACGCTATGAAGCCGGATACTCTCTAGTGGAACTGACTTTGGAAACCGGCCGCACCCATCAAATTCGGGTTCACATGGCTTATATTGGGTATCCCATTGTCAGCGATCATCTCTACGGCGAGACGAACCCCTTTCTCATAGAGCGCCAAGCCCTCCACGCTGCGAAGCTAGCCTTGGCCCATCCAGTGACAGGAAAGCCTCTGACCTTTGAAGCCTCCCTGCCCGCTGATATGGAGCGCCTGCTTTCCATGCTCTCTAAATAGGCGCTTGCGTTTCAAAAAAGAGATGAGGAACGGTATCTGATACCATTCCTCATCTCTTTTTATGTTATTTACATTCAGGTAGAAAAAACGTGATTTTAGTCTTTCAGTTTGAACTTAGAGACTAATTCTTTCAGCAGGGACGCCTGGCCAGACAACTCTTCACTGGCAGCGGCGCTGGCCTCTGCTGTGGCTACGTTGTTTTTCACAACGCTGGAGATCTGTTCGATCCCGCCGGAAATCTCTTCCGCGTTGGCTTCCTGCTGCTTCGTGTATTCTGCGATGCCGCTGATCAAGCCGTTCATCTCATCTGCCTGATCCACGACTGCCAGCATAGCCTTGGCTGTTTCCTGCGCCGCGGTCACTCCTTCTGTCATGGAGTCCACGGTCTGACTCAGCAGGAGCGAAGTCTCCTGAGCCGCTTCCGCGGATTTGCCTGCCAGATTGCGCACTTCATCCGCTACTACCGCGAAACCCTGTCCAGCTGTACCTGCCCTGGCAGCTTCCACAGCAGCGTTCAGGGCCAGAATATTCGTCTGGAACGCAATGTCTTCAATGGTCTTGACGATCTTGTTGATCTCTGCGGAATTGTTGCTGATCTTCTGGATCACGTCAGTCAGGTTCCGCATTTTTTCATCGCTTTCCAAAAGACCGCTCTTGACACTCTTGGAAAGGCGATCCGCTTCACTGGCGCCTTTGGCGATCTTGTGGACACTATCGGAAACAGCGTCAATATGCTCTGCCAGAACTTCCACGGAATTTGCCTGCTCTGTGGAACCCTGCGACAAGGTCACTGCGCCATTGGAAACATGTTCCGCGCCCACAGCCACCTCTTTTGACGCGGTGCGAAGCTGCCCCATGGCGCCATTGAGAGCATAAGAAATTTCATCCAGGGAATCCTTGATCTTTTCAAATTCTCCCGTGTATTCGTATTTCAGGGTGAACGCCAGATTTCCATCAGCGATCTCCCTCAGTTTTTCTGAAATCTCATCAATATATGCCACGTAATCCCGCAGCCGCACTGTGACCTGATTAAAGTCATCTGCCAGCACGCCTAATTCGTCCTTGGATTGATAGTGGATGGTCTGATCCAGCTCACCTTCTGCGATCCTGGTCGCCACCTGACTCAATTCCGCGACCGGCACGCCGATAATGCGCCGTACTTGGATGATCACCAGGATCATCAGCACGATCACTGCCAACACAGCGACTACCACCATTGCCACGGTCAGGTAATGGAGTTCCCGCAAAACTTCTCCCTGGGACACATAGGCCACTGCCATCCAGTCACTGCCTGGCACCTCTGCCACCTGTACATATGTATCGTCATATACGGACAATCCCGTTTTTCCAGACTGGATCTGCTTGCCCGCGTATTTGTACATGCTGCCATCGATTCCGCTCAAGGTCTCGCCCACCATGTTTTTCTCCCGATGTCCGATGATGGTGTCTGTCCGGGTGTCCACTAAGAAGATGCCGCCCGTGTCCTCCAGCTTGACTTCGCTGACCAGCTGGGAAATGGAATCCAGATACACGTCAGCGGCAGCTACCCCCTGTGTTTTTCCTTTTCCATCCTTTAGCATGCCAGAAGCACCTACTACATAGGACTGGCTGTCTTCGTCAAAGTATACGTCCCCCAGAATGAATTTTTCAGACTCTATCCCATCCTTGTACCAGGATTTTTCTAACGCGTTGAAGTCCGGTCCTGGCACAAAGGACGCATGATACAAGGAACCGTCTTTCAGCGCTGTGTAAAGTCCCGCGGGATACGCGTCGTTTTGATCTACGGTATGCTTGATATACTTTTTCATGGCAGGGATGTCCATATCTTCATACTGTATGGTGTCCCGCTGCATTTCCAGCATAGTCAGAGTACCGCTCATCCAAGCCTCTGTTTCCTGTATGGTCTTGTCCGTAGTGGTCTGGATCAGATCTTCGCTCTTTTTCAGCAGCGTATGTGACATTTGGGTATAAACCACTGCCAGCAGAATGGCCACTGCAATGATCACGCTTCCGACAATGGCTGCCACCAGCTTACTAGTGATGCCTCGCCCCCGCCGCACGGTCATGCTGTGTGTTTCCCGTTTTCCTGATTTCATGTTTTCACTCCTTTAATCCATGATGCTTGTGTTACTGCGTTTAATCTTTGTTAAAAGAAACCTGCGTTCTATAAATGTAAATCAATGTAAAATTATTATAACAGATGTTACAAGCATTCTCAAGGTATTTTATGCTAAAACAGCAGACTTTTGGCTATTATTTCAAATCATATTCCACCAATTTGTTGAACAGCTGCCGTCTGGAAATATTCAAGATTTCCGCCACCTTGTTCATATCCTTTGGATACCGGCGCAGCAGGCCTTCGATATATTCCTTTTCCACTTTGCTCCTATATTCTTTCAAGGAAATGGTATAATCCATTTCTCTAGGGGCCATGAAAACAGATGGTTCCTGACTGCTGACCACATCAGAGGGCAAGTATTCTTCCAGTATCTCACCTTTTTCCGATAATACCACCAGCCGTTCTATGATGTTTTTCAGCTCCCGCACATTTCCTGGGTAATGGTACTGCACTAGCCGTTCCCGCACCTCTGGCCGGATATCGCTGATGGTCTTGCTCATCTCTCTTTGGTATTTCTCGAAAAAATAATCAATGAACAGAGGAATGTCTTCTGGCCGCTCCCGCAGCGGCGGAAGCTCCAGCACAATGGTGCTGATCCGGTAGAACAAATCGTCTCGGAAGCATCCATCCGCCATGTCCTGGCGCAGATTGTGATTCGTAGCGGTGATCAGGCGGAAATCCACGTTAATGGGCGCGCTGCTCCCTAGCCTGTAGATCTGTTTGTTTTCTATGGCTTTCAGCAGTTTTGCCTGGAGATTGATGGAAACGCCGCCGATCTCATCTAAGAACAATGTTCCGCCGTTGGAAGCTTCAAAGAGACCGATCCGCCGTTTGTCCGCTCCTGTGAAGGACCCCTTTTCATGTCCAAAGAGTTCGGATTCTAAAATGGATTCAGAAAGGGCCTGACAGTTGAGTTCCATGAAGTTCGCGTCTTTTCGCATGCTCTTCTGATGAATGAAAGAGGCCAGCACTTCTTTGCCGGAACCGGATTCGCCTAAGATCAAAATGTTGGAATCGCTTTGAGCCGCGCGCTCTGCCAGTTCCAGCATCTGGTGATATTCCTTGTTCCTGCTCTCCAGCATGAAAACGCCTGTGGCTTTTTCTTTTAATATGGCATTGTCCCGCTGCAGCTTTCTGGCATCTTCGATCCTGCGGATCTCCATGAACATTTCTTCTGGATCCCTGCCCTTTGTCACATACGTATAGGCGCCGGCTTTCATGGCGTCCACTGCTTTTTCAATGGTCCCATGAGCCGTGAGCATGATGACCTCTGTGTCGTATTCTCTTTTTTTGATTTCTTCCAGCAGCTGCCTGCCGTCCATCACTGGCATGAAAAGATCCGTGATCACTAGGTCAAAGGTTTTCTTTTCCATCTTTTTTAGGGCTGACTGTCCATTGTCACAAGCCTCCACGCTGTAACCCTTCCCAGATAAGATCATTTGCAGCACATCTCGGTAATCTTTTTCATCATCTACTACTAAAATTTGAAAGGCTTTTTTACTCACTCTGTTCCTCCTCCCTTCTGACAGGCAGAGTCACCTTAAAGGTTGTTCCTTTTCCCATCCTGCTCCTCACTTGGATTTTACCGTTCATTTTTTGCAATTCATTGTATACAATATAAAGGCCTAGACCATTTCCTTCCGTGCTGCTCTTTGTAGTGAAAAACGGATTGAAAATATCGTCTAAAATGTCTTCTTCAATACCCGTTCCAGTATCTGTCACCTCAATGAAAAATTCTTCCTCTTCCCTGCCAATGTCCACGCTCAGCCTTCCCTGGCGCTCCATGGCGTCTATGGCATTGGACACCAAATTAATGAACACCATGTCAAAGGACTCCACTGCCATGCGCACGGGAAAATCTTCTTCACATCCCACTTGCACTTCGATCTGCTTTTTCTTCAGCATGCCCCTGTTGAGAGCAATGACAGAATCCACATGTTCTTTGATTCGCACAGTCCCCACTCGTTTGTTAGAGATCCGAGAAAAATTCAAAAGATTGTCAATAATGTTCCCTGCCGTGTCCACGGATTTTTCAATGACCTGCACCGCCTGTTCCTGGAGGTTTTCATCTTTCATGTTTTTCAGCACATAACAATAATTGCGGATAATGCCCAGAGGGTTTCTGATCTCGTGGGCCACTCCAGCCGCCAGCTGACCTACTGCGATCATTTTGTTGTCCTGGAGCATCTGCCGCTCGGCCATGCGTTCGCCTGTCACATTGCTGGCCATGAATAACAGCTTTTCCGCTTCTCCCTTTGGGCTGAGAATCGGAAAAATATTAATTTCCAGGATGATCCTTTGCAAGGTCAATTCTTTTGAGGTGCCTGCCTGTGTGCGCCTTGTCTGTTCCATCATTTCCTGGAGCGTGCCCTGCAAGTCTTCTGGCAGTTCCAGCACCTCCCAGATGGGTCTGCCCATGGACTCCCTGTTCACGTAATTTAAAAACGCCTTGTTGATGTCCAAGATGACACCATTGGGATCAAGCTCCGCCATGTAGTAGGACACACCGTTAAAAGTGGTCTGCATCTCCTGCTTGCTGGCTGTCAGCTGATCCATCCGAGCCGTCAGCTCATTGTACAAATTTTTGTTGGACTGATAGTAGAAAAAGAACGTACAGAACACTGCTGCGAACACAATGACCAGCAGTGAGGCCGCGTCTTTGTACTTGCCTGCTTCCACCAGCTGACCGGAAGTGCCGAACCATCGCTCTTGGGCCTGCCCCATGAGAACCTGCAGATCCCCATTGTGGATGCACTGATTCAGGACGCTGTACAATGTGGCGTCCTTTTGCTTCATGATCAAGCAAACATTGCGTTTGTACAGCTCCGCATGGATGTTCTCATACGTGTCCTGGAGCCCTTCCTCCTTTAAAAGACTGAGAATCGCGTCTTGATCGCCCGCGACGCAGTCCAGCTTTTCCTGCTTCGCGCGCTTCACAGCCTCTTGGATGGTCGGCGCGTCACGCAGGCGCACAGGTTTTCCGCCATAAGATAAACTCTTTTTTTCTGTGCTTGTGAATTGCCCCTTGACGCAGATGCCTTGGAAAGCTTCTTGGTCTTGTTTCAAATCTTTTCTGACAAACAGGCTGCCTTTTATCTGGAACAAGGCAGCTGTGAACTGGAGCTGGTCGATCTGGCTCCTGGTTTCCTGGTCTGCCGCAACCAGCACCGCGTCTGCCCCTGTTTCCTGGTCCTGCAGGATTTCCACCTCTAGCCCCACGGACCGCATGATGGCATCCATGTAATCTTCCAGAAAGTGGGACTCAAAATAAGCGAGTTCTTTGTCCACTGCCACCCGCACAGTTTGCTTTTCCTTGACAAATTGCTGTTCGCTGCGGGTCAAAGTGATCTTGCTTTTCTGCGGGGGCGCGACTTTGTAGGATGAATCGCTGAAAGCCCGAAGCAATATGGCCAGGATCACCAGCAGGAAGATCAAGATCACCAGAAATTCTTTTCGTTTCTCCTTCATCTCCTCAAGGCCTCCTCCTTGCTAGTTTTTCTCCGAAAATCAAAATCTCTCTCTCCTGGCTGGTGATCCTGCCAAAATCTTTTTTTGACCACATGGCCATGACCACCCCCAGCAGCAGCCATACGCTGATCAAAGTCATTTGATCAAAGGTGTTGGCATTCACAAGGGTCTCGTTGACATGAATGATAAAATACAGGACAGCCACGCTGGTGATCATGATTCCCAAGGGCGTGCCGAAACGGACTTTAAAAGGCCTGTTTAGTTCTGGCTCCTTTTTCCTTAAGATCACAAAAGCCATGCACACGCAGCAATATCCAAAGAGGGAGCACAGGGAACTGATATCCACGAACCAGATCAAAGCGTTCCGTCCCAAAAGCGGCGCCGCGATGCAGACCGCGCCTACTAGCAGGGTCGCTGCCCAAGGCGTTTTGTACTTTGGATGCACTCTGCCAAAGATCTCCGGCAGCATCTTGGCCCGTCCCATGGCAAAGATCATCCTGGTGGCTCCCATGAAAAAACCGTTCCAGGAAGTGAGGATCCCTAAGATCCCGCCCAAGATCAAGATCGTCCCAAAAGTGTCATCCTGATACACATAGGACATCACATCCGCGGCAGGAATGATCCCTGACATACGGATTTCAATGGGGGCAGAAAGAGCCAGTCCCACAATGATGATGAAATACCAAGCCATGCTGAAAATAATGCACACTAGGACCATTTTCCCGATCTCCCGAGGCAGCAGGTTCATTTCTTCCGCTGATTGAGGGATCACATCAAAGCCAATCATCATGGCAGGAACCATGAGGAACACATAGAGGAACCCGTCTAAAGAATGAAACCCTTCACCAATGTTTTTTCCCGAACCAAAGGTGATGCCTCCAAAAAACAGCAGCAAAGCCACCAGCATGACCGCGGCAGTGGCCATGACCTGGAAAATGACAGCCGGCCTATTGGCAAACAAATTCAAGAGCACCACGATGATGGCTCCGGCCATGCCCACGAAGGCCCAGGAAAAGTGGACCGTGTATCCGGCGATTTCCCACAAAGGTCCGTAAAGACCAATGGGCAGCACAGAATCAATGGCCGTGGCCAAAGCGATTCCTTCCCAGGCAGCCACGCCTAAATAGGCAAAGGACATGATCCATCCCACCAGCCAGGCAGCCTTCCCGCCCATGGCTCTGTAAATATACACAAGCTCCCCCCCAGCTAGGGGAAGGGCTGAAGTCAATTCACCATAAACAGCGCCCACGCCCATGATGATCAGCGCGCCTGTCAAAAATGCGATGATCGCTCCCCAAAACCCAGCCCTCGTCAGCCAGGTGGTAGCCAGCATGATCCAGCTCCAGCCCATCATGGTTCCAAAACCAATGGCCAGTACATCCGTTCTGCCCAGTACCCTGCTTAAATTGTTTCGCTTTTCTTCCATCGCTCTTCCTCGTCATGTTGTGGCTTCGCGCCTTTTCTTCACAGAAAGAAAAAGGGCAGCAGATTCCATTCCGCTACCCTTCATTATACTGGATTTTATTTGATCTATAAAGAATAAACTCTAGAATCTCTTGTAATCATCACCAAACATCAGGTATTCAGTTTCTTCTGTGGAAGTTTTACCATTAGGGCCTGCTTTGTTGATGATGAACAGGATGATGCCCAGTACGATCCAGCCGCCGACCAGCGCCCATTCGATTCCTGTCAATGGAGCTGGACTGTAAAGCGGGATGTACAGAGTGGCCATGAACAAGGCAACGCATACGGCTAAAACACCAACGATGATCCCAGCGTTTACTTTGAACGGACGATCCAGGGATGGCTCTTTCTTTCTCAAAATCAGGAAAGAAAGGGATACCATGAAGTAAGCGACTACAGTTCCAAAGGCCGCGGCGTCCACGAACCAGGTCAGCGCGCTCTTTCCAAGCAACGGTGACAGAACAGTGACGATCCCTACCAGCAGGATGGCTGCTGTCGGGGAACCGTATTTTGGATGTACTTTCGCGAATACTGGAGGCAGCATCTTTGCTCTGCTCATGGAGAACAGAACTCTGGAAGCGCCAACGATGAATCCGTTCCAAGAAGTGAGGATACCGCACATGGCAGCGATGATCATCAGCTTACCAAACACAGGGTTTCCACCTAATGTGTGCGCGAACAAGTTGGCTACTGGAACCGCGTTCGGGTCATTGACAAATCCATCGCGGACTTCTGGGGAGCCGGTCAGGGCAACGCCCAGGATCATGATCATGTACCATGCCGCTGCCATGCAGATGGTGATGAGCATGATTTTTCCGATCTTTCCAAGAGGCATGTTCATTTCTTCCGCTGCCTGCGGGATTACGTCAAAGCCTACGAACATGGCAGGTACGGCCAGAACTACGGCTACAAAACCTTTTCCATCTGTGAACATCGGTGTCATGTTTTGCAAATCTCCTGTTGTCACGCCGCTGACAAAGAAGGCGATTCCGCCAATTGCCATAGCAACGGTAGCAGTTGTCTGGAACACTGCTGAGGCTTTCGCGCCTCTGTAGTTGATGAAGGTCATGATGACTGCTCCCACACAACCGATGAGCAGGAATATGCCCGTCACTTCAGAACCTTGGATTTCATAAAGGCTTCCTAACTCAGGCAGCAGCTGTCCAAACAGGAATCCCAACGCGTTTGACAGCGCCGGTCCTTCCCAAGCGGCCACGCCCAGGTATGCCAGGGTGATCATCCAGCCAGTGAACCATGAAGCGTTGTAGCCCATGGCTCTGTATGTGAATACCAGCTCTCCGCCTGCCAGCGGCAGCGCCGGTGTCAGCTCCGCGTAAGTCAGTCCTACGAATAATGCCATGACGCCGCCTAATCCGAATGCCAGGATCGCGCCTAACACGCCTCCGTTATGTACCCAAGTACCTGCCAGCATGATCCAGCCCCATCCAATCATGGTGCCGAACGCCAGTGCCAGCACGTCTTTCATGCTAAGGGACTTTTCAAGTTCTTGTCTTCCTCCTTGACTCATAATTACTCTCTCCTTTTGCTCTCACTATTTCCATAAAAAATTGCGGGGAATCAGTTTCCACCTGCTTGAGGAAGAAACTGACTCCAGTATTTACAACTCAGGCTGTTGCTTTTGTTTGAAATCGTTGCGGACAATTTTAATAAAACGTAAAGCCCTGCCTTAAATTATAAACATTCTTTGATGGCTGCTTCGTAGATTTCCAGGCCAGCGTCGATCTGAGCGTCTG
>CAJTYS010000054.1 GCA_910583765.1 uncultured Eubacteriales bacterium | reverse complement strand
CAACGGATACGGGAGCGGCTCCAATAAGAACGGGAAGGATTACACCGGCGACAATTTCATCAATAAAGCCTTCACCTCCGGAGAGCAGGAGGCCATCAAGGAGAAGACCATCCAGAACCCGGACGATTCCTATTACAGTACGGAAGGCGGCAACGACACTACGGACAAGATTTTTTTCCTGTCCATAGATGAGGCCATGAAGCCCGCATATGGGTTTCCAAATGACATGAACAGCACGAAGACCAGAGAAGCGTTAAACACGGACTATGCGAAATCCCAAGGAGCATATACAAATACTTCTACGGAATACAAAGGCAACGGCTATTGGTGGCTGCGGTCGCCCGGCGATAATTCTAGTCGTGCCACCGGCGTGTATGACAAAGGCTCCGTCCGCCGCGTCGGCCTTTATGTCGACCTTGATGGCCACGCCATTCGCCCCGCTTTGTTCTTGAATCTAAAATCTAACCTCTGGTCTTCCGCCGGGACGGTTTCAAGTGAAGGAAAGGTGGAAGAAACGGGAGCAGGCTCGCACATTGTCTCATTGATTCCAGAATCGGGACATCAATACGCGGAGCTGACGATGCTCCCATGCCTGATTGAATTTGACCAGGAAATCAAGCTGACGGGAAACGGCTGCGCTTCCTTGAAAGAATATGGAACTGACCGTGAGGTGGAAAAAATAGCACTCAGAGAAGATGCGGACGCATGTCGGATTTCCGCTAATAGTGATGGGAAGCTGACAACGCTCATTTTCCGATTTAACGCCAATGGAATGCGGCTTTCCAAAGACACAAGATACTATGTGTCCATTGACGCTGATGCCATTGAATTTTGGGATTATGACCGAGACTGTGGCTTGGGTGAAAAATTTAGCGGGATCAATAATAAAGAACTTTGGAATTTCAAGACTTCTCCCGCGGAATATTCTAAATTGACAAATCCAAGCGTCTCTCAGGAAATCGACATCGACCTTTATAAAAAGCTGTATGGCCCGTTGAGCGCGGCGCGGATCAAAAAGAAAGATGACGGCACGCGGGGGCTCTGCTATGGACTTTCCTATGCCGCAGGGGCCTGGAAGAGTCAATTCAAGGGAATCTCTGCGATCGGGTCAGGCAGCGGCTGTCTAATGGGGCTGGAGCAAAACACAAAAGGCGGATCCTCCTATACGTTTTTGCGGTATCTCCAAATGGCGCAAATTTATCAGCTTAAATCCAAGTACGTGATGGAAAGAATGGTCAACAACAACGCTTCTAAATTGTATAAGGCCATCAGCGAAGGCAAGTCCTTGATCATAGGCGTTCATAAAGACGAGAAGACAGGTCACGCGCTATTTCCAATGGGCATCATGTCAGAGGATGACGCGACAGTAAAAATTGCCGTCTATGATTGCAATGGTTACGCATATGACCTTTATGGAGGCGAGCCGGCATTGATCAAAACCTTGACTTTGAAAAAGAAAGACGGTGCCATTACAGATTGGGAATACGGCAGCTATGGCGGACAGTCCACCTCTTATTTAAATTTTAATTATATTGACCCTGCGTTGGATGACATTGTTTCTAAAGGAACGGTGGAAAAAGAATCCGCCAATATGGTGTACAGTTCGACAAAGCTGATCGGCGATGCGTTGAAGGAAATCTTTGGCATGGGTTCAGCAGAGGGCACAGAGAGAAAAGACGCTGAGGAACCTTATCTCTATTGGACAAATGATACGGCTGTCACACGCGCCGCATCGGATTCAAACGCTTCTGTCGAATTGGGAATCACGGATGGATATGAAGAGGTTTCCGTTTCCGCTTCGCTGAACGCGAAAGCAACGGCGGATTTAAAAGCGAACAAAGCGCGAATCGAGTTCAACGAATCGTTGGACAAACAGGATTATGTCGTGACTTATCGTCAAACGGACGATGCCGATCACTTTGAGACATATACCATCAGCGGCAGCGCGGCCAATCAAGTGACAATGGAGAAGACGGAAGAAGGAATTTCCATTCATTCCGACAATCTCAAGAATACGAGCGTTCAATATCAAACGCCGGAGGCCACAGAGAACGTGACTGTCAATTCTGATCAGGATCATGTTTTGATTAAAAAAGCCGGTGACACTTTGAAGGTTGAAGGTAGCAACGGGAATGATGATTCATCAGGTTCCTCATCTGACAGCCAACAGAATGCCACAAATGGAAATGAAGCCAAACCATCAACAAAAGCGACCACGGAATCAAAGCCGACCACCGCGAAAAACACAAAGCCAAAGAAGGTCACTCTGAGCAAGGTGAAATCCACTAAGCGGGGAACTTTAAAGCTGACCTGGAAGCGAGACAAAAAAGCCACAGGCTACCAAGCGGTAGTGGCGACAGACAAGAAATTCAAAAAGAACAAAAAGACGGCCACCATTAAGAAAAACAAGACCGTCACCAAAACTTTCACGAAGCTAAAAAGGAAGAAAACCTACTTCGCCAAGGTGCGAGCCTACAAAAAAGCGGGCAAGACGAAAGTCTATGGTGCCTACAGCAAGGTGAAGAAGGTGAAAGTCAGATAAGCGAAGAAAGCTAGGGTGAAATAAAAGACGATTCCATGCGGGCATCCTGTTGTTCGCATGGAATTCTTAATTTGAAAGGTAAGGGATCAAGTGAAAAAGTACTTGTTATCATATAACACCCAATCCCCAAAAGGAAACGAAACATGGAAATCGGATATTTTGCCTTACAACAGAACAAATCCCGCGTCATCCCGGACAAAGAAACCCTGAAATTCGCGAGGGATGACAGGACAGAAATCCTGTGGCACAGCCATGGGACCATAGAAATCAACGACATCCTTCTATATGCGGGCAGATGCGGCCAGGGTATTGGCATCAAAGAGCTAGCGGGCCTGGAACAGAGCGTCCAAGAGCGAGATGGAGACTGGGAAGCGATCATCTGCCGCTATGGAGACCATAACTTCCTGCCTTTTTACAAAAAACTAGGCAGCCTCCAAGCTGAAAACCAGGAAGAGATTGACACCATCTATTCCAACGAACAGATCCAGCTGCGCCTCAAGCAAAGCGAAAATCACGCTCCTGCGAAAGCAGAGCTCCAGGTCAACGGCGCCTCCCTTGCCATGCCCATGGGCAAAGCGGGCTGCCTGCTGGCGGTCCGGCAGGGCAAGATCCAGTATTTCAGCAAGTCGGAGGACACAGTGGAAGATTTGCGGGCCATATTGACCCGCAGGCAGTACGGCCCTTACCTGAGAGCAGCGGGGCCCATAGAGCTGGAAGCGTTCTTCCCCAAGGAGCTGGCTGACAAAATCACGGCCATGACAGAGAAAGGGCGGCCGAGGTTTTTCGATTTTCAGGGAAAACCAGCTGTTTTGGTCATGGAGGACCAGGGCACGCTTTTGCCGGGCTGGGATCTTTTTTCCATAGGTGATGAAGTCTGTTACCTGGAAAACATCAGAAAAAGGACAGCCATTTACGACCAGCTGTATTTTGACAATGAGATCAAGATCGGAAAGGATGAATTGAGCTGTGAGGCCCGGCTAAAAGGCAGTGGGCAAAACATCGAAAAGATCAACAAAAAGCTGGACAAGGTCTGCCGCAAAAACGTGACCATTGTGCTAACAGGTGAAAGCGGCACAGGCAAGACCTTCCTGGCCAACAAGATTCACCAAAACAGCAGGCGGGCGGAAGGGCCTTTTGTCAACGCCAACTGTGCGGCCATTGCTTACAACCTGATTGAAAGCGAGCTGTTCGGTTATGAAGAGGGGGCTTTCACCGGTGCGAGAAAAGGGGGAAAGCTAGGATATTTTGAAATGGCAAGAGGCGGCACCCTGTTCCTGGACGAAATATCCGAGCTGCCGTTCCTGCTTCAAGGCAAGCTGCTGGAAGTCCTGCAGGAAGGGACTTTTTACAGAGTCGGCGGCACGAAGAAAATTTCCGCAGATATCCGGCTCATTGTGGCCACCAACAAGAACCTGGAGAAAATGGTGAAGGAAGGGCGATTCCGAAAGGACCTGTATTATCGCATCAACGTGTTCCCCATCCATTTGCCGCCTCTTCGGGAGCGAATCGATGACCTATACAGCATCATAGGCGACACACTGCCGTCTATCTGCCAGCGGCTGGAAACCGACACTCTGATGCTCACTAGCCAGGCTTTTGAAAAAATGCGGGCTTACAGCTGGCCCGGCAACATCAGGGAACTGGAAAACATTCTGGAAAAAGCCGTTGTCATGGCGGACGAGCATTTTATTCGAGAAGAAGACATTGTGCTGGACAATTCTGTGGATGGCATCAGCTGTCCGTCCACATTGAAGGAAAAGCTGGCTGCCTATGAAAAAGAGATCATTCAGGCCGCCTTTACCCGATTTAACGGCAATCGAAAGCAAATGGCTGATTTTCTGGGCATCAGCAAAACCAACCTGTTCGACAAAGTGCATAAATACGGGATCGGGGAAGCCCGAGAAGTGGAGGATATGGAATGAATCTATCGAATCAGATCAAAGATCGGATCGGCAGTTTGGAGGGGAAAATAGGCGTTTATTTTTGTGACATCCATAAAAACACCAGCTGCTTTGTGGGAAACTGCGATGTGTTTCCTTCTCTGGGGATCGCCAAACTGATTCTCCTCATCGAAGTGTTCAAACAGGTGGAAGAAGGGCGGATCCGACTGGGAGATGAATATGAACTGGAAAAAAAGCTGCCCTTCACTGCGCCAAAAGAAGAATACGAAACAACAGTAGGCGTATTGGATTTCCTTCACCAGGGAATGAAACTCCAGATAGAGGACTTGCTGTACATGATGATGGTAATCAGCGACAACTCCGCTTTCAACATTTTGCTGTCCATGGTGGGCATGGAAAACGTCAATCAGACCATGCGGCAGCTGGGGCTGACCCATACTAGAGTTCGGCGCATGATCTTTGAATGGGACGGCGGGGAAACAGAAACAGGAAATTGTCATTCCCTGCGGGAAGTGGGCAGCCTATTGCAGCGGCTGTATAAAAAGCAGCTGATTTCTGCGGCTTCCAGCGAGAAAATGATGGAGATCTTGTCTTATCATCAGCGAAGGGACATTTTGTACCAATATTCCAACAACAACATCTCTGTTGCTCAGCAAACTGGGTTTGACGTGGAATCCCTTCACGAAGCCGCCATTGTCATGGCTCCGCGGCCCTTTATTTTCTGTATGGGCATCCACGATATGGATGCGGAAAAAGCCAGAGGCGTGATGCGTGATGTGGCTGCCATGTGCGGCAGGGCTGCAGGGGCGTAGAAACGTTCTAAAAAAAGAACGATGATCTAAAATCAGAACAACAAGAAACGAAAGAGAGGATGAAATTCCTCTCTCTATCCTGCTTTTTCTAGAAAAAACATGCTTTTTAGCGAAAAAAACTCGCTGGCATGTTTTTTGCGTTATATAAAAGCAAATAGAAGAAAGGAGGCACAAGGATGCATATAATCGATATGCACTGTGACACATTGCTGGAATGTTATCTGAAAAAAGAACACCTGCGAGAGAATTCCCTGCATGTGGATCTGCGGAGCATGGAACGAAACCATGCCATGGCACAGTTTTTCGCAATCTTCCTTCCAGCAGGAAACGCTGCCCAAGAAATCGGCATCAAAAAGGAACCATATGAATTGTTCCTGGAGATCTTTGCGCTTTATCAAACTGAGCTGCAACAGAATCAGGATGTGATCCTGCCTGCGTTATCTTACGAAAATGTGATGGAAAACCACAGAAATCATAAAATGTCATCGATCCTTACCATAGAAGACGGGCAGCTCCTTGAGGGAGATATCCAGAGGCTTGATCTGCTTTATGAAAAAGGTGTCAGGCTCATGACCCTGACTTGGAACAATGAAAATCAGATCGGATTTCCCAGCAGCGCAGATCAGACCGCGCATGGAAAAGGACTGAAACCCTTTGGCATAGAAACTGTGGAACGCATGAACCAGCTGGGCATGATCATTGATGTGTCCCATTTGTCAGAAGGTGGGTTCTACGATGTGGCCAGATATAGTGAAAAGCCTTTCGTGGCATCTCATTCCTGCGCTCGGGAATTGTGCGACCATCCCAGGAACCTGACGGACCAGCAGCTGAAATGCGTTGCTCGGTCAGGCGGAGCGGTAGGCATCAATTTCTATGCGCCTTTTTTGCGGGAGCAGGCATCGGGGACGCTTGTGAAAGACATCATCGCCCATATGAAACACATGATCTCCATCATGGGAGACGAACATATCGCTCTGGGTTCGGATTTTGACGGCATGAGCTGCGGGATGGAGATTGAACGCTATGATTCTTATGGGGAACTGCTTTTGCGGATGGAGCAGGCTTTTTCCACAGAAACGGTAGAACGGATCTGCTACAAAAACGCGCTTCGGATTTTAAAAGAATGTTTATAGAGAGGAGAAAAAACATGAGTAGTCAAAAACAGGAAGGCAGCTTTAAAAAAGCCATAGGGCCATTCAGCGGGATCAGCATTGTTGCCGGAATGGTCATTGGATCAGGCATCTACTATTTGGGAAGCTATGTGCTGGATCGTACAGGGATGAGCATGGGCTGGTCCCTGGTGGCCTGGATTGTGGGAGGTATCATTACGATCATTTCGGGATTGTGTTTCGCTGAGCTGGGGGCCAGCATGCCGGTAGCCGGAGGACAGACCGTCTATTTGAGCAAAGCCTATCACCCTGTGTTTGGATTCATCAACGGATTTTCCTGCTTTTTACTGGTGGGTTCAGGAGGGGTAGCGGCGCTGGCCATGGCTGCAGTGACCGCTTACAGGACAGTGTTTGATTTGAGCGATGTCATGATCAAGGTGATTGCGATCCTGATCATTTTTGCCTTAATGGTCATTAATTTGCTGGGGGTCAAGGAAATGACCTTGTATCAGAACTTTTCCATGGTCATCAGGCTGGTGCCAATCCTGCTGATCATCGTGGTCGGCCTGGCCACAGGAGACCAGTCTCCTGATTTGAGCCTTTCCCTGGAAGGAACCCCTGCGGAAGGCGGCGGCATTGTGAATATCATTTCCATGGTGGGGTTCGCTACATTTGCTTCCCTATGGGCTTATGATGGATGGTATAATCTAAACACAGTGGCAGAAGAAATGCGAAACCCGAAAAAAGATCTGCCTTTTGCCATCATCGCATCCCTGGTGGGCGTGACCCTGATCTATGCGCTGTTTTATCTGGCCGTGTATCGGGTCCTGCCTCACGAAGACATTATCGCTATGGTGGAAAGTGAGAACTTGTATTTAGGAAATGAAGTTATTGCCAGAACCTTGGGCGGGACAGGGACGTGGATCGTTCTCGTCTGCATGACCATCGGCATCGTGGGTTCAGCCAACGTGAACACCCTCTGTGACCCTCGTACTTACTACGCTATGGCCAAGGAAGGGTATTTCCCGAAAATTTTCGGTCATCTTGACGAAAAACACGGCGTTCCTTCTTATGGGATCATCATCGCCTCTGGCATGGCCATGGTGCTGGTGCTGTTCAACAGCCTGGAGGAGTTGACGGATATGCTGATTTTCACCACTTCCATCCTCAACGCCATGACCGTGTTCGCAGTTTTGATCATGCGGAAAAAGTATCCAGATATCGAAAGGCCTTACAAGGTGTGGGGTGGAAAAGTCACCATCGTCATCACCTGTATCGCTTATCTGATTCTCATGGTCAACGAATTCATCGATGCGCCGAAAGCCGCCTTCGTCGCAATCGGCGTCAACGTGGTGAGCGTTCCCGTATATCTATACTTTAGAAAGAAAAACGGCGGCCAAGACTACAAGGGCGAAGGAATCGAATGATCGAAAGCGAACACAGAAAAGAGGAGAATCATGAAATACACTGATTTGAAATATCTTGCCCTGCCGCTTCCTGAAATCATCGCCAAGGAAAAATGGAGCGGAAATTTTCCGGCGGCAAGAACGATCATAGCCTCCATGCTGGCGGAAGAGGGGATCCCGTATCCCCTTAAATGCCGGCTGGAGCTGGAACAGAACAACATGGACAATATAGCGGCCCGTTACACGGTTTCCCAAGAGAAAGCCCTGGAAATCATGCGGCAGCGGATCCCGGACATGACGGCGGCGGAGCTGGAAGAGCTGCGGCTTTCTGATAAAGCCGACTGGATGTATGTGGATGGAGCGGTGAAATACATCGACTGTTTCAGCGACACCCTGTACAAAACGTATCCGGAGCTATGGGCCAGGACAAAAGAAGGGGACCAAAGCGATTACCGCCTGCTCCAGGAACTGGTGGATTCTGTTTCAGACGGGCAGGAGATACGGGCGCGCATCCATATTCGCCATAATATGCGTTTGAGTCCGGCCGCTGTTGAAGAGGGGAGGCGGCTTTTCGTCCACATGCCTGTTCCCAAGGAGCGGGACGGGGTGGAACACCTGAAGATCATCGCCGTGCGGCCAGAGCCCATGAGCATTGCGCCAGATGACGCGCCGCAGCCCACAGTGTATTTTGAAACCGCGGCAAAAGCAGGGCAGGTGTTTTCTTTGGAATATCAGCTGGAACACAAAGTGGTTTACCGAGACCTGACCAAGGTGGATCCGCGTAAAGTGGCCGCTGCCCAAATACCGGAGAGAGAAAAGGCGTATCTTGCGGAAGAGCCGCCGCATATTTGCTTCACCCCTTATCTGCGGGCTTTAGCGGCAGAACTGGCGGGCAGGGAGACCAACCCGCTGAAAATAGCCAGGGCCTTTTACGACTATATCACCACCAAGACGGATTACCGGTTTGTGCGGGATTATTGCAGCATTGACAATCTGCCGGAGTATTGCGCCCTCAATAGGAGAGGGGATTGCGGCGTTCAGGCTTTGCTGTTCATCACCCTGTGCCGCATTGCCGGAATCCCTGCCAAGTGGCAGTCAGGTCTGGATGCCAAGCCGGGAGACGTGGGAGAGCACGACTGGGCCATGTTTTATGTGCCTTCTGTGGGGTGGGCGCACGCAGATTTGTCCTATGGTGGTTCTTCTTATGTAAGAGGGGCGAGGAAACGGTGGGATTTCTTCTTTGGAAACATCGATCCCTATCGGATTCCCATAAACAATGGTTTCCAAAAGGAATTTGATCCGCCAAAGCGCCACTGGCGCATTGATCCTTACGACAATCAGTGCGGTGAGGCTGAATACGAAGACAGGGGCATCACCGTAAAAGAACTGGTTTACCAGTACACGGATCTGGGCATCGAATCTATTGAGAAGGGATAAATTCAATTAGTTAAAAAGCATCTTCTCCAATGAAATATCGCTGGGGAAGATGCTTTTGATTTGAGTTTATTGGTTATCCAAAAACTGGTCAAGTATGATCGAACGAAGAGTCCGAACCGCATATGATAAATAAGAATCTTTTTTCCAGGCCATGCACAAAATCCATAGCCAAGGCTCATCAAATGGAAGAGCAATCATATCTTCATAAGTTTTTTCCAAATAAATAGCACGGGGGACTGTGGCGATTTGATTTTTGGACTGGGCCATCTTAATTAAAAAGTCACAATTGCTGCTGGAGCAGCCTATGATGGGATCGAATCCGGCCAGGTGGCATTTTAACAATATTTGCTGTGCCATCAGATAATCCCTCTGTAAGATGCATAGAGGAAATTCTTTTAGCTGTTCAATGCGGATCACATCGCATTTCGCAAGCTTGTGAGACTTGTGCATGACAGCCACCATTTCAGTGGTATATAACGGGACTTCTTCGATTCCGCTATTAGGCGTGTCTTCAATCATGAAGCCAAGGTCAAAATCACCTGATAGCAAGCCTTTCACAACTTCTTCACGGCCATTATCGGAAAAATCAATACATATGTTAGGATATGTCTTTTTAAATTGTAGAAAAGTATGGTGAAAGAGAAGAGGGATCGTACATGGTGGTAGTCCAATAGAAATATGACCCACATCAAGATTTTTCACATCATTGATTCGGGCCCATAATTCTTCATAATCATTCATGAGACATTGGGATTTTTTCAACAATTCCTGTCCCACATCGGTAATTTTCAGCTGATTTTTTTCCCGATCAAACAAATCGGCACCAATGGATTGTTCTAATTTTTTTATGGCTTTTGTAAGAGCCGGCTGAGAGATAAAAAGAGAATCAGCGGCTTTTGTCAAGGTTCCCAGCTTCGCCACGGCAACAAAATATTTCAATTCCCTCAGCTCAATATCCATTCCACACCTCCAGCCATAACCATCAAGAATACTTGCCATTCCCAATATGTATTTTTCATTATAGTTGATAGTATGTACAATGTAAACAAGAATATTAATATTCATACTTTAGAAAAGAGGACAAAAGCTAAAAGAAGAATCCCAGCACATTGAACTTGCGATGTTAGAGATTCCGAGAGTATATCGATCGACATAGGAGGATAAAATGACTGAAAAAATAAAAACCGTAGATCGTTTCGTTGAGAGGGCAAAAGGCGCGATGGACGCTATCAGCCATTATGACCAAAAGCAAATAGATCTCGTAGTGCGCGCCATTGGCAAATGCGCCTATGATCATGCGGAACTCATGGCGGATATAGCGGTAGAAGAAACCGGATATGGAAAAAAAGAAAGCAAGATCATAAAGAATAGAAGAACAGCAATGGCTGCGTGGTATTTTCTGAAAGACAAAAAATCAACAGGGGTAATTGAAGATAATAAGGAAAAAATGCTGATTACTCTTGCGAAACCAGCAGGAGTCGTGGCATGCATAACGCCTACGACAAACCCGTCAGCCACAATTGTGGTGAATTGTATGCATGTATTGAAAGGCAAAAATGCTGCGATCATCTCACCTCATCCAAAATCAAAGGAGGCTTCAAAGAGAACCGTAGCACTGCTCAAAGAAGCGATCAGAGCTTTGGGAGCACCAGAAGACCTGATCCAGTTAGTAGATGAACCGAGTACCGAGTTTACACAGGAATTAATGAGAAAAGCAGATGTGGTTGTGGCCACAGGAGGAGCGTCAATGGTAAAGGCTGCGTATTCCAGCGGAAAGCCTTCCTTTGGAGTGGGACAAGGAAATGTTCAGGTGGTCGTGGATGAGGATTTTGTGGATTATGAATACATAGCGACGCAAACCATAGGCAATCGTATCTATGATCATGGAATGCCATGCACGGGCGAGCAAGCGATCTTTGTTTCTGAAAAGCAGAAAGCAGCCTTGATCAAAGCCTTTGAAAACAATGGCGGTTATCACATCAGTGACCCAAGTGAAATCGAACAGTTTCGGCAGAATGTTTTCAATGAAAAGGAGATCCTTAGAAAAGAACTCTTTGGGCAGCCGGCCACAGTAGTAGCTGATGAAATAGGAGTCTCTGTTCCTGCGGGAACGCAGCTGATTCTTCTGGATGTGGACAAGTTCGCAAAGGAGGAAATATTGTCAAAGGAGATTCTCTGTCCGATATTAAAGGTTTATACTTACGAAAACTTTGAAGACGCTGTGGCAGGAGCAAGAAAGAATCTCCTGATGGAGGGCGCTGGTCATTCTGCGGTCATTTATTCAAACAATGATGAACACGTGAATTTTTATGCTGAACAAATCCCTGTGTGCCGAATCAATGTTAACGTATCCGCTGTCGCAGGATCAGGAAGCCCATATAATAGCGGGATGGAACCAACCATGTCCAACGGATGCGGCTTTTGGGGAAACAACAGTATTTCAGGACCATTAACTTACAGACATTTGTTGAATTATACATATGTGATCCGTGAGATTCCTGACGTGGTTCCTCCAACACCCGAAGAAGTTTGGGGAATATAGCATGGAGCACCAAGAGAACAAGGTGATCCTGATTCATGTTACATATAAGGTTAAGCCAGGTATGAGAGATGAGTTTATTAAGAACATGATGAGGGAAAACATCATCGCTGAGACGCAGTCAGAAGAGGGAAATTTGATGTATCGGTATCATTGTCCTGTCGATGATCAGGATGAGATTTTGCTGGTGGAGGCATGGAGGCACAAAGATGACATCAAATCACATTTAAAAACACACCATGCGGCTAGGCTTGCGGAAATAAAGCGGGATTTTATCCTTGAAACGATATTTCGGACATATAAAGCAGTTCAGAAATAGGCAATAGAAGAGAAGGTATGCAATGCAAAAAAAGGGAATAATAACAGGGATTCAAAAATTTTCATTACATGATGGGCCAGGGATTAGAACAATCGTGTTTTTTAAAGGCTGCGCCTTGCGCTGTCCATGGTGCAGCAATCCGGAAACACAAAATATGAGACAGGAGGTCATGTATATAAAAAGCAAATGCATTGGATGCCAGCTATGCGTAGGGGTTTGTCCGAATCATGGACTGAAAGCACAAGCGGAGGGTCTTACTATCGCACGAGATCTCTGCGTGCAATGCGGCGCATGTGGAAATATTTGCCCCACATGTGCGATTACAGTTAAGGGTGAAGAACGTACTGTTGATGAAATCATGCATGAATTGAAAAGGGATCAAGTATTTTATCGTCATTCAGAAGGAGGTGTAACCTTTTCAGGAGGCGAGCCGCTAATGCAAAGTGAATTTCTGACAGAACTTGCCAGACGATGCAAATATGAAAATTTCCATACTTCTTTGGAAACAACGGCCTATGGAAAATGGGAGAACATAGAAAAAGTAAGGCCTTATATAGATCTGTTCCTCTGTGATCTTAAGATTTTCGATGACGAACTTCATCAAAAGGTCCTAGGAGTATCAAACGCGGGCATTCGTGAAAATATCGTGCGGCTAAGCAGAACCGATTCAAATGTTATCATAAGAATTCCAGTGATTCCAACATATACAGATGATGAGAAAAATATAAACGACATCGCCGAATTTGCCGTAGAAAATGGCATAAGGGAAATGAACCTGCTGCCTTATCACAATTATGGAATGGGAAAGTACGATCAACTAAGCAGAGAGTACCAGCTTTCCGGCATACCGACAATGGAGAAAAAAGAGCTAAAAAGCCTGAGAGACGTATTAGGAAAAAAATGGGGATTGGATGTAAACATAGGGGGTTAATGTGCAATTTGTAAGCCTTACTAGCACAAGTTAAGGTAAAAGCATGAAAGGAGATGGTTAGTGTGATTGATGAAAGACTCTTAAACTTTATTCCACCAACAGAGAGAGTAAAGCGGCTGGCAGAAGAAACATTGGCTACAAAGCCTGAGCTTTGCATTGAAAGAGCCAGGATCATGACGGAATGCGATAAGAAGTACGGCGCATTGCCAGTTGCGGCCAAACGGTCTAAAGCAGTCGCCGAAGTGCTGAGAAGGATGACGGTTTTCATTGGCGATGACGAACTGATCGTTGGAAATCAAGCGCGGAAATTAAGAGCAGCACCAGTATTTCCAGAGTATGACGTGAGCTGGATCGAAGAAGAAATCGAAACGATTTCAGAAAGATCTCACGATCCCTTTGAAGTAAGGCCAGAAGAACTGGCGGAATTTAAAGAGATCATCGAATATTGGAAGGGAAAGACCCATAGAGATCGCGTAGACTTTTATTCGCCGGAAGAAATTGTGGAAGGAAGAAAAAATGGCGTGTTGGTGGGTGCGCATCTATTGTCGGGAGCCCATGGACATGTAGCGGTGGGGTATGAAAAAATCCTGCGGATTGGCCTAGAAGGGTACATCAAAGAAATTGAAGATGAACTTGCGAAACTGGATCTGACAAAAGCGGATGATTTACAGAAAATACCGTTTCTAATTGGCGCAAAAGAAATGTTTGTGGCAACGATTGATTTTGCAGCGAGATTCGCAGATGAAGCGGAGAAAATGGCTGCCAAAGAAAATTCGGATAAGCGCAGGACAGAGTTGCTGAACATAGCGAAAATTTGCCGAAACGTGCCTGGAAAACCAGCCCAGACCTTTTGGGAGGCAATGCAGAGCGCCTGGTTTATCACTGTGGTAATGCAAATCGAAAGTAATGGCCATTCTATTTCTCTGGGAAGATTTGACCAGTATCTCTATCCGTTCTATCAGAAAGATGTGGAAAATGGAACATTGGACATTTACAAAGCGCAGGAACTGATGGGTTGCCTGTTTGTAAAAATGCACAGCATGAACAAGGTAAGGTCGCTGCCGCATACCATATATGCGTCAGGATATCCAATGTATCAGAATCTGACCATAGGTGGGCAGAAAGAATATGGTGTGGATGGTGAGAATGATTTGACGTATATTATGATCAATGCCATGGAAAACGTCAGATTTCCATCACCAAACCTGACAGCCAGGTATTGGGCAGGGTCCTCAGAACAGTATATGAAGAAATGCGTGGACAGCATAAGTTTGGGCTTTGGCATGCCGGCGTTATTGTCAGATGAGGTCATTATCCCGTCCTTATTATCAAGAGGCGTTGCTTTCGAGGACGCGTACAATTATTGCGCCATTGGCTGCATTGAAGTGGCTGTCGCCGGCAAATGGGGCTACCGGGTATTTGGCATGACCTTTATGAATTTCCCGAAAATGTTTGAAATCGCTATCAATGGAGGAGTGGATCCAAGAAACCCTGAGTACAAGTGGCCAATCTCCAAATCACTGGCTGAGATGAGCAGTTTTGATGAAGTGATGGATGTTTGGCGTGAATGTGTCAAGCTCTTTGCTAGACTAGAGGTCATGAACGATGCGATCGCGGACCACTGCTTAAAGCAAGTGCCAGAAGCATTCATATCAGGACTTGTGGAGGATTGTATTAAGAGAGGCAAGATGCTTCTCGATGGAGGTGCGATTTACGATATGATCAGCGGCGCCCAGATCGGTATCGCTGATTTGGCAAATTCTATGGCAGGGATCCGCAAGCTAGTGTTTGACGATAAAGTTCTTACTGGAAGAGAAATGCTTGATTTGCTCAATCGTAATTTTGAGACGGAAAACGGTGAACTGATTCGGCAGATGATGATAAACAAAGTGCCGAAATACGGTAACGATGATGACTATGTGGACCAGCTGGCAAAAACCGCTTATGAGATTTACATGGATGAAATCGAGACTTATAAAAACACAAGAGAAGGACAAGGTCCGATCGGATGCGGATATTTTGCCGCAACAGTGACCATCTCATCTAACGTAGGCAGCGGGAAGACTGTAGGAGCCACGGCAGATGGAAGAAGAGCTGGGGAGGCATTGGCAGAAGGAGGAAGTCCGCATTCAGGAACAGATGTCAATGGGCCTACAGCGGTGATAAAATCCATAACAAAAATTCCAACGATCAGGATGACAGGCGGGCAGCTTTTGAATCTCAAGTTTTCAAAGGATGTCTTAACAGAAGAAAATGAAAAAAGAAAGCTTATTGCGCAACTGAGAGCCTTTTCTGAATTAAAGGGTTGGCATATACAGATCAACGCTGTTTCTGCGGATACGCTAAAGGAGGCTAAGCAAAAGCCTGATAAACATAGGAATCTGATGGTTCGTGTCGCAGGGTATTGTGCTTTGTTCACTGAGCTTGACGCTGAAACGCAGGACGATATCATAGCGAGAACAGAGCATACAGCAGTGCGATAAAGGCATGCTGTGTGATGCCAATTTTCAGTAGATTGAAAAAAGGCCCAATCACGAAATGAGTGAAGCAGAAATCAAAGATTAAAGGAGGAAAACAATGGAAAACAAAAACAAAGGCTTTTATAAATTGCCACGGTTCCAGGTAGTGACATTATGGTCATTTATCATTATGCTCATTGTTCTTCATGGGCCATGGGCATACAAAGTCGTGGAAAGCAGCGGAATTTGTGTTCAAGTTTATATTCATTACGTGGAATATTTCCTGGTTCCAATCATTGGATTTGTTTCAGGTATGGTAATGCTGAAAAAGACAGGGCTGCTGGGCAAAAAGAACGATAAAGGAGGTGACAAATCATGAAGGAAGTGCAAACTACTTATCTGCTGGAAGGCAATATTAATCCTATAGAGCTTTCAATATCAATCGTTTATTTTGTGGCTTGTATAGCCATAGGGTTATGGGCGAATAGACGTACTGCGAAAAACGCCGAAAGCTTTTATGTAGGAGACAGAAGTTTTGGTATATTTGTAAGTTTATTTGCTGCGTTTGCGGCTTATTCCAGCGCAGGCACATTCGTAGGTTTAGTCGGATCCACCTATAAACTGGGCCTTGCGTATAATCTGTGTTCCGGACTGTCCGTTCTCTTTGGTTGGATGTTCAGCGCAATTTTGGTCGCACCGTTCCTGAGAGCCATGAACATTAAAACAACGCCGGAGTTTTTCAAGGTTAGATACGAAGACAAGCTGATTAATATCATGGCGGCTCTGGTGGTATTGATCGCCTTTACCGTTTATATCGCCTCACAGTTTAAGGCAGCGGGTTTAGCGGCGCAATATCTGTTCAAAATAGACTATATCCCTGCCATTTCCATCATTACGCCAATCATCATTTTATATGTGGCTTTAGGTGGGATGTGGGCTGTGACCATAACAGATGTGATACAGGGCATCGGCATGGCCGCCTTGATGTTCGCCCTGCCGATTGGAATTCTGATCTCAAATGGAATGGGAATTTTTGAAATGTTCTCGGAAGTAGGGAAGAGCGACCCGAACTTCACACAAATGCTGATGTCACCGTCTTCGTATATTGGCATGATGGTAACCTGGGGCTGTGCGCAATTCTGCCTGCCGCATGTGGTAATGCGTATCACAGCAGCAAAAAATATGAAAGTAGCACAGATCTTATTGCCTGTTAACGGTCTTCTGTATCTCTTTTCGCATATTTTGTACATCATGGTGGTAGCTGCCGCAGTTGCGCTGTTATTCCCAATTAACAGCACGCCACTGGCGGATTCTGACTTTGCTTTCTTTATCATGGTACAGGAAACCTTTGACAGTGCTGTAGTAAGAGGGATATGTGTATCTGTGATCGTAGCGGCGATGATGTCCTCTGTAGACTCATTTTTACTGGCAGCTTCTGCCGCCTTAGCTAACGACTTGTTGCCAACGCTAAAGCCGAACATCAAGGAAACTACCATTGTAAAAGTCGGTGTATGGGCTGTTGTGATCATTGGGGTGCTGTGCTATGTTTGGGCATTGTGGCCACCTCAATTACTGTTGCTTATGTACACCGAAGGCATATCGTTCATGCTGGCAGGTTTTGTACCGGCTATGCTTGGAGGTCTCTGGTGGAAGAGAGCGAATGTTCTCGGTGCAAGATTGGCGATCATCTTCGGATGTGGGAGCTATGGCATCATCGTTCTTTTGAAAAACATTTTCGCTGTCATTGAATTACCAACAGCCTCAGCAATATGTATTTCATTACCGATTGGCCTGATTGCGATGATTATCGGAAGCTATATAGGCAAACCACCGACTCCGCAGCAGAGAGATTATATGGACAGGCTGCACGAAAAGCGCTTTGGAGAGTTAGTTAGAAATTAAGTCAATGAAATACGGTTGAAGGAGATTGTTATGTTGGGTCCGAAAATATATAAAAATTTTATCGCATATAGTTATGAAGATCTGCTAGAGGAATTGGAAAGAGTGTTCAAAAAGTTAAGATATGATTACAAAGGCGGGCAGGGAAAGCCTTCAGTGGTGCTTGGCTCCAAGGATCATTCATATATCTTCTATGTGTATCCTAAAAATGGTGACAAGATCACCTTTCGCGTGATCGAGGCCGTGGCCGACCCTGTTACGAAAGTTGCGACATACTTGAACGACAGCAGAAAGTATTTTCGAGGAGCCTGTTTATTGCATGTATCTCCTTACAACGCAGAAAATAAAAAAGTGATCAAAAAAATATTTAATGAAGTGGAAAAACAGGACAACAAGGAATTTTGGGACCTGAAGGCGCACCCTAGGTTTCGGTTGGCTGTGCTGCTTCGCTTTCGTGTGAAATCAAATTGGGTTCAAGTATTAAATGGGAAGTGATCAAAACTACAGCTGAAAATGAACACCATTGTAAGTTGATTATCGTTTCCACACAAACAAACCCCGCACGCAGGAACATCCTGCTGCGGGGTTTATTTTCTTCTAAAATACTGCTGTTATTTCAGACCCATCAATTCATCTTTAAAGATGCGCGCATCCATCAGCTTTGGTTCGCCATCCATCTTTGGTTCAAATTCCATCAGATCCAAGATGTCCTTTTGCAGATCAATGCCAGGAGCGATCTCAGTGAGATATACGCCATCAGGACGAAGCTCAAACACGCACCGTTCTGTGATGTACATAACTGGCTGATTGGTCTTCACAGCGTATTCGCCGCTGAATGTGACTTGCTCTACTGCCTTAATGAATTTCTTGGATTTACCTTCCTGCAATACCTTGATGTGGCCGTCTTTGATTTCCATTTTCAGGCCGCCCGCAGTGAAAGTTCCGCAGTAGAAAACTTTTTTCGCATTCTGGGTGATGTTAATGAAACCACCGCATCCAGCGATTCTAGGTCCAAATTTGCTTACATTGATGTTGCCCTTTTCATCAGCCTGCGCAAGGCCCAAGAACGCCAGGTCAACACCGCCGCCATCGTAAAAGTCGAACTGTTCGTGCTGTGTCAGGATGCATTCCGGATTTACAGCCGCACCGAACTGGGAGCCGCCGCAAGGCACGCCGCCGATCGGCCCTGCTTCAACAGTCAGGGTCATCCAGTCGCCGATTCCTTCCTCATTGGCTACCGCCGAAATGTATTCAGGGATACCGATACCCAGGTTCACTACCGTGTCTTTTTCCAGTTCCATAGCAGCACGGCGGCCGATCACTTTCTTTGGTGAAAGAGGAGGGGCCTCCAGGCTGGTAACAGGGACTTGGATATCGCCGCACACAGCAGGATCAAAATCATGGTCAAAGGACTGCTGATGATCGATTGGATCTTCGGTGATGACCAGCGCGTCCACATAGATTCGAGGTACTTTCACAAGTCTCGGATCCAGAGTTCCGGCCTTGACGATCTTTTCCACCTGAACGATGACGATACCGCCGCTGTTCTTGGCAGCCTGTGCCAGAGCCGTGACTTCCGAAGTGCAGACTTCCTTCTGAACTGTTACGTTGCCCAGCTCATCGGCGTAAGTGCCTCTGATGAACACGATATCGATCGGGAAAGCCTTGTAAAGCAGCTTTTCTTCGCCAAGGATGTCAACCACCTCAACGATGTCTTCCGTGGTGATATCGTTCAGCTTGCCGCCCTGGTTTCTTGGGTCAACGAAGGTGTTGAGCCCTACATGGGTAATGGTTCCCGGCTTGTGGGCCGCAATGTCGCGGCAGAGCTGGGATAACGTTCCCTGAGGGAGATTGTAGCCTTCCATTTCATTGCTCAAAATGCATTTGCCCAGAGTAGGAGCGGTGTTGTAGTGTCCGGCGACAACTCTCTTTGTCATGCCTTTGTGGGCAAAATGATCTGCGCCGCGGCCGTCAGCGTTTCCCTGTGCGGCAGCGTAAAAGTAAAACAGATCCTTTGGTTCGCCAGTCTCCAGGAATCTCTTTTCCAGCGCCCTGGTAAGAGCTTCCGGACAACCGCTTCCTACGAAACCGCTGGTAGCGATGGTATCACCGTTTTTTACCAATGCGGCGGCTTCCGCGGCGGTAATTATTTTCTTATTCATTGTGACAACCTCCGGGTAGTTTATTTATTGTTGAATTTTGCTTCTCTCTTTTCGAGGAACGCCTTCATGCCTTCAATCCTGTCTTCTGAGCAGAACGGAGCGCCGCAGGCTTCGCCTTCCAGAGCAACGCCGGTAGGCACATCCAGCATGATGCCGTTGTTCACAGCGATCTTAGCGGCTTTGATGGCGATTGGAGCCTTGGACATGATCTTTCTCGCGATCTCTTCGCAAGCAGGGATCAGTTCTTCTGGAGCAACGACCTTTTCAACCAGACCAACTCTGAGAGCTTCGTCAGCCTTGATGTAGTCAGCAGTCATGATCATGTACTTGCCCATGCCTTTTCCTACCAGTCTAGGCAGTCTCTGTGTTCCGCCGAATCCAGGGATGATTCCCAGATTTACTTCCGGCTGTCCGAACTGTGCCTTTTCTGATGCCACGCGAATGTCGCAGGCCATTGCCAGCTCGCAGCCACCGCCCAGCGCGAAACCGTTGACAGCAGCGATGACAGGCTTGTCGATGGACTCTATGTAGTTCATGACGCGCGCGCCCTGCTTCATCATTTCCTGACCTTCGATACCAGTCAGATCCACCATCTGCGCGATGTCAGCGCCAGCTACGAAAGCTCTGCCTTCTCCAGTGAGGATCGCGATCTGCACCTCAGGGTCATTGTTCACTTTTTCAAACGCGTCGTGCAGTTCGTCCAGAACTTCCTTTGAAAGCGCGTTCAAAGATTTTGGCCGATTGACCGTTACATAAGCAATACCGTCTTTTACTTCATACTTTAAAGTCTCAAACATCTCTCCTAGTCCTTTCTGTTTTTATAGAACCATTTAAAAACAATAACTTACTTTCATATTAGTACGCAGTTTCAGGTTTGTCAATCGATAGTCAAGGATTTATCAAGGAGTTTTGCGTTTTTTTTGCCCATGAATAATGTATACAGAATTAAGTATAATTTATAAGGGAAACAATAGAAAAAATTGGATAAAAATAGGCGCCACACCCTATGGGGGTTTTCCTGCAAAATCATGAAATTTCAAGGATTAAAGGGAATCGCCACATGAAAAAACGATGAAAAAAATGTTTTGTGAATGAGTTAACAAAAAGGGGTTGCAAAAGGGCAGGGGCTATGCTATGTTTAACTTGGGTTTCGTAAAAACCCGGAAACTATGATTGGAACTTTTTTGAAAACATTTTATGGAGGAAAACTAAAATGGCAAACGTATTTTTTGTTCCCAAATTTATTGTAACGGGAGATGAAGCGCTGAAAGCAAGCATGGATTACATGAAAGATTTCGGTAAAAAGGCCCTGATCGTCACAGATGACATGATGGTGAAACTGGGCAATGTTGAGAAGCTGACAACTGAGCTGGACGCCGCGGGCATCGCCTACACGATCTATTCCGGAATCAACGCGGAGCCTTCCCACTCAATGATTGACAAGGGAATCGAGATCTATAAAGAAAACAATTGCGATTTTCTCATCGGTATCGGTGGAGGAAGCCCGATGGATTCCGCGAAAGCTATCGGCGCGGTAGTGGCCAATGGCGGAAGCATCTGTGATTACATGGGCAAGAAGATCGAAAAAGACCTGCCGCCTATCGTAGCCATCCCAACAACAGCTGGAACAGGCTCTGAAGCAACCAGAGTATCCATTATCACGAACACGGATTCCGGCGTGAAAATGCTGCTGTCCGATGTGAAACTGCTGGCTTCCCTGGCAGTGATCGACCCGGTGTTCACTATGACGGCGCCGCCTGCGGTAACAGCCAACACTGGTGTGGACGCGCTGTGTCACGCACTGGAAAGCTATACATCCAAAAAAGCTTTCCCAATGAGCAAACTCTACTCCCTGGAAGCTATCAAAAAGATTTATCAGCACCTGGAAGTCGTATATAAAGACGGATCAAACGTAGACAGCCGTCGGGAAATGGCCGAGGCTTCTTTAGAAGCAGGCATCGCGTTCAGCAACGCTTCCGTAACCGTTATCCACGGAATGAGCAGACCGATTGGCGCGCTGTTCCACGTTCCTCATGGACTGTCCAACGCCATGCTGCTGAAGGTTTGCCTGCCATACATCAGAGAAGGCGCGGAAACAGAATTGTTTGAACTGTCAAAGGCCATTGGCGTATACGAAGGAGATTCCGTAAAAGACGGAGCGGACGCGTTCGTGGCAGAAACCAACAAACTGCTGGATACCCTGAAGATCCAGAGCCCTGCTGACTTTGGCATTGATAAGGACGAATTCTTTGCGCAGATCCCTAAGATGGCTAAGGACGGACTGGCAAGCGGCAGCCCTGGAAACTGTAAAAACGTGCCGAGCGAAGAAAAGCTGCAGGAACTGTACAAAGGTCTCTGGGACTAAACCAGAAGTATACAAAATACGTAGGGGCGATGTTGCTTGACATAAAGTAGATTGTGCCCTAGAATGAAATAGACTTGTAAGCTAAGCAAAATCTAAATGGAAAGTTTGGGAGGATAAAGAATGGACTTTAAACTATCAAAGACGCATCTGCTGCAGCAGGAAATGTACCGCAGATTCGCTGAAAACGAAGTGAAGCCGCTGGCAGAAGAAATGGACGAAACAGAAGTGTTCAACCAGGACCTGCTGGCGAAAATGCACAAATACGGCCTCATGGGAATCCCGTACTCCAAAGAATACGGCGGAGTTGGCGGCGACTATCTGAGCTATGTGCTGTGCATGGAGGAAATCTCCAAAGCAGACGCAAGTACTGGAATCACCATTTCCGTACATACATCCCTGTGCTGCTCCTGCATCGATAGCTTTGGAACAGAAGAACAGAAGCAGAAGTTCTTAAGACCGCTGGTTGACGGAAGCAAGACAGGATGCTTCGGACTGACAGAGCCGAACGCGGGATCCGATGCCGCGGGACAGCAGACAAAGGCCGCATATGACGAAGCCAACGATGAATACGTGATCAACGGAACAAAGATTTTCACCACAAACTCCGGATTTGCTGATACATTCGTAGTGTTTGCCATGACTGACAAGAGCAAAGGAACAAAGGGTATCTCCGCATTCGTGGTAGAAAGAGACATGCCAGGCGTGACTGTAGGGGAAAACATCCGCAGAATGGGTATCCGTGCGGCTTCCAACTGTGAAGTAGCATATGAAAACGTTCGCGTGCCTGCGGCTAACCGCCTTGGAAAAGAAGGACAGGGCTTCAAGATCGCCATGAAAGCGCTGGACGGCGGACGTATTGGAATCGCCGCTCAGTCAGTAGGAATCGCCCAGGGCGCTCTGGAAGAAGCATTGAAATATGTCAAGGAACGTAAACAGTTTGGAAAACCAATCGCCAAATTCCAGACAACTCAGTTCAAAGCAGCTGACATGCAGACAAAGATCGACGCAGCGAGACTGCTCACATACAGAGCCGCTGTGACAAAGGACAATGGCGAAAACTATGGACCAGCCGCTGCGATGGCGAAGCTGTTCGCATCAAGCGTAGCAAATGAAGTATGCAGAGAATGCGTACAGTTGATGGGCGGCTACGGCTACTGCAGAGAATATCCAGTAGAACGGGCTCTGAGAGACGCAAAGATCACAGAGATCTACGAAGGAACTTCGGAAGTTATGAAGATGGTAATTTCAGGATCCATGAAGATCGTGTAGGAAAGCGAAGGGAGAGAAAAAAGCAATGAAAATAGTGGTATGCATCAAACAGGTTCCGGACACTAACGAAGTAAAACTGGACCCGAAGACGAACAGGCTGATCCGTGAAGGAGTGCC
>CAJTYS010000053.1 GCA_910583765.1 uncultured Eubacteriales bacterium | reverse complement strand
TATTCTTTCCGTGCCAGCACATTCATCAGCCTTTATACGGACCGGATTGAATTTACTTCGATTGGAGGCCTTGTAAGCGGAGTGACCTTAAAGGACATCATGATGGGTATTTCCGTATGCCGGAATGTAAAGCTGGCGAATGTATTCTACCGTCTGGAACTGATTGAGGCCTACGGAACAGGAATATTAAAGATTATGGAGGCTTACGCAGGAACCGGAAAGGAACCAAAAATTGAAACTTCTGACAATGCTTTTAAGATCATCCTTCCAAATCTGAACGTACACGCAGAGCAAGAAAAAACGGGTGTCGCCCTGCCGAAAAACAGCGTGGAGGAAGATGCGGTAATTGCTTTGGCAAAAGAACAAGAGACCTTCACAAGAAGGGACGTGGAAAAGGCGCTGGGAATTAGCCAGACAACCTGTGGACGGTTATTGAAACAGATGATTGGAAAAGGGCAGATTGTTCAAGAAGGAAGAAGCAGAAATACGCATTATCGCCTTGCGAGTAAATAAGCGCGTTTTTAGAAAAATGGGGACTTGGCGATCTTCGTTCTTTCTATAGTGCACCCGATGAGCACACGTTCTAAGGGATGACAATAACACTCTGGTCTATTGCATATTTTAAGATAATCGCCAGAACAAAGCATCCGAAACACACCTATGAAGGCATTGAGATCTGTCATATCGCGGAGCGGCTTTTGGAAAAGCAAGACAAGCTGACGATTCCATGGTGGGGAGGGAGATTGAAAATGAAGAAATTAGAAACACAAGAACAGCGGATAGATTATTTGCTGGATGAATTGCGGCAGGAGCGTGCGTCATACAAGGACATTCCCATTCCGAAAACAAGGCAGGAAAAGCGAAAGCTGCTGCGCTGTCTGGTCAATGTGAGGATGCCAGAGCCGATCACAGAATCCTTTTTAGAAACACAGGATCAGTTTCTCCAGGAAGAAGCCAGGGAAAAGGGGATCATTGAGGCAGCCAAACTGCCTAGTCTCAAAGAAGCGTTTCACTGCAGGGATCCATTGACAGAAAGGCTGTCTTTATGGCAGGGAGACATCACAACGCTAGCGGCGGACGCGATCGTCAATGCGGCCAATTCGCAGATGCTGGGCTGTTTTGTTCCTTGTCACGGATGCATTGACAATGCCATCCACACGGCAGCCGGCATTCAGCTGCGAGAAGCCTGCGGCAGGCTCATGGAGCAGCAAGGGCACGAAGAGGAAACAGGGAAAGCGAAGATCACGCCAGGTTTCAATCTGCCCAGCAAATACGTGATCCATACAGTAGGGCCCATCATCACAGGTGAATTGACAAAAAGAGACTGCGAACAATTGGCTTCCTGCTACCAGTCCTGTCTGGAGCTGGCAGTTGAAAAACACCTGGAAACCATCGCCTTTTGCTGTATTTCCACAGGCGAATTCCATTTCCCAAGGAAGCAGGCAGCAGAGATCGCCTTGACCACGGTTCTGGAATTTTTAAAAACAGACAAGCAGATCAGGCAGGTGATCTTCAATGTGTTCAAACAAGAGGACTATGAAACTTATCGGGAAAAATGCCTGCGATTGTAGATTTCCGCACAATCAAAAGAAAGCTTCGGCCTAATGGCTCATTCGCTCTTTGTAAGCCGTTCCCCAGCTGGTCATGGAATCCAGGACAGGCTGCAGGCTTCTGCCGGTTTCTGTCAAAGCGTATTCCACTCTTGGCGGGACTTCCGGGTAAACGGTCCGCAGCACCAGGTCCGCGGATTCCATGTCTCGCAGATTGCTGGTGAGGACTTTCTGGGAAATGCCGGTAAGAGAGCGCATGAGTTCGTTGAAACGCTTGGTGCCGTCAAGGAGATCGCGGATGATGAGAACTTTCCACTTGTTTCCGATGAGCTGGAGGGTCGTTTCCACAGGGCACGCAGGGAGCGGTTTGGTGATTGTTGGCATGACAATGATTCCTTTCTATGTATGATATGGAATTTAGTATATCGTAAAAGACCAAGGAGGTAAAGAATAATGAATGAAAAAGCAAGAAAATATGTGGATCTGTTCCGGAAGGTGAAAATCGCTTCTGCGGGAACCGTAGATGAACAGGGCCGCCCCCAGAGCAGGATCATCAATGTGATGATTGCGGCAGATGAGGGCATGTACATCGTAACAGCGAAAGGAAAACCTTTTTACAAGCAATTGATGGAAACTGGAGAAATCGCCCTCAGCGCCATGTGTCCTGACTGCCAGTCTCTAAAATTCACAGGAAAGATAAAGCAGGTGGAAAGAGAATGGGTGGACAGGGTATTTGAGCAGAACCCAGGAATGAAGGAAGTTTACCCGGGAGAAACAAGAAAAGCATTGGAAGCCTTTCTGATCTATGAAGGCAGCGGCGAGTGGTTCGACCTCCTCCATTATCCTATCAGCAGGGAAACCTTCGCTTATGGCAGGGAGGAAGAGAAAGCGGGATTTGTCATTGAAGAGGGATGTATTGGCTGCGGAGCTTGTCAGAAAGTCTGTCCGCAAAAATGCATCACAGAAGGAAAGCCCTATGAAATCTCGTGGGAACACTGCCTCCAGTGCGGAGCCTGCAAAGAAGCCTGTCCTGTCAACGCGGTAAGAAGGCTTCACCCCTGACAGCTCCAAGTCGAGAAAGAATCAAGGGGCTGAAAGAAAAGACGCGGCAAGTGATTAAGTATTACACGAAGAACAAGGAGGTCAAGATTTGGAATTTTTAAAAGAAGTGATCCACCTTTACATAGAACGGAGCGACTGGTTTATACAGCTGATGGGAGAGCATATCCTGCTGTCAGTGATCGCTATCGCCCTGGCAGGCAGCATCGGGCTGCTGTTGGGGATCTGGATCGCGGAGCATGAAAAAGCCGCGCCGCCGGTCCTGGGAGTGGCCAATGTGTTTTATACCATCCCATCGATATCCCTTCTGGGCATGTTGATTCCCTTCCTTGGGATCGGAAACGGGACGGCAGTGGCGGCGCTGACCATCTATGGCATCATGCCCATGGTGCGAAACACTTACGCGGGGCTGAAAGGGGTCAGTGAAGATGTGATCATCGCGGCCCGGGGCATGGGAAGCACAGATGCCCAGATCATGATGAAGATCAAACTGCCGCTGGCTCTAGGCGTGATCATCGCTGGGATCCGAAACATGGTGGTCATGACCATTTCCGTGGCAGCAATCGCGTCTTTTATCGGAGCCGGTGGCTTGGGCGTGGCCATTTACAGGGGCATCACCATTTATGACACTGCTATGACCTTTGGCGGGAGCCTTCTCATCGCGTTAATTGCGCTGGTGAGCGACCTTCTGCTGGGGCATTTGGAAAAACGAATCAAGAAAAAGAGAGGAATTTGACATGAAAACAGCAAAAAAAGTAACAGCACTGATTTTAGTAGTTTTAATGGCGCTGACATTCGCGTCCTGCGGAGGCGACTCTGGGAAGGATGAGCCAATCAAGATCGCCACAAAGCCCATGACCGAGCAGTATGTCCTGGGGGAAATGCTGAAGCTGCTCATTGAGGAAAAGACCGAGTACACAGCAGAAATCACCAAAGGCGTGGGCGGCGGCACCAGCAATATCCATCCAGCCATGGAAAAGGGGGACTTTGACCTTTATCCCGAATACACGTCCAGTGGATGGATGATGGTTTTGAACCACGAGACCGCAGACATCAGCGATGAAGAAATGTTTGAAAAACTTCGTTCAGAGTATCAGGAAAAGTACGGCATGACCTGGGTGGGGCTATATGGGTTCAACAATACCTTTGCCATCGCGGTCAGCAAAAAGACGGCAGATCAGTACCATCTGAAAACTGGCTCTGACCTTGCGAAAGTGTCAGACAAGCTGGTGTTCGGAGGGAATCCAGATTACATAGAACGGGCTGATGGCTTGGGTGCGCTGTGCAAGGCATATGGTTACGAATTCAAGGATGTGAAGGACATTGACATTGGTCTGAAATATCAGGCTCTGGAAAAGGGTGATATTGATGTGACCAACGGATTCACCACAGACGCTCAGCTGAGCAAAGGCACTGTGCGGGTACTGGAAGATGACCAGCATTACCAGGCGAACTATTTTTGTTCCACAGTAGTCAGAGAGGATGCGCTGGAGCGGTATCCGCAGTTAGAAGAAACGCTGATGCTCATGGATGGAATTTTGACAGACCAGGAAATGGCTGCGATGAATGATCAGGTAGAAAACCAGAACAAGGAAGACGTGGATGTGGCCCGGGCGTTCTTAATGGAAAAGGGACTCATCAAGGGAGAATGACATGGATATGATTCGATTGGAGCATGTGAGCAAAAGCTTTAGCAGCAAAGAGATCTTGCGGGATTTTAGCCTGTCGGTAAAAGAAGGAGAATTTCTCACTGTCATCGGTCGCTCTGGCTGCGGCAAAACCACCATGCTGAAAACCATGAACGGCCTGCATCCGCCGGACAGCGGCCATGTGTTTGTGGATGGCAGGGAAATCAATGAAGAAAACGTGATCAAGCTCAGGCGAAACATGGGGTACGTGATCCAGAATCGGGGGCTGTTTCCCCATATGACAGTGGAGAAAAACATCACCTATGTGCCGGTGATCAGCGGAAAAAAGAATAAAGCCGCGAACAGAGAACTGGCCTTGAGGCTTTTGGGAGCCGTTGGCCTGGAGGAATCGATGTTGCTTCGATATCCGGCAGAACTTTCTGGAGGTCAGCAGCAGCGGGTGGGGATCGCCAGGGCGCTGGCCGCTGATCCCAAGATCATGCTCATGGATGAGCCTTTCGGTGCCTTGGATGAGATCACCAAGCAGGCCATGCAGGATGAGATCATGAGATTGCACAAGGAGCTGGGCCTCACCATCGTGTTCATCACCCACGATATCCGAGAGGCCATGAAGTTAGGAGACCGAATGCTGGTCATGGATCAGGGGAAGATCCTGCAGCTGGACAAGCCAGAGGCGATCCGCGAGCATCCGGCGGATTCCTTTGTAAAGGAATTGATTGGATTAGACAATAGGAGGTACAAACTATGAATATCGTGAAATTCCAAGTGAACCACGAAACATGCATAGGCTGCGGGCTATGTGTCAAGACGTGCGCAGGAGGGATCATCTCTTTGGATGAAAACAGGAAGCCGCAGATCGCAGATGTGAAAGAGTTTGGCTGGGATGGCTGTTGGAAGTGTCAGCACTGCTTGGCAGTATGTCCACAGGGGGCGGTTTCCGTTCTTGGGAAAAAGCCGGAAGACAGCTTGCTGCCGCCAGATTTGACGCAAGCCAGACAGACCCTGGACGCGCTGATCACAAACAGACGCTCTTGCCGCAGATATTTAGATAAAAATGTGGATCAGCAGACAATCAATGAAATGCTCGATATTTTGCGGAATCTTCCTACCGGAGGAAACAAACAGTTAGTGGAATACACCCTTGTAGATGATAAAGATCAGATGAAATATTTCAGGGATTTAGTTTATCAGAAAATGGAGGAGCAGGCAAAGCAGGGGATTTATGCTCGCACATTTGACGCAAGATCCTATGGGCAGTTAAAAAATTGGGAAAACACGGTGCGCCCTGACATGCTGTTTTGCTCCGTGCCTCATATCCTGATCCCGCATATGGCTGCGGAACGGGGATGCTGGGTTCAGGACGTGAACATTGCGTGCGCCTATTTTGAACTCCTTTGTGCCAGCAGAGGGCTGGGGAGCTGCTTTATGATTTACCCTCTCAGTGTGCTGGACAATATGCCAGAGCTTCGGGCCATGCTGCGGATCCCGGAAAACCACTATGTGGGCATGGTCGTTGGTTTTGGTTATCCAGAATTCACATATGCTAGAGGCGTGCAGCGGGAAGATGCCGGAACCGTGCATCGCCTGCGTTTCAAAGACTAGGGGGGAAATCCTCCCCTAGTCGATGCGAATCTGACACATTTCCATGGCTTTTAACGCGTTTTCATGGCTTTTCGGCGTCACTCCGGCGCAGCAGGACGCATCCACGGAAACTGGGACTTCCGGCAGGAAGGCTTTCACCATCATGGCGTTGGAAATCACGCAGATATCTGTACACAAGCCCACTAGTTCAATGCTTTCCGGCGTTTGGCCGGAGCGTTCCAGTTCCATGAGCATGATGCCCAGCTCCTTTGAGCCAAAGGTGTTTTTCTCGATTACTGGCGCATCCTCAGGGCGGGGCAGTTTGCTGGAAATGTCCCATCCAGGGCTTCCTTTGATACAATGGGGAACAGGAAGGTTCCTGCCTTCCTGGGTGTCCAGGTAGTTTTCTTGGTGGGTATCAGCCGTAAAAATGACAAGATCACCATTTTCATCGTACTCTTTGATTTTGGCACTAACATTTTCCACGATTGCCTGGGCCTCGGACGTTCCTAAAGCACCGTCTATAAAATCGTTTTGCATGTCCACGACGATCAATAATTTACTCATATACAGCCTCCTGATTCATTTGCCGCGGCATGTCCCTGATCATGGAAGACACGGCTTGCGGCAGAGTCCATAGGAGTTCGGAAACATTTCCAAAGCTCCTTTTCAACAGGATATATCAGAAATGGGCGGCGCGCAAGTAAAAGTGAGCAGAAATTCTGACATGCTTCATGGATCCGCACGCAAAAGGGGGAGCGGGGACAAAGAAAATCAGAAGCTTGTCAAATTTAATCAAAAATAATGAAAAAAACTATTGAAATTTACCTGTGATAGATTGTATAATAGTCAAGTACTTGCTACTGTGGCTCAGGGGTAGAGCAGCTCACTCGTAATGAGCAGGTCGTCGGTTCAAATCCGACCAGTAGCTCCAGGAAAACCTTTCAAATCCAGCGCATAGGACGGATTCGGAAGGTTTTTCGTTTATAGGCGCTCGCAGCGGCTGGGATATCCCTCCTCATAGTAGGATTAGTAGGATGGACGCGGCAGCTTGGGCGCGGCGGAGCAGAGCAAATGAAGACACGGCTTGCGAGGTCAACCCTTCAATTAGTGGGAAAAGCCGTGGGATAGATAGGACAAGGTGACAACCATGAGAAACAAAGAATTTGTCAAGATCGTAGAAGAAAGTGAAAATATCGTATTTTTTGGCGGCGCGGGCGTTTCCACGGAGAGCGGGATCCCGGACTTTCGGTCAGAAGCGGGGATCTACAAAGCCTGGACCGAGTATGGAAGGCCTTCGGAGGAAATCATCTGCCGGCCATTCTTTGATCGGAAACCGGAGATTTTTTTCGATTATTACAGAAACAATCTCCTTTATCCAGACGCAAAGCCCAATGAAGCTCATTATGCGCTGGCCCGCTTGGAACGGCAGGGCAAGGTGAAAGCCATCGTTACCCAGAATATCGATGGGCTTCATCAGTCAGCGGGAAGCAAAAATGTCATTGAACTGCACGGATCTGTGCTGCGGAATTACTGCATGAAGTGCGGAGCGTCCCATAGCATGGAGTATGTGCGGCAGGCCATGGGCGTGCCTTTGTGCGAAAACTGCGGTGGGATCGTAAAGCCGGATATCGTCCTTTATCAGGAAGAAGTGAAAAGCGATGTGCTGGATCGAGCGATCAAAGCCATCAAAGAGGCGGAAACCTTGATCGTGGGTGGGACATCACTGGTCGTGTATCCGGCGGCTGGATTAGTGGAGCATTTTCAAGGAAAGAATCTGATACTCATTAACAAATCCCAGACCCAGTATGACGAACGGGCAGATCTGGTGATCCATGATTCCATTGGGGAAGTTTTTGCGGGGCTGGAAGAATTTTAACCAGTAAAAGCAGCATACATGTGGATCGGGTTGTTTTTACGGTCTTTCGCCATGGTGGAAAGCGCCATAGCTTTGGACTCTAATCCTCTAAATACGACTCTTTGGCAGAAAGGCAAAATTCTTTTTTGCAAAGATACAAATTTCTACTTTACATACCAGTACCTTTTATTGTATAATAATCTTCGTCAGTTAAACAAGCGCCATTAGCTCAGCTGGATAGAGTAGCGCACTACGAATGCGAAGGTCTGGGGTTCGAATCCCTAATGGCGCGCCAGAAAAAGCAACCAGAAATAGAAAAGGTTGCTTTTTTCGTGCAGTGAAAATGATCAAAGGGATTCGAACCCGAAAGGGCCGATGCGTGAAGCGGGACAGTCCAGTGGACTGTCCCGCAGCATCGAGTGCAAGGCGACTGAAAAGGGAGCCGCAGGACGCAGAGGCAAAGCCTCTGAAAAATCCCTAATGGCGCGCCAGAAAAAGCAACCAGAAGTAGAAAAGGTTGCTTTTTTCATGTCACAATAGATCAACAACATAATGATGACAAGGATGCTTAAGAGATCAGTTTATTTTATTTCTGGCTCAAGAGTATCAAATATAGAACAACTAAAAAATTCTCCTAATGTGATTTCTAAACCATCACAAATTTTTTTGATCGTAGAAATTTCAGGATTTTACTTTTAGTACCAAGAATACTGTAAATCGTTGAGCGATCCATTCCACAGAGATACGCAAGACTGCTGGGATTGAGATCTCTTTCCGTGCAAAGCTCTTTAATGCGAAGAGTGATTGCTTCTTTCAAATTCATGTAACAAACCAACTTTAGTTAGAATTCCTTCATTCTAGCAAGTTTAAAAAATTTTTAGTGGGATTTGTCCCACAACCGAAAAAATGATATTGTAGGACAAGTCCTACAACATATGTGAAGAAAGAAAACCAACAAAATCATAATTTTTATGAACACATAATGCGGAGCTGCACACCAAGGTATTGAATATATGCGGATATTAGCGCATAATAGAGGTGTATGAATAGATAAAAAGGAACATTTAGGAGCCAAAGAACCATGATCAATAAGGACCACGATCACACATAGGAGGTGCAAAAGTGGAATACAAGGCAATGAAAGAAACAGAAGCGATGTGTTAGAACTAGCCCAGTCCACTGCTTACTACGAAGGCCTGCTGATGGGGGGCGAAGCTTTTCAAAATGCTCAGTGGGGAATAAATCTGCGGCGTCAGGAGAAATTTTATGGAACCATGGCCCTGAAAACGTAAGACCAATGATGGCAGCCATCGCAGGAATCTTTGAAAATTTCAGGCTTTTGAGGCGCATTTGTTTGCAGTTCATGGCTTTCCTATGCTATAATAGCAGTCAGCGAAACATCGTAATCTCTAAAAAAGAGGCTGATCAGACACACAAAATGAGCTATGAAGATTTATGCGCTAGGAGTTGACAGAAAGCTAGGAAGGAAGCAGAAAGAACCTATGGAAAACATTTTTAAGTTGAAACAGGGAGAGACGAAACAAAGACAAACTGCCAGCAGCTTTACATGGGAAAGCCTGGGGGACATCAAAAAAGGCAGAGCCAACTTGGGCGAAGAAACGCCGGTTCTGATCTACCGATTGCTGGAATTCACAATGATGGACGTACTGACAAGAGAGCTGGGCGAGGAAAAGGCTCAGGAAATGTTCCGAAAAGCAGGATTTCTGGCAGGCAAGGAACTAGCGGAAAACCTTCTGGATCTGCAGCAGGATTTCAGCGGATTCATTTCTCAGCTGCAAAAGCTTTTAAAAGATTTGAAGATGGGGATCATGCGGATTGAGGAGGCTGACGAAAAGGCGGAATCTCTCATACTGACTGTGGGCGAAGATCTGGACTGCAGCGGACTTCCCAACACAGGCGAGGTCGTCTGTCATTATGACGAAGGCTTTTTTGAGGGCGTGCTGTATGCGTATACAGGAAAGCAATATCAGGTAGTGGAAATCGATTGCTGGGCAAAAGGGGACCGAGTATGCAGGTTCCGGGGCCAGCGGTTGTTATCCCAGTGTGAAGAGGAATAGAGCCATGGAAATGACACCACAGGAAACCTTATTTGAATATTTGCGGCAGATCATTTTCGAAGACGAACCGCAGGCCATCCGTATCAAAGAATTACCGGAGGATTTGCGGGATCTGGGAAGCGGACTGCAGCTTTTAGCCCTTTGGATGGGTGAGGTCAAAAGGATGAGCATAGCCTTGAGCGACGGCAACTTGGACGCAGAGCCGCCAGGACCGGACAATGTTCTCGCCGACCCCTTGAAATCCCTGCAGGCCACTATGAAACACATCGCGTGGCAGGCAAAGCAGATCAGCAAAGGCGACTATAGCCAAAAGCTGGACTACATGGGCGATTTTTCCATGGCCTTCAATGATATGACCCTCCAGCTGGCGGAAAAGCAAGAAGCTTTGGAAAAGAGCCGAGATGATGCGATCAAGGCGAAGCAGATCCTGCAGGAAGTCATGGACGGACTGGACCGCTATTTTGTCATTTTAGGGGAAAAGGATCAGCAAGTGCGCTATGAAAACGATGCGTTCCGCAAACTCCAGGCAGCGGACCCAGAGTTCGCGGAACAATTGAAATCCCAGATCTGTCGGGGGATTTCCATATCAAGAGACGCAAAGAGAAAATGGGAGATCGAGATACCAGCAGAAGAGGGAGTCGGCCAGCAGGGAAGCCGCTATTTTTTCGTGGATGCGAATTTTCTCCTGTGGAACGATGAACCTGTAGTCGCCTGTATCATCGAGGACATTTCAGAAGAACGGCGAAAAGAGCAGAAAATCAAAGAATTCGCCTTTTTTGACGCATTGACAGGCCTTCACAATCGGCGCTACATCATGGAGATCCTGGAAACATGGCTGGAAGAAGCGGATCCATTCACCATTACCTTCATTGACCTGGACAATCTAAAATTCGCCAACGACGAAGCGGGCCATGAAGAAGGGGACAAGTACATCAAGCAAGCGGCCAATCTGCTGGTTCACGTGGCAGGGACCATCGAAGTGGCTCGGATTGGAGGAGATGAGTTCTTGCTGCTGGTCAAAAACCGCACAGAAGCAGATTTGCAGCAAGAGCTGGAAGAAAAGCGGACAAAGCTGTTTCAAATGGGGAAAGCGGAAAACGCCATTTACCTCAAGAGTTTCAGCTATGGCATCGTGGAAGCGGACTCCCTGGGCAGCAGCAGGTATCGGAGCGAGCTGCTCCGTGAAGCGGACAAACGCATGTACGAATATAAAATGAAGAACAAGCCGAAGATCAAACGCTCGGCAGAAGAAGACAAGGAGAAATCATGGAATTAGACGCTTTGATGAAGGAGGCCCCGCTGGTGGCCCCCATGAGCCAATACGAGGAAGTGTTCTGGGGAAATCCGGATTACGGACAAGAGCAAGTTCTGCCCTTTTCCATAGAGGACATAGAGGACGCTGAGGCCAGACTAGCGCGGTTCGCGCCATATATCAAAATCGCTTTTCCAGAGACAAAACAAGCAGGAGGCATCATCGAATCGCCGCTCAAAGAGCTGCCTGCCATGGGACAGGCCCTGGAAATAGAAGGCAGGCTGTTTCTGAAATGTGACAGCCATCTTCCTGTGTCCGGCTCCATCAAAGCTAGGGGTGGAATTTACGAGATCCTCAAGCTCGCGGAGACCATTGCCATGGAACATCAGATGCTGGAGCTGGATGATGATTACGCAAAGCTGGCAATTGAGCCTTTTCGCCAGCTGTTTTCTCAGTACAGCGTGGCCGTGGGATCCACGGGAAATTTAGGTCTCTCTATTGGGATCATCAGCGCCAAGCTGGGCTTTCAAGTGACCGTGCATATGTCGGCCGATGCTCGTCAATGGAAGAAGGAGCTGCTTCGGAAAAAAGGCGTGACAGTCGTGGAATATCCAGATGATTATCAAAAAGCTGTGGCACAAGGGCGCAAAGCAGCGGCTGCTGACCCGAAATGCCACTTTGTGGATGATGAAAATTCCAGGGATTTGTTCCTGGGTTATTCTGTTGCCGGAAAACGGCTGAAAGAACAACTTTCGCAGCAAGACATCCTGGTAGATGAAAAGCACCCGCTGTTCGTTTACCTTCCCTGCGGTGTGGGCGGCGCGCCAGGCGGCGTGACCTTTGGATTGAAAACCGTCCTCGGACCTCATGTCCACTGTGTTTTCGCGGAACCTACCCATGCCCCCTGCATGACTTTGGGAATGATGACAGGGCTTCATGATGGCATCAGCGTCCAGGATATCGGACTTGACGCAAAGACAGAGGCTGACGGACTGGCAGTGGGCAGGCCTTCCAAACTGGTGGGAAACGTGATGAACTCTCTGCTCCAGGGATGCTACACCATTGATGACAGCAAATTGTATGAATATTTAAAACTTCTTGCGGATAAGGAAGGAATCTTCATTGAACCTTCGGCCTGCGCGGGATTTGAAGGACCGAGACACATGGTGTGCAGCGAGGACTGTCAGGCGACTCATATTGTTTGGGCAACAGGCGGGGCCATGGTGCCGGAAGCAGAGATGAAGCAGTATTACGAGAGAGGATAAAGGAGGCGGCTATGGACAAGCAGGCGCGCATGGAGGCGTATTTGGAAAAAACCATGCAGGAAAACAACGTGGATCAAAAGGACACGGTCAATGGCAGGATGCGATCCATCAAAGTCGGCTGTTCCTTTGAAGAAAAATCCATCACCCTGGGCTTTCCAGTGCAGGACTGGCAAGCCAATCGAGGGGGCATGATGCACGGCGGCATGATCTGCACGGCCTTTGACATGACGGCGGCTGCGGTAGCGCGGTTTTTCGCAGGCGAAAACTATGCGCCCACCATCAGTCTGGATGTGAAATACATCCGGCCAGTAGAGCTGGGAGACACACTGATCGTCACGGCAAAAGCCACGGCAGCCGGAAGGCGCATCACCCAGATCGTATGCGAGGCAGTGAGCAAAGACACAGGAAAGCTGGCGGCCACAGCAGCCACCGTGTACATGAACGTGGATACGATCAAAGAAAAACGTTCCCTATAAGAGATATATGGAAATATGCTTTGAAAATGACGGCTTCTCAAAAGGCCGTCTTTTTCGTGGAAAAGAAGTAGTATTTTTTTTGTACAACCTATTGAATAAACATAGATATAGATGTATAATTATCTGAATGAAAAATTTGAAGAAAAAGGAAAGACAGCATGGAGAACAAGAAAGAAAAGAAAGAAGGCCTTCTTTACCTGGAAGACGGTTCTGTTTACAAAGGGCACGGATTCGGGTTTCCAGGAACAAGAGTTGGCGAATTAGTATTCAATACTTCTATGACAGGATACCAAAAGATCTTGACTGACCCTTCCTACAAAGGGCAGATCATTACTATGACATATCCGCTGATGGGAAATTATGGAGTCAGCGACATTGACAATGAATCAGGCGGCATCCACGCTTTTGGCCTGGTGGTGAAAGATCTTTGTCAAGAACCCTCCAACGCCAGGAGCATCAAAAGTTTGGACAAATGGCTCCAGGAACAGGAAACGCCTGGCATTTGGGGCGTGGACACGAGAAAGATCACCAAGAAAATCCGCACAGAGGGCACAGTGAAATGCGTGATCAGCAATGAAGGACTCTCCATGGAGGAGGCCAGGAGTTTGTGCGAAGAAACACAGCTGCGGGGTGACTGGATGAAGATCGTTTCCACTCCTGAAAGAACGGTTCTGGGTTCCGAGGGCAAATATAAGGTCGCAGTGCTGGACTTTGGCGTAAAGACTAATATCCTCAAATCCCTGCTGAACAGGGAGTGCCAGCTGGAGCTGTTCCCTTATGGCGCATCTGCTCAGGAGATCATGGACTCTGACCCAGACGGGATCCTTCTCACCAATGGCCCGGGAGACCCGGAAGAAGCCACAGAAGCAGTAAAGGAAACAGCGATCCTGCTGCGGGACGCGGGAGTTCCCATCTTTGGCATCTGCATGGGACATCAGATTCTGGCTTTAGCGGCAGGAGGCAAGACTTACAAGCTGAAATACGGTCATAGAGGCGGAAATCACGGCGTGTATGACAAGGAAACAAAACGCTCTTACATTACCTCTCAGAACCATGGCTACGCAGTGAAAATGGAAAGCATCATGCTCAATGGCATGGAAGTGACCCATCTGAACCTGAACGATGGCACGGTGGAAGGCATGGAACATCGGGAGCTGCCGGTCTTTTCCGTCCAGTTCCATCCCGAGGCTTCGCCAGGGCCAAGCGACAGCGCGTATCTCTTTGATAAATTCATAGATCTCATGAAAGGCGGTGAAGAACATGCCTAGGAAAGCTTCATTGAACAAATTGCTCATCATTGGTTCAGGACCCATTATCATTGGTCAGGCAGCGGAGTTTGACTATGCCGGAACCCAAGCCTGCAAAGCCATACGGGAAGAAGGAATCGAGACGATCCTAGTGAACAGCAATCCGGCCACCATCATGACAGATCAGGGCATCGCGGATAAAGTTTACATGGAGCCTCTGACAGAAGAGGCCATGGAGCAGATTCTGGAAAAAGAACGGCCAGATGGGATTCTCGCTGGCTTTGGCGGTCAGACAGGCCTGAACCTGGCTATGGCCTTAGAAGAAAAGGGCATCCTGGAAAAGTACGGCACAAAGCTGCTGGGAGTGGACCGGAAAAGCATTGAGCAGGCGGAAGATCGGGAAGCGTTCAAAAAATTGATGCAGCAGATCAAAGAACCCATCCCGCCAAGCGTCATTGCCACAAACATCGAGGAATGTCATCAGTTTGTGAAAGAAATCGGATATCCGGTGATCATTCGACCCGCCTATACGCTGGGCGGCACGGGCGGCGGCGTAGCAACCAATGATCGGGAGCTGGAAACCCTGTGTCAGCGGGGCATGGAAAACAGCGCCATTGGCCAGATTCTATTGGAAAAATCCGTGGCTGGCTGGAAGGAAATCGAGTACGAAGTCATCAGGGACAGCAGGGACAACTGCATCATCGTGTGCAGCATGGAAAACCTGGACCCAGTCGGCGTACATACAGGAGACAGCATTGTAGTGGCCCCGACCCAGACCCTGCGGGATGAGGAATACCAGATGCTGCGGGATTCCGCGGTGAAAATCATCCGCAGCTTGAAAATTGAAGGCGGATGCAACGTACAGTTCGCCCTTGATCCGGACACTGGTGATTATATTGTCATTGAAGTGAACCCAAGGGTGAGCCGCTCTTCTGCGCTGGCTTCCAAAGCCGCGGGATATCCCATTGCCAAGATCGCGGCCAAGATCGCCTTGGGCTATAACCTGGACGAGCTGAAAAACTATGTGACCCAGGAAACCAGTGCTTGCTTTGAGCCAGTGCTGGATTACTGCGTTGTGAAATTTCCTAAATGGCCTTTTGACAAATTCCGCACAGCTTCCAGAAAGCTAGGGACCCAAATGAAGGCCACAGGCGAGGTCATGTCCATTTGCAGGACCTTTGAAAGCGCATTGTTAAAAGCCCTGACTTCTGTGGAAATTAAATGCGATGGCCTGCGGATCCCCTTTGTTTCCAACCTGAATAACGAACAGCTCATGGAAAAGCTGGCTGCCTGCGACGATGAGCGGATCTTCTGTGTCGCGGAAGCCTTGAGACGGGGTCTCATCGATGTGGAAGGCCTCTATGACATGCTGCGGATCGACCGCTGGTTCCTGAAAAAGATCAAAGGCATCATTGATTTGGAGCAAAGACTGCAGACACAGCCTCTGACAAAGGAATTGCTGTATGAAGCGGAATCCAGAGGTTTTACGGACACAGAGATTCTCAGCATGTCTGGCGTTTCCAGGGAAGTGCTGCAGGACATCCGCATTTACAACGACATTTTCCCTGTTTATAAAATGGTCGATACCTGCGGCGGGGAGTTTGACGCAGTGACACCTTACTATTACTCTTGTTACGATGATGAGGACGAAGTAGAGGTTTCTCCAGAAGAAAAGATTCTAGTCATCGGCTCCGGCCCTATCCGCATCGGGCAGGGCATTGAGTTCGATTATTGCTGCGTTCAAGGCGTGTGGGCCATCAAGGACATGGGCTACGAGGCCATTATCATGAACAACAATCCCGAAACCGTGAGCACGGATTTCGACACTTCCGACAAGCTGTATTTCGAGTCCCTTCATATTGATAATGTGATGAACGTGATCAAAAAAGAGCGGCCTTATGGCGTGATCCTGCAGTTTGGCGGTCAGACTTCTCTGAATCTGGCAGAAAAGCTCAACAGCCGGAGCATCAATATTTTGGGAACGCCTTACAAGTACATTGACCTGGCGGAGGATCGGGAAAAGTTCTGTGAATTGCTGGAGGAGATCGGTATTTCCGTGCCCCAAGGCCTGGCCGTGACCACACCGGAAGAAGCCTTCGCTGCTGTGGAAAAACTGGGCTATCCTCTGGTAGTGCGTCCGTCCTATGTGATCGGCGGCAGGGCCATGCAGGTGGTCTACAGCGATGTGGAACTGAAACGCTACTTAAAGGAAGCGGTCTCCATTTCCACAGAGCATCCTGTGCTCATTGACAAATACATCCTGGGTAAAGAGATCGAAGTGGATGCCATCGCAGACGGCGAGGACGTGCTGATCCCAGGGATCATGGAGCATATTGAGCGCACAGGCGTCCATTCTGGAGACAGCATTTCCGTGTATCCTCACTTTACCCTGCCAAAAGAAGTGGAAGACACGTTAGTGGATTATACCCAGCGGATCGCCAAGGCGCTGCACATCGTTGGCCTTGTGAACATCCAGTATGCTTACGATGGAGAGCAGATCTATGTGATTGAAGTGAATCCACGGGCTTCTCGGACCGTGCCGATCTTGAGCAAAGTGACGAAAGTGCCTATGGTCAAGCTGGCAGTGGCCGCTATGCTGGGGCACAAGCTGAGAGATTCGCGGTACGGGACAGGTCTTTACAAGAAAATGGATCATTATGCGGTCAAGGTCCCAGTGTTCTCCAATGCCAAACTGACTAACATGGACATGGCCCTTGGGCCTGAAATGAAGTCCACTGGCGAAGTCTTGGGGATTGACGCGGATTTGAACAAAGCGATCTACAAGGGATTCCTGGCCGCGGGGACGAAGATCCCTACCAGGGGCAGCATCTTTGTGACCTTGCGGGACCCTGACAAAAATATGGCCACAGCCAAGATCATCAAAGGATATCAGCAAATGGGATTCCATATTTATGCGTCAGAAGGCACGGGCGCGTTCTTAAAAGGGGCTGGCGTAGAGGCGGAAATCATCGACTACGGCAAGGCAAAAGAGATGATCGGTGAGGAGATCGACATGCTCATCAATACGCCGAAGGTGGCCAACAGGCCAGAAAGCGACACCTTCCCTATCAGGCGAAAGGCCATAGAACGGGGACTGCCGGTCATGACCTGCATGGACACGGCAGCAGCTTTTGTGATCGCTATCAATATGAAGAAACACGGAACAGAGCTGGAGTACAATGCGCTATAGACGCTATGAAGCAGAGCATAGAAGCCCATCTGTGAGAGTATCATGGATGGGTCGTTTGCTGTGGGCAGAGCTTTTCACCCCTAAAAGCGGTCGCTGTAATTGAGCATGCGCCTCAGTCGTCCTTCTCCTGGACGGGCAGTCTGCTTGGACGGTTTCCCAGAGCGGTAATAGACGATGGAGCAGTCAAAGCGTTCCGGGCTGGTATGGATGATCCCATAGGAGCCTTGACTCCCATCCCGGGGCTGCGAAAGGCTGCCCGGATTCACCAGGAAAATGCCATGGGACTCTTCGTAGCAAGGCCGGTGGGTATGACCGAAGAGGGCGGCTTTGCATCCCTGTTCCTGGGCAAAGTAGATGAGATTCAGGGGTGACAGCTTCACGTTGTGCATATGGCCATGGACCAGCAGCAGCTTTCCGAACTCGGTCTCCAGGGTCTTGAAATCATCGGAACTGTAAGAGCCGTCCATGTTGCCCTTCACAGACACTACCTCTGTTTCCAACAGGCGTTCCAGGCGCTGCGCGTCTTTTTGGTAGTCGCCGAGATGGATGACAAGATCCACGCCTGTCAGTTTTTTCCATACCTCCTCCACTTTGTCAGTACGGCCATGGGTATCGCTGGTTACAAAAATTTTCATAAATGTTTACCTCCAATAGAAGGATTGTAACACAAGATGTACGAGTTGACTAGGGCAGAGGGATAAGGTAAAATAATTTTGTTTGAAGTTTAGGAGGAAAAAATGAGAATCGAATTAAAGGAAGCAGGCATGCCCACTAAAGAGGAGATCCTGGAAATGGCAAAGGGCGAAAAGACCGTCATTATCGCGGGAAACGAACCCCTGAAACGGGTGGGAATCGCGGATATCGTCAAAAAATTGGAAAATGAAGAAATCATGATCGAAACAAACGGTCAGGAACTGGCGCCTGTCGCTGAAAAGCTGAAAAAGGCCGGTCTGACTGGCGTGGTGATCCCAGTGAACACCATGCGGCACACTCGTTACAAGAACACCCATGAGGGGCAGGATCTGAACAATGTGATCGCAGGCATCAACAAAGCTGTGGACCAGCAGATGAAAGTCAGGCTGAACGTGGCTTTGGAACCGGGATTCAGCGATGATGAAATCCTGGATTTCGTGCAGCTCACATTCCAGCATGATTATGAGATCGTGTTTCTGCCTACCATGCCTTATGAAGAGATCAAAGCAAAGATGCGGCTGCGTCCAGTGGAAGGAGATTTCGGAGACATCGAAATGTTCAAATACGCCGCGGCAAGAGGAAAGATCGGATTTCTGAAAGACGCATGATCGATTGGCATAGTTCTAAAAGCAAAACAGCAGGCTGCCGGTTTTTCAGCATGCCTGCTGTTTTGTTGTCACTGCGGCTTGGACCAGTCAGCGGATCACCAGACGGTCTAAAATTTCATCGATCCTTTCAATGCATCCCCCGCATACAGAACCAGCGCCTGTTTGATCTAAAATATCTTCATAAGTCTGGGCTCCGGCATCCACAGCGTCCACAATAGCGCCATAGGGTACGGACTTGCATATGCAAACGAACTCATCTCTGTCCATGTTTGCTGTCTCCTTTCCTATTTTTTCTATAGATACCTTAACCCGATTTGAAGATGTTATGCGTCAAATTTCTTCGATCAAATAAACGCCTTCAAATTCGCTGAACTCTTCAATGGCTTGCTCATGGCTCATATGTTTGGGAAGAATCATGGCAAGATGAAACGCGATGCCGCCGGAAATCGCAGGAATGGCCTGGCTGTGAGACGTTTCATAAAAGGCAGCGTCGATTTTTCGCACATGTTTGATAAAACGGCGGAAATTTTCTGCGGAGTCTATTTCAATATACAAGTCAATGGCTCTGGATTTTCGGTAAAAATAGTTTTCTACCTTTGGCAGCAGCGCCAGGCTGAGAAAGATCACGAAAGCGGCGATAGCCGCGCCGGAATAAAACCCAATGCCCAGAGCAAGGCCAAGACAAGCGGACGCCCAAAGACCGGCTGCGGTGGTCAGTCCCTTGATCCGGTGGCGGCCAGTCACTAAAATAGTCCCCACTCCTAGAAACCCAACGCCAGTGATGACTTGGGCGCCTAGCCTGGCGGGATCGCCTGAACCATAGAGCTCACAGATATATTCATTGGTGAGCATGGCCAGCGCCGCGCCCACGCAGACCAGGATATGGGTGCGAAAACCAGCGGGATGGCGATTCGCTCCCCGCTCCAGGCCAATGATGCCGCCCAGCACAACGGCTAGGACCAGGCGCAGGGAAGTGGAAAACAGATTCACATCGTAAAAAACATCAGGCAGTGTCAACATCAATCAAACCTCCAATGTTATCATTATATGCGCAAACCTGCGGCAAGGGAAGCATTTTCAGAGAATTTCAGGATTTCTGGCATAATTGCCGATTCTGTGGTAAACTACTGAATATACACTGGTTAGGAGGGGAACGATGTATCAGGAAATCTTAAAGCAGAAAATCGATTTAGGACTGCGAAAACCATTTAAAAAGCAGACAAGAGAAAAACTTCAGAAACTCAATGACATGGATTACATTTATGGCGCTATGTCCCTGGAAGGCATGGTTTATTCCCGCAAGGAGATCGAAACCATGATGCAGGGGGAGATGCCAAAAGAGGCGTCCCTGAAAGAGTGTGTCTTAGTGAAGAATTATATGAACACTTTAGAATTGATGCGGGATCTGCTGTCGTTGAAAAACAGTTTGGACAAGCGGCTGCTGCTGAAACTTCATAGTTCCCTGACCGGAAAAACCACAGGTTTCCGAAAGACCAACCCAGTGATGGAAGCATTCGACTATATGCCGCCCGATCATTCAGAGGTGGAAAGCGGCCTCAATAAAATCTTTCAAGCAGCCTACAAGAGCGGCAGCAACGTGATCCACAGCGCGTCCAGGATCCATTGCGGCATCCTGGCTCTTCACCCCTTTGACACCTACAGTGAAGTCATGGCGCGGATGGCCATGAATTATTACTTGGAAGAAAAAGGTTTTCTGCCTGTGGCTTTAGGATACAATTACAAAGAGTACACCAAGACCATGATCGAATGCCTGAAAGATCAGGATGATGTGCTGTTTTTCTGGGGATTGGAACGGGCGGTTTATAACAAGCTGACTCAGGCGATCCAAATCGTGGAAAACGATGAAGCAGAGGCTGAGGACAAGGAGGCGCTAGCAGGAGAAGACACATGGAAATAGAGAATGCCATTTTAGAGCGGACCCGCAGCATCTGCCCGATCTGTCACAGACCCATCGACGCTTATTATATAGAAGAAAAGGGCAGGGCGCTGTTTGTGAAGTCTTGCCCAAAGCACGGGACTTTCCAAACCACGGCAGCCGAATGCGCGGAGGATTACCGGGAATGGATCAAGCATCCGGTCATCAACATTCCTCCGGAATCAGCCATGACAGAAGGAGACGCGGAGGACAAAAGCTGCCCTCTTCATTGCGGCACGTGTCAGAATCATTTGCAGACAGCATGCTGCGTTTTGATCGACCTGACGGATCGCTGCAACCAACACTGCCCTTACTGTTTTGCCAGATCAGAAATGGACGAGGATCGAAGCGGCGAGCCTTCAATGGCAGAGATCGAAAGGAAACTGGATCTGCTGCTGGAATTGGGAGAAGAAGGAAGGCCTTTTAACCTCCAGCTATCCGGCGGCGAACCTACTGTGAGGGACGATCTGCCGGAAATCATTCGCATGGCCAGGGAGAAAGGCTTTGCATACGTGCAGATCAACACCAATGGCCGCAGGCTGGCTCAGGAAGAGGGCTATGCCAAGCTTTTGAAAGACGCGGGGGCATCGGTGATTTTCCTGCAGTTTGACGGTACCAACGATGAGATCTATGAAAAGCTGCGGGGCGAGCCTTTGTTGGAAATAAAGGTGCGGGCCATCCGCCGCTGCGAGAGCGCGGGGCTGCCGGTCACTTTGGTGCCCACAGTGGTAGAAGGGGTCAACACCGACAATATCGGGGACATGATGGATTTTCTTCTGGAAAACGTCAATGTGGTGAAGGGCATCCACTTTCAGCCTGTCAGCTTTTTCGGCAGGCATCCGGAAAAAACGGACAAAAATTTTCACAGCGGAGATTTTCCAGGGAGAGTGACCATGTTCGGCCTGCTGCGGAAACTGGAGCAGCAGCGGCCAGCCTTCCAATACCAGGATTACTGCCCTATCAGCACCGGTCATACCTTGTGCTGCTTTTACAGCACTTACATCAAAGAGCCGGATGGCAGCGTCCGCTGCACCCTCAGCGGCGATCGAAAGAAAAGCGGAGTGGCCTGCTGCGACGCCAGCGTCAATAAACTGGATGTGATCAAAAAAGACCGGGACTTTGTGTTAAACAAGTGGGACGTGCTGCCGCCAGGAGAAAAGCGGGACTGGAGCCAGTACCGCTCCAGCAGGGAGATTATGGACCTCATTGATTTTTTAGATTATTACAAGCAGAACACTTTCACGGTGACGGGAATGGCTTTCCAGGATCTCACCAACCTGGACGCGCAGCGAGTGAAACGGTGCAGGGTTCAAGTGTTGTCAGAAGACAACAAACTGATCCCTTTTTGTGCGTACAACAGCATTTATAGAAAGTAGAGGCTTTTTATGACGACAAAATACATGGTAGTCAGCGGATTTCTGGGAGCGGGAAAAACAACGGCCATGATCGCTTTTGCGAGAAACATCAACGCCCGGGGACTGGGCAGCGCGGCGATCTTAGCTAATGATTTGGGAGCCGGAAACATCGTTGACGCGGAATTCACGGCAGCAGCAGGCATCACCAGCCTTCCCATCTCCGGAGGCTGCATCTGTTATCAGCACGAAAATTTGGTAGGCAAGCTGCACCAGCTGGAAGCCACGGGAGCGGACGTGATCTTTTCCGATGTGCCAGGCTGCGGCATCGGCGCTATGGATCATGTGTATTTGGAGCTGGAAGACAAGGAAAAAGACGAATTTGACCTGCTGCCTTTTGCCTGTCTGGTGGATCCGGAGCGGCTGCGCATGGTGATGCCAGAGCAGGCGGACATCCATCTGCCAGAAGAAATGAAATTCTTGCTGGATGCGCAGATGGCCGAAGCGGATATCATTGTCCTCAATAAAATCGATACTATCAGCCAGGCGGAGATCACTGGGATCACGGACTTTATCAAGAGCATCTACCCAGCGAAACCGGTCATGGCCATGTCAGCCATGAGGGGCACAGGCGTCACAGAGGTGGTGGACTATATTCTGGCCAACCGTTCTCAAGCCATCCACAGAGAGATCGGCTATGGTTCCGACACCTTTATTGCCGCGGAAGAAAAAATGAGCTGGTTCAATACTAGAGTGTGGCTGCAGCAGCGGGAAGACAAAAATCTGGATTTCAATGAAGTCATCGCCGATATTTTTGAAGGCATCCGCGGGGGCCTGAAAAAGCACGACAGCAACGTGCCGCACCTGAAAATGTTCGCAGCGGACAGCGATGAGGAGTTGACGGACTTTTTCAAAGCCAGTCTCATTGGCATTGACTACGATGTGATCTACGATAGGAAGCTGGACCGAAAATACAGCGCGCTGTCCTTGATCATCAATGCCAGGTGCGCGGCTGATCCAGTAGTGATGGCGGATATCGTCGATGAGGCGGTGGACAGTGTGTCAGTCAAATATGATATGAAAGTGAGGACTTTTTTCCTGGAAACCTTTGGCATGATGGAAGAAGGTAAGTTCAATCTGGGAAAGGCTTCTCGGTATGACTGATCGGAGAAAGCCCGAAAGGATGAAAACGCGAAAAGAAATAGAAACAGCGCCTGGGACGCAAGAAGCGTATCCTGAAGGCGCTGTTTTTTATGCATGTTATTTTTTGATCATTTCCCGCTCTTGATGTCCGCGAGCTGCTGCTTCACGCTGTCAAAGGACGTGGAACCCTGAGACTTTTTGGCTTTGATGCAGCTGCGGATGGCGATTTTATCGTAGATGTCCTCTTCAAATTTATCAGAAAAAGACTTGAACTCTTCCATGGACATTTCTTCGATAGCAATGCCCTTGTTGATGCAGTGGAGGACGATCTTGCCGATGATCTCGTGGCAGTCACGGAACGGAATGCCCTTTGTCACCAGGTAGTCCGCCGCGTCTGTGGCGTTCATGTAGCCGTATTTGGCCGCCCGCTCCATGTTTTCCGTCTTCACCTGCATGGTGGCGATCATTTCCGTGAAAATGTTCACCGAAGCTTTTAGAGTGTCTCCTGCGTCAAAGACTGGCAGCTTGTCTTCCTGCAGGTCCTTGTTGTAGGCAAGAGGCAGACCTTTGATGATGGTCAAAAGGCTCATGAGGTCGCCGTAGACTCTGCCGGTTTTTCCTCGGATCAGCTCTGCCATGTCAGGATTCTTTTTCTGCGGCATGATGCTGCTGCCAGTGGAATACGCGTCATCGATCTCCACGAAGCTGAATTCCACGGAGCTCCACTGGATCAATTCTTCGCAGAACCGAGATAAGTGCATCATGGTAATGGAGCAGCAGCTGATAAATTCCACCGCGAAGTCACGGTCAGCCACAGCGTCCATGGCATTGGGGCAGATTCCTTTGAAACCCAGCTCCTTTGCTAGGAATTCCCGATCCGTGTCATAGGTGGTTCCAGCCAATGCGCCGCAGCCCAAAGGCAGGTAATCCATCCTGTCCAAACAGTCCGCGAAACGACTGGCGTCCCGCTTGAACATTTGGTAATAAGCCAGCAGATGATAAGCTAGGGTCACAGGCTGAGCCCTTTGCAGGTGGGTATAACCTGGCATCACCGTGTCTTGGTGCTGCTCCGCCAGGTTCACCAGAGTTTCCATGAGCTTTGCCAGCAACTGATGGATGGCAGCGATTTCCTCTTTCAGATAAAGGCGGATGTCTACGGCCACTTGGTCGTTTCTGCTGCGGGCTGTATGGAGCCTTTTTCCGGCGTCACCAAT
>CAJTYS010000052.1 GCA_910583765.1 uncultured Eubacteriales bacterium | reverse complement strand
ATCGAAATGATTTCAAAAGCTGTCATCGGCGCCACCTCCCTTCCTATGTATTCCGACACGCCGGTTTTCATAAACTCGGGAGGCTGCCACCCTGTCATGGGTACTTTCCGTAGATGCATTGTAACACAAAGATATATGAATGGCAATTAGTTCTTTAAATTTGTTTGCCAGTATCACAATACAGCACCAAAATCCAGTATTCATCAAACAATTAGAGTCATTTTAGAGCCAAAAAGCATAAAGCAATCCCGGAAACGCCCATTTATCAGCATTTCCGAGATTTTATCCGTTACTCCAACTCAATCGTCCCCGGCGGCTTAGACGTGATATCATACATCACCCGATTCACATGCGCCACCTCATTAACGATGCGGCTGGTCACCTTCTGCAGCACCGCCCACGGGATCTCCGCCGCCTCCGCCGTCATGAAGTCGATGGTGTTCACTGCCCGCAGAGTCACAGCATAATCATAAGTCCGTTCATCGCCCATGACTCCCACGGAGCGCATGTTGGTCAGGGCCGCGAAGTACTGGCCGATGCTCCGATCCAGCCCAGCGGCAGCGATCTCTTCACGATAGATCGCATCTGCGTCCTGCACCATCTTCACCTTTGCCGCAGTCACTTCGCCAACAATGCGGATGCCCAGCCCCGGCCCTGGGAACGGCTGACGGAACACCAAATGTTCCGGAATGCCCAGCTCCAGGCCGACTTTACGCACTTCATCCTTGAACAGATCCCTCAGGGGCTCAATGATTTCCTTGAAATCCACGTAATCCGGCAGACCACCCACATTATGATGGGATTTGATCACCGCCGACTCGCCGCCAAGACCGCTTTCCACCACGTCCGGATAGATGGTCCCCTGTACCAGAAAATCCACGGAACCGATCTTCTGCGCTTCCTCTTCAAACACTCGGATAAATTCCTCGCCGATAATCTTGCGCTTTCGCTCCGGTTCTTCCACGCCCGCCAATTTATCATAAAAACGCTGCTGCGCATTGACTCTGATGAAATTCAGGTCGTAGGGACCGGACGGGCCAAAGACCGCTTCCACCTCATCGCCCTCGTTTTTCCGCAGCAGGCCGTGGTCCACGAACACGCAGGTCAGTTGGGAGCCGATGGCTTTGGATAGCATCACCGCTGCCACAGAAGAATCCACGCCACCCGACAAAGCGCAGAGCACCCGACCATTTCCCACTTTCTCCCGAATGGCCGCAATGGAAGTTTCGGCAAAAGAATCCATCCGCCAGTCGCCGCTGCATCCGCAGACATTGTACACAAAATTTGACAGCATTTTAGCGCCCTCCTGCGTGTGGAGGACTTCCGGATGAAATTGCAGGGCATATAAGCCCTTCTCCGGCATTTCTGCCGCCGCCACCGGGCAATCGTCAGTATGGGCCGTCACCTGGAACCCCGGCGCCGCCGTTTCGATATAATCATTATGGCTCATCCAGCAAATGGTTTTCTCAGAAACGTCTTTGAACATAGCCGATGAACAATCTACTGTGACTTCTATTTTTCCGTATTCCCGCACAGGTGCCTGGCACACATGGCCGCCCAGAAGGTGCACCATCAGCTGGGAACCGTAACAAATGCCCAGGATGGGAACGCCTAACTCGAACAGCTCCTTGGAATAAGTGGGCGCGCCCTCTTCGTATGCGCTGTTTGGACCGCCGGTCAGGATCAGCCCCTTGGGGTTCATGGCCTTGATCTCTTCAATGTCCTTTTTATAAGAATAGATTTCGCAGTACACGCCGCACTCCCGCACTCTCCGGGCGATCAGCTGGTTGTACTGGCCGCCGAAATCCATAACAATCATTTTTTCATGTTCCATAAAATCTCACCTTCTCTGCTTGCGTTTTCGTAAATTATCACCACTTTATTTTACAAGAAAACAGTGAAATTTACAATTAAAAACAAAAGGCTTCTATAAAAATCCATTTTCCAAAGCAATACAAGACCCCTCAGAATATTGAACCATTTCTTTAACGGCCATAATACGCAGGATCGCAAATTTACCCTACCAAAGTCTTTACCACCAAATGATTAAAATTTTTCTATTGGTGGTAACGCCGTTTTTCATTTTAGCATATATTGGAAGTCATTCTCATATTTAACTGGATAATAGTAAATATTTTCTATATATTACCTATTAACCCCCATCAAATGACCTTTTTACGTCAGCATTTTACCACCAAATAGGAAAAAATATTCTTTTAGTGGTAAAAAGAACTGGTAGCCGGCAGCTGAAGTTGCTCGATTTGAATTTTGCCTTTGCGTTTCCACGGATCATCTGTGCTGGAATCAGAAAACGGCACAACCCCTATTACAGAGTCATGCCGTTTCTCACATCAATATGTTTTTAACAAGTATGACGAGCCCAGGCAGCCTAAAATCCTGATCTATTCTCTATGTCTTTGGCAGCAATGCGCCGGGTTCTTTCTCTGCTCGAGTCAAGCCCGAGTCCAAAGCGCTAAAGCGTTGGATGCTTAGCCATAAAGCCATTCCTTGGCTTTAACAATCTCATTCGTTAGTTCTGGCAAACGCACCTTTCTTGCCCTGCGTAAATCCAGCCTCCGATATTATCAAGCCTTACCGCAGATTGCTACTGCTGGAGGTTTCTTTGAGGATCACATCGTGCGCGCCGCCTTCTACCAGGCTGGTGGCCGAAACAATGGTCATCTTTGCTTTTTCCTGCAATTCCGGAATGGTCAGCGCACCGCAGTTGCACATGGTGGATTTCACCTTTTGCAGGGAGTAGCGCACGTTGTCGCTGAGCGCGCCGGCGTATGGAACATAGGAGTCAACACCCTCTTCAAAGGAAAGCTTGCTGTCGCCGCCCATGTCGTAGCGCTGCCAGTTGCGGGCTCTGTTGGAGCCTTCGCCCCAGTATTCTTTCACATAATTACCATTGATGTTCAGCTTGTTAGTCGGAGACTCGTCGAACCGAGAGAAGTACCGGCCCAGCATGATAAAGTCAGCGCCCATGGCCAGGGCCAAAGTCATGTGATAGTCATAGACAATGCCCCCGTCCGAGCAAATCGGGATGTAGATGCCGGTCTTTTCATAGTACTCGTTTCTCGCCTGCGCCACTTCGATGACCGCGCTGGCCTGGCCCCGGCCAATGCCCTTTTGCTCTCTGGTGATGCAGATGGAGCCGCCGCCGATACCGATCTTGATAAAGTCCGCGCCTGCTTCCGCAAGGTAATTGAAGCCTTCTTTATCCACTACGTTTCCCGCGCCGATTTTCACGGAATCTCCGTACTTTTCACGAACAAAATCCAAGGTATCTTTCTGCCATTCGGAAAAGCCTTCGGAAGAGTCAATACAGAGCACGTCAGCGCCCGCTTCTACCAGGGCCGGAATCCGCTCTGCGTAGTCCCGAGTGTTCACGCCCGCGCCTACCATGTAGCGCTTGTGCTCGTCCAGCAATTCGTTTGGATAAGCTTTGTGGGTGTCGTAATCCTTTCGGAAGACAAAGTGGGTCAGTCTCTGGTTGTCATCGATCACCGGAACCGTGTTCAGCTTGTTGTCCCACAAAACATCGTTGGCTTCGGAAAGGCTGGCCCCTTCTTTCACATAGATTAACTTTTCAAATGGGGTCATGAACTCTTTTACTTTTGTTTCCAAAGACATGCGGCTGATCCGATAGTCGCGGCTGGTGACGATGCCCACCAATTTACCGGCTGCTGTCCCGTCCTCTGTGACTGCTGTAGTGGAATGGCCTGTCCGCTTTTTCAATTCCAACAATTCCCCCAGAGTCTGCTCTGGCCTGATGTTCGCGTCGCTAGTCACGAATCCCGCCTTGTGGTCTTTTACCCGCTTCACCATGGCCGCCTGGTTTTCAATGGTCTGGGAGCCAAAGATAAAGGAAATGCCCCCCTCTTTTGCCAGAGCCACCGCCAGGTTGTCGTCCGATACCGCCTGCATGATGGCGGAAACCAGCGGAATCTTCATGTTAATCTGGGATTCCTCGCCCTTCTTGAACTTGACCACCGGTGTTTTCAGACTCACATTGTCCACTCGGCATTCCTTTGAGGAATACCCTGGTACCAACAAATACTCACTGAATGTCCTGGATGGTTCGTTGAAATATACTGCCATGTTTTGTCCTCCTTGCTTTCTCCAAACATCATATCATCAGCCTTACGACTCTCCCAGATATTCCTCGAGAGTCAGCTGCCTTTCATAAATTTCCGCCGCCGCTTCCTTTCCCACATAACGAATGTGCCACGGCTCGTACTCGTACCCTGTGATTTCCTCTTTCCCCTTTGGATAACGGATGATAAATCCGTAGTAGTGACCGTTCTCCGCCAGCCATTTCCCTGCTTTCGTCCTGCCGTATTTCCTCACCAGCCGGTATCCCACGGAGGGTGACGACACGTCTGCGCTTAGGCCTGTCTGATGCTCGCTGTAACCCGGTTTTGCGCTGTACTGCTCGGCTTTGTCCTTTCCATCCATGTCAATGTACTGCTTGTACAGCGTCTTTTGATAGGAATAGGGCCGGTATCCGGTAGTCAGCTTGATGGTATATCCTGCCGCTTTTGCCCCAGCGGCCAAGTCATTAAAGGCTTTGGCCGCAGCCTTGCGCAGTTTCTGGTACTCAGCGTCCCTGTCTTTTGCCGCAGACCTGACTTTCCTCAGGTCTTTCGGTTCATAAGTTTTGCGCAGACCGTGGGTCTTGTTGACTAGTATCAAGTATTCCGATGATTTGTCAGTGGCAGGTGGCTGCGTCTGTCCTTCAGGAGCAGCAGGGCTCACCTCTGGGCCAGCGGTGTTCATGCCGCCTGCGCTGTCTGTCTGTCCCTTGGTCTGTCCGCTGCCATCGCCTACTCCATCACTGACATAAGGTGCCAGGTAAAAATAAAACCCTGCGAACACTAGAAAAATCAGAACACCTACTAGCGCTTTCAGCGCTGGGCTTTCCTCCTTCCTGTTCATTTCCCCTTTTGATCCCCTTTATTTTGATTAACACTTATATTACCATATTTCTCGCAAAAATTCTGCCCTTTTCTCAAGAAAAAAAATGGAAAAGCCATGATTTCCCTGTGATGCTATAATGACAAAGCCGATTTGAAAATTATAGTATGAGAAGAGAGCACAAGCAATGACATTGTGCTCGCAGGGAAACAGATCGTTGTTTTTAAACAACTGTAGTGCATAATTGCAACTCATTAGAAAAACTCTTATACTGTCAAAGTTCTTGACAATTGGCCGGAACAGGCATGTTTTCCACATGCAACGAAGTTTTCTGAAGACATTGAAATTTCACGTATTTCTGACTTGGCATCGTATTTGCGTAATTAATGATTGTAACTTGCACCGAGCTGCGGTTTCATGGAGGGAGGTGACACAAGAGGCAGCTGAGTTGATATGTTGTATTTTAGTTCATGTAAAAAAGAGGTGATTTAATGAGCGGAGCAATTACTCTGTTACCTGTAATTATACTGTTGATCGTTGCGGTCACTACAAAGAAAACGACTTCTTCCTTGATAATCGGCGCAGCGGTAGCATTTATTCTTATAGGGAAGAAAGATTTTTTAAATACGATCATGGATGGCTTGTACGGTGTTGGTATGGATGGCGATACCGTGTGGCTGTTGCTTATTTTTGTTTTTATCGGAGCCTTTGTCGGTGTGCTGCAAGTAACAGGCGCTACAGACCAAATGTTGCTTTTTATGTCAAGAAGAGTAAAATCCGGAAGAGGACTTTTCTTGTGGACATGGCTATTCGCTATAATCCTATTTATAGACGATGCGCTTAGAACAACGGTATTGGGGCAAATGACTCCTTTATATGACAAGCATAAGATTCCTAGAGCATCCTTTGCCTATATGATGGATGCCCTGGGTGTCACTTTTGCGGCGCTGATTCCCATCACATCCTGGGCTGCTTTTTATCAGGGGATTTTCGGCAAATATGACGAGTTAAGCAATCTAGGGAACCCTTTTGAAATTTATCTGCATGTGATCCCATTTTTATTCTATGGTTGGATCACCTTGATCGTGCTGTTTCTTTACACGATGGGGTGGCTGCCAAAGCTGGGTGCTATGAAAAAAGCTTACACAACCGCTGAGCAGACGGGCAGGCTTTACAGTGAAAGAAGCGATAAATTTAATGCGGCTGTAGAGAGCATCATAGACTTTGAAGAAAATAGTCATAAAAGCGTAGCGAAAGGAAACTCAGTTTTGAAAATCGGCTGTTTCATCGGAAGCATCATCATTCTCACTATATCAGTCTTTGTTTATCAGGATCTTCTTTATGGCCTTTTGCTCACAGACGGAATTTTGATCGCTGTGGGCCTGATTATGCGCCTGGCCACCTGGACAAAGCTTCTGGATGCGATCATTTCCGGTGCCGTAGCCTTGTATCCCATGATGATCATCGTATTCTGCGCATATCTGATGCGGGATGCGGTTGTTGCTCTGGGAATGCCTGATTATATCATCAGTATCGTTGAGCCTCTTGTTATTCCAGAGCTGTTCCCATGCGCTTCGTTCATCATCTGCTGCCTGCTGACCTTCACGACAGGAAGCAATTGGGGTATCACGGCAGTGTTTGCGACTGTCGGAATGCCTTTGGCCTTTTCCATCGGTGCCGATCCTGTTCTTACTATGGCAGCGATCATCAATGGTGCGGCTTTTGGCGCACATGTGTGCTTCTACACAGATATGACTGTCTTTGTTTCAAGCATGGCGAAAATAGACAATATGGAGCATGCGATCACGCAGCTGCCTTATGGGCTGATTTCAGGAACATTGTCAGCGATTTTATTTGCGATCTTTGGATACGCAATGGCGTAAAAAAGTGTGTTGCGCTAATAACAGAGGCTTTCAAAAGCATACTTTACCAATTCGTTTTCAGTAGTAATCTTTATTGGTATTCTGGAAATATCGCAAACCATAGTTCCCATATAGCAAGCAAAAGCCGGGCGTTTCACCCGGCTTACTTGCCAAAATCTTATTTCAGTTCCACCACTAGTTTTTTCTTCTTTCCTTTTTCTACCAGAAGTTTCCCATCCTTGAACGTGTCAACTGTGACCATCATCTTTTTGTCCGTCACCTTTTCGCCGTCCAGCTTCAGGCCGCCCTGCTCGATGGTCATAAAGCCTTCCCGATTGCTTGGCACCAGACCCAGCTCTTTGATGAAAGTCACCACACCTATGCCTTCGCCTTCAAAATCGGCTTTGGCTTTTTCCACCTTCGGGATGTTGTCCAGATTTCCACCGCCGCCAAAGGCTGCTCTTGCGCCTTCCTGGGCTTTTTTCGCTTCTTCCTCGCCGTGGACCAGCTTAGTCACTTCATAAGCCAAAATTTCTTTAGCCTTGTTGATCTCCTGGTCTTTCAGGGAAGCCAGTCTCCGCACTTCATCCATTGGCAGGAAGGTGAGCATGCGCAGACATTTTTCCACGTCAGCATCTGCCACGTTTCTCCAGTACTGATAAAATTCGTACGGTGAAGTTTTCTCCGCATTGAGCCACAACGCGCCCTTTTGGGTCTTGCCCATTTTCTTTCCTTCACTGGTGGTCAGCAGGGAGAAGGTCATGCCGTAGACTTGTTTGTCACAGGCTTTTCTCGTCAGTTCGATGCCGCCCAGAATGTTGGACCACTGGTCGTTTCCGCCGAACTGCATTTTCACGTCAAAATCCCTGGCCATGACCATGAAGTCATAGCTCTGCATCAGCATGTAGTTGAATTCCAGGAAAGAAAGGCCCTTTTCCATCCGCTGCTTGAAGCATTCGGCCCGCAGCATGTTGTTGACGCTGAAATGCTTGCCCACTTCCCGGATGAATTCCACGTAGTTCAGCGGGCGCAGCCATTCCGCGTTGTTGACCGCCACTGCCTTTCCTGCGGTCGGCGTTTTGTTTTCCCTGCCTGGTTTGTAAACACCGTCATTTCCCGTGTAATTCCATTCATCGTCAAAGTCGATGAACTGGTCAAAGAGCTTTTTGAACTGGTCGCAGTTGTGCTGGATAGTTTCCAGGCTCATCATCTGCCGCATGTCCGTTCTTCCGGAAGGGTCGCCGATCATGCCGGTGCCGCCGCCGATGAGGACCACTGGGGTGTGGCCGTATTTCTGCATGTACATCATAATGATGACCTGCATGAAATGTCCTACGTGAAGACAATCCGCCGTAGGGTCGAATCCAATGTAAAAACGGATCTTTTCTTTGCCCAGCAGCTCCCGGATAGCATCATCGTCTGTGGTCTGCTCGATGAATCCCCGCTCTTTGAGCACATCATATACATTAGTATGTTCGCTGACACTGTCAGGTATAAAGTTCATAATTTCCTCCAAAATCGATTATTTTGTTCCATACAGCCGGTCGCCCGCATCTCCCAGCCCTGGAAGTATGTAAGCATGTTCGTTCAGGCCTTCATCCTTGGCCGCAATAAAGATGTCCACATCAGGATGCTCTCTTTGCAGCACTTCGATGCCTTCCGGCGCAGCAATCAGGCACATAAAAATGATCTTTTTTCCGCCTCTTGCTTTGATAAAATCAATGGCCGCAGCGGCGCTTCCTCCCGTTGCCAGCATGGGATCCACCACAAAGATTTCCCGTTTTTCAATGTCGTTTGGAAGCTTGCAGTAATATTCCACTGGCTCGTGGGTGTCCGGATCTCTGTAAAGCCCAATGTGTCCTACCTTTGCGTTAGGAACCAGGGCCAGCATTCCATCCACCATACCCAGGCCTGCCCGCAGGATCGGCACGATGGCGATGTCTTCGCCTTTTAGCATATTGACGTTAGTTTCGCACATTGGGGTAGTGATCTTCACCTCTTCTAATGGAAGGCCCCTTGTGGCTTCGTAGCCCATGAGCATGGCGATTTCCTTTACCAGCTCGCGGAAGTCTTTGACGCTGGTCTCTTCCTTGCGGATCATTGCTGTTTTGTGCTGAATTAACGGATGATCAAATACGTATACTTTGCCCATTTTTTACCTCTCTTTCGGACCTGAGCCAGTTCACTAGCCCTTGTGCTTTGGTGATTTATATTGATTGCGATTCATAACGGTCAAGCATGTCGATCCGGCGCTGGTGCCGGCCGCCTTCAAATTCCGTGTCCAGCCAGGTTTTTGTGATGGCTAGGGCTGTGGCTGTGTCCGTGGTCCTGCCGCCCATGGCCAACATATTGGAATCATTATGTTTTCTGGTCAGTTCCGCCATGCCTGTGTCTGTGCAGAGTGCGCAGCGAATGCCTTTTGTACGGTTGGCGGCAATGGAAATTCCAATGCCTGTGCCGCAGCACACGATGCCTCTGTCCGCTTTTCCGGAAACCACTGCCTCTGCGCAGGCATGTCCGAACTCTGGATAATCTACGGATTCTTCGGAATCCGTGCCCAGGTCCAGAACTTCAATGTCTCTCTGAGCCAGATATTTTTTGATTTCTTCCTTTAATAAATAACCGCCGTGGTCACTGGCAATGGCTATTTTCATAAATCCTCTCCTTTTAAACTCTTACGATGTTGTATCCCGCTGATTTCAGCATGCGGTTCATGACCGCGAAGCCTACGCCGTCCGTGTCGCTGAGGGCTCCGGCCAGGATCAAGTCCACTTCCTGGCGATCCAGATCCCGCAGTCTGGCGAAGAAATCGTGGGCAGCTTCAATAAAGGCTTTTTCCTCAAAGAGGATCACGCCAACTTTGTTGCCCAGCCTTTCGTTGAGGGCTTTCAGTCTTTCGATCTCCGCCTTTACTTTGTCCCTGTTTCCTTCGATGACTGTCATGTCCGCTTTTGGAGCGTAATGTTTGTATTTCATGCCCGGTGATTTGGGTTTGAATTCTTCGCTGCTCACATCTCTGGGCCGATTGACATAAAGCGCTGGGTCCACGGCTACTTTTTTGCCAATAGCCGCTTCAATGCTTTCCGGCGTGATGATCCCAGGTCTGAGGACAGTGGGCGTTTCGCTGCTCACGTCCAGGACCGTGGATTCGATCCCTACCCTGCAATCCGGTCCCTTTAAGATCGCGTCCACTTTGCCGTTTAAATCCTCGATCACATCTTGAGCTCTCGTTGGGCTGGGCTTGCCGGAAAGGTTGGCGCTGGGCGCTGCGATGGGACAGCCAGCCCACTCGATCAAGCGCAGGGCCAGCGGGCTGTCCGGCATGCGCACGCCCACCGTGTCCAGGCCGCCTGTGGTCCGGTCAGGAACGCCTTTTTTTCGCTTCACCACCAGAGTGAGGGGACCTGGCCAGAAGTTTTCGATTAAAGTCACGATGTCCGGACTGAGCCTTGGTGTCAGCTGGCCGATGTCGCTGGCTCTGGCAATATGGACGATCATGGGATTGTCACTGGGCCGCCCTTTTGCTTCGTAAACTTTTCCCACTGCCTCTGGATCCAGAGCATTGGCACCTAGACCGTACACAGTCTCTGTGGGAAAGGCCACTAATCCGCCGTTTTTGATGATTCCAGCGGCTTCTTTTATGTTTTCTTCTGTTAAAATCTTTGTATCCATTAGAAATTCTTCATCTTTTCCGCCTGGTCGCTGGTAATCAGGCCATCTATGATTTCATCCAGATCTCCGTCCAGAAAATAGTCCAGCTTGTAAATGGTCACGCCAGTTCTGTGTTCGGAAACTCGCCCCTGCGGGAAGTTGTAGGTCCTGATCCGCTCGCTGCGGTCTCCTGAACCTACCTGGCTCTTTCTCTGCGCGGAAATTTCATCGTTCTGCTCCTGCATTTTCAGGTCGTACAGCCTGGAACGCAGGACTTTGAAAGCTTTATCTTTGTTTTTGATCTGGGATTTCTCATCCTGGCAGGTCACTACCAGGCCAGTGGGTTCGTGGGTCAGCCTGACAGCAGAATCCGTGGTGTTTACGCATTGGCCGCCGTTTCCAGATGCCCGATAAACGTCCACCCGCACATCGTTTGGATTCAGGTCCACCTCTACGTCATCTACTTCCGGCAGCACTGCTACTGTGGCCGCGGAGGTGTGGACCCTGCCGCTGGATTCTGTTTCTGGCACTCGCTGTACTCTGTGCGCGCCGCTTTCGTATTTCAGCCGGGAATAGGCGCCTTTTCCTTTGATGAGCACGACCGCTTCTTTGATGCCGCCCAGTCCGGTCTCATTGATTTCCATGATCTCGGTCTTCCACCCCTGGCGCTCCGCGTAGCGGCTGTACATGCGCAGAAGGTCGCTGCCAAAGAGGGCCGCTTCATCGCCGCCTGTGCCCGCGCGGATCTCCAGGATGACGTTTTTATCATCGTTAGGATCTTTCGGCAGCAGCAGGACTTTCAGCTCTTCCTCCAGCCTTTCGATGGTCTCTTCCAGTTCACCGATTTCCATTTTAGCCAGTTCTTTTAGCTCTTCGTCGCCCGTTTCCAGCATTTCTTTGGCATCAGTAAGCTCTGATTTGGCTTTTTTGTATTCTCGATATCCCTTTACGATCGGCTCCATTTCGCCCATTTCTTTCACGTATTTCTGCCATACCGGCTGGTTGCCGATGACCTCTGGGTCAGAAACTTTCTGTGAAAGTTCTTCGTATTTTTCTAGGATAAAGTCTAATTTATCAAACATGTTTAACTCCTGTTTTCTGGGCTTTCGTAAGCCTTATTTTTCAACTTAATATTATATCATTGTTTGGAGAAAAATAAAACCCGCAAATTTCGCAGGTTGAAAATCGAGTAAGGTTATTTTGTGGGGAAACCCAAACTATGGCTGCTTGCTTGCGGCTTGTTTTTATGATTTCTTCATTAATTTGTAAACTCTGGAACGGCTTTCGCCTTCACTGCGGATCATTTGATCAGCCATCATTTCTTTTAAAATCACCCTTGTTCTCTGTTTACTCAAATCCAAATGCTCTGCGATTGCCGAAATATCGGCCTGTGCGTTTAGGGTCAAAAATTGCCGCACAGCTTCTTTATTTTCAGCTGTTTTTGCCGCTTGTTTTTTGCCGCTCGTTTTTTGCCGCTCGTTTTTTGCCGCTCGTTTTTTGCCGCTCGTTTTTGTCCCTATGACCTTATAATTTAAATTCTTTAACACGAGGAAAAAGGCGTCATTATCCGAATTAAATATCGGTTTCATCATTTCTGTATATTGTGGATGCTGCTGATACTCGCCAAAAATCTTTTTAAACCCGCTGCCTCTGCGGTCCATATATTTCAACCTGCTGAAAATATCCGCAATGATTGGATTCCTTCTTCTAGAGGGCACATTCATCAGATCTCGCTCCTGCACTTTTGTACCATCATACATGCCGCCTGGCGAATAAATTTCCAGTCTATTATCAAAAATATCAATGTGGACTTCGCTTCCCACTTCCAAATAATTTCGATGAATCAACGCATTGACAATCCCTTCTGTGACCGCCCGTTCTGGATAATCAGGCATCTCTACTCTGCTGTCCGCAGTCTTTTTCCATGCTTTGCGAGAATTCTGCGTCACAAAATTGCAGGAATCTTGTAAAAGATTGATCAGCCCGCCTGAAAGCTCTCTGTCATCAATTGCGTCAATAACGCCTGATGCCTTGTCTAAGCCATTCCATCTCGTACAAAACACTCTTGAATGCCTAATGGGCGATTCATCTGCGATCAACGCTCCTGCGTTTGTCAGCATATTCTCCTCGTCGATGATACCAAAGGACTCATAATCAGAGTCTCTAAAAGACTCTCCCGTACGTTGCTTATATACGGATTTCAATTTTGTAAAAGCCATATTTTCAAAACTATATTTTGATCTCAAACTGTCATATGTGGTGGCGGTCCCCTTCAAAACTAACTCCCTCAATTTCAGCGGCGATGCTGGAACGCTCTGATTTCCTATACGAATAAAAGCTTGCAGCACACCATCCGCATCATAGTAATATGGCGTCTGTTCACCCGAATAAACATCCAATACCACTAATTTTTTCCCAGGTTCTGGTTCTTCAAAACGCAAACGGAAGTTAGGGATCGGATTCAGCCGGATTTTGATTTGTTCGCTGATTTTCTCAGAGTCTCCTTCTGCGTCACGCAAACCTTTGATTTCGTTCGCATCTGTGATACCAAAAATCAGAGTCCCACCCATTCCATTGGCAAAAGCACTGACACTCTTGCACCAACTCTTTGGTTTTCTGATTTCTAGAGCTTCTTTTCTATCATATTCAGTTGTTTCACCAATTAAATTTCTGACATCCAAAGCTTTGCCTCCCATATCAAAATTTTCATTTCACCACTTGTTGACACCGTTGATCACTGGTTTGATGAGTACTGGTTTCATTTGTATGATTGCAGGAATTTTATAACTTATTCGCTTCATTGTCAATATCATTCTTCTGTCAAGATATGTCCCAATACAACACCGCTCGGTGCACACCGGATTGAAGCTGCAGCGCACCTCTCTAAGTTGTCCTTGTTTTAGCAGAAAAAATCCGATATAATGATTCTCATCAATCGATCATGGAGGAAACAATGAACGTAACAGAAGCGATCAGAGCTCGGAGGAGCATTCGAAGATACAAAGAAGGAATCCAGATCCCCCGCAAAGACATCACGGTCATGCTGGAGGCGGCCATGATGGCCCCCAGCTCTGGAAACACCCGGCCATGGGAGTTCTTAGTAATAGAAAACCAAGGCAAGATCAAAGAGTTGGTCGATATCCACCCTTACGCCCGCATGTTCAGAACTGCCTCGGCGGCGATCCTGGTCTGTGGAAGACCAGACCTGCAGCCAGGAGTCTATGGCGGTTTTTGGCCCCAGGATTGCGGGGCGGCAACGGAAAACATCCTGCTTCAAGCCCTAGAACTGGGATATGGGACGTGCTGGTGCGGGTTGTATCCTTTGGATGAGCGAGTGAAGAAAGTCCAGGAAATGTTTCAGATCCGTAGCGTTCCTTATGCCATTGTAGCCATCGGCGTGCCAGATCAGGCACCAGAGGCACGAGGTTTTTTTGATGAAGAACGAGTGCGTTATGTGGAGTAAGCGGAATGAGAAAGCGCGCCGACTGCGAAAAAATGGCTGTCCATTTTGGTTTCCTCCCACATCATCGCTTTGGTTCAGCCTTACTACAACAATGTCTTAAAACGAGTGGTAAAAATGCCACTGATGCACTTTCTCGACACTGGCCTCGCCGCTTATCTGTTAAAATGGGGCAGTCCTGAAACCTTGGAAAGGGGCGCCATGTCGGGAGCCTTTTTCGAGAGCTTTGTTTTTTCCAAGATATACAAGAGCTAGTTGATGCCGTCGCAGGCGTTCTGGCAGATGGGGCATCTGAAACCTACATCTTGAATACGCAAAATATTTTCAGGAAATAAATGTAAAAAAGTCCGTCAAAGTATACTTTGGCGAACTTTCCGGGCTGACAAAAAATCGGTTTTAAACAAGGCGATTTCTTGTCGTTTCTACCTGATATAGTAGTTATTTTTTTGAAATTTGTCAACATCTTTCAAAACTATTTGCGATTTCCAAAGTCCACGAAAGCATACCTTCACGAACTCTACAAAAGCCTCGAACTTTCTAAGAAAAACACTGGGAGGAACGAAAAAATGCCAAATCGCAAGCAGTCATTGGAAAGACATAAAGAGTTGGGAAGTTTTGTGATCCGCGTTCATCACAGGCAGCACGACTCTTGGCAAGGGTTTGTCACCCATTTGGAAAAAAACAGGACCCTTGCTTTTCGCTCTGCTCTGGATTTGCTAAAAACCATTGATAGCATCCTTGATGAAGAAGAACAGGACGCAGAGAATTAGAGAAAGAAAAACAAGCTTTTAACGCACTGCTGCGATCCCTTTGTTTTACAATATTCGTAGACAAAATTCCCACTTTTTCAACAATGGAAATTGTCCTGCCAGAACTTGAAAATCCCATTGTCAAAGCATTCTTTTTATGATACTATCTTTAATGCGGCATCGCTTTATCCTAATAACGTGTCATCTGAACAGGGTGAACCACATGCTGCTTTATTGATTCTACTTACACAATGGAGGAAACATATCATGAAAAAGAAATTATTGCTGCTGATCACTGTGCTGGTCCTGATGACCGGCTGCCTTGCTCTGACTGGCTGTGGCGGGAGCAAAGACAGCGAAGGGGAGGACACTTCCTGGAACTACGTGCAGGACAAAGGCGAACTGGTCATTGGTTTGGACGACACATTCGCGCCAATGGGCTTCCGGGATGAACAGGATAACCTAGTGGGATTTGACATTGACCTGGCCAATGCCGTATGCAAAGAACTAGGCGTAAACGCAAAATTCCAACCAATCAACTGGGATTCCAAGGAAATGGAACTGACTTCCAAGAACATCGACTGCGTATGGAACGGCATGTCCATCACACCGGAACGATTGGAAAAAATGTCTCTGAGCAACAAATATCTCAACAACAAGATCATCGTCATGACCCTGAAAAAAGATGTGAAAGTCGCAAAAGCCGAAGATTTGGCTAATTACAATGTAGGCACGCAGGTGGACTCCGCCGCATTGGAAACCATGGCTAAAAACGAAGCTTACGACACATTCAAAGATAAGGTCACAGAATACAAAACTTATGATCAGGCCATCATGGACATGCAGGCTGGCAGAGTGGACTGCATTGTTGTTGACCAGGTCCTGGGCGAATACAAAAATTCCAAGATGAAAGAAAAAATGAATGTCTGCGAATTTGACTTTGGAAACGACTTTTATGTCATTGGCTTCCGCCCAGAAGACAAAGCGCTGACCCAGAAAGTGAACGAAGCGATCAAAGCTACCATTGACAATGGTGAAGCAGAGAAGGTCAGCAACAAATGGTTTGGAAAAAATATTGTGATTTTTGAAACTTTGGACGAAGAGTAAATGTAGACGCTGCATTTGGAGGAACTGTTTTCATGAGCGATTTTATCACAGGCTTTCAGGAAACCCTGGCATATGTCGGGGTCCTGATGCCTTCGCTCCTTACCGGAGCCTGGTACACATTAAAACTATTTGTCGTGACCCTGCTGCTGTCCCTTCCACTGGGGCTTCCTTTTGCCTTAGGCGGAAACAGCAGGTTCCGCCTCCTGCGGTTCATCTGCAAAACTTACATATGGATTTTTCGAGGCACGCCGCTGCTGCTGCAGCTGTTCTTTTTTTACTTTTTCCTGCCAATCGGCTTAGGCATTCGTTTTTCAGTTTTTACAACGGCGACCATCACCTTTGTGCTGAACTACGCCGCTTATTTCGCGGAAATCTACAGAGGCGGCATCAACAGCATCGACAAGGGACAGTACGAAGCGGCTCATTCTCTGGGGCTTTCTCGGAGTCAGACCACTTTTGGCATCATCCTGCCGCAGACCATGAAATGCGTGCTGCCGCCAGTTTCCAACGAAGCCATTGTCCTAATCAAGGACACGGCTCTGGTTTCTGTCATGGGAGTTTCAGAACTGATGAAAGTAGCCACCTCCGCATTGAATCGGGATGTGAACGCCATGTCCTATTTGCTGGCAGCGATCATTTATCTGATTTTTACCTTCCTGCTGACCTTGCTCTCCAATTATCTGGAAAAATATTTTTCCAAGTATGACGCAAAGGAGGAATGGTAACATGGCATTTGTTTTAGAAATGAAAGAAATCGTCAAGGATTTTGCCAACTGTCGGGCACTGGATCATGTGAATTTTTCCATGGAACAAGGTGAAACCGTGGCCATCATCGGGCCATCTGGATCTGGAAAAAGCACCCTGCTGCGGTGCATCAACTGCCTGAACCGGATCACCTCTGGCAGCATCACCCTCAATGGAGAAACCTTCGTGGAAACGCCGGCTGGCGGCAAGGCCCAATATATTCCTGACAAAGAACTGCGGCGCATCTGCGCGGAAACCGGCATGGTGTTTCAGCATTTCAATCTGTTCCCGCACATGACTTGCCTGAAAAACATTTGTTACGCGCCTATCAAGGTGAAAAAGGAGGACAAGGAAAAGGCCGAGGCTCGGGGCCGCGAGCTGTTGGAGCTGGTGGGGCTAGCTTCAAAGGCGGATGTTTATACCGCGCAGCTTTCCGGCGGACAAAAGCAGAGAATCGCCATTGCCCGGGGGCTGGCCATGAATCCGCAGATCATGCTCTTTGACGAGCCCACTTCCGCGCTGGACCCAGAGATCACAGGAGAAGTTCTCAGCGTTATGAAAAAGCTGGCAGACGAGCACATCACCATGGTGGTGGTGACTCACGAGATGGGATTCGCCAGGGAAGTGGCGGATCGAGTGATTTTCATGGATCAGGGAAAAATCGTGGAGCAGGGCACTCCGGAGGACATTTTCCAGCATCCCAAGAGCGAACGTCTCCAGGAATTTCTCAGTTCCATGCTGAAATAAAACAAAGATCGATCCTTGCGAGCGGCATGAAAAATGCCGCTTTATTCTATTTCTGTTACCTGATCTTCGATCAAGTAACACATTTCTTCATGAGGATCCACACCTTGCGCGATCTGCTCTGGTTCAAATTTGATGTAGACCACCTTGGCATTGGCAAGCAGCACCCCTGATTTGTCTCGGATCTCCGTTTTCATGGTAGCGAATTTAGAAGTTTCCTTTTCCACTATGCCAGCACCGATCAGATCCTGGTCATAGGGTACAGGTTTTCTGTACTTTACCTCCATGGACATGGTGACGCCAAAAGCATCCTCGCCATGTTTCGCCCATAAAGCCCGCAGTCCCAGCTCGTCCAGCATGGTAGCGGTCAGCCCGCCATGAACTCGCTGGGGAAAGCTCTGGTACTCTTCCTTGTATTGGAACATGGTTTTGACACTGCCGTCTTCCATGTTGTAAAACTGGGCCTTGAGGCCGATGGGGTTATCCATGCCGCAGATGAAGCACATTCTGCTGTTTCTTTGTTTGCTGATCACTTTCATTTGTTGATTGCTCCTTTCTAGTCCCTGTTGATGAATGTGGCCCTGTCCTATGATGATTCAAATCACGATTTAGTAAATCTAGATTTGAATTTATTTTATCTGATGTTGTCGGGAAAGGCAAGTGGGTGGAAACAACGTTTGTTCTTGTGTCTATGACATAACAGGATCACGGAAGAAACCTTGACCGTGACCTTCCCTAACACGGCGGTGCTGTATCTTCGATCCCACGATAAGACGCCGGACAAAATGAAATACGTGATCGTCACGCCAGGCGGGACGGTACGATATGACGTGCCAATCATGAAAACCCAGGCTTATACGTTGGACGAAATTTTTGAAAAACATCTGTTGTTTTTGATACCCTTTCATATTTTTTCACATGAGAAAAACCTTTCGGTGTATAATAGTGATAAAGAGAAATTGGAGAAACTGAAGGCGGAGTACCGGATTATCTTGGACCGGCTTGACAAGCTGGAACGTCAGGGAGCGCTGGGGGCGTTTGACAAGCGAACGATCATTGAGCTTTCCGGTGACGTGATCAAAGAAATCGCACGAAAATATGAAAACGTGCAGAAAGGCGTAGGTGACATGATGGTTGGACCGTTAATTGATACGACTTCGCGGAAAATCAGAAATGAAGCTCGGAATGAAACACAAAGAGAAGCGGCTATTCGGATGCTGGAAAAGGGAAAACTCACTATTAAGGAAATCGCCGAATACGCAGGTCTTACCGTAGCAGAAGTGGAGCAACTCGCAGCTTCCCAGCCTGTATGACAAAGTCCAGCGGTGTGCTTCCAAATTTTTAAACTAATGCCTATAGGCCATTTGTTTGTAGTTTTACGATTGCCAAAAACAGAGCGAGGCTCCTACTAGAGAAGCCTCGCTTATTTTATTATGTTTTTACCCGATATTCATGGACGCCTTTCCCTACTTCTTGATTTTGACTCTCTTTGACACGTCTTTCTTTATACCAAATTCTGAAATTTGCTCATGTCAATTTCTTCTCCCTTTTCTCTTATATGGATGGCTCTCAAAACCTCTTCATGCTGCTTTTTGGAAAGCGGGTATTTGATCGCAAAAAGAATGGATACCAAAAAAATGCCGCCACATCCAAAGGCATATAAATATTTCAAAGATTGCAGCGTTTCAACGCTTTGTACGCCATCAGCCACATACCCGATTGCCGTAAGCGCCACTCCCACAACTGCGATAGCAATTGCTCCGGAAACTTTCTGCAGAAGGGCGACAAGCCCAAATATAAGTCCATCAATCCTTTTCTTTGAAACAAGTTCGTTCACATCTACACAATCGGGGATCATGCTCCAAGGGACCTGATAAATAGCGCATACCCCTAACTGCATCAGAATAAAGCATACATATACCATCCCGATTCCACCAGGCTGTATCAAAAACCCGATAAATAAAATCATGGCAGCAGCCTCCAATCCAACAGCGATCAGCCAGGCAGCTTTTTTAGAAACTCTTTGGCATAGCCAGTCCACCCCGAAAGCCGCAACGCAGGCGATGATGCCGGATGCCATTGTGACGCTAGCGATTTGCGCGTCGTTCATTTCTACGTAGTATCCAAAGTAATACACTTGGAGCGAAAGGTTGATCGTGTTTCCGAATACACCCAGCGCAAACATGGCCATCACCATCCTAATAGCCTTGTTTTTCAACACTTCCGCAAAGTCTTTCAGTCGGATGTTCTCGGTATTTTCTCTATGCCGCTCATATCCCTTTGTTGTTTTCCAAATCGTAAATATGCATGCTAGCGCAACGATCATATAAAGCGCCAATGTGCAACTCCATCCAAAGTCAGCATTTTCAAAGAAACTCCCAAAAAATGATGTAAGCATTAAAGTCGGACTTACAATCACAACTACCAGCATACAGAAAAAGTTTTTATATGTAGCAAGGCTCGAACGTTCATCATAATCCAAAGTCATTTCTGAGCCCAAGGCAGAACATGCGATATCCAATACGGTCTGTGCCGTATAATAGCATAAAATAATGATGACAAAATACACTTTGGAAACCGTTTCATCAAACGCGAAATTCGTAAAAAGCAAAATGCTAATCAGCGCAAAAGGAATCGCTACACCAATGATCAACGGCCTCCGCCTGCCCTTCTCGCTTTTGATATTATCCGATATAGATCCTATGACCGGATCAGTCACGGCATCCCATAATGTGCCTAGTGATATCATGGAACCCGCGAAAGCGGCAGATATCCCCACCACATCTGTAAAGAAATACAACCCATACAGGCTAAAAATCGTCCATGTAATAAAGCTTGAATATCCTGATAAGCCGTAGGCGATCTTTACTCTAAATGGAAGCTTTTCATCAATGCGGTTGACTGTAGTATTGTTTTCCATAATGATTCTCCCTTCTGTACAATGAATCGAAAAAGATATACTTTCCATCATAAAAAGTATATCTTCTATATCCTCATAATCCTATTGTCCCCAAGGCTGAATCATTGTCAGAAAGTTAGAACTATTTTTTATTTCATGCTACTTTAGTTCTATTGGGAATGCAGCATTTTAATCAATGCCATTCGGCTGTTCACTCCGTATTTATTAAAAATGTTGTAGACATGTTTCTTCGTAGTAGAAATGCTGATGTACAGCATGTTCGCGATTTCTTCATTCGTATAACCTTTCAGGATCAGTTCTGTGATTTCTCTTTCCCTGGCAGTCAATTTATCATTATCTACAGATTCAAGCTCTGGCTTCGCCAATACGCGATTCATCACCATGTTAGCTAAATGGGATTTCAGCAAGTCCAATATGAAAACTTCTTTTTCATTAAAATCCCCCCAGTACTCGCCCCTGAACAGACTAACGACTCCTAAGTCGTTCCCATCTTTGATCAAAATGATTCCAGCAGAATAAATCAGCCCCTGCGGTTCCATGAATGCTTTATAAAATGCGGCGTTTTTCCTTACATGGTGTGATAAAATATCAGTCTCTACATATATAATCGAGGATTTGTAATGAAATAGATTTTTAAGATAATCGTTTTCTGAATTGATGTCGTCAAAAAGATACCTCATCTTTTCATCTACGTTGGCAAATACAGCATCATTTACCAGCATATCTTTATTGCCCAGTTGTAAGGTTTGAAAGGAACTTTGGTCATATGGCACCAGGGTTTTAATGCTCGCCAGAAAACATTCTTTTAGTTTTCTCAAATTCCTGATACTATATAAATCCAGTAAAATATCACTGATGATCTGGATTTCATTGCTTTTTAAGTTAGTCATATTCGCGTTCCTCCCTGCTGTTTATTGCTTGACAGCCTTTGATCCTATTGGTATTATAGGTGCCTTTTTAACGCCAAAGAAACATTAGATATTATCTTTATATTTTGATAATATCTAATGCTCATGATCTGAAATTGTTTGTTAATGTTTTCCTATTTTATAACAATAGATGGATCAGTCTTCAAAAAACCCCCATCCATACATTTTGCCATAAGATTTGATATCCTCATATAATGCTGCCGGGTATCCCTGTGAAATATGATCCGCGTTAGCGAGCCATTCCAGCATGGCTTCTGAGAAACGCAGCGGAGTAACAAACGCCTCTTGGGAGATATAATCCATATTATCAAACGGAGTATGGTTAATGGCATAAAACCCTGATGTCAATGTCAGGTGAGGAATCTGCTTGAAGCCAAAACTAATGGTGTCAACGATCCATGGGCCAATATCCACATTCCAATCGAGGCTGAGATCCTTAACGACCTTTGTGATCTCTTTTTCTACCTCTTCATTGCAGCCAGCCCAGATAAGAGGTGAGCTGAGCGCGTTTCCCAGGATATCGTAGTTAAATACGAACTTCATGTTATCCACTACTTCTGGATAGTCCAGAATAAAGTTCCTGCTTCCATATAATCCACATTCATGCCCTGACCATGCGATAAAACGTATGGTCCGTTTAGGAAGAATGCCCTTTTTCTTCAACTCACCATAATGGCGAGCCATTTCCATGACGCATCCTACGCCGCCAGCATCATCAGAAGCGCCAACGCTGCTTTCCGCAGAGTCTAAATGAGCGCATACCAGAATGTTCCCTAATTCTGGATTTGTCCCTTCTATGATACCTATGGTATTCCTTGTGGTTGTTTCTTCAATATCAAACTGGCATGTATAGAAAATTTCTACATCCTCTCTTTTTGCCAATTCTTTTGCGTCCTCATAACTTAAAATCGCAGTAGGAATCGTATAAGGTTCGTCCATATACGAGTAGTTGGCATATACAAACGGGATTGCCTTATGCCCATCTGATGATGTATAAAACACAGCCTTGACACCATATTCATAAAGCCGCTTGTACATATTCAAATCCGGATATTCTACATAAGAGTCCCTGCAAATCAAGACTGCCTTTCCCTTTACATCTTTTGCTTTGATATTAGCCACGGAGCCGCCTTCAATATAGACTAGGGGATACGTGATTCCCTCCTTAGGAGTCTCTTTTGAAAAAATAGCATGCGTATGCTTCAATTCCATCCATTTACCGTCTACCTTCGCTCTTACCTGAGAATTTTTGATATGGTAGAGAGGCAGCTTGAATTCGTGGAGCTCAACATCAACGCCATAGCTTTCAAATTTCTTCACAATATAATCAGAAGCTTTTATTACAGCCTCTTTGCCTGCTATTCTCATGCCACATTCTTCCGCAAAATAACGGGTATGTTCATATGCCTGTTTATTATCATACATAAAAGTCTCCTTTCTCGCTATTCTGTCTGGCCGCCAGGATGAATTATTTATGAATCTAGTATACCAACCAAATTGAAGTTTTACTATTATACCAAATGTTTAATTTTTTTGAATCTTTAGAACTGAAGAAAAAATAGATAGAACTATAGTAGCATCCCCTTATAACGATAGCTAAAATATCGATGTGTGATTTTTCCCTTCCATTGGGTAGGGGCCGCCATTCATTGATGAGCAGGTTCTAGACGTGGGAACTCTGTATTTGGCATTTGTTTTGATGTCCGTCAAGGCTACGCCATAAAATAAAGCCGAGAATCTATCCTGCGATACGATCCTCGGCTTATTTCCAACTTCCCAGGCAAGTCACAGCCCGGCTCTATTCTATTGAAATTTTCATACTCAATCTAATCCTATTTTAAAGCGTTGCCATCCTCAAAGGCATTGCCCACCTTTTCTCCCAGCACCAAATAATCCTTATGCACTGGATCATAGGAAATGGCCCGCAGCTTTGCCGCATCGATCATGCCGTCTTCGCCCAGGATGCGCTCGTCTGCGTTGATATTGACGATCTCGCCGATGATGTTGCCGTCTTCCGTTACTTTGGCAAGCTTGCATTCCAGAGTCATAGGCAGTTCACAAATGATAGGAGCATCCACGAACTGGCTTTTTTCTGTGGTAAATCCAGCCTTTTCCATCTTGTCCGGCGTATCGTTGGCAGAGACGATCCCCACATAATCGCAGGCCGCCACATGATCAGCATCCGCGAAGCTGATGGTGAACGCACCTTTCGCTTTGATGTTCTTAGTGGTCTTGTGGCTCTCGCTCAGGCACAGCTCTACCATGTTGGACTCGTAGAGACCGCCCCATGCGGCGTTCATGGCATCTGCCTTTCCATCCTCGTCATACGTGCCCACGATCAGCACGGGAAGCGGGTAAAACCACGGGTTTGTTCCAAAATTTTTTCTCATTGTTCCTTCCTCCAATTTTTTATTGTCCCATTTTACGTGGAAATTTCAAATCGTTTTTTACAGTCATTTTTTGACCAATTGATTATATTTTATCCAATGGCGATAGAAAAATCAAGTGGTCCGCTTTCAAAGCTTCTCCGGTTCTTTTCATCCCTGTTTTCGGATCAATACGTTCTGACCTTCAAAGGCAAATCCATACTTGCGAATCTTCGTTGCTGGGATCCCTTTGGCCTCCAGAGCAGCGGCGTATCGCTTTTCTTCGATCTGGGCAAGGGCCGCGGCAGCCGTTTCCTCCAAGTCTTTTTCTTTTCTAGGCTGAAAGACCTTGAACTCCAAAATCATAGCGTCGCCCTCTTGATTCAATGGTTCCAGCATCACGTCATACCGACCGAAGCCGCTCTCCCGATTGGAGGTCAGCGCATACTTGCCTGAAAGTTCCACCATTAGACCAAGAACGAAACCATGATAAAATTTTTCAGGTTCTGATTTTGAAGGCTTTTTCCCCGTGTCGAAATAGCTGAAAGTGGCCAGGGCCACATCGTTCATGTATTCGTTCATGGCCTCCAGATCATCGGAAAGGAACGCCTGGATGAAATCGTTGTAGTTGGCAGAATCCTTCTTGAACCAGCCCCGCACCATGGAGCGGAACATGCGCCTCGTTTCCAGGTTGGTCAGGGTCAATTCGTATTCAGGGCCGTCCCATTCATCTCCTCCGGCCCCTTCCTCCTTGCGGACCACCTTCAAATACCCGCTGGCCAGCAGCAAACTCCAAATGGCGGACTCATTCCCCCTCAGTTCGCCGTACACGATCTGTTCGTCCAACCCCGTGATGATAGTCCCGCCTTCCAACAACCGCTGGAATTGCAGCTTCACCGTTTTGCTGCCTTCCCGGAGCAGTTTGCCCGCCAAGCTGTTGGAGCTGGAATTGGCCCAATAGGTCCCCTCTTTTCTTTTATCCAGATAATTGATGATGGACCAAGGGTTGTAGATGTCGGTCTTGTCTCCGAAGGTGAAACCATCGTACCAGGTCTTCACTTCGTCCTTTTTGTCCGGCATGCCTTGCTCGTCCAATGCGGCGAAGACTTCTTCCTCCGTGAAGCCGAAGCAATCGGCGTATTTGTCTGAAGTGGTGGTCACCACTTCAAGGTTATTGAGGTCGGAAAAAATGGATTCCCTGCTGACCCTGGTGATGCCGGTCA